>DHRK01000007.1:0-61289 GCA_002410325.1 Syntrophomonas sp. UBA5314
TCTTTCCAAATGGTCAAGGCTATCGGCGTGGAAGGATTCGGATGCAGTCCATAGGCATCAGGCCGGTCTTGCAGCAGGTACAGGTAAGTGGTTCCACCCATCCACTGATTGCCATACAGGTTGGCCTTGGGGTTGTGGTTTTGAAGTTCGGCAAGCCTAGCCTTGGCTTTGGCCATGATCGCATCACGCTCTCCAAAATGTATCGCCCCGGGCTGGCAGGTATGAGCGCAGGCGGGCAGAAGGCCGTTTTCGACGCGGTCGACGCAACCGGTGCATTTGGAGGTTTTATTCTTGGCTGAATCTGTCCGGGGAATATTCCAGGGGCAGTTTTGCGCACAATAGCCGCAGCCAATGCATTTGTCCTGGTCAATGATAGTATATCCCGATTCCGTCTTGTAGATGGCCTTGGAAGGGCAGGCCTTCAGACAAGCAGGTTCTGCGCAGTGAAAACACTGGAGTTTGATCATGTTCCAATGCATTTTGTTATCTTTGTATTCTTCTCTGAACCTGACATAGGTCCAGGTATTGGGAGTGAAATCTCCTTGCGCCTGATAGCTGGTAAGCAACTGGGTCTTTTCGGCCGGAAGGTCGTTCCAGGCTTTACAGGCCACCGAACAGGCTTTGCAACCGGTGCATAATGAAGTGTCGATAAAGACCATTTTCGGTGTCGTCATTGTTATGCCCTCCTTACGTTGACAAGACAGCATTTATACTCCGGAGTCCCCGCGCCGGGGTCCAGGGCAGCCATTGTCAGATTATTCGTGCTGGGGCCGGGACTCAAGCTGGCAAAACCCCAGCTCCATGGCATACCAATGGTTTCCGTGTCTTTTCCGTTTATTTTTAGAGTTTGAATACGGTCGGTTACTAAAGCACGTACGATGACTTTACCGCGGGCCGAGGATACCTCTACCATGTCTCCTTCTTTGACGCCCAGTTTATGACCCAGGTTTTTGCTGATTTCGGCAAAAGGTTCGGGCATAAGCTCATTCAGCCAGGGAATGTTGCGGGTGATTCCTCCGGCGCAGAAGTGCTCGACAACTCCATAGGTGGTGAGGACATAAGGATAATCGCCGGGTGAGCCGATTTTCGTGGAGATAACCGGCGCCACAGGAACGTTAGATACAACTGGATGCAGTATATTGCTGGTCGGGCTTTCAATGGGTTCATAGAATTCGGGGAACGGTCCATCCACAGTTATTCCCGCACCACGGGTCGGAATAGCCGGCAAACCGTCTGCCGGGGGAGTTGCAGGAACACCGCCTGTATAGCTAGCTGTGAATAGTCGGCCCACACCTTCCGGATTCATGCGGAACGCCATCTGCCCTTCAGGAGTATCAGGCCCTTTGGTCTTATCCGGCACATCGGCGCCATCATTTCCGGCCCAGGCGCCTGCCGCGGCATCCCACCAGATCAGTTTACGGTTGTGATCCAGAGGTTTTCCATAGGCGTCGCAAGAAGCCCGGTTATACAGGATGCGAATATTTCCCGGCCAGGCAAAACTCCAGCCCCGGAACAGGGCCAGACCTGACGGATCGGAATTATCCCGGCGAGCACACAAGTTGCCATTTCCGGTGCAACCCGCATAGATCCAGCATCCGGTGGAAACCGTGCCAATCGGAGCGTTAAGGTAATCAGCTATAGTGGGAAGAAGCTGTCCGGTGGTCTCATCATAGCCGCTGAGCTCCTGTAGTACCTTTAGTGGACTTGGCTCATGGTCGCCATAATCCCAGCGGGCCTTCAAAATCGTAGCGTCTTTGGGATCCGCGCTGCCGGCATAAAGCTCACGGACTTTCTTAAAAATGTGATCCAGCATATCCAGGTCGGGTTTTGATTCATTAAGCGGCTTAAGCGCGGCATCTTTCCACTGAATCCAGCGGCCGGAGTTGCTCATAGTGCCGGCCTTTTCATAGACGAAAGCGGCGGGCAGGAAGATAACCTCAGTCTGAACATCCTTGGGGTTTACCCCCGGTCTACGCCAGAACTGAGCCGTTTCCGTCTCGAATACGTCAGCACAGACAAACATTTCAAGCCGGTCAAAAGCCGGTCCCACCATTGAGCAGTCGGGTATGGAAATCAGCGAGTTGGAGCCAAAGCTAAAAACAATTTTAAATTGTTCTCCCATCTTGCCATACATCTGTACAAAGGTTGGACTGTTAGCGGGATTGGTCTTGGGCAGCCAATCATAGCCATAGTCGTTTTCAGCGGTGGCATTGGCGCCAAACCAGGCTTTGAGCAAGGCAACAATTGGTTTTTGTTGAGCAGCGCCATGTTTTACCGCATAATCTCGCAGGGTTTTTTCCGCATTGGTGGGATGAGGTATATACCCCGGCAGGTTGCTGATAAGGTTGGCCATATCGGTGGAACCTTGAACATTCGGTTCTCCACGCAACGCATTGATCGCACCGCCGGCCTTGCCGATGCTGCCCAGCAGCAGCTGAATAATCGCATAGCAGCGAATACCCTGTACCGCTGTGGTATGCTGGGTCATACCCAGGGCATAGAGAATGCTTCCCGGTCTTCTCTGGCAGAGCGTATCGGCGATTTCCTTGATTTTGGCAGCGGGGATCCCCGAAATTTGCTCCGCTACCTCGAAGGTATATCTGGAAAAGTGCACTTTGAGCTTGGAGAATACGGTATCCGGGTCATCCAGGCTGGCAGCCTTTATTGGCTTATTCTCGGCATCGAGCTGGTATCCCCAGCTGGCAGTGTCATATTTCTTTTTCTCGGCATTAAAACCGGAAAAAATACCCTCTTCAAATTTGTAAGCCTTGTTGACCTTATAAAGTGCATTGGTGAGATTCAAAACGTAATATTCATCATAGAATTTTTTATCGATAATGTAATTGATAATGGCACCTAAATAAGCTACATCGGTTCCGGGACGAATCTGTGCGAAGATATCCGCCTGCGAGGCGGTACGCGTAAAGCGGGGGTCAACAACAATGACCTTGGCGCCTTTCTCTTCCCGGGCGCGGTTAATCCATTTCATAGCAATCGGATGATTTTCGGCGCAATTGCTTCCGGCAATCAAAAAGACCTCGGAATTTTTCATATCCGACCATGAATTAGTCATTGCACCGCGGCCAAATGAAGGTGACAAACTAGCCACCGTGGGGCCGTGTCAGATACGGGCCTGGTGTTCGTGATAAGGTGAGCCGAGCAGGCGGCTCAGTTTCGTAATGAGATAGGATTCTTCATTATCAACCTCGGCCGAACCAATAAAGCCAATGCCTTCAGCCCGGTTTACGATAACCGTTTCTTTGGCTCCGGTTTTGGCATTGCTTATTTCCTCAGTGTTCTTCCAGGTTTTGTCCCGGACTTCTTTGGTTTTCTTGGCAATACGCTCAATCGCCTCTTCCCAGGTAATATTTTCCCATTTGTCAGATCCTGGAGCGCGATACATGGGCTGTTTTGGACGATCCGGGGAATAGGCTACCTGCGCCAAGCTTGCTGCCTTGGGACAAAGCGTCCCTTCATTGGTAGGGTGATCCGGGTCTCCTTCTAGGTGGATCAGTTTTCCTTCTTTGATATACAGGAGCATACTGCATCCACCTGAACAAAAGTGGCAGATACTAGGTATCTTGGTACATCCTGCAAGCTTGAGAGTATACCCCTGGGCCGCAGTTGCTTCCAGGTCAAATCCCAAGCCGGATGCCAATACGGCAGCGGAGAGACCTGAAATTTTCAGAAAACCACGACGAGTAACTTTCATCACCAATCTCTACCTCCCTTAAATTACTTACTATCTGCAAATACTCTTCAGAGTACTTGGTTGCATTTGTGTGTCAATCTGGTTGATGGTAGGCATAAACCCCTGATCGCTTTTGTGGATAATGGACAAAAGTGATTTAGTCCATTATCGTGCCACCAGGCCTCCCCGCCTTTCCTGGTTTTCGCCTTCCAATTCTCACCTCGCAAGGGGAAGCGTCTGCTCTCCTCCTCTTCAAGGTTGTGCCCTCCTCTCTGCTTAAATTGTTGATCTGTTTCTAATTGGAACCGAACAACCAATAATTGCACCGAGCGGGAAAAGCAAAAACGCCTCCAGCGAAGGCTGGGGGCGTAAAAAAACCATTACCAGAAATTACGCCCATACAACCTTGGCATGCCAATCTTCATTAGCCAAGATTTAGGCTCCTTTCCAACAATGGGAGGCCAATCCGTTTCCAGACTAACCCAATGGCTTGCTATCGTGGCTATTGCTTTAGATAGAAAGCTCGGAGACTTTATCTCATTATTTTTTAAACACTTTTTAGATGATTATGTACTTTCTATTGCTGCTCTTGAGCAATGGGGCAAGGCCGGAGTTGGCATACAAGCCCTGTGCAACGAACCCAATGCTCAAGGTTCAACCGACACGGCCAACCTGAATGCCAACCTGCCCGGATATTTGCCCTAACCCACCAATGCTAAAAAACTCTGAGCGGTCCAAAACGGTTCGGTTCAGCATACCTAGTTCCCTTCACAGGAAGGTTTTGTATTATGTCTGAACCTCGCCTCTCCTTCTCATCACGGAAGGTATCGTCGTTTCCTGTTATACCCTATCGGCCTGGCTTCCCTAGCAAACCCCTGGGCAACCAGGCTCGGAGGATAAGTGCCAATAAGATCTAAACACTCAATAGCAAGAATTTGTTTTTATGATTATTAAATTAAAATTTACTATTTATAACTGTTTACAATTAAATGCTTCTATTTACAAGCAAAAACTACTATTCACAACCAAACACTATTATAGCTATTATTATTATATATATTATAGATTTTATCAAGTATTAATTATGCATTTATGCCCTTAATCAGTTCCTCATGAAAACTCATTGAGTGATTGACCGAATGAATGTTTAAATTAAGGAAGAAACCATAGCAAAACAACAGGCCCGTTGAAGGACCTGTTGTTTGGAAGGTTATAGGAAAAGTCTTTACTGAAGCTGTTTCAGAGCCGTGTTACAGTGGTTGATACAGTCGTTCAGGGCGTTGTAGGCCAAACCCAGTTCATCCTTTATTTTCTGATCCCTAGCACTTCTAGTGAAGCTTTCAATGTCAGATTTAGCGTTGTTGATGTGAGAAACGCAGGATTGAACCAGTCTCCGTTCGTCAACCATTCCATTAACCTCCTCGATAAAATTTGTGGGCCCGCTTATATTCTTTCCCGGATCAAAGTATCCTATTTAAAAAAATGAGCCTTGATAAAAATTGGCTTAAAGCCAATAATATCAAGGTAGGCGGATAAAGGAGGGGATTAAACCGGCCAAGATTGAGGCCGGCCAGCTTTACGACTGCATCCAGCGATATGGTTTATCGTTTATTCTTTTCGATTTTCCTTTTTATTCAAAAACTTCTCGACTCGTCTTCGGGGCTCGTCGCTGGTAAAACAGCGTCCCCACAGTTCGTTTTCCAGAGATAAACCGGCTTGATCAATATAGGGCGCCCCATAGGAAACGGCTTTTTTAGCGTACCGGATATTGTCGCGGCCGTTTTTTAAAATTTTATTGGTAAATTCCGCTACCCGCTGGCGAAATTCGGCAGCCGGGTATACGGCGCTGACCAGGCCGATGCGGTATGCTTCGGCGGCGCTTATGGGCTCACCGGTCAGTATTATTTTCATAGCGTCGCTGCGGCCAATAAGCCGGGGCAGACGCTGGGTGCCGCCCCAGCCCGGGAAGCATCCCCAGAGCACTTCCTGCTGTCCAAACATGGCGTTATCCGAGGCCAGGCGAATATCGCAGGCCAGGGCGAACTCCATCCCGCCGCCAAAAGCCAAACCGTTTATGGCGGCGATTACCGGGACCGGGCAACTGGCAATCTGCTCGCAGACCATCTGCCCCGTTTCAGAACCGGCTTGAGCCATAGCCTGGTCCATATTCAAAAACAGCTTTATATCCGCTCCGGCCATGAAGGCCGTGCTGCCGGCCCCGGTTAAAACGGCCAGAGTGAGCGATGAATCGGCGGCTATGTCGTCAAAGGCCCGGCTGATCTGCTCCAGTACTTCCAGGTTCAGGGCGTTCATAAGCTCGGGCCGGTTGATGGTGACGGTTGCCACCCCGTTTTTTACGTCCAGCAGAACATTACTCATCCGCTAATCCCCTCCCCTACCTGATGAGAAAAGCTTCATCAGGTATTTCAACTGCTGAAGCGTCTCCATCCTTGACGATTGCCAAAAGGGTCTGAACATCGGGCACTATATTGTGCACATAGAACCGGGCCGAACCTATCTTGCCCTGGTAGTAGGCGTAGTCGTGGTGCCCGGGTTCAATGGCGGCCAGCTTCTCCTGAGCGATCAAGGCCTGTTCCAGGAGCAGTTTGGCGCAGATCACCTTGGCAGTGGCGTGCAGGATGCGGGTGGCGTAAAGCCCGGCCATGCCGATTTTACCATTTTGAACGTACATCCCGATTAACTTTTGCATATCCAGGTAATTCTGGGCGGCCTTCAGAACCAGCTCAAACTCCTTTTCCAAGCCCGGTGCGGAACGGTGCTTCATCAGGAAACCCATGATATCCATAAACCACTGGCCGAAAATCTGGCCTTTGGCCATAGTCCATTTGCGGCCCACCAGGTCAAGGGCCTGAATGTAGTTGGTGCCCTCCCAGATGCCGTAAATGCGTGAATCGCGCATCAACTGGGCAATGGGATATTCCTCGGAAAAGCCATAGCCGCCGTAGACCTGCATAGCCTCGGAAATGCACTGGAAGCCCTGATCAGAACAATAGGCCTTGATAAGGGGCGTATTGATCTCAATAAATTCTTTGCTCCGCTTCACTTCCCCGGCATCGGAGCTGTGGGCGGCAATGTCGATCAGGTAGTTGGTCCAGACGATCAAGGCCCGGAAGGCTTCGGTATGCGACTTTTGAAACATGAGCATGCGCCTGACGTCTTCGTGTTTGATGATGGGCACCCGCCCCGCCTTGGGATTGCTGAGCGGCCGGCCCTGAACCCGCTGGGAGGCGTATTGGGCGGCATTGTTGTAAGCCAGGGTGGCAGCGGATAAGGCGGCCAGGCCGGTAGTGATCCGCTCTTCATTCATCATGTCGAACATCTGGGCCATGCCCTGCCCGGCGCCGTCTTCGCCGGGAGGGTCTCCCAGAAGGTAGCCCCGGCATCGGCCCTCTTCACCGAAGTTGATGACCGCGGTGGCCGAGCCTTTCAAGCCCATTTTGTGTTCGATTCCGGTGCAAACCACGTCGTTGAACTCGCCCTTGGCGCCCTTTTCATCCGGCCAGAATTTGGGAACCACGAAAAGGGAAATGCCCCTGGTGCCGGGAGCCGCGCCCTCAATGCGGGCCAGGGTCAGATGTACGATGTTTTCCGTTATATCCTGTTCCCCGCCGGTTATAAAGCACTTGGTGCCCACGATGCGGTAGACTCCGGGCTGCCCGGTCGGGTAAGCCCGGGTCAGGATGTCCCCCACGTCGGAGCCGCCTCCCGGCTCGGTTAAATCCATGGTCCCGGTCCACTGCCCGCTGAACATTTTGGGCAGGAACAGGTTTTTTACCTCCTCGCTGCCATAGGACTGGATCAGGCCGGCCGCCCCGCTGGTGGCCATAAAATACGGCCCCAGGGCGGCGTTGGCGGCGGCCAGCAATTCGCAGCAGCAGGAATAGATACTGCCGGGCAGGGCCGATTCATCCTGATGATTCTTATTACTCGATCCCAGGCCCTTTTCCTGAACTAAAAAGTAGGGCTTTTTAAAAGACTCCGGAACCTTCACCCGGCCCTCCTGGAAGGTGGCGTGCAGGGCGTCTCCGTCGTCATTGCAGGGCGCCAGGACTTCGCGCGCTATCTGCCGGGCATTGTTCAAAATAAAATCGATATCGTCAGAGCCGTAACTGTCTTTATAGCGTTCGGTGGCAAAAACCCGCTCCATATCCAGCCATTCTTTCAGAATAAACTGGTGATCCCTTATGGAATAGATGTAATTGGTAGCCATGTAACTTCCCCCTTTTCCCAGCCTGTTATAACAGCTCGAATATTCCGGCTGCGCCCTGGCCTCCGCCGATGCACATGCTGACCATCCCGTATTTCACCTGGCGTCTTTCCATCTCATTCATCAAGGTTACGGTCAGCTTGGAGCCCGTGCATCCCAGGGGATGGCCCAGGGCGATGGCTCCGCCGTTTACATTGACAAGGTCGGGATTGATGCCCAGTTCTCTCAGGCAGTAAATGGACTGGGCGGCAAAGGCTTCGTTTAACTCGATCAGGCCAATGTCTTTAAGCTCCAGCCCGGCGCGTTTAAGGGCCTTGGGGATGGCATAAACCGGCCCCACCCCCATGATTTCAGGCGGGCATCCGTGCACGGCGTAACCCACGAATTTGAGCCGGGGCTTTAAATCCAGTTCCCGGGCCCGGTCGGCCGACATCAGAACAACCGCCGAAGCCCCGTCGGTGGTTTGGGATGAATTACCGGCGGTAACCGTTCCTCCTGGAACAAAGGCGGGTTTTAATTTGCCCAGCTTTTCCAGGCTGGCATCTGAGATGATGCCTTCTTCATAGTCGTATATTATCTCTTTGCTTACCGGCTTCCGGTCCGGGCCCAGGGTGGTCATTTTTACCGGCACCGGTACGATTTCATCTTTAAAGGCCCCCGACTTCATGGCGGCGGCCGCTTTCTGGTGGCTGGCCACCGCGAAGGCATCCTGCTCTTCCCGGCTTACCCCAAATCTTTGGGCCACGTTTTCCGCGGTCTGGCCCATGTTGGTATATATATCGGCTATAGCCGGGTCGGCGGCGATGTCGGCGTTGGGCCTGATGATTCCGCCCATGGGAACCAGGCTCATATGTTCAACCCCGCCGGCTAGAACCACGTCACAACGATTGCTGATGATGGCCTCCGCGGCAAAGGCTATGGCCTGTAAACCGGAAGAGCAAAAACGGTTGACGGTGACGGCCGGTACGCTATTGGGAATACCGGCATAAAGAGCGGTCACCCGGGCGGTGTTTAAACCGCAGGATTGTTCCGGGGTTGAGCAGCCCCAGATCACGTCGTCGATCATTGCGGATGAAAAAGCCGGCCCCAGCCTCTTTATAGCTTCCTCCATACAGATTTTGCCCAGGAACTCCGGCCTGGTATCTCTCAAGGTTCCCCGCGGAGACTTGCCTCCCGCGGTGCGGACTCCGGAAACGATTACTGCTTCTCTCACATTAAATACCTCCCTCATATTCATGCCCTCCTGACTCTAATTGCGCAGGGGCTTGCCGGTTTTCAGCATATGCATGATCCGTTCCTGGGTTTTGGGCTGCCGGGCCAGGTCCAGAAACACTTCCCGCTCCAGATCGTCCAGATATTCTTCCGGCATCAGAGTGTCCCTGGTCAGATTCCCGCCGGACATGACGTCGCAGATCCCGCAGGCGATCTTCCAGTCATGTTCGCTGATGACCCCCGATTGCAGCATCATCCTGGTGCCCACTTTCAACAGGGCCATGTTGGTCTGGCCGAAGGCCGGAACGCTCTGCGGCCGGGGAGGCTGGTAGCCTTCTGCAATCATATTTAAAACCCGGTTTTTGGCGTCACTGAGCAGGTAATCGCTGTTAAGGGTGATTCCGTCGGTCGGTTTAAGGTAGCCCAGCTTCACCGCCTCTTTGGCACTGGTGGCTACTTTGGCCATGGCGATATTCTGGAAATAGGGCATGATCATATCCACCGGCGCGGCCGTGGTTCCCTTTATCTTTTCATAGGTTTTGAGCACCGCTTCCCGGATGCCTCCCCCGGCCGGGATGAGGCCCACACCGACTTCAACCAGGCCGATATAGCTCTCCCCGGCCGCTTGAATGGCCGAACCCTGGATCATCATTTCACAGCCGCCGCCCAGTACCATGCCGTGCACGGCCATGACCACCGGCTTTTTGGAATACTTGTTGCGGCGGAAGACGTTCTGGTTCTTGGCCAGAATTTGATCCGCCAGCTCCCACTTCTGTTCACTGGCAATTTTTACGACCACCGACAGATCGGCCCCGACGCAGAAATTGCTGCCCGAGCCGGTTACCACCAGGCCGTCCCAATTTTTTTCCAGCTCATCCTGGGCTTCCCGGAAAAAGTCAATCAGGTCGGGATTTATAGAAGAGGTTTTGGTGTGCATCTCCAGGCATAGAATGTTGTCGCCGATGTCATAAAGGGTGCCCGCTTCGCTGTCCTTGACCACCTTGTTTTGGGCCCGTAGCTCTTTTAAGACGATAAGCTCCGGCTTGTGTTCAATGGGAACATATTTCCGGTCCGCTATGGAATAGTAGTAGTCAACTCCGGCTTCGCTCTTGTAGAAGGACTTGATCCCGGCCGCCAGCATTTCTTTAATCCACCCGGGGATGCTGGCCCCCTCGGCTTCCATCCGGGCTAAATATTTTTCGAGATCCAGCCCGCTCCACAGCTCAAAGGGGCCTTTGCTGTGGTTGTAGCCCCAGCACAGGGCCCGGTCCATATTCAGGATGTCGTCAGACACTTCGGGAATTTTGGATGCCGCGTAGAGGAAAAGCCCGCTGATATGCCTCCAGATATAGCGGGCGGCTTTATCGTCGCCTTCAAAGAAGGCTTCCAGCTTTTCCGGGAGGCTTTTGGCCTTTTTGGCCAGGGCCAGGCTGGCAAATTGAGGCTTTTGAATAGGAACGTATTCAAAGGTATTGACATCCAGCACCCGTTTTTCCTTGCCGAACTTTTTATAAAACCCGCCTCTGGTTTTGGCCCCCAGCATTTTATTGTCCAGCATGTGCTGGCAGAAGGGCGGCAGGGTGTACATGGCCTTTTCTTCCGGAACGCTTACATTGTGCTTGACTTCAGCGGTGGATAGAACGGCGATGTCCACCCCGACCATGTCAAAGAGACCGCAGGTGCCCATTCCGGGGCGTCCGATGGCGCTTCCGGTAATGGCGTCGACTTCAGGAACCGTCATATCCAGTTCCAGCATCAGGTTCAGGCAGGAAGGCCCCGCCCAGTTGCCGAGGCGATTGGCAATGAAGGCCGGAGTGTCTTTGGCGTAGACGATGCCTTTGCCCAAAACCCTCTCGCCGAAATCAGCCATAAAGCTCACGACCTCCGGCAAGGTATCCCGGCCCGGAATCAATTCCAGAAGCTTCATGTACCGGACCGGATTAAAGAAGTGGGTTCCCATCCAGTACTGTTTGAATTCCAGCGGCATATCCTCCACGATTCCATTGATGGAGATACTGGATGTATTGCTGGTGACTATGGTTCCCGGTTTTATATGCGGAGCTATCTGCTTCAATACCGACTTTTTTATGGCGATGTTTTCCGGCACAACTTCAACCACCCAGTCGCA
The DNA here is from genome assembly GCA_002410325.1 of Syntrophomonas sp. UBA5314. Taxonomy (GTDB): domain Bacteria; phylum Bacillota; class Syntrophomonadia; order Syntrophomonadales; family Syntrophomonadaceae; genus UBA5314. The sequence goes on from DHRK01000007.1 coordinate 11,260, forward strand.
GTCGCCCAGCCAGGCCAGATGGTCTTCCATATTGCCGGCCGTAATAAGGGCGGCATCGTCCTTGCTCATCAAGGCGGCCGGTTTGGTTTTTAGAAGGGCGGCCTTGTTGGCCTCGGCTATCTTGTTTCTAAAGGCCGGGCTGTCGGTGGTGATACCCTGGGCTTGCTCCTGCTCGGAGATCTCCCGGGGAACTATGTCCAGCAGGCAGCTGGGAATGCCGGCATTGGCCAGATGCGCTGCGATTCCGCTTCCCATGGTTCCGGAACCTAAAATTGCGACTTTACCGATTTTTTTCTTCACAAACATAAACCCCCAATCATAAGAAATGAAATTATTAAACGAAACAATATGCCGGGTAAAGCTTCTAGTCGATATATTTAAACTGCTTGGCCTGGAAGCACAATTCATCGCGGAAGTTGGGATGGGCGATGGCGATAAGGCTCTTGGCCCGCTCTTTGACGCTTTTGCCTTTGAGCAGGGCTACGCCGTATTCAGTTACAATATATTCAACCTGGCATCTATTGCCGGTAACCACCGCACCGGGGTAGAGGGTGTTGACTATGCGCGATCGCAAGGTTCCTTCCTTATCTTTATAGGAGGAACGCATGGCAATAAAGGATTTGCCCCCCTTGGAACGCCAGGCTCCTTCAATAAAGTCGATAAAGCCGCCCATGCCCGAATACTGCGTCCGGCGGATCGCTTCGGCATTGACCTGGCCGCTCAGATCGGCTTCCATGGCCGTATTGATAGATACCACTTTCTGGTTTAAACCGATAACCGTGGGATCATTGACCCACTCACTGGAATGCAGTTCAGTCATGGGATTGTCATTGATGAATTGATAGAGTTTGTTGGTGCCCAGCGCGAAACAGCCGATCCACTTGCCCGGTTTAAGGGTTTTTTGCCTCCCGTTAACCACTCCGGCTTTATACAGTTCCAGCATGGCATCGGAGAACATTTCGGTGTGGATCCCCAGGTCTTTTTTTTCGGCCAGGAAGGTGCCAACTGCGTTGGGAATGCCCCCTATGCCGAGCTGCAGGGTGGAGCCGTCTTCGATCATTTCGGCTATGGCGTGAGCAATGGCCTCATCCTCCTGGCTCATGGGAAAATCGGGCAGCTCGACCAGGGGCTGGGTGAACTCCACAACGGCAGACACTTCATTGATATGGATGTGGTTGTCCCCCCAGGTGCGGGGCATGGCTTCGCTGACCTGCAGGATGATATGGCGGGTGGCAGGCATTTTGCTTACTGAATAACAATAATCAGGATTGGTCCCCATACTGAAAAAGCCGTGTTCATCCATGGGCGAAACCACCGCCATCATCACATCCATGGGCAGGTGCCGCCGGATGATCTCCGGACACTGGCCCAATCTTCCCGGCACCTTGGAAATCCAGCCGCGTTCAACCCCGGGCCGGACCGCCGGGCCCAGGAATACGCTGTTTACATTGACACCCTGGTTGTGATCCGGCTTGTAAAGCTCCAGGGGAAAGAGTTCAATGCCGCTGTATACGCTGGCGTTTTCCAGATCAGCCCGGGCATTCAGCGCTTTGAGCAACGCGACGGGTATGCCGTTGGCAAGCGGCGTGATGATCCGATCTCCGTTTTTGACCAGTTGGACTGCTTCCAGCGGATTTTTAAGTCTTTTTTTATACTCCTCCTTGACACTCATCTATAGCTACCCCCTTTCTTTGTCCATATATAATCGCAATAAAGATGCCAAGGAGGCATAGACCAAGCGGAAGCAATCTGCTTTTTGATCTTATGCCCCCAAAAACCGGTAAATCCAATGCCAGAAATAATTGCTCATAACACTGATCAGCGTTTGATAAATCCACCTCGTAATAAATTGAGGTGCGACTCGGATGTCCCACCGGGAGAAAGAGATGTCTCACCTGAGACCTATATGGCTCATATAATGCTTAGTGAAGGAAGTTAATTGGCAAATCATTTGTAAGAAAGGTGGGTTTTGGAATAGAATAAATAATATACAACAGTTTTAACACTCACTTCTAAAAATCAGATTTTCCTATATAGCATTTCCACCAGAATCACCTTCGCCAGTTTAGCAGTCGCCCAACAGTGTACTAGTGCCATGGCCAGGAGCCACCTGGCATTGGGGGTGTGTATATGAATGGTTTTATTGATTACCTGGAGAAAGAGCAGAATATCAGGAATTGTGATGAAATGATGTACCGGGGCTTTATGGAGAACATGCCCCTTTATATGTTTTCCATTCAGGGCAACCGCTTTACCTACGTTAATCCTGCCACGCTGGCTACTCTGGGCTATACCATGTCCGAACTTCGCAGCATGAACTGGTGGGACGTGGTTCATCCGGAATACCAGGATATGATGATCGAAAGGAACCGGCTGCGCATTAAAAAGGAATCGGTTCCCGACCGCTATGAAATCATCGTAATCGATAAAAGCGGCCGTCAGCATTGGATAGAGATATTGAACACCAACATCGAAACCGGCGGGGTTTGCTCCACCATTTCGGCCGCTCTGGATATCGGTGAGCGCAAGCGGATTGAAGACGAGCTGCAAAAATCGCAAAGAGAGATGGAAGATCGGGTGGTGCTGAGAACCGCGCAGCTCAACAAAATCAACCAGGATATCTCCATAACCAACAACATACTGCGCAATATCATAACCAATATGTCGGACGGCCTCATGATCGTCGACCCCCGCGGCAATGTGGAGGATATGAATCCGATCGCCCGGGAAATATTGAAAGAAAGCCTGGAGTTTCTGCCCATCTGCGCCAATAACAAAGACAAATCGGCTTTATGGAGAATGCTGAACTTGGGCCAGCCCTTTCGCGACGAAGAATATATGATTACCACCCGAAAAGGGAATGTTCATTTCCTGGCTTCCGGGTCCCCCATCTACAATGAACAGGGAGAAATACAGCGGGGCGTTATTATTGTGCGCCCCATCAAAGAAGTCCACCGTTTGATAAACCGTTTCACGGGAGCCGCCGCCAAATTCCGCTTCGAGGATATTGTCTTTCAGAGCTCGGTGATGGCCCAGGTCATAGAGCTCGCCCGGATGGCAGCCTCCAAAAACAGCAATGTGCTTTTAGAGGGCGAAAGCGGAACCGGCAAGGAACTGTTTGCCCAGGCCATTCACAATAAAAGCCGGGTGGCCAAGGGGCCGTTTGTGGCCTTAAACTGCGGCGCCATACCCCGTGAACTGATCGCCAGCGAACTGTTTGGCTACGCCGAAGGCGCTTTTACCGGAGCCAAGAAGGGCGGGAATCCCGGCAAATTCGAACTGGCCGCCGGAGGAACCATTTTTCTCGATGAAATCGGCGATATGCCCCTGGAAGAACAGAGCGCTCTGCTCCGGGTAATACAGGAGAAAAGTATTACCCGGGTGGGCGGCAACCGTTTGATCCCGGTTGACGTGCGTATCATCTGCGCCAGCAACAAGAACCTGTATGAGGAAGTTAGGAAAGGTAATTTCCGGCAGGATTTATATTACCGCCTGCATGTGCTGGCCATCAAAATTCCTCCTCTGAGAGAACGCCCCCAGGATATACCGGTGCTCTTCAGGCATTTCCTGAAGAACACCTTCGGGTTTGACCATGAAAGTATTGAAGAGATAGATCCTCGCATTTATGCCGATTTTGAAAAATATCCCTGGCCGGGCAATGTGCGGGAGCTGCAAAACGTTATTGAACGCATGGTACATGTAGCTGACAGCAGGAATCTGCAACGCCGCCACCTTCCCGCTGAATTTGCCCAACCCGACCCGGAACCGGGTTATACGACGGCTCCCATTAAAGAGGCAATCCATAACGAAAGCAGCACCGGGACCAGGGACCTGCTGGCCCAGGTGGAACGCCGGGAGATCATTCGACTGCTCGACAAACATAAGGGCAATATCTCTCAGGTCGCGCGGGATATGGGCTTCAACCGGCGAACTATTCACCGAAAGATCAAGGCCTACGGCATAAACCACTAGCCCGTGTTGCAAAAACAGCCCCCTGTTTGATACAGAGGGCTGTTCTGAGCTTTGGTTTAAAATTCGAATGATTCGACTGCAACATCCAGCACCGACTTGTCGCCGGAGGCAACGATGTCAGCTGCGATGCACACGTTGGGAACCACGTTCATCAAGTAGTAGCGGGCGGCTGCCACTTTGCCGGCGTAGAAGTTGTAGTCAAAGTGCTCGGGGCCGACTTCAGCCGCTTTCTTTTGCGCGAGCAGAGCCTGATCGAGTATCAGGCGGCCGCAGTACATCTGTGAAGTGGCGGTCAATATGCGGCGGGCATGGACCGGCAGCATGTTGATCTGCTTTTCGCCCATGTAGGTGAACATGGTCTTTTGAATCCTGGCATAGGCGTCCAGGGCCGCATTCAAGCTGGCAAACTCGTTCTTAAATTCGGCGTTGGCGGCATTGGCCGATGCGAAGTCTCTCATCTCCTGGATGAAAGCGGCAAAGGCGGCGCCCTTCTTCATACCCCATTTACGGCCCACCAGGTCCATGGACTGGATGAAGTTGGTTCCTTCCCAGATGGAGTAGATCTTTACATCGCGGGCGATCTGAGCTACCGGGTATTCTTCGCAGTAGCCGTAGCCTCCGTATACCTGAATGGCTTCCCCGATCAGCCACCAGGCTTCATCCGAGGGATAGGCCTTGCACAGGGGGGTGGTTATTTCGATCAGTTCATTGGCCTTGGCCCGTGTTTCGGAATCCGGATCATGGTGGCGAACGTCGAAGGCGAAATAGGTTTTATAGAGCATGGCCCGCATAGCCTCTACGTGCGCCTTACCCATTAACAGGGTACGCTTGATGTCTTCATGATTGATGATGCTGGTACGGCCAGCCTTGGGATTGGTCATCAGTCGCCCCTGAATCCTCTCCTTGGCATAGTCGCGGGCATTGTAAAAAGCGTTGGCAATGCATGATAGAGCGCAGTGTCCGGTTTCCATGCGGGCCATGTTCATCATCTGGAACATCTGGGCCATGCCTTCTCCTACCCCGTCGTTTTCCAGCGGGTTCTTGCCCAGCAGCCAGCCGCGGCAGTTGTTGCTCTCGCCCATGGCCAGGGCGGCGGTGCAGGAGCCATGCTGGCCCATCTTGTGCTCAACCGCGGTGGTTATAACATCGTTGTCTTCCAGGCTGCCGTCTTCGTTAACCCACATCTTGGGCACAACAAACAGCGAAATTCCTGAAGTCCCCGGTTTGGCCCCTTCCACCCGGGCCAAATAGAGGTGGATGACATTGTCGGTAAAATCGTTGTCGCCACCGGTTATAAAGATCTTGCTGCCCTTGATCTTGAAGACGCGCGGGTCGTCGGTGGGATAGGCCTTGGAAAGGATGTCTCCTACGTCCGAACCGGCCGTGGCTTCGGTCAGGCACATGCTGCCGGTCCAGGTCCCGTCCATCATCTTGCCCAGGAACATGTTTTTGACTTCTTCGGAGCCAAAGCTCTGAATAAGGCCGGCTGCTCCACTGGTCAGGATGATATAGGGTGCAAAAGTCGGGTTGGCCGCCTGCAGCAGTTCCCAGACCATGGAATGGAGAAGGTGGGGCAGAACCATGGCGTCTTCCGACTCATCGATGTTGCTGGTACCCCAGCCCTCGGTCTGCAGCTGTTTGAACAGGGGGCCTACGCTGGGAGGCAGGGTAACTTGGCCATTTTCCAGTTTGACCGGGTGGCTGTCGCAGTCTTCATTGGTGGCTTCCACCACTTCCTTGCACATCTTCAAGATCGGTCCCAAAACCGATTTTATATCGTCTTTGGAATAGTAATCGGAAAATTGCGGATAGGCAAATATTTGCTCGGTGGGCAGCCATTCTTGAACGATAAATTCAAAGTCCCTAATGTTGGTATAAGCAAAATTGGACGCCATCTTATATCACTCCTTAGCTTTCTATTATAAAACTGAAGCTCCCATGCTGCAATCTGCCTCAATGGGAGCTTCCCGCTAACAGCACCGGTAATTTCTGTGGGGTGCTTTTTGACAGCTCAAAAAGGTGGCCCCAAGGAGATGGCAGTCCATCTCCTTTAGGCAGAATATATAGAGCTTAATATAAAGGGGTACAGTTTTAAAACCTAGACGTCGCGGGTCCAGATGCAAGCCATGGCCGGTCCGCCGCCTACGCAGGTGGAGGCGCCGCCGACAGTGGCTCCGATTCTTTCCATTTCATGAATGAGGCTGACCTGGAGGCGTGCGCCGGTGCAGCCCACCGGATGGCCCAGAGCGATACCGGAACCGTTGTGGTTGATGTTGCCCTGTGTTTCCAGGGTGCCGGAATTCATCTCAATGCCAAATTCTTCTTTCATGATCTTTCCTACACCGATAAACTGGGCGGCAAAGGCTTCATTGATTTCCCAGTAATCAACATTGTCATATTTCAATCCCGCCATCTTAAGGGCTTTGGGAATAGCATAGGCCGGGCCGATACCCATATAGTAGGGATCTACGCCATAGGTGCAGATGCTGAGCAGCTTGGCTAAAGGTTTAATTCCCAATTCTTTCGCTTTTTTCGCGGTCATCAGCACAATTGCGGCGGAACCGTCGTTGATGCCGGAAGCGTTGGCGGCAGTGGTCACACCGTCTTTGCCAAAAGCCGGCGGCAGTTTAGCCATTGCTTCCAGGCTGGCGCCAGGAATAAAATGCTCGTCTTTATCAAAGAACTTGGAGCCCTTTTTGGACTTGAGTTCTACCGGAACATATTCCCGGTCGAAAACGCCGTCACCAACCGCTTTGGCTGCCCGGGTGTGGCTGATCAAAGCCAACTGGTCGCATTCTTCCCTGGTAATGCCCCACTTCTTGGCCACATTGTCAGCAGTACCGCCCATGTGGCTGCCGGCCAGTTTATCGATAAGTCCATCAGACAGCAGGGCGTCCTGCAATTTGGCATCACCGAGTCTGGCTCCAGATCTGGTATTTTGGGAGATGTAGGGGATGTTGCTCATGCTCTCGGTTCCTACTACCAGAGCGATCTCGGTCTTGCCCAGGGCCAGGCTCATGGCGGCAATTTCGGTAGCTCTCATACTGGCGGCACAGTTCTGGGTTACCTGGGAAGCTGCGCTTTCATGAGTCATACCGATTCCCATGGCTACCTGACGCGGAGGCAGGGAACCGTTGCCATGGTGCATGCACATGCCCAGGACCAGTTCGTCGATTTGCTTGGGATCCAAACCCGCTCTTTTTATAGCTTCGGCACCGGTTGTCATGGACAGTTCGTTGGCCCTGACATCTTTCAAACTGCCAAAGAATCTACCTATCGGAGTTCTACAACCGCTGACCATTACGACTTCGTTAAATTCCATTTTAAAAAACCTCCCTATATTAATCTTCTTTAATTACATGGCGTCTGTTAATACGCCTATTGCCCCTTGAATTGGGGTTTTCTCTTTTCCACAAAGGCCTGGGTGCCTTCTTTCATGTCTTCGGTAGCCACGCACAGGCCAAAGAAGTTCGATTCGATTCTCAAGCCGCTGTCCAGGTCCCCCTGCAATCCCTGCCCGATAGCGAGTTTGGCATAGCCCACGGACAGGGGGGCATTTTTCATTATCTTCTTGGCTAGTTTCTTGGCCTCATCCATCAATTCAGCCAACGGGTAGACATGGTTGACCAGTCCAATCCGGTAAGCTTCGGTAGCGTCAATAACTCCAGCGGTAAAGGTCAATTCTTTGGCCCGCCCTTCACCGATAAGCCGGGGCAGTCGCTGGGTGCCGCCGTAGCCGGGTATAACTCCCAGGCTTACTTCGGGCAGACCAAAAACGGCGCCCTCGGCGGCCAGGCGGATGTCGCAGGCCATGGCCAGTTCACAGCCGCCGCCCAGGGCAAATCCATTAACGGCTGCGATAACCGGTTTGCTCAGAGCATCAAGTTTGCGAAAAATTTGTTCTCCTTCATCGGTATAATACCGGGTCTGTTCAGGCGACAAACCCATGAAACCGATGATATCTGCTCCGGCTACAAAGGCCTTATCCCCGGATCCAGTAACAATAAGAGCTTTTATTTCACTATCCATTTTGACTTCATCTATTGCTTGACCTATTTCCTGAATAGTGGCAATATTCAATGCGTTCATGGCTTTAGGCCGGTTGATGTAGAGTATTCCTATACTTCCGTCTTTTTCCAATATAATATTCTGGTATTCCATCTATTCACCCCGCCTTTATCAAGGCACGTGTTAGCGTGCAGCCTTGTCTATTTCTTGTAGTCAAAAAATCCCTTGCCGGTCTTCATGCCCAGCCAGCCGGCTCTTTCATACTGTTTTAAAGGAGGAGCGGGCCGATATTTGGGATCTCCGGTTTCTTCATAGAGGGTGTTGGCCACTTCCAGAGCTATATCAATGCCTACCAGGTCGGCCAACTGCAGGGGACCCATCGGCCAGCCGGCACCCAGCTTCATAGCTGTGTCGATGTCGGCAGCATTGGCCAGGCCTTCGTAGAATATGAAGGCCGCTTCGTTGATGCCCGGCACCAGAATCCGGTTGACCACAAATCCAGGGCCTTCTTTTACCTGAATGGGCTTTTTGCCGATGGCTTTGGCAAGGGCGAACACTTCGTCAACCGTTTCCCGGGAGGTCTGGGCTGCAGCTATCACTTCGATCAATTTCATTATTTGAGCCGGGTTGAAGAAATGCATTCCGACTACCTTGTCGGGGCGTTTGTAGGTGCTGGCTATTTCGGTGATGGATAATGCGGAGGTATTGGTTGCTACAATTATATCATCTTTAATAATGGCGGATAATTTGCCATAGACATCCTTTTTGATGGGCATTTTCTCTAATACGGTTTCCAGAACAAAATCGACATCGGCGATGTCTTCCAATACGGTGGTGCCTTTGATATTGGCCATGGCTGCGTCGGTGCTGCCGGCCGGAATCTGACCCTTTTCTTCCGCTTTAGCCAGACCCTTTTTAATAGTGGCCAGACATTTGTCAACCGCCTGCTGAAAGATATCGAATACAACTACCTGTTTGCCAGCGGTGGCAAAAGTCCAGACAATACCGGTTCCCATTGTTCCTGCGCCCAAAACCGCGATTTTATTAATTTCCATTAGTTGTAACCCCCTTAGACTTATTTCTTTAACTGCTTCTCTTCTAAACCGCTTTACTTTTAAGGACCTTAATAACACCCCCCATTTAGATTTTGGTGAATCTCTTTTTAGAACTTTATTAAATGATTTTGCAAAACCTATGCCAAAACTATTAATGTAAGGCTTTCGCCCCAAAATACGGTTTTAGTCTTAATATTGTCGTTATGAAAAATTAGAGCAACCAATGCAAAAACGAAGGCAGCAAATAATAGAGGGTTTTTAGAGCATTTATGGAAGCAGCTCAAAATCCCTTCGTGTTGGTTTTTGTCAAATTCGGAGTATTCATAGAGATGACCATAGCAAAATCAACCGGTCTCCAGGGAAGTTCTTTGCCAGGTGGGGGTAAGAAAGAAGCGTTGGTAAGAGGCTGTTTCAGAATAAAAGGATACTATGCAACGCAGTCGGCGCAAAGAAGCCATGCTTCTGTCAACTGCGAAAGCTAGTTATCATCATTATTTAAGTTATGCTCAATTCCGTATTTATGCAATTTACGGTACAGGGCGGATATGTTCAAACCTAAAATCTTGGCGGTTTGGAACTTGTTGTTGCCCGTTTTGGCCAGGGCCTGGACAATCAGTTCCTTCTCCAGATTCTGCACTAAATCGGTAAGGCCCAGCTGATTGGATTCCACCTGGGTTACCTCAATGATTGATGAACCCATTAACGACGGGAAATGCAGGGTCCCGAGAGATCGTTCCTGGTTCATAAAGGCCAGGTTAACCGCTTGTTCCAGCAGATTCTCCAACTCTCTTACGTTGCCTGGCCAGGAATAATTCTGAAGCAGCTCCAAGGCTTGTGGTGAGATCTTTTGAATATTGGTACCCAATTTCTGATTAATTCGAATGATAAGGTTGTTGACCAGGAGGGGCAAATCTTCCATGCGGTTTCGCAGCGGGGGCAGATCCAGCCTCATCACATTGAGCCGATAATAAAGGTCGCCTCGGAATTTATTCTCGGAGACCATGGTTGCCAGATCCTGGTTGGTGGCTGCAATAACCCGAACATCAACCGGTATGGGCTTGGTCCCGCCCACCCGCTCAACTACCTTTTCCTGCAGCACTCCCAGCAGCTTGGTTTGCATGGTAAGCGGCATATCTCCGATTTCATCCAAGAAAATGGTTCCACCAGCGGCCAATTCAAATTTTCCAGGCTTGCCGCCCTTTTTGGCTCCGGTAAACGCTCCCTCTTCATAACCGAATAACTCCGATTCCAGAAGGTTTTCGGGCAATGCCACGCAATTAATGCGGATAAAAGGTCCCGTTTTGCGCAAACTGCTGTTATGTATGGCCTGAGCGACTAGTTCTTTTCCAGTTCCGCTTTCTCCGGTAATCAATACGGTTGAAGTTGTAAAAGAAAGGCGTTCTACAATTGATCTGACCCCCGAGAAGGATGGACTGATTCCGATCAGATCGTTCAATGTCCACTTGGCGCTGTAGATTTCCTTAATTTCTTCTTTATATTGGCTTAGCTGTTTTTCCATTTCTATGAGTTTTTGCGAAAATATTTTAGCTCCGGTTTTATCAAGAAAAATACTGTACCCTATTGCACCTATGATTTCGCCATCTTTGGTGATGGGCATCCGGTTGACCACCATATCGTGATCTTTAATGGTCCAGAACTCAGCCCGGTCAATACGCCCCGTTGCCAATATTTGAGGAAGTTCAGAGTTGGGGATTACTTCAAGAATATTCTTTCCCATGGCATCTTGTTTGTCGATCTCCAGAATATCCAGGGATGCCTGGTTGATAGCCGTTATTTTTGAGTTCTGGTCAATGATATAATAAGCCAGATACGGGTTTTCCAAAAGCCCCTGCAGGAAGTCATTAAATTCCTTCTCCCTCTTTTGCAGCTTTTCGGCAAAGAGCCGCGCCCCGGCAATATCAAGAAAGAGACTGTAACCCAACGCGCCTATAATCTTTCCGTCCTTTAGAATCGGCAGCCGATTGACAATCGTATCCCGGTCTTTGATAGGCCAGAACTCGGCCCGGTCCGTCCGTCCGGTTTTTACTATTTCATGAAGCAGCGAATTGGGAAGTACATCTAATACATATTTCCCCATTGCATCGCTTTTATCCAATTCCAATATATCAAGCGTAGCCTGATTGATAGCCGTTATTCTGGCGTTTTTATCTACAATGATATAGGCGAGATATGGATTCTCGAGAAGCCCCTGCAGAAAGTCGTCGAACTCCTTTTCCCTTTCCTGCAGCTTATCCATAAAAAAACGGGCACCCGACATGTCCAAAAACAGACTGTAAGCTATGGCGCCGATTATTTTGCCGTCTTTGACCAGAGGCACCCGGTTGACAATGGTGTCATGTCCATTAATCGGCCAGAATTCCGCCCGGTCCGTCCGCCCGGTCTTTAATATCTCAGGAAGTTCACTGTTTGGAACAACATCAGTAATATATTTACCCAGGGCATCCTCCAGCTTTATTCCCATTCTATCCAGGCAGGTTTCATTAATGGAGCGAATATAACCGTCTTTATCAACAATTATGAAGGCCAGGTAGGGGTTGGACAGGAGACCTTCCCGTATTACGTCGGGTTCCTGGTCCCTGCCCTTCTCATGATCATAAAAAAGTACGCTTTCCGGCAGATCAAGCCAGAGGTTGTCTTGAGACGAACCGATAATGCCGGCTACGTCTCCTGGTTCTAAATCACCTTTGCCAACCAGTAAATTGATCATGCTCCTGCGGATGTCGTATATAAAAGGCGAGGAAGTTCGGACTACTAATTGATCCATAACCGGATAGGTGCAGGATTCCACCAGCCGGGTTTCACTTCCCGTTTTTATTTCTACGATACAGATGCGACACAAGCCTTTTCCCTGGCAGATGCCGTAATGACACAGGTTGGGTATGCGAATACCTGCTCTTTGAGCTGCCTGGAGAATAGTTTCTCCGGGAGTTGCTTCAACTGATTTTTGGTCAATAGTGATTTTCACTATCCAGACTCCTTTCGGACTTTGCCCGGGACGAGACTGGAAGATGCAGTTGTCCCCTTATATTCTCTCTATTATCGGCTGCTTTAATTATTTGCCAGCCAATTATTCTCGTAAAACCCATTTGATCTTATCATATTTTGTATAGAAAAACAGTTTCAGCTTCGATGTTTAAACAAGTACTCAAGGAGTCGATTGTTTTGCTTTATCAATAGCTGTTCAATTGGTTTCAAGGATACATTTAAGGGGCACCGGTTTTGCAGTCCGGTGCCCCTTTGTCTAATTATTTTAATTAAAAGCGGTCTACTTCTTCGGGCAGCCGTTAGTAATCAAATGATTCAACAGCTACATCGAGTACCGATCTGTCTCCTGAGGCAACGATATCGGCGGCAATGCATACGTTGGGGACTACATTCATCAAGTAATACCGGGCCGCTGCCACCTTGCCGGCATAGAAATTGTAGTCGAAATGCTCCGGACCGGCTTCCCTGGCTTTGGCACTGGCCAGCAAGGCTTGATCGAGTATCAATCTTCCGCAATAGAGCTGTGACGTGGCCGTAAGTATACGGCGGGCATGGAACGGCATCATACCGATCTGTTTTTCACCCATATAGGCCAATATGGTCTTTTGGATCTTGCCATAAGCATCCAGGGCCGCGTTTAAGTTGGCAAACTCATTCTTGAATTCCGCATTGTCGGCGTTGGTATTGCAGAAGTCTCGCATTTCCTGGATAAACGCCGCAAAAGCTGCACCCTTCTTCATTCCCCATTTACGTCCCACCAGGTCCATGGCTTGAATAAAGTTGGTTCCCTCCCATATGGAGTATATTTTTACATCACGGGCAATTTGAGCCACCGGATACTCCTCACAATAGCCGTATCCCCCATATACTTGAATGGCCTCACCAATCAGCCACCAGGCTTCATCGGAGGGATAAGCTTTACAGAGCGGGGTGGTGATTTCTATCAGAGCATTGGCCATAGCCTGCTTCTCAGGATCCGGATCATGATGCCTTACATCGAAGGCGAAATAGGTCTTGTAAAGCATGGCGCGCATTGCTTCTACATGAGCCTTGCCGGCCAACAGGGAGCGTTTAATGTCTTCGTGATTGATAATGGTAGTGCGCCCCGCCTTGGGATTGGTCATCAGACGGCCCTGAATTCTCTCCTTGGCATAATCGCGGGCGTTGTAGTAGGCGTTGGACAGGCAGGAAAGGGCCATATGACCGGTTTCCATGCGCGCCATGTTCATCATCTGGAACATCTGGGCCATGCCTTCTCCGACCCCTTCGTTTTCCAGCGGGTTCTTGCCCAGCAGCCAGCCGCGGCAGTTGTCGTTTTCACCCATGGCCAGGGCGGCGGTACAGGAGCCATGCTGTCCCAGTTTGTGTTCAACGGCGGTTGTGACAACATCGTTGTCTTCCAGGCTGCCGTCTTCGTTGACCCACAGTTTGGGCACAACAAATAACGAGATCCCTGCGGTTCCGGGTCGGGCACCTTCCACCCGGGCCAGGTAAAGATGAATGACGTTGTCGGTGAAATCGTTGTCACCACCGGTAATAAAGATCTTGCTGCCTTTAATCTTGAAGATACGCGGATCGTCTGTGGGATAGGCCTTGGATAGAATGTCTCCCACGTCCGAACCAGCCGTAGCCTCGGTTAAGCACATGCTGCCCGTCCAGGTCCCATCCATCATTTTCGACAGGAACAGGTTTTTAACGTCTTCTGAGCCAAAACTCTGAATAAGCCCGGCAGCACCACTGGTCAGAACAATATAGGGGGCAAAAGTCGGGTTGGCGGCTTGCAGCAATTCCCAAACCATGGCATGAAGAATATGGGGCAATACCATAGCGTCTTCCGCTTCGTCGATATTGCTGGTTCCCCAGCCTTCGGTCTGCAACTGCTTGAATAAGGGACCCACGCTGGGGGGCAGGGTTACCTTGCCGTTTTCCAATTTGACCGGATGGCTGTCGCAGTCTTCATTGGTCGGTTCCACGACTTCTTTACACATTTTTAAGATAGGGCCGAGAACAGATTTAACGTCATCTTTGGAATAATAATCAGCAAATTGCGGATAATTAAAAATCTGCTCGGTAGGAAGCCATTCCTGGAGTATGAATTCAAAGTCCCTGGTGTTTAGATATGCAAAATTAGATGACATAATTGGGCTCCTTTCAAGAATTAAGAAGACCTGTGCCTTGTTAAGGCAATAAAGATGCTTCTGTGCACAATAGTGCTAGCGGATTTAAAAAAAGGATGCCACCTGGGAGACGGATTGCCATCTCCCAGGTGTACGTATATAAAAGAAAAATAATATAAGGGGCTAGGGGTCTTACTATCCTATGGAATTAAACATTCCTGGTCCAGAGAGAAGCCATAGCCGGTCCGCCACCCACGCAGAGGGAGGCGCCGCCCACTGTAGCTCCGATTCTTTCCATTTCATAATATAGGCTGACGATAATGCGCAAGCCGGTGCATCCCACCGGGTGTCCCAGGGCGATTCCAGAGCCGTTGTTGTTGATGTTACCATCTTTTTCCACGGTGCCCATATTCATATCAATGCCCTGTTCTTCTTTCATCATCCTCTTGACACCGATAACCTGAGCTGCAAAAGCTTCATTGACTTCCCAGTAATCGATATCGCTGTATTTCATTCCCGCCAACTGCAGGCACTTGGGGATGGCTTTCGCGGGTCCGATACCCATATAATAAGGATCTACTCCCGCCACGCATATATTTATCAGCTTCATTAACGGTTTAATGCCAAGTTCATCAGCTTTTTTTCTGGTCATAAACACAGCTGCCGCTGCAGCGTCATTCAGTCCGGAAGCATTGGCGGCGGTAGTGACGCCATCCTTGGAAAAGACGGCGGGAAGTTTGCCCATGGTTTCCAGGCTGGCTCCCCGGATGGGATGCTCATCGGTATCGAAGATGGTAACCTTTCCTTTTTTACCCGGAATTTCCACAGGTACGATCTCCCGTTTAAAGCGGCCTTCATCAACTGCTCTCACCGCCCGGGTATGGCTGAGCAGAGCTACTTGATCGGCTTCCTCACGGGTAATGCCATATTTCCTGGCTACATTATCGGCTGTTCCACCCATATGGCTGCCGGCCAGCGAGCAAACCAGGCCATCGGAAAGCATGGCATCCTGAATTTTGCCGTCACCCATGCGGTAACCCCAGCGGGCGTTCTGCACCAGATAAGGAACGTTGCTCATACTCTCGACTCCCACCACCAGGGCGATCTCGGTTCTTCCCAGCATGAGGTTGGAGGTCGCAATATCAACTGCGCGCATGGCGGAGGCGCAGTTCTGCTGAACCGTACAGGCACCCGAGCTATGGTCCATGCCGATTCCCATGGCCACGATGCGGGAAGGAAGTGAGCCATTGCCCTGCATCAGGCCCATCCCCATAACCAGTTCATCGATTTGGGAAGGCTGCAAACCTGCTCTCTTAACAGCCTCGGCAGCGGCAACTTTGGAAAGGTCATTGGCCCGCAGAGGTTTTAGAGATCCACCGTAGTCACCGATGGCAGTTCTACAACCACTGACCATTACAACTTCATTTATGCTCATTTACCAAATCCTCCTTAAATATTAAAGTTGGCGTTCATATAAAGACAGTTTCCCATCCGAATACGGACCCGGTTTACTACCCGAACTTGACGGTTTTATAACTAAATCAAAGATAGCAATCAGGATGATTTATTGGCCCTTGAACTGTGGCTTTCTCTTTTCCACAAAGGCCTGAGTGCCTTCCTTCATGTCCTCGCTGGCCACGCACAGGCCAAAAAAGTTCGATTCGATTCTCAAGCCGCTGTCCAGATCTCCCTGCAAACCCTGACCGATCGCCAGTTTCGCATAAGCCACCGATAGAGGGGCATTCTTCATTATCTTCTTGGCCAGTTTAAGGGCCTGGTCCATTAATTCCCCGGTCGGATAGACATGGTTAACCAGCCCAACCCGGTAGGCTTCATTGGCATCGATAACCCCTGCCGTTAAAGTCAATTCCTTGGCCCGGCCTTCTCCGATCAGCCGCGGCAGCCTCTGGGTGCCACCGTAACCGGGTATAACTCCCAGACTTACCTCGGGCAGCCCAAATACGGCTGTTTCCGAGGCCAGGCGAATATCGCAGGCCATGGCCAGTTCGCAACCGCCGCCCAGGGCAAAACCGTTGACCGCTGCGATAACCGGTTTTTCAAGGACATCCAGTTTGCGGAATATATGCTCTCCCTCGTCAGTGTAATACCGCGCCTGGGCAGGTGAAAAACCCATGAAACCAACTATATCTGCTCCGGCTACAAAGGCCTTGTCTCCTGAGCCTGTAATAATCAGAACTTTTATCTCATCATCCATTCTTACTTCATCTATCGCCTGGCCTATTTCTTGAATTGTTACTACATTCAGTGCATTCATGGCTTTAGGCCGGTTGACATAGAGTATGCCGATATTATCTTCTTTTTCGAGTATTATATTTTGGTATTCCATCAGTTCACCCCGTCTCTATCGCTGCATATTTCGGCATGCGTACACCCTGGTTTATTTCTTGTAGTCAAAAAATCCCTTACCGGTCTTCATGCCCAGCCAGCCGGCTCTTTCATATTGCTTTAAGGGAGGAGCGGGCCGGTATTTGGGGTCTCCGGTTTCTTCGTAGAGGGTGTTGGCCACTTCCAGAGCGATGTCGACGCCAACCAGGTCGGCTAACTGCAGGGGTCCCATAGGCCAGCCGGCGCCCAGTTTCATGGCAGTGTCAATGTCAGCCGCACTGGCCAGACCTTCGTAAAATATGAAAGCTGCTTCATTGATGCCCGGGATCAGAATTCTGTTTACTACAAATCCGGGGCCTTCCTTGACCTGAATGGGTTTTTTGCCGATGGCTTTGGAAAGGGCGATGACTTCATCAACCGTCTCCTGAGAGGTCTGGGCTGCAGCGATAACTTCGATCAGTTTCATAACCTGGGCCGGATTGAAGAAATGCATTCCCACAACTTTGTCAGGGCGTTTGTAGATGTTGGCTATTTCAGTTATTGATAGTGCGGAGGTGTTGGTGGCAACGATCACGTCATCCTTCAGGATGGCGGCCAGTTTGCCGTAGACGTCTTTCTTGATGGGCATCTTCTCTAATACTGATTCCAAAACAAAATCGGCATCGGCGATGTCTTCCAGTACGGTGGTGCCTTTAATATTGGCCATAGCTGCATCAGCGCTGCCCGCCGGTATCTGGCCCTTTTCCTCTGCTTTGGCCAGGCCTTTTTTAATGGTGGTCAGGCATTTATCAACCGCTGGCTGGACTATATCGAATACAACGACTTGCTTGCCAGCAGTGGCAAAAGTCCAGGTAATACCAGTTCCCATAGTTCCGGCACCCAGTACCGCAACTTTGTTGATTTCCATAAAATGTTACCCCCCTTAATTGTTTGTTTAAAGTATTTTCATGGGACTATAATTAAGCGATATTTTTCTGATAACACCCCTTTCCGTAAATATTGGCAATCTGTATGCTTGCTTTATATATTTGCAACCTTCATGCCAAGTGTTTAAAAGCGAAAAAAATTAGCCTATAATGGCTAAATAATGGGATTTCCCAATTTGGAAAGGAAGGGCGGACGATTCGCGAAAACGGAGGATAAAAAGAGAATAATCCCGTTCAGACAAGAGGCACGGGAGCCTTCATAAGCTGCGGTGATTTTTCGCAAAAGCGAATTAATTTAGCGAAAGCGCATGATGATCAAGGCGATAAACCAGGATAACCCCCGTTTGAGTAAGAGCCAGCCCATTTCCTAATCGGATTGGGGAAAATGGCCTTGAAGATATGCCAGGTTGAAGGACGCCTTTGTAGAATATAAGGCATAGATAGCAGACAGGATTTAATGCTATAGCATTAAAGTAGAGGATTAAACCAGATGCAAAGGCAATGTTCTGGTTAAAACTTGAATATTAACATTGGGTTGCGAATAACATCATCAATTCAAACTCAAGCCGTACTTTTCAAGCTTCCGGTATAAGGCCGAGATATGTATGCCCAGAATTTTAGCACATTGATTCTTATTCCCACCGGTTTTGGCCAGAGCCTGGACGATTAACTCCTTCTCCAGGTTTTGCAGGGTCTTTGCAAGTCCCTGTTCTTTGCACTCCATTTGAGATCTTTCCACCAGCGAGGATTTCATGAGAGAGGGAAAGTGAACCATTCCCAAACTGGTTTCCTGGTTCATAAAGGCCAGATTAATCGCTCTTTCCAACAAATTCTCCAGTTCTCTGACATTGCCCGGCCAGTTGTAGTTTTGCAGAAGCTCCAGGCCCTGGGGTGAGATATGGCTAATGTTGGTTCCCAACTTCTCATTAATACGATTTATCAGGGTTTCCACCAGTAAAGGCAGGTCCTCCATTCGAGCATACAAAGGCGGTATATCCAACCTGACCACATTCAGCCGGTAATAGAGATCGCCGCGGAACAGGTTTTCAGCTACCATTTGTTCCAGGTCGCGGTTGGTTGCGGCGATGACTCGTACATCAACAGGAATAGGCTTGGTCCCCCCCACCCGTTCAATCACTTTTTCCTGTAAAACACTGAGGAGTTTAGTCTGCATGGTCAGAGGCATGTCCCCAATTTCATCCAAAAAAATGGTTCCTCCTCCGGCCAGTTCGAACTTGCCTGGTTTACCGCCCTTCTTGGCACCGGTGAAAGCCCCCTCCTCATAGCCAAACAACTCTGATTCCAGAAGGTTTTCCGGCAGTGCCACGCAGTTGATGCGGATAAATGGTCCATATTTGTGACGGCTGGCATTATGAATAGCCTGGGCTACCAGTTCCTTGCCCGTGCCGCTCTCCCCGGTAATGAGCACCGTGGAGGTGGTGAAAGCCATGCGCTCCACCACGCTTTTGATCCAGGAAAAAGATGGACTTGAGCCGGTTAAATCATCAATAGTCCATTTGGCTTTATATATCTCACTTATTTCGTCTTTATAGTGTTTAATCTGTTTCTCCATCTCCAGCAATTTGCGGGAAAGGAGTTTGGCTCCCGACATATCCAGGAAAAGGCTATAGCCGATGGCCCCGATGATTTCTCCGTCCTGGGTTATGGGCATACGACTGACAATGGTGTCGTGTCCGTTGACTTGAAAAAACTCGACCCGGTCTATTCTTCCCGTTCTCAATATCTGGGGAAGCTCGGAATTGGTTAAAATATCCGAAACATATTTACCCAGAGCATCCTTCTTCTCCATCTCCAGGAGTTCCAGACAGGCCTGGTTGATGGCGGTTATATAGCCTTCCTTATCTACAATGGCGTAGGCCAGGTAGGGGTTCTCCAGCAAACCCTGCAGGAAGTTGTTAAATTCCTTTTCCCGCTCCTGCATCTTATTCATAAATATCCGGGCTGAAGACATATCCAAAAACAAGCTATAGCCGATCGCTCCAATTATTTCTCCGTCTTTGATGATCGGCACCCGGTTGACTATGGTGTTGTGCCCATTGATGATCCACAATTCAGCCTGGTCGGTACGCCCCGTTTCAAGTATTTCCAGAAGATGGGAATTGGGTACTACATCGAGAATAGGCTTTCCCAGTGCATCAAGTATTTCTATGCCCATGATGTCCAGATAGCTCTGATTAATGGCACGAATATAGCCTTCCTTATTTACAATGATATAAGCCAGGTGGGGATTTTCTTCCAATCCCTTTTGAACAATATTGGCCAGAATATCCTCTGACTGGTTATCAAACACCATATCATTGAAAACATCGGCATGCCCGCTTTGGCGAGCAGCTGTGATCAGTTTCCCCACGCTGCCCGGAGAAAGATCGCCCCGCCCTACCAAAAGGCTTATCATGCTGCGCCTGATATCTTCAATGAGCGGCGAGGTAGTTCTCACCTTTATTTCTTCCATGACAGGATAAGTGCACGATTCCACCAGGCGGGTACCGTTGGATGTCTTAATTTCCACTATACAGAGACGGCATATGTCTTTGCCGCCGCAGGCATCCTTTTGGCATAGATTGGGAATATGGATGCCTGCCTGTTCCGCTATACGCAGGATAGTATCGCCGGGAACTGCTTCAACCGTTTTATTGTCGATAGTGATTTTCATAATGCCCCCCTATATCTCTCTATAACCCCTATAAATATTTCTATATCTTATCAAAGGCATCCCGAGGTTGAGTCGGGATTTTGGTTGTTTATGGGTGTTTAGTACTTTAAGGCATATAATCTCTTTATTATTTATATTTTAATATATTAATGGTTAACTAATAAAAATCAAACCGACATTATAATAAGTATTTGCAAACTCTATGCCAAAAACTTTATTTTACTCAAAGTTTGCCATACCTACTGCAAAATATCAGGTATAAATGTCTGAGTAGGATGGGCATTGCCAATCTTTCAGTATAGATAAATTTCATATCAAAAAGCTTCAGTCGCAAAAGCGAAGGCAAGCAGGCCTGGATCTGATTCGGAAATTGGTAAAAACACGTAAGTAATGGGACTTAAATATTATTTCGCCAAATCGAAGGCTATTTTTTAAAAACGTACGGTTAAAACTTATGTCGTTAGCCTTTTACTTGCCAACGACGCTTTCTATAAATTAAGCTTTTCCCCCATATAAATAGCATCTTATTATTAATCGTTCCAATATCTACGCCGCGCAATGTAAATAAGGCATTTATAAAAACACTTCTTTATTTATGCCGCCTGTTTTGCTTGATTTATCAGCCCACGGTAAGTAACAAAGCCCCCATTTGCTCATCTGTAAGGTCCCCTTATGTCAACCAATAAGACAGAATTACCCTTGTACAGAAAAATTGTATAGGTAGGTTTTTACCCCATAGGATTCATTGTGGCATGTTTATTGCATTGCACAGATTAGCACCTATACACCCTCCAATTTACCTTTGTTTAATTCTGCTAACCAAGGGGGTGGTTTAACATTTTATTTGTCTTACGGTAACTGGTATTTTAGGACATTAAAATCCGGAGCAAAACTATGCAAGCAACGTATTGAATAAGGGGGATAATACATGGCTTTTTCAACGAGCACCTTTATGGAGGAATTTAATCGCAAACGGGTTGGCGCGGATGAAGCGGTAAAAGTGGTAAAATCAGGAGATCTAGTTCACTACGGGGAATTTATGATGAATTCTCACATTCTGGATGCTGCTTTAGCCAAAAGAAAAGACGAATTGGAAGGCGTAATTATAAGAACTGTATGCTGCCCATTTCCAGCGCAGACTGTTTTAAGCGACCCGGAAAGAAAGCATTTTGTTTATAATGACTGGCACTTTAGCGGCGCCAGCCGGAAACTGCATGACAAGAATCTCTGCAACTATATTTCGCTTACCTATCATGAAGGTCCCAGCTTTTATGATCGAGGCTACGTACCCGTCGATGTGGCTATGATTAAAGTTACTCCTCCCGATAAACACGGTTATGTAAACATCGGGACATCCAATTCTATTACTCATGCTTTCTGCGATGCGGCCAAAATAGTAATCGCCGAAGTGAATGAAGCGGTGCCCAGGTGTCTGGGAGGTTCTCGGGAGACCTTGCACGTCTCCGAAATTGACTATTTTGTTGAGGGCGATAATAAACCATTGATCCAACTACCTGAACTGCCCGTATCCGATACCGACAAAAAAATTGCGGAACTGGTAATGGAGCAAATTGAAGACGGAGCCTGCCTGCAGCTGGGGATCGGCGCGATGCCCAATATGGTAGGCGCCATGATTGCCCAATCAGATTTAAAAGACCTGGGCGTTCATACCGAAATGCTGGTGGATTCATTTGTTGATATGTATGAAGCAGGGCGAATTACCGGTCTACGCAAACAATTAGATAAAGGCAAAATGGTTTATACCTTTGCCATGGGAACCAAGAAACTCTATGATTTTATGGATAATAATCCCATCCTGGCCAGTTGTCCGGTTGATTACAGCAACGACCCCGATATAATTTGCCAAAATGACAATGTGCTTGGCATTAACAATGCCATCGAAGTGGACCTCTATGGTCAGGTCGCTTCGGAGTCATCGGGGGTAAGGCATATTTCCGGAACCGGCGGACAACTTGATTTTATTTACGGTTCATATAAGTCCAAAGGAGGGAAGGGCCTTATCTGCCTCACTTCTACCTTCGAAGACAAGGAAGGCAATCTTCAATCACGCATCAAACCTATCCTTACACCCGGAGCCACAGTTACTGTTCCCAGAAGCATGAATTTTTATGTTATTACCGAATATGGCATGGCCATGCTCAAGGCCAGGAGCACCTGGGAAAGAGCTGAGGCCCTGATCAACATTGCTCATCCCGATCTGCGCGATGACCTTATCAAGGAAGCCGATAAAATGCACTTATGGGTAAAATCCAATAAAATATGATATTACTTAAATTCAGCAGCCAAAAAGAGCTTTGTTTTCAAGGCTCTTTTTGGCCCATTCCATGGTTGGTATACTTTGGGTTGAGCTATGTAAAGCAAGGCTGATCATAGAGGCGAAAATACGAAAGGGGTTTGTTTACTTCAGTTGTTCATATTGATTGCCTAGAAGCATTATATTAGTAGTAGCGGTAGCTACCAGGCGATTTTTCCCATCCCAGGCTTCCCCAAGCATGTGAACAACGGTTCGGCCCTTGGATTTAAGCATTGCTTTAATATATAAATAGTCGCCGACAAAGATGGGACGGTGGTAGTTTAAATACATATCTATGGAGGCCATCTCCAGCTTGCCGGTTGATAGATAAACCAGGCCGCCAAAGGTATTGTCAAAGGCGGCGCCGATAAAACCGCCCTGCATTGAATTGCGGGGATTGGCGTACATATCCAAAACCGGGAATCGGTAGGTAATGCTCTCCCCTTCTACAAATTCGACGAATTCGGGTTGCATAACTTCGCGGCATTGGGGATGCTTGACACTGGGGAAGGTGTATTTACCCGCCATTTGTTCAATACTTGTGAACCTTGCCACCAAACTCACTCCTTCAAATTGCAGTTGACCCTGATCGTGCTTTGCTTCAGGGACAAATGTTTTCTAGATAAATCTTAACTTCCCTGTTCTTTTAATTTTTCCTCCTGCCTTTTTATTGCCCGCGATCCGAGCCGGATTTCAACTCAACTGCCAGACCGGCCACACAAAGATATACTTCATCAGCCATTCGCGCGACTATTTGGTTGGCTCGGCCCAGTGTATCACGAAATGCCCGGGACATGGGATCAGCCGGGACAATCCCGCCTCCCACCTCATTGCTGACAATGATGACGGTGGCCCCGGCTTCATAAGCGGTTCTGGCCAGATCCTCGACCCGGGCCAGAATCTCACCCTCTTCTGGTTGTGCTCCGGCGGAAAACATCAGATTGTTGACCAGTATAGTCAAGCAGTCTATCAAAAAAACCGCTCCAGCTTGATCATACTCCTTTATCGTCCGGGCAGGATCGCAGTCTTCTTCAATGGTTATCCAGGAAGCCGGTCGGCGCTGCCGGTGCTCGGCCACCCGGGCCCGCATCTCCTCATCACCGGGAACCAGGGTGGCAATATAATAAACCGGTGGTCCGTTAAGGGAATCAGCTATCCTCTGGGCATAGCGGCTCTTGCCGCTGCGTACTCCGCCGGTTATAAAAATCAGTTTAGCTTTGGATTGCATCATGAGCTTCTCCTTCTATAATAAGCAGGGCCTCGTTTTCGCTGGCGACCTGGCAATAGGCATATTTCACGAGACTGGTGTAGAGCTTGGCAGCCCGTCCTCCGGTATAGTCTCTATCCTCAATTGCCTGGCTATCAATTACTATCACCCGGCATCCATCCCGGGCCAGCTCCAGAAGCGACTGCAGGTTGGCCAGATTGCCCGAGCCGAATGGTATGGGGGGAAGCAGGACATAATCAGCTTCCTGCATAAGCTTTAGGTTATATGCCAGGCTGGCCGGGTCGATTTCGCTGAAAGGAGCGGT
The DNA here is from genome assembly GCA_002410325.1 of Syntrophomonas sp. UBA5314. Lineage (GTDB taxonomy): Bacteria > Bacillota > Syntrophomonadia > Syntrophomonadales > Syntrophomonadaceae > UBA5314. The sequence goes on from DHRK01000007.1 coordinate 35,210, forward strand.
CTCAGCGATTTTAAGGTTCAGTCGCACCGCATCGTGCCAGTCGGAATCACCGACATTGAGTACACCGGTTGTCACTCTCCAACCCTTTTCGGTTAAATAATTATACAAGCGCCCGCAAGAGCCTCCCCCGCCAATGATATGTACGGAGCGGGTATTTTCTTTAAAAGAGCGCCGGCGATCGGTATTGAAAACAATAGTGGGCCGGGCGTCGGGACTGCGGTATTCAACCTGCACCCGGCAGCCGTATACTTCTTGAATCAGATCAGACGACAGCACCCGGGCCGGGTGTCCGGCCGCATAGATGGCTCCTTCCTTTAATATCAGGATGGAATCGCAGTAATGCGAGGCGAGATTCAGATCGTGCACCACCATTACAACCGTAAGACCCTGATCCCGGCGCAGTTTGTTCAACAATTCCATCATCTCAATTTGATAGTTGATATCGAGAAAGGAAGTAGGCTCATCCAGAAACAAAACCCGGGGCTCCTGAGCCAAAGCCCGGGCGATAACGATCCGCTGCTTTTCGCCACCGCTCAGTTCGGTAATCAGTCGCCCGGCCAGATGGGAAGAGCGGGTCAAATGCAGGGCTTTATCCACTGCTTCCCGATCACGAGGGCCTTCTCTTTGAAACCGTTTCAGGTGGGGCATGCGGCCCATCATGACCATATCTTCCACCGTAAAGGGAAACTCATTCCCGCTTTCCTGAGCTACAAAAGCGACCTGGCTCGCTACCTGCCGGGCTTCCATTTTATACAGGTCCCGGTCCTGGAGCATCACTTGGCCCTGGCGGGGAGGAAGGACCCTGCTCATAGCCCGCAGCAGAGTCGATTTACCGGAGCCGTTGGGTCCTACGATTCCCATTATTTCTCCCTGCCCTACCGCGAAATTGAGGCCGTTTAGCACCGGCCAGGCGCCGTAGGAGCAGCTTACGTCCAATAACTTGAGCAGCACGCGCACCCTCCTCGCATACCGGGGTTATTATAGCTTACATTATATTAAAATAGAGCTCGTTTTTGCCGTTTGAGCAGGTAAATAAAAAAGGGCGCTCCCACCAGGGCGGTTACTATCCCCACCGGAAGCTCTTCCGGGGCTATCAATACCCGGGCCGTGATGTCGGCCGCCACCATAAAAATAGCACCGGTTATGACCACCAGCGGCAAGAGGACCCGGTGGTCGGGACCGCTTATAAGCCTTACCATGTGCGGCACGATTAACCCCACGAAAGCAATCAGCCCACTGACCGATACACAGGCTCCGGTCAGCAAAGCGGCTGCGATAAGGAGCCGGAATTTAACCTGTTCAACATTTATGCCCAGGTGCTGAGCGGGTTCTTCTCCTATTAACATAGCGTTCAATTCACGGGTATACACCAATATGATCAACGATCCCAGTACGGCATAGGGCAGGAACATGGCCAGATGGTTCCAGCCCCGGCCGGAAAAACCGCCCATGAGCCAGAAGACCAGTTGATGCATATCACTGCCGCTGTAATACATGCACAGGGAAACCAGGGCAGAAAGCAGCGAATTTACCGCTATGCCGGCCAACAGCAAAGTCATTACCGGCACCTTGCCCCCGCTCTTCGCCAAACGGTATACTACCATGATAGTGAGAATGGCCAGGATAAATGCGAATCCCGGCACTCCGTAGGTCAGGCTGAGGTTCAGCATCCTCTGGGCCAGAATGGCAGTCACCGCGCCCAGAGCAGCTCCCGAGGAAACCCCGATGACATAAGGATCGGCCATGGGATTGCGGAACAGCCCCTGAAAGACAGCCCCGGAGAGGGCCAATCCGGCTCCCACCAGGGCGGCCAACAGCACCCGGGGCAGGCGGATGGTAAATATGATGAGGTCGTGGGTATAGAGGCTTCCAACCAGTGAAGCGGGGTCGCCCCAGTGACGGTATAAAATGGTCAGTACTTCACCCGGCTTTATCCATACCGCACCCATGGCCACCCCCAGGATCATAAAAGCTCCCAGGGCGGCAGTCAGGACCAGGATAGTAAGCCTGTAGTTTATCTTGCTTGACCCGTACATATTTTCACATCACTTACATTATTTTTATTTAAATCTTTCCGGGTAAAATCCCCGGGCCAGCTGTTCGATGGCATCAACCAGTCTGGGTCCGGGCCGGGTAATTAAATTGGAATCAACGCCTATGACGCGCTGATTCCTGACGAAATTCACTCCCTGCCACCCTTTCCGGTTCAGGATTACCTCCGGGGTGGGCGTGTTGTCCATTCCCGCGCCGTAGGAATGCACCATAATGTCCGGATTTTGTTCAATAATCCACTCTTCGCTGATGCTGGGATACTCGCCGGTCCCGCTTGCGGTCAGGCAGCGGCCTCCGGACAGGCTGATGATTTCTTTGATCAGGGTGTTGGGACCGATTGTCATAAGCGGTTCATGCCAGACTTCGTAGAAAACCAGGGGGCGCTTTTCAGAAGGCAGGTCGGCCAGTTTGACCTTGACCGCATCGATCCTCTGCGTCAGGCTGGCATTCAGGGCCCGGGCTTTTTCAGCTTCTCCGCAGGCCGTGCCAATGGCGGCAATCGTTTTTAAAAGGCTGTCGATATCATGCGGGTTGTAAACCAGGACTTTAAAATTCATCGCTTCGAGTTGTTCCACCAGCTGGCCGTGCATGTCGGTGGCCAAAACCAGATCGGGTCTGGCCTCCACGATCTTTTCCAGGCTGGGGTTGGAGAAACCCCCGATCTTAGGCTTTTCTTGAGCTGCGGCCGGATAGTCGCAGTACGTGGTCACCCCCGTCAACCGGTCTCCCAGGCCCAGGGCAAAGACGGTCTCAGTAAAACCTGGCACCAGTGACACCAAACGATGGGGTTGGCTGTCAATATTAACTTGTCGTCCTCGGGCATCCGTTAAGGATAGCGGGAAGGAATCACTGCCGTCAGTAATTCCTGGAGTTGGCTGGGGAAGCACATTCCCCTTGCATCCGCTCAAAGCCAGGAGCAAGGCCAGAACCAGTAAAAATACCCGTGCCGTCTTCATATAAGCCATAACGCTCTTCCCTCCCTAAATTCAATCCGGCCTGTTTTCCGTTACAGGCGCGATAGCTGCCTTTTTTATATAATGAAACAGCTGTTCCTCATTGCGCGGCGCTTCCAGACCCTCGCCTATCAAGCCGCTGCTCAGAAGCCCGGAAAAGACCTTTAAAACCCAGGGCTGCTGCAGGTTGTTTTCTTTTAAAACGCTGTGAGCGGTAAAAATGTCTTCCGGTCGGCCCCGGGCGACAACCGTACCATGATTTAACACATAACAATAATCCGCCCAGCGATAGGCCAGATCCATATCGTGGGTGGACATTATCAAGGTCTGGCCGGCACTATGGAGTTTTTCAAACAAAACCACCATCTCGTCCACCAGGCGGGGATCTAAAAAGGCGGTGGGTTCATCCAGAATGACGACGGCCGGCTCCATAGCCAAGACCCCGGCAATCGCCACCCGTTTCTTTTCCCCATAGCTCAAATGGCCGGTGGGCTTGTTTTTCAGGCTTGTAATTCGGGTGATTTCCATGGCTCTCTCTACCCGGTCCTTCACCTCAGGCCTGGGAAGCTTCATATTCATGGGGCCGAAGGATATGTCTTCAAATACATTCATGGCAAAGAGTTGACTGTCGGGGTCTTGAAATACAATCCCCACCTGACTGCGCAATTCACCTAAAAATGACCGGCTGTATTTAACGGGCCGTCCTTCCAGCAAAATCTGTCCCTGCTGGGGCTTAAGGATGCCGTTCAAGTGCAGGAACAGGGTGGATTTTCCCGCGCCGTTGGCCCCCAAAACCGCTATTTTGCTTCCCCGGGGGATTTCCAGGCTGATTTGGTTCAGGGCCCGAGTGCCGTCAGGATAAGTATAGCTTACACCATCCAGGGAGAGAATCGGGGTCTGATGGCAGGCCAGCGAAAGTGCGTTCATATTAATCCACTCCCCCGGTAAAAAATCAGCCCCAGCAGCAGGGCGTCAACGGCCAGAAACCCGACGACCGTCATGGTCGGAGTTGCGGGCGGTTCCTCTTTTAAGACCCTCAGGGAGTCCGAATAGTTGCGGGATACCAGTCCGTTATACAAAGCGTTGGAGCGATGGATGACGTTCAAAAAAAGGCTGCTGGCCAGGAAGGCCAGGGAACGCAAACCGGTTTTAACATCCACATGACCCAGGCGGGCCGCCTGAGCGGTATGAATTCCCAAGGCCTGCTCCCAAAAGACAAAGATGAAACGAAAAACCAGGGTGATGAGTTCTATGAATAAATAAGGAATTCGGCAGCGTTCCAACTGCCAGGCAAGGTCTTCTATCGGGGTGGTCAGGGCCAGCAATAAAAGGCAGGCTACCGCTCCGCTGGATTTGGCTGTCAGCAGCATCGCATGGTGCAGGCCTGGACCGGTCATGCCGACAGTATAGGGACCGACGCTTATATCCCATAGAAATAGGGAGGGAGCGCTGGTGATGCTCAGGGCCACGCTCAGCGCGCCTATTATTATGAAACCCAGGGGAACGGTAAAAAACTTTAAATAGATGCCGGCCGGTATTTTAGCCTGGGCGACAATGATAAAAGTACATATCAGCAGGGCCAGCAGGGGCGGTATTATCAAAGGTGAAAAAACACAGAGCACCATACTGACCAGCGCAAAGGCCAGTTTATCGCGGGGATGAATCGTGCGCCATTGATTAAAGTAGGCATATGAATGCAGTCCGTTCAAGATACCGCGTCCTTCTCCAGTTTCATCGGCTGGGCTGAATCATTTCGAGGGTTTTTGCTGCCCTTCCAATATCCCAGAACGTATCCCATTATTCCTGCTCCGATGGCTGCCTGCAGGGCAAAAAGAAGGCTTTCGATTTCCCCGCTGGGAGGCTCCCAAAGGGGGTGAAACCACACCAGGTAATCGGGGTGATCCTGCTCCAGCACAGCGGATACCTGATCATCAGCACCGGCAAATTCCGCTCCCGGGGGATGAATGAAAAACGGGATGGCTCCTATGACAATAACCAGCAAAATCAGGATTAGATTGGTTCTAAACAAACGCCTCGGATCAGTCATTTACGGACACCCCCTTGACTAAAACCCCCAGTTGGAATAATTCTTCTTTGCTGTAGGTCGTGAGTAAAGTAAAGATGATTACGGTTAAAATCCCTTCGCTGATCGCCAGGGGGATCTGGGTGAGCGAAAATATGCCCATGAATTTGGCCAGAGCAGCCATGAAACCGCCGGCTGGATCAGGAAAAGCCAGCGCCAGCTGCAAGGCGGTCATGCAATAGGTGGCCAGGTCCCCTAAAGCGGCCGCGCAGAATACCGCCAGCCAGTTGGGCCCTTTCATTTTTAACACCAGCCAGTAAAGACCCACTGAAACCAGGGGGCCGACTATCGCCATGGAAGTGGCATTGGCTCCCAGGGTGGTCAAACCGCCATGGGCGAGCAGCAGGGCTTGAAAGAGCAGAACGATTACTCCAATCACCGTCGATATGGTTGGGCCAAAGAGAATGGCGCATAACCCGATCCCGGTCGGATGCGAGCAACTGCCGGTAACGGAAGGAATTTTTAATGCGGATAGGATGAAGACGAAAGCGCCGGTCAAAGCCAGTAGGATTTTGAGCCGGGGCTCATGCTGAATGGTCTTGCTTATCGAGCGCAGTCCCAGCCATAGAAAAGGCAGGCATATGATCCACCAGAAAGCCGCCCAGCCCAGAGGTAAAAAGCCTTCGGCAATATGCATGGCAAATATCATTTTTACTCCTCCTTATAACCTGTTTATATCACCATGAGCTGAGATGCGCTCCTGGCCGTCAGGTTTTCTATGCTTAAATATTAGTAGTCTGTAACACCTCACTCGTTTCCAAGCGCTTTTCCTGATAAAAAGCCCTGTACCGGTGTACAGGGCCTAAATTTACGAATTCAGCCCATACACCGTGGACTTGCTTAGAACTCATCACTATACGCAGGTTTCCTGACTCAGGTTCATCGCCTTCCTGCGCCTTCCCGATTTCTCAGTGGCATCCGCAAGCCGGCTTCCCTTTACAGTGGCGGGACCGTGATGGCTTTGCACCATCTTCCCTGCTGTATATTCACTATTTGATTATAAATATTATACCATTATACAATAAGTCGGCTGCAAATAAATGAACTAGGCTAGTGGAGTTTATCTCAACAGAATCTGTATGTCGTCGCCATTTATCATCAGCTTTACAAGTGTTCCGGGTTCCAGGGCATTCTCCCAGAGCTCCCGGGGATCCTGACCCAGGATGCTGTACAGGAAGGAGCGCATAACTCCGCCATGGGTAACCAGCAAAACCGTTCCCGCGTGTTTCCGGGATATAGCCTCCATGAGAGCCCGAAAGCGCTCCAGCAGCAGGTTTACACTTTCCCCGCCGGGAACCGTATAATCGCTGGTGTGCCGGAACCACTCCTCAAACTGCTCCGGGTAATCGCGGTAAATCTCAGAAAACGTCCGCCCTTCCCACCGTCCGAAAGACATTTCTCTCAGGCGCGGGTCGGGGATTACCTCCAGAGCAAGCGGCCGGGCGATAATTTGGGCGGTCTCTTTAGCCCGGATAAGATCGCTGCAGTATATGGCGTCAATCGCCTCATGCTGTAAAGCCAGGGCGAGCTCCCGGGCCTGCCGCCGCCCGGTTTCATTCAGGGGAATATCCCGCTGTCCCTGATACCTCTGTTCATGGTTCCAGTCGGTCTGGCCGTGGCGGACCATGATGACAATCAAGCCAGCACCTCCTTTAAGGCTTCCAACAAGCGAAGATTTTCGGGGCGTTTTTTCACGGCGATACGGAAATGGCCGGGAGTGAGGTTTTCAAAGTTATCACAGTTACGGATGAGTATGCCTGCGGGCCCGAGCAACTCCTGAATCATACGGGCACTTAAGGTCTTGGCGGCCGGGATCTCCAGCAGCAGGAAATTACTGACCCCGGGATAGACTGTTAAACCGAGTCCGGGCAGTTCTCTTTGCAGGAACTCCCTTTCCCTTTTTACAGTGCCTATCGTTTCATTTATATAGGAATGATCTGACAGCGAAGCCCTGGCCGCAACCGCGGCCAGTGAATTGATGCGCCAGGCGGGCAGCAGCTTCTCCATTAACAAGGCCGTTCTCGGGTGGACAACGGCATACCCCAAACGCAGCCCGGGAATGGCAAAAAACTTGGTTAAAGAACTTACCATGATCAGGTTTTGATTCACTCCCGTTCGATCCCGCAGGGACTGCCCGGGATCGCCGACAAAGTCCAGGAAGGCTTCGTCAATTACTACCCTGGCCCCGATTCGGGCGCCCTGTTCTACAATTTCAATCAACCCGGAACGTTCAAAAAGATTGCCGGTGGGATTGTTGGGATTGCCTATAAAAATCAAGTCATCCGGTTTTATAGCCATACAAAATGCTTTGACCGGCAGTCTGAAGCCCTCTTCCCTTTTTAATGGAAAATGTCGTATATGCGCGTCCGGCAGCCCCTGGCCATATTCAGAAAAGCAGGGGGCCAGCAGCAGAACCCTCCCTTTGTAAAACAGGCGGGCCGCCAGGTAGATCAGCTCCGAGCCGCCATTTCCCAGAACCACCTGTTCGCTTAACACTCCCAGATAGCGGGCCAGTTCGTTTTTCAGGCTAATGGCCCCGGGCTCCGGGTAGTGGCGGATCAGCGGCAGTTGTTCTTCAATCGCCTTCAATGCCCGGGGCGAAGGCCCCAAGGGGTTGATGTTGGCGCTGAAATCCAAAATAGCCTGAGGGGCTATCCCCCATTTGTCCTGAGCCTTCCATACGTCCCCGCCGTGGGCGGGTGTTTTGCCTTCAGCAGACATATTATTATCTCCACCCTCTTATATATGAAGACCTATTCCGACCACCAGTAGAAAAACCATCTCCGTAAACTCGCAAAGCGCGCCATAGGTATCGCCGGTGTGCCCGCCCAGGGACGTTGATATCACCCTGGCGACCACGATGCCGATCAAGGCGGTAATCAATAGGCCTCCCGCCAGCAACCCCGGGCCGGTTCCAAGAAAGGCCGCCGCTCCGGTAAGCAGCATGGCCAGAGGCCAGGCCAGGCGGCTGGCCTTACTTCCGAAGGCCCGGCCCAGACCCGGGCCCGGCCGGGCATAGGGATAATAGGCAATGGGCAGCAGCATCATGCCGCGGCCGGCGGCCGGCGCCAGCAGCAAAACCCAGTATTTGAGGGGATACGGCATTAAACCGAGGAAGGAGACCTTCATCAGGAATACGGCGGCCAGGGCTATGGCGCCCATAGCTCCCACCCGGCTGTCCTTCATTATTTCCAGCTTGCGCTCCCGGTCCCGGCCGCTGAATAATCCGTCCGCGCTGTCCATGAGTCCGTCGAGATGAAGGCCCCCGGTGAGAATGATCCAGATAACGACTATCAGTACGTCTCCGGCCGTGCCCAGCGACAGGCGCATTTGCGCATAGGCAGCCAGGGCCAGGAGGCCGCCCAGCAAAAATCCGACCAGGGGATAGCAATACAGGGAAGCCGCCATCTCTTTTTCACTGGCGACCTTGCGGTAGACTGGGAAAACGGTTAAAAAACTTATGGCCAGACGCAGATACTTCATCCTAGACAACCTCCCGAGTTGACCAGCTAGCTCAATACTCTATTCCCCGACGCGACCCTATGCCGGCATCAAAGGGGTGTTTGATCTTCTTTATTTCACTGACCAGGTGGGCTTTTTCCATCAATTCGACCGGCGCGTTGCGGCCGGTCAGGACCAATTCCATCCCTTCCGGAAGATCCCGGGTAAAGGCCAGGACTTCCTGTAGGGAGACGAGATTATACTTGATAGCGTTGCATATTTCATCCAGAATAAGCAGTTGATAATCCTGCTTGAGAGTCTCCCGGGCCAACTGCCAGGCCAGACTGATTTTACGGCGGTCCAGATCAGTAATTTCCTTCTTGCCGATCCAGCACTCATTGCATTTCTGGCATTCCATGAACCCGTTTTTAATCACCGCCGCATGCGGGCAGGTCCGCCCGAACTGGTAGATTTCCACTCCCAATTTGGCAAGCGATAGGAGTTCCCCGCTGTAGGTGCCGCCTTTCATAAACTGAATGATTCTAACTTTGAACCCATGTCCGGCCGAGCGCATAGCCAGGCCCAGGGCGGCGGTGGTCTTGCCTTTCCCGTCTCCGGTATAGATCTGGATCATTTTTCAGCGCACCTCGATTCTAAATTACTCTATGTATCAAAACGCCCAGGGCCGTTCCCAGCAACGATACCGCGATCATTAAAAACAGGCTGTGCCCGATATGCTTCTGCTCTAAGGGTCTTACGGGCAGGCCGATAAAAGGACGTTCCGAGCGCACTCCGGCGTAGTAATTGCAGCCTCCCAGCTGAACCTGCAAAGCGCCGGCCGTGGCTGCTTCCGGGATGCCGCTGTTGGGGCTGGGGTGCCGGGACGAATCCCGCCAGACCGTCTGCCATACCCCTTTTACGCCTCCCGGTGTAAAAGGAGCCAGCAGCAGGAACAGGACCGCACTCAAGCGGGCCGGGATAAAGTTGGCCGCATCGTCCAGGCGGGCTCCGGCCCACCCCAAATGCAAATACCTTTCGCTTTTATAGCCAATCATGGAATCCAGGGTATTTACCGCTTTATAAGCCATGGCCAGGGCCGGTCCCCCGATAAACCCGTAAAACAGAGGGGCGATAATCCCGTCCACGGTGTTTTCAGCGACCGTTTCCACGGTTCCCCGGACGATTTCCCTTTCTTCCAAATGGGCGGTGTCGCGCCCCACTATCATGCTGAGGGCCTGACGGGCTTCTTCTAAATTGCCCTGTTTTAAGGGTTGGGCCACCGACCGGGCATGCTTATAGAGGCTGTTGATGGCCAGGGTTTGACTCATGACAAAAATGCTCAAGGCCCAGCCCAGGTAGTTGTTCAAGTAAAAGGCGCCTTTCAATAAAACCCAGAAAAAAGCATAGGTTCCCAAGACGATTATCAGGGCCAGGACCAGTCCGCCCAGCCGCAAGCCTGCCGGACGGCCGGTCAGGCGGCGAACCGCTTTCTCACCGGTTTGGATGAGCCGGCCGATTCCCACCACCGGGTGGGGTAGCCGGCGGGGATCTCCTATGATGATATCCAGGGCTACTCCAGCCAGAACTATCCATTCCATATCTTGCTCCCCTACAGCCCCATGATCCGATACAAACCGTTCATGGCCAGAGCCCCGCGTACGGTTTGAGCCAGGAGGTCGTATTTATGCTCCCGTTTATACAGGGGCAGGTCCTCCACCCTCAATTCCGGCAGGCCTTTGTCATGGCGCAGGGTGTTCGTCAAAGCCAGCATGAGATTTGCATTATCGAATATTCCATGCAGGTAGGTGCCAAAAACCCGGCCGCCGGGCGCGATGGCTCCATCCCCGATTTTTACCGGCTGGCCGGAACGGGATTGGATTTCGAGCAGGGAAGCTTCTTGCCTTACCCGGGACTGCCCCATATGGATTTCGTAGCCCGAAATTCTCTGCCCGTGAAGGATGCTCCAAAACCCTTCTTGAGCCAGAATTTCACCTTCCACCTGGTGGTTGCTTTTTTCCGCTTCAAAGACAGTGCTGACCGGAAGGAGCCCCAGGCCTTCCAACGAGCCTATGCCCGCCTCGGTTCCCAGCGGATCGAGCAGTTCTTCACCCAGCATCTGATATCCGCCGCATAGGCCGGCAATCATGGCTCCTTTTCTTACGAGGTCTGCTATTTCACGGCTATAGCCCTCTTCTTTAAGGTATATAAGGTCTAATATAGAGTTTTTGGTTCCGGGTATGATGACTAAATCCGCCTTCTCTATGGCTTCGCCCTTTTTAACATAACGCACCCGGGTATCGGGGAGTCCGATGAAGGCGTTTATATCAGTAAAATTGGAAATACGGGGCAACTGCAATACCGCTATCTGAATAGGGGCGTCGACGTTGCCCCAGCCTTTCTGTTCAGCCAGAGACACGGAATCTTCTTCGTCAATTCCATGGTCGTGCAGGTAAGGAACCACGCCCAGAACCGGTATCCCGGTTTTTTCCACCAGGAAATCGAGGCCCGGCTGTAGCAGTTCGATATCGCCGCGAAATTTATTGATGATGAATCCCTTGACCCGTTCCCGCTCTTCGGGGTCCAGCAATTCGAGGGTGCCTATCAGAGAGGCGAAAACTCCGCCCCGGTCTATGTCCGCTACCAAAAGAACGGGCGAATCGGCCAGCTCAGCGGTTTTCATGTTTACAATATCGCGGTCTTTCAGGTTTACTTCGGCGGGACTGCCTGCGCCTTCAATAACCAGCACCTCATAATGGTTTTTGAGCTTTTCTATGCAGTCCTTTACCACGGCTACGGCGCCGGGAAGAAAATCACGGCGGTAATTGCGGGCCGACATATCCGCGTAGGGGCTTCCCAGCACCACCACTTGCGCCTGCATATCCTGCTTGGGTTTAAGCAGAATGGGATTCATCAAGACACTGGCGGCCACCCCGGCCGCTTCCGCCTGCACCCCCTGGGCTCTGCCTATCTCTCCCCCGTCCGGCGTCACCGTAGAATTTAAGGCCATATTTTGCGCTTTGAACGGGGCGGTGCGATAGCCGTCTTGAAAAAATATCCGGCAAAGAGCCGCGCATAGCAGGCTTTTGCCTACATGCGATGAAGTCCCCTGCAGCATGATGCAACGCGCCGTCCTCATCCGTTTATCCCGCCTTTCATACATATAGGCATTCCTGATGCAATAAAAATAACTTCCCGGGCATGCCGGGCCAGGAGCTGGTTGGCCCGGCCGTTTAGATTGACAAAAATCCGGCCCAGCTCATATTCAGGCTGCAGATCCCATCCCACTTCATCGGCTACCATGATGACAAGGCCGTCGACGGATCGCCAGGCAGCAATGAAATCATGCACTTGGTCCAGGCATCGCTTTTCCTTTTCGGCATCCCCTACCCTCTGGTCGCCCGGGTTCTCGATCAGCAGGTTGCTCATCCAGGTGCTCACTCCGTCCACCAGGCATATGACGCCTTTGGGGCCAAGGCCGCGCAGCGCTCCGGCCAGGTTCAGCGGTTCTTCAATCGTTTCCCAGGCAGCCGGCCTTCTATGGCGATGACGCTCGACTCTTTCGGCGAACTCCTCATCGATTACCCGGGCGGTAGCCAGGTAATATACCGGGAAGCCCAGTTCTCTTCCCATAGCTTCGGCCAGTTCTTCCGCATACTGGCTTTTACCGCTGCTGCTGCCGCCTATGATCATCATCCCTTCGGCCATGCTGCTAATTCCCTTCATAATAGAGCAGGGCATTGATAATGCTGGCCGCTATGGGACTGCCCCCCCGGGTGCCGAGCAGGCTTATATAAGGCACCGGGCTCTTTTCAACCAGCATCGCTTTGGATTCCGCCGCCCCCACAAATCCGACCGGAGTGCCGACAATAAGAGCCGGGCGGGCTATGCCCTGCTCAATCAAATTCAGGACTTCAAAAAGAGCGGTGGGCGCGTTTCCGATGGCTACTACACAAGCGTCCAGCTCCCGGCCAAACAGGCGCATGGCGGCCGCCGCCCTGGTAATGCCGTGTTTCCTGGCTTCTTCCACCACCCGGGGATGCTTGATCGCACAGAACACCTCTCCCCCGTTTTTCTCCAGCCGGCCTTGATTCACCCCGCTCTTGAGCATATTGACATCAGTATAGAGGTTTCGCCCGGCCCGCAGGGCTTGGAGGCCGCTGGCCGCTCCATCGGGATGAAAGCGCAGGGCTGCAACAAGCTCGGGATCACCGGTAGTGTGGATCACCCGTTTTACAATGGCCTTCTCCAGAGGTGACCAGGAATAACCGGAAAGAAAGGTTTCTATGATCTCCATGCTCTTTTTTTCTATTGCCTGCGGTTCCCATATAATGTCCATCAGTCCACCTTCTTCAAGGGAATGCATTCCCGGATCCGGTCCAGGACGATATCCACCATGCCCGGGTGGCCGTTGAGGTGTTTGGCGATCAAAAACGCCAGGGAAGGATGTTTTTGCTGCTCCGCTTTTATTAATTCGGGGATGTCAACGCTGATGTGATTCCCGGTAATCAGGAAATAAGGCATGATGACCACTTTTTGCACATCCCGCTCCAACAACTGTTCAATGGCCTGACCCAAATCGGCCGGATCGAATTGCAGGAAAGCCGCCTGGTATAACTTGTCCCGGTCTTTGGCCTGGATCAAAGCCACCATGTTGCGGATTTCATCATTGGCTTCTTTTCTCTTGCTTCCGTGAGCGATGATAACTACTCCTTCAGTCATGGGCAAACACCTCCCAAATTTTTTCTCTATATATTCCAAAAGCCCGGCGGCTGAGTGGAATACGACCGGATACTGCATGGCCGGGCGGGCCCAGACGGCTATCGGGACGCCCAGTTTCCGGGCCGCGGTTATTTTGGCTTCAATGCCTCCTGCCGGCCCGCTCTCCTTGCTGACTATCAAATCGGCCTGGTGGCTCTTAAACAGGGCCAGGTTCTCTTCTTCACTGAAGGGCCCCCGCAGGGCGACAATCTGCTCCTCTTTAAAGCCCAGCCGGGCCAAACCCTGCAAAACAGAGTCCAGGGGCAGCACCCTGGCTACCAGGCGGGCTTGCTTGCCCTCCACCAGGGGCAGCAATTGGGGAAGGTGCTTGCTGCCCAGGGTTGAAAAAACCGTCATTCCCGGTTTTATATGGGCATCGAGTTCTTCAAGCTGCTCTATCTTGATTACGCCCTGCTCCGGGATAAGGCCGGCTTCCCGCTCCAGTCGCAGGTAGGGAATCCCGGTTTGCCGGGCGGCTTCCATAGCCTGCCGGCTTATCGTCCGGGCAAAGGGATGGGTGGCATCCACCAGGCACCAGGCCTGGTTTTCCTCTATAAAGCCGGGCAGGGCATGATCATCAAAGCTTCCCTGCCACACCTGGCGTATTCCTTCCAGGCGAAGCAATTCGGCGCCCAGCGGGCTGGTGGCCGTGGCCAACACCGGCCAGCCCCGGTTTTGCAGCAGGGCGGCAGCCTCCCGCCCCTCACTGGTGCCGGCCAGAACGATAATCATAAGACATAACCCCGCGGGGTTATCATATGGCCGTGCCTAATCTTAGTTTGGGAATTACCGACAATCACGGTGCTCTGCATATTTATCTCTTCATCCAGCATGGCGGCCAGAGTGGTAATACGCTTTTTTTCTTCCGGGCGACCGGCATTTTGCACGATGCCCACCGGGGTGTCCTGACTTCGGTATTTGAGCAATATATCACGGGCAGCCGCAATTTGCTTCCTGCGCCCCTGGCTTTGGGGATTGTAGATAACGACTACGAAATCGCTGTCCGCCGCCGCTTCCAAACGTTTGGCTATCGTCTCCCAGGGGGTGAGCAGGTCGCTCAAACTGATGACCGCAAAATCATGCATAAGCGGCGCGCCTAGAACCGCCGCCGCGGAAGTTGCCGCGGTAACCCCTGGTATGACTTCAACCGCCACCCGGTCTCCGGCCAATTCCAGGATAATTCCGGCCATGCCGTAGACTCCCGGGTCGCCGCTGCTGACCACTGCCACAGCCTGGCCGGCGGCTGCTTTCATGAGGGCGATGCGGGCGCGGTCGACCTCTTTGCGCATGCCGGAGCTGATGATTTCTTTGCCCTTGATCAATTCTCTGATAAAGGCCAGGTAGGTCTTGTATCCGACTACCACCTGGGCCTCTTCAATAGCCCGGACCGCCCGGGGGGTCAACTGCCTGGCTTCACCCGGTCCCAGTCCCACCACCATGATCTTTCCATGGCCACACTGATGGTCACCGGACCTAGTTTCTGTTTGGGTATGAGGGTTATCCCTGTTTGGCTGGCCAGAATGGCTGCTGGTTCGCATACACCGTCAACTCCTACCTTTTGCTTCACCCAGTCGGACCCGGGATAGGTTCCGTCCAGGCTTCCTATTTCATCCTTGGTAAAGCTGGCCAGTTCAAGCTTCATCTCCGCGGCCAGCTCTTTTAAGGCCGGTTCGTCCTTCTTCAGATCTATGGTGGCCAGCCCGGCGGCACAGTCCAGGTCCAGCCGGAAAACTTCTTCAACCCGGGCCAGGGCTTTTTTAACCTGCTCCAATGAAACCCCTTTGCGGCAGCCTATCCCCAGATAGAGATTGCGGGGACGCAGGTAGATTAGCTCACGCCGTTGGGCATCCGCCGGTTTACGATAGTCAATGATCAAAGCGGGTTCCTGGTAATCTTCCCCATTCCCCGGCCAGTCCCGCCAGGCAAAGGCCTCGGCTATATCCTCCCGCACCGGCCAGGGGCTGTACAGGAAAATGCGTTGCCTTTCGGCCAGGAGACGGTTGAACAGCTTTAGTCTATGCCAGGGATCGATAATGCCGTTCATATCCCGGGCCAGCATATCTATGGCCGGCTGACCCTGAACATCGGTGGCGGTGGTCAGCACAGCTTGTCCACCTAAAACTGTGGCCACCTTTTGGGCCAGCCGGTTGGCCCCTCCCCAGTGGCCGGATAAAAGGCTGACGGCGTAGCGCCCTTTTTCATCCAGAACCACCACCGCCGGGTCCTGCTGCTTGGACTTGATAAGCGGGGCCAGGCTGCGCACCACGATGCCGGCCGCCATGATGCATATTATCCGGGAATAACTGGCAAAAGCCCGGCTAAACGCTTCATCCCATCTTTCAAAATACTCCACCGTTTCCACCGGAGCGGCCATGCGCTTCAGGCGTCCGGGCAGGAAGACCTGTCCTTCTCCCAGCGCTTCAACCAGGCGCAAACCCAACCCGGCGCCGCCTTCCGTCAGGCTGAAGACGGCCAGCCCCTGGTCCTCTTTAAGCGCGGAAGCCATGGGAAAATCCCTTGTCATACAGCTTTGATCGGCCGGTCTGGCGCAGGAAATCCCCCACCAGGATCAGGGCGGTTTTTCTTATGCCAGCCGCCCG
The DNA here is from genome assembly GCA_002410325.1 of Syntrophomonas sp. UBA5314. GTDB lineage: Bacteria > Bacillota > Syntrophomonadia > Syntrophomonadales > Syntrophomonadaceae > UBA5314. Next base: position 51,097 of record DHRK01000007.1, read on the forward strand.
GGTCAAATCGGCAATGTCGGACAGGGTGCCGACAAATTTTCTTTCATCGGGCCAGGAGGCTTTTTCCACAACTACGGCCGGGGTTTCAGGAGGATACCCGTTTAGAAGTTCCCCCACCACCTGGTCGATCATGCCCACCGATAAAAAAATGGCCATAGAACTGCCGTGGACGGCCAGGTTTTTCATCTCTTCACTGGACGGCACCGCAGTGCGGCCTTCCATACGGGTTATGATCAGGGTTTGGGTTCCGTCGGGAACGGTGTATTCGCGTTTCAGACTGGCCGCCGCGGCTAAAAAGGAAGAAACCCCCGGCACCACTCCGTAAGGAATGCCCAGTTCATCCAGCCTATCCATCTGCTCCCCGATGGCGCCATACAGGCTGGGATCCCCGGTATGCAAACGCACTACCTTTTCTCCCTTTTGATAGGCGTCAACCATGTGCTCTACTATCTCGTTCAAATCCAATGACGCGCTGTTTACCTTCCGGGCCTCCGGCCTGGCGTAGCTCAACAAGGCCGGGTTTACCAGGGAACCGGCATAGATAACCAGATCGGCTTCTTGCAGAAGATGATAGCCTTTCAGGGTTATTAGTTCGGGATCTCCCGCCCCGGCGCCTACAAACCAGATCACTGTCCATCACCTCCGGGAATCTTTTTTAACATGACCGTAGTCAAATAATCCAGCTCCGGTTTATCAGCATTGCTCAGATCACGGCTGATATATTCATCGGGGAAGCCGCAGCGGCTGGCCAGAAATGTTTTAAAACGCTGCGGGCGGTCCGCTGCCGCCGAGGCGATCTTTTCCAACTGGAAGCCGGCTTTCATTAAAACGATGTTTTCAAATTCATCCATATAGGCGGCAAGCTCTTTTTCTTTATAAGGACCGGGAACGATAAGCAGCTTTTCCTCACCCTCGGCCAGGGCGGTTTGGACCCGGGAGGACACATAGTTGACGGCGCTTATGCCCGGAATGATCTCAAACTCAATTTGCGGAGCCTCTTTCTTTATCTCTTCCATCAGGTAAGTAAAGGTGCTGAACAGAGTAGGATCGCCCAGGGTAATAAAAGCGCCCGAACGCCCCTGCGCCAAAAAGCGGATGACCTCCCGGGCGGCAGAGCGCCAGTACTCCGTCAATTCCCGGCGCTCTTTGGTCATGGGCAGGATCAGTTCCACCAGCTCCCAGTCTCTCTGCACCGTCCCGGAGACGATGGACAGGGCCAGGCTCCTCTTGCCTTTCCGGGAATGGGGGCAAAACAGCAGATCGACTTCTTCCAGCACCCGCTTGGCTTTCAAGGTGAGCAGTTCCGGATCCCCCGGTCCTACGCCCACTCCATAGAATCTGCCCCAGGCCATATTATAAATCCCCTTTCTGTCCGCTAATGATGGTCACCGGGTTGCGGGCTTCCCAGAGCAGGACACCGCCCTTTTTCCGGCTGAAGGCAATGTTGACCTGAAAGGCCTCCACCTGGTAGCCCAGCTGCTCCATGAGCTGGAAAGCCCTGGGGCCGTTAAACAGGGAGACCGAATTGACCACCATGCGCCCCCCGGGTAAAAGCCGGCGGTCGCCGGCCTGGATGATGCCGTCCAAATGGCCCCCGCTTCCCCCAATGAATATGCGATCCGCCGCCGGCAGAGGCTCCAGGGCTTGCGGAGCGACTCCCTCAATGAGCTGGAGTTCAACCCCGAACTTGGCCGCATTTTTCCGGATCAGCTCCAAGGCCCGGGCTTCCCTTTCAATGGCATAGACCCGGACATCCGGCATCGACCGGCCGGCTTCAATGCTTATGCTCCCGCTGCCCGCTCCGATATCATAGAGAACCGCCCCGGGAAAAAGCTGCAGCCGGGCCAGGGACAGGATGCGGATTTCGTTTTTGGTCATCGGCACACCCGGTTCGCGGTGGAATTCTTCATCAGGGATGCCGGGAGTGCAGTATTCATGCTTCATCAAATATCACCATCACACTATTGGAATAATCACGAGGATCGTTGAACAGAGCGGCCAGTTCGGTAATAACCAGCAGTTCATCGGGATAGGATAGATTCTGGCCCAGGGCCACCAGTCGGTTTCCCGCTCCCTGCTCCAAAAGACGGGCGGCCAGTCGCTGGGGGGTATTCTCGCCGCCGGTCAGCACCGCCACCACACCGGGCCCGGCCAGAACCTGGTCCAGGCTGTCGATACTGCGCCCGTGCAGACTCAGGATGCGGGCATCCTGCCAGGGCTTTTTCAAGCGGGCGAACATCAGCTGAACCGAGCTGATCCCGGGAATAAACTCCAGGCGCTCGTCACCCAGCTGGCGGGCCAGGTAGTGCCCGATGCTGTATAAGCCGGAGTCTCCCGAAGCCAGGACTACAATCTTTTTCCCGCCCTGCGCCTTGATAAACTCCACCACCCGGGCTAAATTATTTCCTATAACAAACTGCTGCTGGTCGGGGGAAGCCAGGCTTTGGAGCTGGCTGCGCCCGCCGATCAGAACCTGGGCCTCGCCAATGGCTTCTAAGGCCAGGGGAGTTATATAGCGGCTGTCGCCGGGGCCGGTTCCTACAACTTTTATGACAGGTTCCATCCCATTCGCTTCCCCATTTCTATCGCTGATTCGTCGCATCCCAGGATACTCCCGTCCAGGGAATACACGGCCGTGCCCACCCGGGCGCCGCCGCCCAGACGGCTTTGGCAGCGCTGGCTGGCAGCAGCCGCAATGTTTTGATAGACCTTTTCCAGCCCTTTTTCTTTGATAAGAGCAATAGAGGCCTCAATCGTGTTGAGCTCCATTATATCTTGAATGATGGCCGGCGAAGCCCCCAGCAACGCGGCGTGGGCGGCTAAGATTTCCCGGCGGGCATCGGCCACCTTGCTGTGGGTGTTAAAGATCCCTCCGGCGACTTTGATCACCTTCCCGATATGTCCGAATAGGAGCAGCTCAGCGACCTTATGCCCGGCGCATTCATCCAGCAGGGCGCCTATGAAGTTGCTGGTCTGTACTATCGCGTCCGGGTGAACGCCCCGTTCCACGGCCATCCGCTCGCCCATTCCGCCCGGGGTCAAGACCAGGGTCCCAAAACCCAGGGCCAGGGCCTGCGGGATCTGGGGGAGCAGGGATTCTATATAGGCCTCCCGGGACATGGGACGCACCAGGCCGCTGGTGCCCAATATGGAAATGCCGCCTATGACACCCAGGCGGGCGTTCATCGTCTTTTCCGCCACCCTTTCCCCCTCCGGGGCAGATATTTCAACTTCTACTCCCCGGTCCCCGGGCAGCAGGTCTTTGAGCGCATCATGGATCATCCGGCGCGGTCCCGGGTTGATGGCCGGCTCTCCCACCGCTACGGCCAGGCCGGGCTTGGTAACCCGGCCCACCCCTTCCCCGCCGGTAATACTGACCCCCGGAGTTTTACTCCAGTTGAGCCGGGAGATGATTTTCATGCCGTGGGTTGCGTCCAGATCGTCCCCGGCGTCTTTGATGACTGCCGCCCAGGCCTCCTGGTCTATCAATTCCGCCGACTCCACCGGCACGGTTATATCCTGGCCCGAAGGCAGGCTAAGCTGGACCTGCCGCAGGTCTTCGCAGCCTAGCAGGCGAAGCAGAGCCGCTTTACTGGCGGCGGCCGCGCAGGTGCCGGTCGAATAGCCATGACGGAGTTTTTTCAAAGGCGGACCTCCTTGAACAATCCTATGACCCGGTTAACCCTAATTCGATATATGATCGCCGGTTACATTTTCGCGGTAGCTGGCGCAGGCTTGAATAAATCGTTCCACGGCCGCGGGGTGGGCGCGCATTTGAATATGTAAATAAGAAGCGAGCAGGTTCCCGTCGGCATAGCCTTCCGGGCGGCCATCCGCATTCCTCCCTCCATAAAAGGCAAAGGCGTTGGGACCGTTATCCATCGCTTCTATTCGTGAATAATGAAACTCGTGCCCACGCAATATTTCGCCGGCCGCAGCCAGGGGGGAATCCTTAAGCGCCCGGGCTTCAATATAACCCAGGGCCTGGAGATGGCGCGTCATCTTGATCCGGGCGGGAACTAAACCGGCCCCCTTCCAAACCCGGCCTGACCAATCCTCAAGTTCGCGGCACAGGTACATATATCCCCCGCATTCCGCGTACACCGGCATACCGCTCCGGTGAGCCCTGGAAATAGCATTGATCATGGCCTGGTTGACGCTCAAGGGTTCAATAAACATTTCCGGGAATCCACCGCCGAAATACAGGCCATCCACCTCGGGCAGGGCTTCATCCTTCATAGGGCTGAAAAAGACCAGCTGAACCCCTCTTTCTTCGAGAAAATCCAGACTGTCCTGGTAATAAAAGCTGAATGCTTGATCACGGGCAACGCCCAGGCGAGCCCGTCGGGGTTCCCTGTTCTTTTCCACGACTATATCCGTTGCCGGCGCCGTTCGGGCGATTTTAAGCAGCCGGTCCAGGTCGAGATGCTTTTCGACCATATCGGCCATTCCCTGTATGAGGCCTGCCAGTTCCCGGTTTTCATCAGCCGGCAGCAGCCCGAGGTGGCGCTCCGGCATATGGATCTCTTTATTGGGCTCCAAGCAGCCCAGAACGGGAAGACCCAGTTCTTGTTCCATAGCCGGCTGGATATAGGTGCGATGATAGGCCGAGGCCCGGTTCAGGATGACCCCCCCGAGCTTTACCCGGGGATGATAATCGCGATAGCCTTTGACCAGGGCTATACAGCTCTGGGCCATGGCTTCCACGTTTACCACCAGGATAACCGGCGCTTCCAGCAAAAGCGCCAGGTCGGCGCTGCTTCCCTGTAGGCCGCCCACCCGGGCTCCATCGAACAGTCCCATCACCCCTTCAATGACAGATATATCCGCTTGAGAAGCATGGGCGGAGAAAACCTGCCTGACCATATCCGGGGGGCACATCCAGGTATCCAGATTGTAGGAAGGGCGCCCGGCCGCCCAGAAATGCAGGCCGCTATCGATATAATCCGGACCGGTTTTGAAGGGTTGGACTTTTAGACCGCGTCGGTGTAAAGCTGCAATAGTGCCCAGAGTCAAGGTCGTCTTACCTACTCCGCTCTGCACACCGGCCATGATAAGCCGAGGATATTGCATAGCGACCTCCTTTCCCGAAGGAATACTGCACGCCGGCAAAATAAAAAGCTTCTCTCCCTAAAGGTAGAAGCTTCTGCGGTGCGGCTTTCACGAAAACCGGCCTTCCTCGAGGGGGTGTTTCGCCAAGCGACGGCAGTGTCCTGGCTCCCAGCTCACGCCATATCCCTTACCGGAAAACCCGGTGGATATTATGTGTTTTGCAACTGGTTACAGTGGCGGGACCGCTTGGGATTTTCACCCAATTCCCTTTAACCCCCTGGGGGACCGTTCGCTTTTCATATGGAATTATGTTTACTATAGTATATAGTACTTGTCTGGCCGATCTGCGGATATTACTGGGACGGGTAATGCTTATATTATACTTTATGAATTTAGAATACACTAATTATTATTGCTTATTGCTGACCCCGGCTTCCTCAAAAGTGGCCATCTCATGGATTATTTTGACCGAGGCGTCAAACAGGTTAAAAGCCAGGACCGCCCCGGTCCCTTCACCCAGGCGTAGATCAAGGTGCAGCATGGGTGCCAGCCCCATCAGTTCCAGGATTACTCTGTGCCCTGGCTCCTGGGAAAGGTGGGAAGCAAACATGTAATTGACGCTTTCTTCATTCATTTTATAAGCTACCAAGGCGGCCGCACTGGAGATAAAGCCGTCAATAACCACCGGAATCCTCTGAGCGGCGGCCCCCAAAACTACTCCGGTCAGGGCGGCAATTTCCAGACCTCCCACTTTGGCCAGTACATCCAGCGGATCATCAGGATCGGGCCGGTTTATTTCCAGGGCCTTTTTTATAACCTGTTTTTTCTTTTTTAAGCTGCTTTCATTAAGCCCGGTTCCCCTTCCGGTCAGTATTTCCACATCCATACCGCTGAAAGCCGCCAGTATAGCGCTGCTCGGAGTGGTATTGCCTATCCCCATTTCGCCGGTACCGATGAGGGTGGCTCCCTTTTTGATCTCCTCATTGACCAGTTCGATGCCCGCTTCAATGGCAGCCACCGCTTCCTCCCTGGTCATAGCCGCTTCCCGGGCCATATTCCTGGTGCCCGGGCGGATCTTTCTGAGCTTCAGGTTGGGGTGCCTGATGGGCTCTCCCTTGATACCGACATCGGTAACCACGACTTTGGCTCCGGCCAGCTTAGACAGCACGTTTATGGCAGCGCCTTCATATAGAAAGTTCAAAACCATCTGAGGGGTGACTTCCTGCGGGAAAGCGCTCACCCCTTCCTCAACCACGCCGTGATCGCCGGCCATCACCATCACTATTTTTTGCGACAGCTCGGGCAGTGCTTGGCACTGGATGGCAGCCAGCTTTATGGCTATCTTCTCCAGGATTCCCAGGCTTCCGGGCGGCTTGGTGAGGCTGTCCAGCCGCAGCGAGGCCCTTTCAGCCGATAGATGGTCCGGTTTACCGATACTGCTCAAGGTTTTCTCTAACAACTCCATGCTATTCTCCTCCTTATTTTTATTTTGAGTTAAAAAAATAAAGTTCCCAAGCGTTTAGGCTTGAGAACTTTACCGTCACTCTCAAAATACACATTGCCTCAGGCAGGTTTCCTGGCTCGCGAATCAAACGCTTCAGGCTTGCCTTCCCAGTTTACCCAGTGGCTTTAATCAGCCCGGAACTCTTCGCTTACAGTGGCGGGTCCGCGCAGGTCTCGCACCTGCTTCCCTTTTACCCCTTGCGGGCACCGGAGGAATGATCTATGAAATTCTATTTCAATTATATAAGCATATAGCCGGGCCGTAAATGTTTATCTTATCCATTAAAGCAGGCGTCGGCGTGATATTTTATCCTTATCCACTGCAGCTTAAGGGACTCCCCATAGGTCACCTGGCGCGGTTGGACCAGGTTTCGGAAAGCATTCATATCCATATTCGGGAAAACCACCAGGCGGTTGGCTTCGTCCACGTTTATGAGCGGGTTGCTGTAGGCCACCCGCGACACCATGTAGGGAAAGCCCGCCCGTTTAGCCGCTTGCATGGCCTTTTTATCGTAGGAGCCGAACGGCCAGGATAGAATATCGGGTTTGATGCCCAGATGGCTTTCAATGTACTGGCTGGATTTTAGCAGGTCGTTTTCAATTCGCTGGTAATGCCCGGCTTCGGTTTCTCTGGCTCCGGAGGGGGTGGTATAGTTCATCAGGGAAGAGACCTTATTTCCGCTGGCGTCGGTGATCATTTCATGCAATGCGTAGGTGTGGGACTGGATGTCAACCAGGCCGGTGTCGGCCATCTCTTTCATATCGCTCCAGTGCAGGGCCGGGTAATCCGCTACCTGGCCTTTTTCAATAAAGTCGCCCACAATAAAAATGGTGACGGGAATCTGATACTGTTTTATTATCGGGAAAGCCAGCAGGTAATTGCTGCGATAGCCGTCGTCGAAAGTGACCACCACAGTGTTTTCCGGTATGTCCTTATCCTGTTCCACTTCCTGCAAAAAGGTCCTGAGCGAAACCACCCGGCAATTCTGGCTGAGATAAGCCATCTGCTCATTGAAAGCGGACCGGGAAACGGTCCAGGGATCGTCCATGCCCACCGGACCTTCGGCAAAGTTATGATATTCCAGCACCGCGACGGCATGATTTTGCTTGTACATGGTAAAAGCGGTCAGGACCAGAAAACCGGCTAGGCCGAGGGCAAGCAACAGGAGGCCTGTCTTGATCAATCTTTTCTTATTCATTAAATAAGTCCTTTGTTGAGATAGTTTTATAAAACGGCAAGTATTTCCAAACCATTCAATATGTTAGCATGGGACGCTTTTTTTGTCAAAGTGAATGAAAAAGCTGGCTTTTACTCTTTATCAATCCGGTGAATGGGAATCCTTTTGCGTAAATAGGCAGTGCCCAGGGCGACCAGAAGAATAAGCAAGCCGACCACGGCAATAGTTCCTTTGAGATTGTGAGATGCCAAAAAATATTGACCCAGGCAGACGTAAACCGCCGCCCAGAGAATTTTCCCCACCGCGGAAGACAGAAAAAAGGTTGAAAAAGGCACACCGCTGATCGCTGAGCCGATGTTGATGACCGGAGTGGGAATTACCGGCATAAACCGGGCAGCCAGCAAGACGGCAAACACTTTGCGCTGGTCCATCCCCCGGAAATCGAAATGGTATCTTTCCATAATACGATTGGAAATGCGGTTGCCGGAAAGCCTGCGGGACAGCAGAAACAGGGCGACGGCCCCGCTTACAGTCCCCAGGTAGGCCAGTATGAATCCCTCCAATCTGCCAAAGACCATACCGGCCGCTCCGGCTACTATGGGATACGGTATTACCGGAAGGGCCGCCTGAAAAAAGAAGAGCAGAAAGGCCGCCAGCGGACTGTAAATGCCATAGCTGCGAATGATAGCTGCAGCGCTGTCAACGCTGGAAAAGTCTATCCCCCTTCACCCCGCTTTAACACTTCCCGCTCGATCCACTTGATAGTTTCAGTTTCGCGCCAGGTGGTGTGTTCAGTAAAGCGGTGATCGGCTTCCGGGAGCAGCAAAAGGCTGCTGCCCGGCAGAAGTGCTTTTAATAATTGACCGTTTATTACCGGCACAACCTGATCCGCTTCGCCCTGAACGATCAAAGCCGGCCTACGGCCAATCAGGGCTGCGTACTCTTCAAGGTTATGGCGGCTAAAATCGGCTGCCAATTCCGGGCCGATCTGAAACGTTCCACCCTCATCCTGGGCTGTAATAACCTGGCCGCCCAGCAGGAGATCGTAATCGTTTTGCAGCATCTCCCGGAAAGTCTGCTCAAGCTGCACCGGGGTCGACCAGAAGATAAAGGCCGCGACCCGCTGGTCGCCGCTCCCTCCGGCCAGTACGGTAGAACCGCCAAAACTCCGGCCCAGTAGAATAAGCGGTCGGGAAAAACGCTTGGCTACATGATCAATAACCAGTTCCAGATCCCTGGCCTGGCTGGATAAGGTATTGTCGATAAACGCTCCGCTGCTCCGGCCGCTGCCGCTGAAATCGAATGCCACAACCGCCAGGCCGATCCGGTTGAGGCGTTCGGCAAATGAATATATGCGCCCTCCGTTTTCCCGGGTGCCACGAAAACCATGGCAGATGATTACGGTGTGGGTAAACTCTTCCGGAATAAAGAATAAGGAAGCCAGTTGGCGGCCTCCTGCAACAATCGACTCGGCTATCACTTTCTTTTATCCTCCTACATGGGCTTCTTGGGCTTGTGCTGCTCTTCGGATTCATGTCTGACCCGGTTATTACAGAAGTCGCAGATAAAAACGGCTTCGACTTTGTTCTGCTCTTTGAGTTTTTTAAAATCCTTGTGGTCTTCGGGAACATCATAGCCTTTGCCGCACATCAAACAACGGGCTGCAACTGTATTCATATTAAAACCTCCCCGACTTCACTTTGTTACCCTTATACTAACAGAACTTTCTTTAAATCTGAAGATAATACATTTTCCAGAAGCAGCTCGGCATACGTGTTTTTGCCGCTGAAGCAGTTCTTCGGCCAGTCGGTCAGGCTGATGCTTTTCGTCTTGCCCCGGCTGACCGGCAGGGCTTTTCCTTCCTTTTTAAAGCGCAGGATGGCCAGCCTGACCAGTTCATCCATCCCCTGGTTGACCACCTGGCTGCGCAGCTCTTCCACGGCTTCATGCACATGGCAGCAGATATAGGTCTGACAGAGGAAGGGACGGTCATTATAAATGCGGCAGCGCCCCTGCTTGTTGAGAAAAATACAAGCGCCGTTGCTCCTTTTAAGGGTTATATCAAGCACCTTGCCGTCTACTTCCAGGTTCAGGTATTTGAAGGCTTCAATAAAATCAATTTCGAGAGCCCGGCAGATATTGAACAGATCGATACTGGTAACCGGCAGCGGCTCGTGGCAGCACAGGTGGCATCCTGCGCATTGCCTTATCTGTTCCGGCCACAGACGGGGCAGGCCGCCTGCTTCTATAAAACGGTTCATCTGATTTAACAATTCCTGCAGGCTGATATCGCAATTTTTAAGGCCCAGTCGAAAACCGGGGCCGTTTTTTTCCTGGCTCTTTTTTAATACTATGACGCCCATTGCTTCTCCTTGATTAAAAATTAAAAACGCAAAGCCCATTAAATATAGTGGTCTGTAACATCTAAAACTTTGGCTCCCGCCGGCCAAATTTCCGCAG
>DHRK01000007.1:61390-152317 GCA_002410325.1 Syntrophomonas sp. UBA5314
CGTCAATCGCAATACGTCCAGTATTACTCTTTCCTTGACGCCCACGGACGGGCTAATGCGGCGGTGCCAGGATGGCAAGGAGCCGCCCGCCTTCCCCTGCGAAAATTTTTCTCGGCGGATAACCTAAACCTTTAGATGTTACAGACCACTAAGAGCTTTGCGTCATTATATCACTTATGGGACAGCGGTTTTATATCTTAAATACCGCGACGGCTTTCTCAAGCTCGGCAACTATGCCGTTTAAGTATTCCACTGAAGCAGTGACTTCTTCGATCCCGGCCATCTGCTCCTGAGCCAACTGGCTGACCATGGTGGCTGTTTTAGAGTTGTCATCGGCCTTGGAAGTGGCCTGCTGAATAGACTGTACGGCCGATTCCATACTGGCCGCCATTTCTTCACTGGCAGCGGTCATCTGCTGGATCTGTTCGCTGACCAGGCTGATCGCTTCGATGATCTTGCGGAAGGCATGCCCGGCGCTGGAAACGACTTCAGTGCCATGGTTGACTTCTTTGGTGCCTTCATGCATGGCTTTAATGCTGTGTTCGGCTTCCACCTGGATCTCTTTTATCAAATCGGCGATACGCTGAGCGGCCTCACCTGATTCTTCCGCCAGTTTCCGTACTTCTTCGGCCACCACCGCAAAGCCCTTGCCCTGCTCACCGGCATGAGCCGCTTCAATAGCGGCGTTCAAGGCCAGAAGATTGGTCTGGTTGGCTATGCCGCCAATAAGGTCGACAATCTGCCCTATAGCTGTAGACTTGGCGCCCAGGCCTTCCACCAGTTTGGAGGAGGAATTGACGGTTCGACTGATGACATTCATCTGCTCAATAGCCCGCTCGATCTGGTTCTCGCCCTCTCGGGCCTTGCTGGTGGCGGTCATGGCGGAATTTAAGACTTCTTCGGCGCTTCCTGCCACCTGTTTTATAGCCTGCGACATCTCACTCATACCCAGCCGGGAGCGCTCGCTTAATTGGGCCTGCTGCCCCGCGGTCTCCCTCATCTCCATGGCTTTCACGGTCATGTCTTCCATCAAGCCGGTGCTCATCTCACAGCGCTTGGCGAGATTGACACTTGATTCGCTGACATTGGAAGTAAGGCTCTTGGTCTTGCTGACCAACCCGGATATTTTATCGATCATGGTGTTGACGTTCTCAGCCAGCTGGCCCGGTTCGTCATTGGCGTTCTTGGGCAGTTTATAGCTCAAATCGCCTTCGCTCACCCTCTCTACCGCTACGGTCAAACGGCCCAACGGTTTGTATACCGTGTAGGCTATCAGGATGGCAAGGAACAGGCCGAGGGCGATGGCTATTCCCGAATAGGCAAACATGCTGGTCCGGAAGTTGCTCACCAGGGCGTCGTAAGGCGCGCAGGGAACGCCTACAAACACCATACCCACAATTTGACCGGTTTCGTCTTTAATGGGTTCATAGCAGGTGTAGTTGTCCACATCGGCCACCTGCACCCGGCTGCTAAAGGACCGGCCGTCTTTTAAAACGCTTTGAATTACTTCGGCCGCCGCCTGGGTGCCGACCGCTCGCTTATTGTCTTTCGTTACATTGGTGGACACCCGGGTATCTCCACGGAAGATAGTTACATTGCTGCCGGTCATTTTTCCGAGCGAGTCAACCACTGCGAAGTTGTCGTCAATGATAACGTCTCCCTTGCGAAGCTTCCCCTCTACAAGCTTCCAGTTGCCAGGATAGTTCAAGTCAATTACCGCTTTACTCAAGGCTAACTGGGCCTGCAGTGACTGTTCAGCGGTGGTTTCAATTTTGCTGGACATTACCGATGTCGCGTAGTACCCCATTAAGCCGGTGACTCCAGCCAGCAGCAGGGTAAAAGTAATGATTAGCCGCATCCGAACGGTTATTTTCCGGGCAAATAACTCGTATCTCTCCAGAAGCTTCACTGTAAATCCTCCTCTAGTTGATATTCGCATAACAATTCTACACTAATATGGTAATTACCTCTGTTCTTCAGGCAAAATGATTATATATTCGACACGCAGATAATTATATGATCCCACGATATTGCCCTGCTGATCATAAAGGTAGTTCAGGGATGATCCGCCCACATATACCTTGGCGTTTTCTTCAACGCCCAGGTTTTTAATGTATCCCACTACCTTCTCGTTTTCCCCGAAATGTATTTCGGCTCTGATCAGCTTTTCCTCAGCCTTTTGGTCTCTGCTGAGCAGCTGTTTATAGTTGACATTGCAGCCTGCCGTCAATACCGCTACTGTTATCAACAAAACAGCCATTATCCCAATTTTTTTCAATGCTCCCTCCTCCTCACAAGCCGCTTGGTGACGCGGCGGTCCCCATCCTTTTCATCCAGCCGTCTTCTGCCCAGTCTGTTCCATTCTTCCAATTTTTTGTCTATTAAATAGTGCAGGCTGCCGGCGGGAAAACGTCCGTCCTTTCCCCTTTGGCCGGCTTCTTTACCGCTTAATATTTCTATGCCCTGATCGATATGCTCGACCGCCCAGACGTTAAACTGTCTGGCTTCGATTGCCGCAACGACTTCCTCATCCAACATCAATTGGGAAACATTTGGCCGGGGTATGATAACTCCCTGTTTCCCATTAAGACCACGTTGGCGGCAGACTTCAAAAAAGCCTTCTATCTTCTGGTTGACTCCGCCCACCGCTTGGACCTCACCGTTCTGATTCACCGATCCGGTTACAGCTATGCCCTGGTCAAGTTCGATGCCTGCTATAGCAGAGAGCAGCGCGTAGAGTTCGGCGCTTGAGGCGCTGTCGCCCTCCACTCCCTGATAGCTCTGTTCAAAGGTAAGACTGGCCGAAAGCGACAAGGGCTTATCCTGGGCGTATTGCGCTCCCAGGTAACCTGACAGGGTCAGAACCCCTTTGCTGTGTATACTGCCGCTCAAGCGTATTTCACGCTCAATGTTGGTAAGACCTTTTTCACCCATAAAGGCCTTGGCCGTTATTCGAACCGGTTTGCCAAACGAATAGCCCCCCATTTCATAAACGGCCAGTCCATTGAGTTCTCCGGCTTTAAAACCGGCGGTGTTGATCATTAAAATGTCGCGGTTGATGTATTCCTGAAGCTTCTCTTCATATAGAGACTCGCGATAGCGTTTTTCCCTGATTGCTTGCTGGAGCTGGTCAGCTTCAACCAGAGGCGTCTGTTCCCGGGCGGCCAGGTTGTTGGCTTCACAGATCAAATCCAGCAGCTTATTAAAATGCGTGGAAAGCTTTTCCTGGTCCCCGGCCATGCGGCTGCCGTATTCTATCAACCGGGCCACCGCTTGCGGGGTAAGGTGGCGCAGTTTGTGATGTTCGCAAACCGAAGCGATAAAGCGGGCATACTCGGTCATGCCCTTCCTGGTGCGCGGCATTTCCACATCGAAATCGGCTCTCAATTTGAATATTTTGGGGAAATCTTCGTCCATGGAATAAAGCAGGTAATAATAGAGAGCCTCGCCCACCATGATGATCTTTATGTCAATCGGAACGGGCTCGGGCTGCAGCGTTTCCGAATTGCTTATCCCGTACATGCGGCTAACGCTCTCCACCCGGGCCTCCCGGGTTTTTAAAACCCTTTTAAGGGTGTCCCAAACATAGTAATTTCTCAAAACGTCCAGCACGTTCAGGACCAGGTATCCGCCGTTGGCCTTGTGTATGGACCCGGCTTTTATCTTGCTGAAATCGGTGGCCAGTACGCCGAATTCACCTTCATATTCTATCTGCCCAAAGAGATTGGCATAGGTGGGGTTGTTTTCAAAGACCACCGGGGCCCGTTCCAGATGAGAATTATCGACAAACAGATTTACTTCATAGCGGCGCAGGGCGTGGCGCCGGCTGAAACTGCGGAAAAATCCGGCCGCCGGGTTTTCATCCTGTTTGACAAACAATTCGCTGTTATCCAGAAGGTCTTGCTGCATGGCCTCCAGGTGTTTTATGATTTCTTCAAAAAGGCGGTATTTTTCAAAAAGACGGGAAAGAAAGCTACTGGCTACCGAACGGATGGTTTCCTGCTCCAGGACCTTGATCCTGACCTTGGTTCCCCTTTCCATTTCTTTATACAGGCGGAAGGCTTCGTTCAGCCTCTCCTGTACCAGGAAGCTGCGGCGCCGCAAATCCTGCCTTTCGTCCTCGCTCATAGCCATGTAATCTTCCTGGCTGAGGGCTTCACCGTCCTTGAGCGGAATGCTGCTAACCCCGGTCTGGCTGTGTGATATGGTAAATCCGTTGGCGCGGGCTTCTTCTTCCAGAGCCAGGTACATGGCGCTGGTTTCTTCTGAAAAGGTGGTCAGGATGCGGGATTTCTTATTCTCGAAATCCTCTCCTTCAAGGGCTTTGACAATGCTCTTGATCATCTTTTCCACCTGGGTGGCCATGTCCCGGGCGAATTCCCGTCCTTTTCCCGGGGGCAGCTTAAGCTTCCTGGGGCTGTCGGGAAAAGTGAAGTTGTAGACATAACACCAATCGGGCGGGACCGCTTTGCCGGCCGCCTTTTCCTCAAGCATATTTTTAGCCAGGGTGGTTTTGCCGGTTCCCAGCGGGCCTGACAAATAAATATTATAGCCGGGTATCTCCATATCCAGTCCAAAATCGAGTGAACGCACCGCTCTTTCCTGACCGATGATCTTTTTCAAGGGTTTCAATTCAGCGGTACTGGAAAATTTAAACATTGACGGTTGGCAGATTTTCCTCAATTGACCAGGTCGCACGCGATATTTATTGACGTTCAAACAACGGCCCTCCCATATTATTCAAAGATGAATTTCATGCCTGCTTCTCCCTTGACCAGGCTCTCACCCAGTTCCTGGCGAAGGTAGGCTGCCGCGTCAAAGCCTGTGCAGTGCGCGACGATGAGTTTTTCTACTTTTATCTTCCTCAGGGCTTCGGCGGTTTTCTGCAAACGGCCGGGGGCGGCGCCCATCAGGTGGGTCCCTCCGATATAGGCCAGCACCCGGGAATCAGCCAGCTTCGCGCGGGCGTAATGGATGGTGTTTACCACTCCGGCATGGGCACAGCCGCTCAAAATTATGGTTCCCCTGGGGTGGCTGATATACAAGGCCATGTCGTCTTCAATCAGATCATCCTTGATCTGACCGTCGATTTCGATCTTGAAGGTGCCGAATCCTCCCACGTCTTCATAATCAGTATAACGGGGTATGGACCCGCTCAAAAATATTCCGGGAAATATCTCGGTGAAGCTGTCTACAAATTCAAACCGGGCTCCGGCCTTGATCAATTCCGCTTCGCTGCAGGGGCTGCCGATTTCTTCATAACCATGCCTGGTTTTCCGAGGCCGCCGGGCAAAGGCGCCGGAGTGGACATATACCTTTTTAGGCCCGTAGAGCTCAAGATACTTCTGTAAAGCCCCGCTGTGATCAAAATGCCCGTGGCTGAGGACCACCGCCTCAACCGCATTTAGATCCACATGCAATTGCCGGGCATTTTCAAAAATTGCTCCGGCATGGCCAGTGTCAAAAAGCAAATAGCGGCCGTCTATCTCCAAAAGGGCGGAAAATCCATATTCACCAACGATTCCGGGTGTAGGAGAAGTGTTTTCGACCAGGATAAGGATGCTTGCCTTCATATAATCACTCCTTGTCGACTGGTATAATATTCAGTTTTTTTCTGGATATTTCCTTCTAGTTTAATGCAATTGTCAAGAAAAATATACGATGAGGAGGGTTTTAGACAGACAGAAACAGGCTGGAATAGACGTGCAACCCGGTGACGGAATGAGTTTGGGGACAGTTCTCCAACTCACTGTCCCCAAACTCATTGCAAAATTAGGTCTGGCTTCGGGCCGCCCGGTTTATATCGATGCGCTTGCCTTCCACCATATAGACGACCATTTCGGCCAGGTTGGTGGCGTGATCCCCTACCCGTTCCAGGTTTCCGGCCACCAGCAGCAACCTCGTGGCCTGGGGGATGGTTTTGGGGTCCTGCATCATATAGGAGAGGAGTTCCCGAAAAACTTGATTATATAAGGCATCCATCTCCTGCTCCAGGGGTATTATGCTCATGGCCAGGCTGGTGTCTTCATTGATCAGGGCATTGATGGCCAGTTCAACCATTTGCCCGGCTACGGTTCCCATGCGGGGGATGTCAATAAGCCTTTTTATATAAGGCTGGTCATACAGGTCTATGGTAGTGCGGGCGATATCTTCGGAGTGATCAGCCATTCGCTCCATATCAATTATGATCCGGAGTATGGTGGCTATGAGGCGAAGGTCTTTGGCCATCGGCTGCTGAAGAGCCAGGATGCTAAGGCACTTCTTTTCGATTTCCAATTCCATCTGATCGACGATATCGTCTTTTTTAACCACTTCGTTGGCCAGATCAAGGTTTTTTTCAGCCAGGGCTTTCACCGAATTGTATACCTGTTCTTCCAGGAGGCGTCCCATTTTTAACACTTCCTCCTTGATTTTTCCCAACTCCCAGGCTATGTTGGTGTCCTTTTCCATAGTGCTCCTCCCATCAGCCAAAACGGCCGGTAATATAGTCTTCGGTTCTCTTGTCGGACGGCTTTATAAATATTTCTTCGGTGCGGCTGAACTCGACCAGATACCCGTTGAGGAAAAAACCGGTTAAATCTGAAATGCGAGCTGCCTGCTGCATGTTGTGGGTGACTATAACGATTGTATAGCGCTGTTTCAATTCCCGGATCAACTCTTCGAGTTTAGCGGTGGATATGGGATCAAGCGCCGAGGCCGGCTCATCCATCAGTATAACCTCCGGGTCCACAGCCAGAACCCGGGCGATGACCAGGCGCTGCTGCTGACCGCCGGAGAGGCGGCTGGCCGGCGCTTTCAGACGGTCGCTCACTTCGTTCCACAGGTTGGCTGCCTTGAGACTCTTTTCTACCGCATCGTCCAGGTTGGCCTTGATTTTCATGCCGTGCACCCGGGGTCCGTAGGCTACATTATCGTATATGGACATGGGGAAAACCGATGGTTTTTGAAACACCATCCCCACATCCCGGCGCAGTTCGATAACATCCCGGGCCTTGTCGTAAACCGGCCTTTCATCCAGATAAACCTGACCTTGAATGACGGTTCCTTCAATGAGCTCATTGAGCCGGTTCAGAGTACGGAGAAAGGTAGACTTTCCACATCCCGAAGGGCCGATCAAGGCAGTCACCTGATTCTTGGGAATGTCCATGTTGATCTCGTATAAAGCCTGAAAGTCCTTGTAAAAAACATTTATATTTTCGGCCACCATTTTTATCTTATTCATTTAAACCACCTCATTCAAAACGTCCGCTGCGGGATAGTCTGCGCATGCTCCAATTGGCCAGGAAATTTATTATCAGGACTATAACGACGATTACCAGGGCGGTGCCAAAGGCCCGGGGCATAGAGAGCCCTTCCATGGCCAGTATATAAAGGTGGACCGACATGGTTCGGGCCGGGTCGGCCAGGCTCTCGGGCATACCCAGGGAACTCCCGGCGGTCAGAATGAGAGCAGCGGTTTCTCCAACGGCGCGTCCCACGGACAGTATTATGCCGGTCATAATTCCGGGAATGGCTGAAGGCAGCACGATTCGGCTGACGGTTTGCCAGCGGCTGGCACCCAGGGCCAGGCTGTTTTCGCGGTATTCCCGCGGTACTGCCAGGATGGCTTCCTGCGCCGTCCTGGTTATGGTAGGCAGGATCATGATAGCCAGGGTCAAACTGCCGGAGATGATGGACCAGCCCAGGTCCAGGTAGAGAACAAAGAAAACAAAGCCAAACAGCCCGTAGACGATTGAGGGAATGCCCGCCAGCGTCTCGGAGGTCAAATTTACCAGATAGGCAAAAAAGTTTTGCCGTCGGGCATACTCTTCCAGGTAGATGGCAGTTCCTATACCTACCGGTACCGCTGTGAGCAAGGCCCCCAGCGTAGTATAGAGGGTGCCCAGGATCGGGGTCAGAATACCTCCGGTTTTTCCTCCGGCTCCCGGTTTATTTAAGATAAAATCAAGGTTTATCACCTCGAAACCGCGGAAGAAGATGTAGCCGGTGACGGCCAGCAGAATCATTCCTATTATTAAAGCGGCCAGCCAGTACAATGCCGTAAGGCCCTTTTCTTCCATAATCAATCAGCTCCCTTTTTGCCGGGCGATGTTTACTGACAGGTTCAGCAAAACGATGAATACAAACAAGACTACCCCGGTGGCGAAAAGCGCCGATTGGTGTTCGCCGGTGGCGTAACCCATTTCCAAAACTATGTTGCTGGTCATGGTCCGAACCGGACTCAGAATGCCGTCAGGTATTATGGCTGAATTACCGGTTACCATTACCACCGCCATAGTCTCACCTACCGCCCTTCCCAGGCCCAGTACTATTGCGGTGATAATCCCGGAGCGGGCTGCCGGCAGGACTACCCGGCCGATGGTTTGGTGGTGACTGGCCCCCAGGGCCAGGGAGTTTATTTTATACTCCTCGGGAACCGCCAGGATGGAATCGCGTGATATATTGATGATGGTAGGCAAAATCATAATGCCCAGGATTATGGCTCCGGCCAGGACGCTCAAACCATTACCGCCCAGGTACTCCCTGATATAAGGAACAATCACTATCAAACCGAAAAACCCGTAGACTACCGATGGTATGCCAGCCAGCAGGCTCACCAATTCCGCCATGACCTGCCCTACTTTGCGGGGGGCGATTTCAGCCATAAATACGGCGGTCAGAAGGCCCAGAGGCACCGCCCAGAGCAAGGCTGTAAAAGTAACCGCCAGGGTTCCTATGAACATCGCGCCTATGCCAAAACTGCCCCGGGTGGGAAGCCAGTTTAGATTTAATAGAAAATCCACCAGTCCGATTTTAGCAATAAGGGGTATGCCACGGGCAAAAATAAACAGGCTGATAATGGCAATGGCTATAATGAATAAAGCCGCACATAGCATTAAAGCAATTTCTATGGGTTTTTCCGCCATGCGCCGTTTTGGCATCGCCATAGTCAACTCCCCCAATTGTTTTATCTAAAATGCCCTGTCTTTTCGAGCTGTATTCCTTATCTTTCTATATAATAAGTTAGCATCGCATTGTTAAAGCCGTGGTTCCCATCTCTTAACGCTTTGTTTGGTTAAAGTAAAAACATTGTAAAGAAATGTAACATGTTTCAGAGCACCTCCTTCCTGGCAGCGAAAAGCGGCTCTGCAACGTCTGCAGAGCCGCTCCGATAAGAGTATACTATCTAGCTACTCCCGTTCCTTCAACTCCCATCTCTGAATAACCGTAGGCATCTTCGCCATGAATGGCCGCATCAAGGCCCATTTCTTCTTCTTCTTGGTTAACCCTCAGCGAAGTCACCCATGATATGCCTTTTAGAATCAAGAAGGTCATTCCTCCGGCATAGACCCAACTGGCAAGAACCGATAGGAACTGCACCCAGAGCTGATGGGGATTGCCGTAAAACAACCCGTTGGCGGCTGCCGAATTGATAACCGTAGTGGCGAATAAACCGGTGGCCAAGGCTCCCAGGGTTCCCCCTACTCCATGAATGCCGAAAACGTCTAAGGCGTCATCATAGCCTAGTTTTTCCTTGACCCGGCTTACCGCCAGGTAACAGACCGGCCCTACCATAATGCCGATCAATATGGAGGCCAGGGGAGTGACATAACCGGCAGCCGGGGTAATCGCGACCAATCCGGCCACGGCTCCTGAAACCGCGCCAAAAATGGTTGGCTTTCCGTGGTCCAGCCATTCCGCCACGACCCATGACATGGCCCCGGCAGCGGCGGCGGTGTTGGTTACCAGGAAGGCCATACCCGCCAAACCGTTGGCGGCCAGCGCGCTGCCGGCGTTAAATCCAAACCAGCCGAACCAGAGCAAGGCCGCACCGGTTACCGTCATAGGAAGGTTATGGGGCAGGATGGCTTCGCGCTGCTTGCTTAACCTCTTACCCAGGACCAGGGCTGCCACCAATCCTGACACGCCGGAGCTTATGTGGACGACGGTTCCGCCCGCAAAGTCGAGGGCTCCTAATTTACCCAGAAATCCTCCGCCCCAAACCCAGTGCGCCAGTGGATCGTAAACCAGGGTGGTCCACAACAGGGTGAAGATTACAAAGGCGGAAAATTTCATGCGTTCGGCAAAGGCCCCGGTGATCAGGGCGGCGGTAATGATGGCAAACATGCCCTGAAAAACGACAAAGACCGTGTTGGGAATGGTTGTGCCGTAGGTGTCGCTCGGCCCCAACCCCACCCCTGATAAGCCTAAAAAGCTGAGATCTCCGATGATTCCCTTTACATCCGGTCCAAAGGACAGGGTATAACCGAGCAGCACCCACTGGACCGACACCAGGGCTAAAATCGTAAAGCACTGCATGAGGATGCTCAACACGTTCTTTTTGCGCACCATTCCCCCGTAGAAAAGGGCCACGCCCGGAGTCATAAGCATGACCAGAGCGGCAGAGGCTAATATCCAGGCCGTATCTCCGGAATCGATAGCCGCTGCCTCTGCCGCTCCGACCGGCAGGGGCAGCAACAGGCCTGCCGTCAACGCTGATAATACTCCCAATTTAAATATTTTTGCACGGTTTTTCATAGGTATTCCCTCCCAAGCAATTGATATTGATGCGATCCCCAGACTTTTTCCTTGTGGTGAGCGCCTTTGCTCGGAAAAGGAGGGGTAATCTTACAGGGCCGCGTCTCCTCGCTCCCCGCTGCTGATCCTGATGATGTCCTCGATCGGGTAGACGAATATCTTCCCGTCACCCAGCTGACCCGAGGAACATTCTTTCAGAATTACGTCGATAATTCTTTCCAACCAGTGGTCCCGGCAGATGATCTCCACTTTGACCTTGGGAAAAAGATCTACCGATATTTCCTGCCCCCGGTAAAACTGCTTGACATCCTTCTGCAGCCCCCGGCCCATGACGTTGTAGACGGTCATGCCCCGCACTTCCAGAGCGTTCAGAGCTGCCTTGAGGGTTTCCAGTTTGGATGGGCGAATAATCGCTTCGATCTTCTTCATAACCGCACCTCCCCAAAATTCTTTTAAACAACAAAAAAACACCTGGCCCTCCATTTTATTGGTTGGCCAGGCGCCTATGCCTGATAAGACCTATTCATGTTTAAGTCCACCTTTTCCGGTTCAGAAGTGGACTTTTTCGCCCCAAGGTTTTGTTGTTTATATTTAAATTATAAACAGCATTACATCGAGGTCAATGCTATTGCGGCAGGTATACAGTATTTCAGCCACTTCTATTATTTAGCTTAAAAAAATAGGCCGGTTTATCGGCGTTTAGAAAGCTTCAGTGCTCCCTGACGCAAACCGGCTTGGCTGGACTGAGCCTATTTAGCCAAGGCTCCTTATTTTATCGGGATAGCTCCCTGCTGGCTGATGATTTGCTGCCCTTCAGCGCTCATTACAAAATCGATGAAAGCTTTGGAAATTCCTTCGGGCTGCCCTTTGGTCATATAGATAAAAGGGCGCGAAGCTTTATAGGTGGCGTTTTTTACGTTAGCCGGAGTGGGTTCGACACCGTCAATTTTTAGTGCTTTGAGGGTTTGATCCACAGAAGCCAGCGAATCGTAGCCGATAGCGTTTTTGTCTCCCGCTACAGTGGTTTTTACCGCACCGGTAGAAGCCTGAACAACAGCGGTTTTAACGGCTGGCTGTTTATCGAGCAGCAGTTCTTCAAAGGCGGTCCTGGTTCCGGAGCCTTCCTCTCTGCTCACTACGGTAATAATCGCGTCCGGCCCGCCAACCTCTTTCCAGTTCTTGATGTTGCCGAGAAAGATGTTTTTAACCTGATCAGCGGTTAAGTTGGCTACCGGGTTGGCGGTATTGACTACCACGGCAATACCGTCCACGGCTATTTTGGTCTCAGTCAACTGGGCTTTTTCCTGAGCAGTCAAGTCCCTGGAACTGGACCCGATTTGAGCAGCTCCGCTGGTTGCCGCTTGTATCCCCTGACCTGAACCGCCGCCCTGAACGTTGATTTTAACCCCGGGATTTTTTGCCATGAACTTCTCCGCTAAAACCTCACTGAAAGGCTGAACGGATGTTGACCCGGCAATGGTAATGGTTCCTGATAAACCACTGTCGCTCTGGACTTTATCTCCTTCTTTGCTGCTGCTGCCACAGCCGGATATAACCACCGTAAGAACCAATAAAGCCGCCAGAGTAAGTAAATAAAACGGCTTTTTTACTTTTTCCAATACCATCCTGTTACCTCCTTATGATTACATTTGGATGCGCACCTTTTAATCTATACACAGGTTATCATTCCCATGTAAAGCCAAGAGTTGCATCGGCTTAATTTTATTTTGCCGGATTGTAAATAAATAGTAAAAGGAGCCCGTATCGGGCTCCTCGACGAATCTTGCGTTTGTCTGGTAGTTTAATTTCTCGACAGGGTAAAATAGAAGGTCGAGCCGGTGCCGGGGCTGCTTTTTACCCCGACTTTTCCCCCGTTGTTTTCGATCAGGTGCTTGACGATGGCCAGCCCCAATCCGGTTCCGCCCGTCTTCCGGGAACGGGCTTTATCAACCCGGTAGAAGCGTTCAAAAATGCGCGATTGGTCTTTGTCCGGAATCCCCTCTCCCTGGTCGATAACGCTGACTCTTACATCATCCCGCAGCTTTTCTATCTTGACCTGGACCGGTGCTCCTTCCGGACTGTGGTTGAGAGCGTTTTCAAGCAGGTTGATCACCGCCTGAACGATCATATCGCGATCGGCCAGGACGGTAAGGCCGTCTGATTCAGGTCCGGCTTCGACTGTGATAGTTCCGCCCGGCACCCGTTTGCGAACTATGCTTACGGCGCTATTGATGATATCCAGCAGTTTAAAGTTCTCCTGGTCTAATTCTTGATAGCCCTTTTCCAGCCTGGATAATTCAAGCATAGCGGCTATCATCTTGCTGAGGCGCTGGGCCTCATCATAGATAATCTGCGAGAACTCCCTAACGGTTTCAGGATTGTCTTTGCCATCGGCTACCAGGGTTTCAGCAAAACCGCTGATAGTTGCCACCGGCGTCTTCAACTCATGGGAAACATTGGCCACGAAATCCTGGCGCACCTGCTGCAGGCGTTTCAATTCACTGATGTCATTTAACACAACCAGTACGTCCGGCTGGTAAATCCTGTCCGGCGTCAAAACCGGGACCAGGTTGACCTCCAATATCTTTTCGCCCTGGGCCACCCTGAGGACGATCTCCTGGCGTTTGGGCCTCCGTTCTTTTAAGACGTTGTCAATCAGATCCAGGAGGCTGTAGTTGTTTAAAACTTCAACTATCTTTTTTCCGATCTGCTTGCTGTCAATGGACAACAGGTGAACCGCGTTGGTGTTTATCCAGCTGAGCCGGCCTTCATTGTCCACCAGGAAAAGGGCGTTGACGGTGTTTTCCAACACTGCCTCCAGCCGGTTCTTTACCTGGCTGATTTCTTCCATATTGTTCCGCAGTCTTTCAGCCATATCATTAAATGAGTTGACCAGAGAGCCCAATTCGTCGTCTACCTGAACTGAAACTTTTTGATTTAAATTGCCCTGGGCAATCTGCTCCACCGCATTGGTTACATCTTTTAGCGGGCTGGCGAATCTGCGGGCCAGCAGCAGGCTCAAGGCCAGAGCTCCGGTGCCAATCCCCAAAACCGTCCATAGTATAAGCATCAATATGTGGTTGTACAGGGTTTGAATCTGGTAGAGGGGTTTGGCTACTCTCACCACACCGCTAACCGTTTCAGTTTGGAAGGGAATCGCCACGTACAGCATATCTACTTTGGCGGTTTCACTGAGCCGGATAGATACGCCGCGCTGGCCTTGCAGGGCCTGGTAGATCTCGGGCCGGCTTTTATGATTTTCAATGTTCGTCGGGTCAAATTGTGAATCGGCCAGAACTTTTCCGTCTTTGTCAATAATGGTGACCCGGGCGTCGGTATCGGAAGCCGCCAGGGCGGCTATTTTTTGATAGGAGGCTCCCCCCTGGCTTACATCTATCATATGGCCTACCAGTGACGCGTCATAAGCCAGGTTGCTCTCAACATTACTCATATAGAAATTTTTCATGTACAGGCTGCTGGCCAATCCGCTGCCTCCGGCAACCAGAATAATCAAAGCCATAAATGTAAGGCTCATGCGCCCCCTGAAGCTTTTAAACATCGTCCCCCTCCTCAAATTTATATCCCAGGCCGCGAACCGTCTTTATATGGCGAGGGTTTCTGGCATCTTCTTCGATCTTGTCACGCAGTTTGCTGATATGCACGTCCAGAACCCGCGTATTTACGCTGTCAGCATAGTCCCACAAAACCTGCAACAAATAATCGCGCTTCAAAACCTTCCCTTTATTGCGCAATAGTATTTCCAAAAGCTCATATTCCTTTAGAGTAAGATCGAGCAGTTTATCCTTGAAATATATTTCGTAGCGTTCCGGATAAATGGCAAAGCTGCCGACCTTGACCGGTTGGGTTAGCTCGGTCCCCTCTTCTATCTGCTGATTGCGGCGCAGAATGGCTTTTACCCGGGCAATCAATTCCCTGACACTGAAAGGTTTGGTGACATAATCGTCCGCTCCCAGCTCCAAACCCAGTACTTTATCGATTTCATCGTCACGGGCGGTGAGCATGATAATCGGTGTTTTTATGTTGGCCTTTCTCATTTCCCGGCACAGCTCCAGACCGTCCCGGCCAGGCAGCATCAGGTCCAGAATAATGAGGTCAGGACGCTGCAGGCGCACCAGATTCATCACGTTATCACCATCGAGAACCGATGTGGTAGCAAACCCTTCTTTTTCAAGGTTATACGTGATCAAGCGGTTGAGCTTTTCTTCATCATCCACCACCATAATTCTACCCTTGATATGTCTCACTTCCTTAAACAAAAAAATACCTCTACCATAATCCTAACCCTAGCGGACGGCAAATAAAATAGACAAACCGCTAATTTACGTAATTATAACTATTTCTTTACAATCATCCTTGCCAATAAGAACCGGGTCTATTGACCCGGTTCTTATTCTTTACCCGTTCTCACACCTTAAAACAGCTCTCGCCCATGAACTCACGCAAGATTGAATTCTGCGGCACCAATTCCGGTGGAACCGATTTGAAGTACTTGAAGCCGCCCAATATCCGGCGGGCGTGAATATGCTCGGGGTGCTCCGGCCCTATGGCCGCCAATTCCGGCTCTATCTGGTCCTTCAATACGGCCAGTTCGTATACCAGCGCGGAGTTAAACATCACGTCGGCGTTCTCCTGGTAGGGAAAGATGTTGTTATCCTCTCCCCGCCTTACCGAAGGCCAGCGCTCAATAGTCTGCCTGGAGCCATGAGATCTGGTGCGCCCGTCACGCAGGATGCGCCTCACCAAACGAGCATCAGTGGTCGGCACCCGATTGACATTATCGATATTTAACTGGGTCAGGGCGCTGACATATATTTTATACTTCTGGATCCGGGGGATGCGCCAGGTAAGCTCTTCATTCAAACCATGGATACCCTCAATAATAATCAATTCCTTGTGGGGCACCTGAATGAACTCCCCATCCGGTTCACAGCAGCCATATTTAAAGTTATATATAGGCATTTCCACTTCTTCCCCGGCAATTAAACGATTTAAATGGTCGTTAAACAGGTCGATCTTCAAGGCGTTAATATTCTCAAAATCAAATTCGCCGTTGGCGTCTCGCGGAGTTGAATCCCGGTTGACAAAGTAGTTATCCATGGAAATAGATACCGGACGTCGTCCGTTTACCCGGAGCTGGATGAGCAGCCGCTGGGCAAAGGTAGTCTTTCCCGAAGAGGAGGGGCCGGCGATCAATATAAGGCGAAGCCGGGGATTGGAACAGATCTGATCGGCAATCCAGGCGATCTTCTTTTCATGAAGGGCCTCGTTTATTCTGATCAAATCGGCTATTTTGCCGCTCTCAATGATCGTGTTGAGGTTGGAAACATTCTGGGTGTCCAGCATATCCGCCCAGTCCTTGGCCTCATCATATATGGTAAAGAGTTTAGGCAGCTCCACCCAGGGCAGTATTTGATCCGGAGAATCGGGTTCCAGGGTCTGCAGGATCAAGCCGGGCGGGTAATCATGAACCTTAAACTGCTCCAATGAACCGGTGTTGGGAAGCAGGTGGCCGTAAAAATAGTCGTAGAGCCCGTCAATTTCATGGAGGATCACCTCTTCGTGGTCCCAGTAGGAGAAGAGCTTGATCTTTTCCGGCTGCAGCTGCTGGCGGAATATAACGTTGGCCGCTTCTTTGGTCATCCTTATCCGGTTAATTGGAAAATCGCGAGCGACTATGGCCTTCATATGGCGTTCGATGTCCTCGACTTCCTTGGCATTGGTTTCATGGTCGAGAAACTCGCAGAACAGACCGTTGGACAGCGAATGTTTAATAATCAGCTTTCGTTCCGGGAACAGCTCCCGGCAGGCCTTGATCATTACGAAAATACCGGTGCGCCGGTAAATGCGCATGCCCATTTCAACTGATACGTCCACCAGTTCCAGGGAACAGGACCGGTCCAAGATGTGGTGCAGGTCTTTCAATTCATTGTCTTTTATTACTCCGACAACTTTATGGGGTACGTTTTCAAGGCGAGATACCAGTTCAGCCACACTGGTGCCATATTCAACCTGATAGGCTCCATAGCCCTTTACCCTGATTTCAAGAGCTTCGGCCGCTAAGCCGTTCTCCAGAATGGACATACTAAAACCTCCAACTCCCCTTATATTAGTACTTTGTCATCCAATAATACATATCGTATGGTCGGATTATTTCCTAAAACATTCTTCAATACTGTTATTAAGGAGGGGGCACCCCCTCCTTATGCTGTAGCGGCCCGCCAGCCGCTTTCTTTATAGATATTGTAAACCCGGGCCTATTACTTGACCAGTGGTAAATTCTTAGACCAACACCGTTTTCTAGCGCTGGCTGGCCTGGTGTAAAGCTTTAAGCTCTTCCAGGACGGCTTCCATCAGATCGCTTACCTCGCTGTCGGTCAAAGTCTTCTGATTGGACTGCCAGGTAAGGCGGAAAGCCATGCTTTTCTTGCCTTCAGGGACCTGTCCCCCGGAGTAGAGGTCAAATACAAGCACCTGGCGCAACAATTCGCCCCCCGCATTACGGATACCGGCCAGCAAGTCCTGAGCCTTCGCTTCCGAAGGAACCAGCAGGGCAATATCCCTTTCCACCGATGGATAGCGGACAATTTCATCATTCATGGTCCTCTTGCGGCTCAATTCGAACAAGCCCTGCATATCCAGTTCAAAAGCGCAGGCCCGCTGGCGGATGTCATAGTTCTCCAGAACCAGAGGATGAATCTCTCCGATTATCCCGATTTCACGGCCTTCTGCTTCTACAACGGCCGTCCTGCCTGGATGGTAGGCGGGGTGGTCAATAGCTGCAAAGCTGACATCGCTTACACTGAGCTGCAGCAGCAGGTCCTCAAGCAGCCCCTTAAGGTAAAAGAAATCCATAGCCACGTTTTTCTGCAGCCAGAAGCTTTCCCGTTCGCCGCATACCACAGCTCCCAGTTTGAGAATTTCCCGAGCCAGGTCCTGGTCCCCTGGATGAAACACCGGCCCCATTTCGAAAAAGGCCAGGTTTTGATTCTTCCGGGCCAGGTTGCCGGCGACGCTGTCCAGCAAACCGGGCAGCAGGATGGTGCGCATCACGCTCTGGTCTTCTGACAGGGGATTGGCTAGTTTAATAAAATCGCGCAGGGGGCTATTTTCAGGAATCCTGATCCTGTCCAGCGATGACGGGTTTACGAAGTTATAATTGACCAATTCAAAAAAGCTTCTACTCATCAACTCTTTAACCGTGGTCCGGTATTTCTGACCCTTGTCCAACCCGCCCGGACTGGAGTCGCCTTCCGGAAGGCGGGGCGGAATTCGATCATAGCCATAAAGGCGGGCCACCTCCTCGATCAGATCGGCTTCAATCATCAGATCGGGGCGGTAGCTGGGTGCGTATACCTTGAACTGCCCCCGGTTTTTGGTAAATCTCAGTCCCAGCCGTTTGAGACAGTCGCCTATTTCTTCGATGCTGATCCGGGTTCCCAGCACATAATTGACCCTTTCTGAGCGCAGGATAATCTCATCCGCCTTCCAGGGCCGCGGGTAGTTGTCGAAGACCCCTTTAACCACTTGGCCCCCGGCTAATTCTTGAATCAGGGCGGCAGCACGGTTAACCGCATAGATAACTCCCTCAATATCTGTCCCTTTTTCAAAGCGCATGGAAGAATCGCTACGCAGGGCTAGCTTGCGCCCGGTCTTTCTTATGTTGGTCCCCAAGAACCAGGCCGATTCAAGCAATACATCAGTGGTGTCGTCGTTAATTTCGGTGTTTTCCCCGCCCATTACTCCGGCCAGGGCTACCCCCCGGGTTCCGTCAGTTATGAGTAGCATTTCCTCGTCCAGGGCTCTTTCTACTCCATCCAGGGTAGTGATGGTCTCTCCCGGTTGGGCGCAGCGCACCAGGATGCGGTGGTCTTCACCCAGCAGCCGGTAGTCAAAGGCATGGAGGGGCTGGTTGCTTTCCAGCATCACGTAATTGGTCACATCAACAATGTTGTTGATAGGTCTGATGCCGGCCCCGGCCAGGCGGTCCTGCATCCATTCCGGAGACGGCGCCACCCGGCAGTTTTTGATAACCCGCGCGGCATAACGACGGCATAAATCGGGTTCAGCGATCTCGACCGTAATGTAATCTTCAACCTTCTCGTTGTTCTCCTTTAAGCTGACCTTGGGGATTATCACCGGGTTACCGGAAAGAGCCGATACCTCACGGGCCATATTGATGAGGCCCAGACAGTCGCCCCGGTTGGGAGTGAGGTCCAGTTCCAGAACGGCATCATCCTCGTCGTCTCCGACCGGATCAACCGCTATGCCGGCCATGGTCAGGCGGTGGGCCAGCTCCTCTGGATTCCAATCGATTTTTATATATTCTTTCAGCCATTTAATCGGCACTGACATTTCGAACACCTCTTTTATATGCTTTATTCTGTCCGGCGCAGTTCTTGAATGTTTTAGAATTGGCGGAGGAAGCGAATATCGTTATCGAAGAACAGCCGCAGATCGTTTATGCCGTATTTCAGCATGGATATCCTTTCGATACCCATCCCAAAGGCAAATCCGGTAACCTCTTCCGGGTCATAGCCCCCGTACTGCAGGACCCGGGGGTGCACCATGCCCGCCCCTAAAATCTCCAGCCATCCGGTATGGGAGCAGACCCGACAGCCTTTACCACCACATTCCACGCAGGAGATATCCATTTCCGCGCTGGGTTCCGTGAACGGGAAGAAGCTGGGACGATAGCGTACCCTGACATCGCTGCCAAAGATCTTCTGGGCAAAGAGCATAAGGGTTCCCTTTAAATTGGCGAAGGTTATGTGCTTGTCGATCATCAAGCCCTCCACCTGGTGGAACATGGGAGAATGAGTAGCGTCGTCGTCCTTGCGGTATACGGTTCCGGGAACCACTATTTTTATGGGCAACTGGGGACACATCTTTTCCATGGTTCTTACCTGAACCGGAGAAGTATGGGTTCTCAGCAGAATGTCATTGTTGATGTAGAAAGTATCCTGCATATCCCGGGCCGGGTGGTCTTTGGGCACATTGAGCGCTTCGAAGTTGTAGTAGTCGCTTTCTATTTCCGGCCCTTCCGCAACTGAAAAGCCCATGGATATGAATATTTCCAGTATTTCATCCTGCACTCTGGTCAGGGGATGTTTAGATCCCCGGTGGGCAGGCATCCCGGGCAGGGTAACATCGATTTTCTCCTCGGCCAGGCGCATCTCCAGTTCGCGGGCCTTGAATTCTTCCAACTGTCGGTTTAACAGGGCTTCCAAATTGTATTTCAGCTCATTGGCCAACCGCCCTGCTTCAGCTCTCTCTTCGGCGGCCAGGTCTTTCAGCCCTCTCAACATCTGGGTCAATTCCCCTTTACGCCCCAGCACTTTGACCCGAAATTCGTTTATTTCCTCTATGGAAAGCAATTGGGGAATCCTTTCCTCGGCCTTCTGTTTCAGGTCTTGCATTTTGTTAAGCATGGACGTTCTTTCCTCCTTACAGGTAAAAATAAAAACACCTCGTCCCAAGGGACGAAGTGTTTCCGCGGTACCACCCTAATTAACCGGCCGTTAATACGGCACGATTCTCTTTTGGTTCGGATAACGGCGACGCCGGCAGAGCCTACTGCTAATTCAGCCCCCTGCTCCCAGGTGAATTGACCTGCCCAACCTATGGCTGTACTTCCAGTCCATGATACAGCCTCCCTGAAGAGGTT
The DNA here is from genome assembly GCA_002410325.1 of Syntrophomonas sp. UBA5314. Classification (GTDB taxonomy): domain Bacteria; phylum Bacillota; class Syntrophomonadia; order Syntrophomonadales; family Syntrophomonadaceae; genus UBA5314. Next base: position 81,594 of record DHRK01000007.1, read on the forward strand.
TTCCCAAGCAAGCTACTTATCCTGTTCACTGCATTTAAATATGATTACTGAGTTATCATCGCTTTATAGAGAAGATAATAGATTATACAGCCGGAGGTTTCAAAAAGGTGCCACAGGTTTTTAGCCTCGTTTTTCATTCAAGGTCCACCCTTCGAAGATTTATAAGGCTGAACTGGGCTGGGCAGCGCGGTGGCTATCTGCTTATATAATGCCGTCGTTTCGCTGCCTATAGGCCTCACTAAGTATTATAGCACAAGCCGAGGCGGCATTTAAAGAATTTACTCCTGCATTCATAGGTATATTAATGATTTGATTGCACCAGGAGATAAGCTCCCGGTCCATACCCCGGGCTTCCCCCCCGAGAATCACCAGCAAATCGCCTTTTAGATCGGCTTGGTAATACGGTACGCCCTGGGTGACCTGGGTTCCCAGCAGCTTCATCCCCGACTCCTTCAAGCAGGCAAGGTCGGCGACGCTGACCGGTCCTAAAACCGGAAGGGTAAGAATGCCTCCCATGCTCGCTCGCACAGCCTTGGGATTGTAGGGGTCAACCGAAGCATGGGTATATATAAGTCCGGCTGCGCCCAGAGCCCGGGCCGTTCTTATTATGGTGCCCATATTGCCGGGATCGGAAATCCCATTTAAAATCAGCCACAGGCCCCTTATCTGCAATACCTTCTGCAGATCTCCCTCGGGCATTGACACCACCGCGGCTATTCCCTGGGGATGCTCGGTGTCACAGATGGTTTTAATAACCTTATCGCTTGTCAGGTAAACCCGTTCTTCGCCCAAGGTTTGAAGGATATCCTGATATTTCTGAAACATCTCTTCCTGAACGAAGTAGTGTAAAACCCGCTCCGGACAGGCCTTCAATTCCCGGACCGCCCTTTCGCCCTCCAGGAGAAAGGCCTTTTGCTGCCGGCGGTGTTTGCCCTGCTTTAAGCCGGCCGCATTTTTCACAACCGGATTGTCCCGGGAAGATATCTGCTTCATCCTCTCAATCCCTTCTATGACAAGGGGACATTCCTCTCCCGAAGGAGAAGTGTGTCCCCGTTCTCTCATAAACTAAGTATGGCCCTTCAGGGCCACACTTTATCATCGCTATTTGTTTGCGCTCTGCTTGGCCAGCTCGACCAGCTTGGTGAACCCCTGCGGGTCGTTGACCGCTAGATCGGCCAGCATTTTACGGTTGATATCCACCCCGGCTTCTTTGAGTCCATGAACCATCCTGCTGTAGGTGGTGCCGTTGTTCCTGGCCGCGGCATTGATCCTGGCTATCCACAGTTTGCGGAAATCTCTCTTCTTGAGACGGCGGTGAATATATGCATACTGGCCGGATTTCATAACTTGTTCTTTGGCTACCCGGAAGAGTTTGTGCTTACTTCCCCGATAGCCTTTGGCCAGTTTCAAAATCTTTTTATGCCTCTGATGGGCAGTCACTCCACGTTTGACTCTCGGCATCTGTAATTACCTCCTGACGACTCTAAGTAAATCGGCTTAGTAAGGAATGAGCTTGGAGATCCGGTTGGTCTCACTCACGCTTACCAGGCCTGCTTTGCGAAGTTGGCGTTTTCTTTTCGGGGTCTTGTCGCCCAACAGATGACTGGCAAAGGCTTTGGATCTTTTTATTTTGCCGCTTCCGGTCTTCTTGAATCTCTTGGCAGCCCCCCGGTGGGTCTTGATTTTAGGCATCAGGCTTCCTCCTTCTTTTCGTTCTTGTGCGACTTATCCGCATCCAGCCGGGGAGTCAAAATCATCACCATGTTTTTCCCCTCTACTTTGGGGTTTTTCTCCACAGCTGAAATATCCGAGAGCTGCTCGGCTAATTTTACGGAAAGCTTCTCACCCAAATCGGGATGAGTTATCTCCCTGCCGCGAAACATGATGGTCACCTTGACCTTGTCTCCAGCAGACAGAAACCGCCGGGCGTTCTTGGCCTTTACTTCAAAGTCGTGATCCTCGATATTTGGACGCAGCTTAACTTCTTTAACAGAGATGATCTTCTGTTTCTTGCGAGCTTCCTTTTCCCGTTTGCTCTGCTCGAACCTGAATCTTCCGAAGTCCATCAAACGGCACACCGGAGGTTTGGCAGAAGGCGCCACCTCCACCAGATCCAATCCCTTTTCTATGGCAATTGCCATAGCATCACGAATGGGGACTATCCCTAACTGCTCCCCTTCCTCACTGACCAGCCTGACTTCCTTTACCCTGATGTCTTCGTTAATTCTCCAATCTTTACTGATAAGAAGTTCACCTCCAGAAAAATGTAAAGCGGGCTGCAAGAACCCGCTGATCAATACCCATATGCCCGCTAAACCCCGGTATGGTTCATTGAACTACCTTGACAGCCAGTACTGCAAGGTGAGAAGCGAAGCTCCTGCTTAACATCAGAACATAGTATACCATAAGCCGTTTAGACTGGCAATGCTTAACCCGGGAAAAGCTCAGGTTTTAGTACACGGTATTACAAAGACCGTTTCTCATCTATCTCCTGCAAAATCTGTTTTATGAAATCCTCCAGGGCAGCCGCCCCTCTGTCACCCTCTTTGCGGTGGCGCACGGAAACGGTTCCCTCCTCGGCTTCGCGGTCTCCAACCACCAGCAGGTAGGGGATCTTCTGCATCTGACCGTCTCTGATCTTGTAGCCTACTTTTTCGCTGCGGTAGTCGGCCTCAACCCTGATCCCGGCTTCTTCCAAACGGGCGTACACCTTTTTGGCGTAATCGTGGTGGCGCTCGGTGATGGGTATCACCCTGGCCTGCACCGGAGCCAGCCAGGTGGGAAAAGCTCCGCCGAAATGTTCGGTCAAAATGCCGATAAAGCGCTCCATGCTGCCATAGATCACCCGATGGATCATGACCGGGCGGTGCTTTTCCCCGTCTTCGCCGATGTAGGTCAGGTCAAAGCGTTCCGGCATCTGAAAATCGAGCTGAATGGTGCCGCACTGCCAGGTGCGGTCCAAGGAATCCTGCAGGTGGAAGTCGATCTTGGGCCCGTAAAAAGCCCCATCCCCCTCATTAATTTTATAAGGCAGACCCTTCTCGTCCAGGGCCTGTTTTAAAGCGCTGGTGGCCATTTCCCAGGTTTCGGCCGAGCCCATTGATTTCTCGGGCCGGGTGGAGAGCTCCACATGATAGGGAAAGCCGAACAGGCTGTAGAACTTGTCTATCAAATCGATAACGCCTTTTATTTCACCTATGATCTGTTCCGGCAGCATAAAGATATGGGCGTCATCCTGAGTAAAGGCGCGCACCCTCATCAAGCCGTGCAAGACCCCGGATTTTTCGTGACGATGCACCAGCCCCATCTCCCCTACCCTCAGGGGCAGTTCCCGGTAACTGTGCAGGCTCTGCTTGTACAACAGCATTCCCCCCGGACAGTTCATGGGTTTAACGCAGAAGTTGTCTTCATCTATCACTGTAAAATACATGTTTTCCTTATAATTATCCCAGTGGCCCGAGCGATGCCAGAGCTCTTCATTTAGGATGATGGGGGTACGGACCTCCAAGTAACCGGCTTTGCGGTGCTCTTCGCGCCAGAACTTCTCCAATTCGTTTCTCAGGATCATGCCCTTGGGCATAAAGAACGGGAACCCCGGGCCTTCATCGAGAACCACAAACAAGCCCAGTTCCCGGCCCAGGCGGCGATGATCCCGCTTTTTGGCTTCTTCCAATTTGTGCAGGTAATCGTCCAGCAAAGCCTTTTTGGGGAAGGAAGTGGCGTATATCCTCTGCAGCATCTGGTTTTCTTCACTGCCCCGCCAATAGGCGCCGGCCAGGCTCATAAGCTTAAAGGACTTGACTTTCCCGGTGGAAGGAATGTGCGGCCCCATGCAAAGGTCTATAAATTCGCCCTGCTGGTATATGCTGATCCGGGCGTCGGCCGGCAGATCATTGATAAGTTCCACCTTGTAATTCTCCCCGTGCTCGGCAAACAGCTTCAGGGCTTCTTCGCGGCTCAACTCACGTCTGATGATGGGATAGTCGGCGGCGATGATGCGCTGCATTTCCTCCTCGATGAGGGGGAAATCCTCCGGGGTAATGGTATGGCTGCTTTCAATATCGTAATAAAACCCCTTGTCAATGGCCGGGCCGATGGCCAGCCGGGTATCCGGCCACAGCCTTTTGATGGCCTGGGCCATGATATGGGACGAGGAATGGCGGTAAACGTTTAAAGCCCTTTCGTCATCGAAGCCGATAAACTCTAATGTTCCGTCCTCTTTGATCTCTCTATTCAAATCAGTCAGCTGATCGTTAAAAAGAGCTACAATAGCAGTTTTGGCTAACTGAGGCTTAATTTCTTTAGCGATTTGGAGCAGGCTCATCCCCTCCGCAAACTCACGGTGTTCTCCACCGGGCAAAGTAATGTTGATCATCGATAAAACCTCCTGACGTTTGACTCCTAAACCAGGGGCCTCCAGCCCCTTGATATCCTTTAAGTCTATCACATTGAGCGAATCTATGAAGATCTGAATGATATGATAAACAGCGGTTGAAAAATAGCAGCCCGCCTTGATATTATAAGAAAATATAGCAGATTTCGGTGGCAACCGCAAACGAGTGCTAGTTGCCCCATAAATACATATTAGGTCATTAGCAAATATATTGTATAATATAGCCATCGGTGTTACAAATTGGGCTTTTCAGGAGGAAGGATTACTGATGAATAAATATCAGAAGGGGGCTGTGGCCTGCAGCCTTCTAACTGCGTCATCCATTCAGTTTTCGCTGGTTTTTAAAGGCAGCCTGGAATACGCACCCTTGATCGGCTGGTTGACGGGAATGCTTTTTGCTTTTCTGGCCTGCATTATGGGATTTAAGGCTTATAATCACCGGATAGATAATTAAATAGGGCCTTTTATTTATGCTGTTCGCAGAAACCGGGCTGGCATTTCGGACAGCCCGTGCACTCACTGATCCGTTCTTTGAACACATTGCGGATCATCAAAACCGGTTCGCTTACCCCTTGTTCCCCGGTATTATGCAGAATTATATGCCGCGGCGATATGGTAATAAGGATGCTGACGAGAACATCGTCCAGGCTTACCTCATTGGACAGCATTTCATCTAGAAAGTAGTTAATATATTGTTCATCAATTTTGGTGCCGCTGTCATCCCACAGGTAAAATCGTCCATTCCCCATAACCATCAAATTGACTTCATTTATTTTGGGATTCTGGGAATCCACAAAATAGCGGAGTAAGCTGACAAACTCACTGTATTCCTTTTCGTTTTTCAACTCTTCCAGGGCCAGTTCGGCCGCGTATTTGATCTCCGTCAGGTAGTCCTGCAGGCAAAAGGTGACGAACCCCTCCACCAGTATGCGCCGGTTCTGTTTAAGATGTTCCAGAACCCTCTGACTGATGCGGTTTTTCCGGCCGAAACGCAGAAGCAGGTTGAGGCTTTCGCTACTACGGCAATTGTTGAGAATGTCGCGGGCTTTAACATAGACCGCGTCCTTTTCCAAGGTTAAATACTTTTTGATGGAACGGTTGATTTCCTTCCTTAGAACCTGATCCTCGCAATATTGCATGATATGCTCCGCCAGGGCCTCGCTCAGCTGGTAGCGGAATACGTCACAGATGTCCTCTTCCCGGAAAACGGAATCATGGCTGCTTCCTTCCAGCACGAAAGTTACCAATTCAAGGCCTAAATTCGGCTGAGGTTCAAGTTCCCAATTAAGAACAAATCCCTTCTGCTTAATCCATTGCAGACGGCTTTTTACTCCGCCAATAAGCTCATTACCTGCGTCTACCGTTCCCACCTGGAATTCGTAAAGCATGGTTATCCTCCCATATTAAGAAAGATACTTTATTATATGTGGGGGTGTTAATCGTTATTCAGCTATGGAAATCCAGGCTGTAAGGTCAGCGAATTGATTTACGCTGCTTAGTGAGCTCTTAAGAGGAATGTCCGGTTGGCAAAATGAGTTGTGGTGCAAGGGATTAAGGTGTTTGTGCAGTAGCGGCCCCAAATTTGACACTAAACCATTTTCGACCCTTTTTAACGAAAAAACCGAGGTTCTAAAACCCCGGTATATCGGTCTTTTATGGTGGGCCGTATAAGATTCGAACTTATGACTTCTTCCGCGTCAAGGAAGCACTCTCCCACTGAGTTAACGGCCCGAACGTAGTATGATTATAAACCGAAGTTTTTGCAAAATCAATATCTCGGCTCTTTTTTGCCTGCGGTGGATCAAGGGCAGTCTCGCCATAACGTATTCACGAATTCATAGGAGGCCCTGCCAATATATATATACATGAGTCTGTAAAAGCTGGAGGGCGTCTTGATTATAAGTGTTAAGAAAAATCACTTAATTCAGGTTATGAGTGCTATATTGTTCGTCAGCCTGTCAATCGGTTACTTACAGTTTGCCGCCCACCCTATGTTGGAAAAATGGGAGCAGGAAAAGATACTGGTTCGTCGGGTCAACACCAGTCTGCCGCTGGTGGCCTTAACTTTTGATGATGGCCCGGTAGCGGAAACGACTACCGCGGTTCTAGATGCCCTGCAAAGGAATCAGGCCCACGGTACATTTTTTTTGCTCGGGCAAAGGGCTGAAAACCACCCGGAGCTGGTCAAGCGTATGACCCGTGAAGGACATGAAGTAGGCAATCACAGTTATTCCCATGCCAATTACAACAAGATGAAAACGGCAGAGCAAATGGAAGATGTTTTTCGCACCAATCAGATCATTGAAAGGCTCAGCGGGCAGCCGATTCGCCTGTTCCGGCCGCCGGGCGGTTATCTATCAGTGGCCATGGTGGAAAAATGCCGGGCAGCTGATTTAACCATCGCCTATTGGACCTATAAGCAGGATCCCAAGGATTGGCGCAACGGCACCAGGGCAGCTTCTATTGCCCGCAGTATTTTAGACCACCTGGAGCCGGGTCAAATCATCATTCTCCACGACGGGGCTCCCAATGCCAACGAAACGGCCAAGGCTCTGGACATTTTAATTCCTGAATTAAACAAACGGGGGTATTCCTGCGTCACTTTAAGCGATTTAATGGCCATGGAAAATAAGTAATATTCAAGCTTCCCGGGCAATAAAGATGTATAAAACGCCAAAGGGGGTTTATCTTCTATGCCCAAATTGTTTGGCTTTTACCAACTTCCAACCAGAGCCAAAGCCGCATTGATAGGCCTTTTGGTCATGGTTATACTGGCCAGCAGCGTGCTTTACGTTCAAGCTTACCACCGTTTAAAGCCCATTTATGAAGTTAAAACCGATAAAAAAATAGTCGCCCTGACTTTTGATATCAGTTGGGGCAATAAAACCCCCGGTCCAGTTCTCGATATTCTAAAAGAAAATAATCTAAAATGCACTTTTTTCCTCTCCGGCCCCTGGGTTAAGCAATACCCGGAAATAGCCCAGCGCATTCAACAGGACGGCCATGAAATCGGCAGCCACGGCTATCGTCACATCAATTTGAGCAATCTGAGCAAAAGCGAGATTATAAACGAGATCAACCAGGCTCATACCAATATAAAAGAAGTTACTGGAGTGGAAGCCAGCTTGATAAGAACCCCCAACGGCGATTATAACGATACGGTAATCCAGGGCGTTCATGAAGCGAACTATGAAGCCATTCAATGGAGCTGCGATTCGCTGGACTGGATGAACCCCGGAATTAACACCATCATAGATCGGGTCAGCAACAGGGCTAAAAGCGGCGACATCATTCTCATGCATGCCAGCGACACCTGCAAGCAAACGCCGGACGCTCTTCCCGCAGTTCTGAAAAATTTGAAAGAAAAGGGATTTGAATTGGTAACCGTATCTGAATTGCTTCAAGAGCAGCAAAAATAAGAAAGAATTAAAGAAAGGCAGAAAAAGTTAGAAGCCATGCACGGGGTTCCGTCATGGCTTCCGGTTACTCTTCTTCTTCGTAGTAGTCCTCGATGTGCTCCAGACCGATGTCCTTCAGGATCTGGTCTATCAGGTTCTTATCCATTCTTATGATTCCTCCTTTCTCCTTTATCAAAAGCTAATTATACGCCTTTCATTGAAATATTACCAGTAAAACGTAAAATACTTTCACTATGATCAATATATCGTTGTAAAGCGTTTGTAAATTTAATGTTTTAGGACTAAAAAACCAATTGGGTTAAAAGTACAATAATTAGTAGCGCCACATCCATTCGTCATCAGGCCTTTTCCTTAACATATAAACCCCTTAATACAGATCAAGCAGATAAATGCTCGAGGTATAAAAAACAGGCTTTTCCTTTAAGCTATAGCCAGTTAATCATTTACATAACTTATTACGGGAGTTGATCATCTTGCTCAGTCCCGCCGCGATAAAGATCCATTATCTATTGTCCTTCGGCTGCTTTTTTATTTCCGGAACGCAAATGGTAACTGGAATAAGGGCTGCTTTCTGCGGTATCATAGGATGTGCTTTGCTCTGCAGCGCACTGATGCGTTATTCTCCGCTAGTGGATTTAATCAGAAAAGGCAACGATTCATCAGAGTACTAAACCTTATGCCAGACCCCTTCCTCAACTTCCCTGACCATACCCTGGCTGGCCAGGTTATTCAGGTGTTTGAGGAACATGACTTTGTTCCAAAAGACGCTCAGCGGCACATCCGGCAAAGCTAGTTTTTTAACCTCCAATTTAACCATATCGTCAAGCCTTCGGGGCTGGTCCACATACGACAAGACCCGGTCTTCGCGTTTTAGCACTATGTCCAGATAGCGGGTGAAAAGAAGCGGTATATTATCCTCGCTTTGCCTGAATATTCGGCGGTGGGAGGTCACCAGGACGGCCGGTTTTATATCGATAAGGCGGCGGATTGAATTCAGTACCTGACCTACATTGCAGTAGGGGGCCCCATACCAGGGGCCGTTGTCGGCCAGGTCGAGATCACTGGAAAAGAGGATTCCATCCTTTTCGATATAAAAAGCATAATGTCCGGGGGAATGGCCCGGTAGGTGCAGGGCTTTTAGCTGAACGTGCCCGCAGTCGATGACCCTGCCTTCCCACAGGTGTCCGGTTATGTTGTAATCTCGAAAATCGGGCATATTTACATCGTCACGGCTGGCAACCGTCTGAGACAGACGGTCATCCCGCGGAACATCCATCAGCTGGTTCCATAGACTGTACCCCATGAACGCATCATAGCTCTGCCGGCTTTGGTAGGCCTGGGCCTCCTCCCTGCCAACGACCATCTCCGAATGCTTGAAATGCCCGACACCGTGAATATGGTCAAAATGAATGTGGCTGAAAATTAACCTCTGTATTCCACCGGTGTTGATTGCTGCATAGGCATTTCCCCCGGCACCGGCATCGATCATGGTTTTGATATCATCATCAATAAATAATGAATTGCTGTAGGGAAAAATAGACTTGGCTTCCGGTCTCACTAATTTGATTCTGTCCGCCACCGGTATGATCACAAAAGACTCCCCCTTATTTCTCTATATCTCTAAATATCTATTCTAAAAATTTCCAATTACAAAGCCCGGGTTACCCCGGGCTTTAAAAGAAGCTGAGCTTGGTTTAATCAAGTTTGTCAATCATTTCGGCAATCATATCGAAAAAATAATTTATATCATCCTTGTCGTTGATTCCCGCTTTGAACCCTATCTCCGGAAACCTTCCCCGGCTGGTGATCTTGATATTAACCACGTACTGTCCTTGAGAGATGCTATCTTCCAGGTTTTCCAACTCAATGTCGGTCCATTCTTCCTCATTGGGGAGTTCATTTTCCTCATCTTCCAGGAGTTTATCAAAATTGGGTGTTTCTCCGTCGCTGTTATCTATAATCTGGTTTACTATCCACATGAGGTCATTGGTGGTCATGTTTAGTTCTTCACTGAGCTGCATTATTTCATTGGCAATGGGTGTTATTTTGAGTAAATCAGAAAGATTGACCGGATCTCCTTTTCCCCACCTGTTTTTCATGCTATCACCTCCGCATCAATTGGGCACGATAACTATGGATAACCCTATCAGGTGATTCCCGGAGCTTTTCTCCACATTACTATTTTGCCATTTAATTGTCCACAGTTAATTCTACTCTTCCAAACGTGAATATATGAGAAAGTCCAGGGAAAAAACGCATCATTCAATCTGGTAAACGCTGTCGGGCTTAAAGACCTCCTTACCCGCAAAATCAAGCTATTGACAATGCACGAAAACCCTGATTGCCTTAACCAGTCTAGTTAGTATAACCCATAAGTGCCCGCCGCTCAGCTCTAACGCGCTCTATATCAGGCTTAACTAACGATTTGATATGTACCCGGTGTTCAAACACCTGGTCGTCCATTTCCTTGACAGTGCAATTCCCGGCCAGGATCTTTCCCGCCCGGATGCTCACGCAATAGTCGGCCTGAAGGTAGAATATCCAGAGGGATTTAACCTCTTCCCCACTTAAAACCACATCCACTTCAGCGCTGGCTTTGTTGCGATCGATGAGTTTGAAATCCTGTACTGATTTAATTTCCATCTCATTCTCCCAAATAAATATTATTCTTTAATTCCATATGCAATTGTATTTTCCTTCATGAAGATAATGTATATAGATCAATCATTTACATCGTCGATTGATAATATAAGTATACCTGTATGCCTGTATGCCGCAAAAAACCATATAAAAAAAATCCAGGAGGTATTTCCAGAATAGAAATCCCCCTGCGATATTAGCTTTACATAAACTTACCGTCAAGTCAAGCAAAGTACCGATAATTTAAGATTATTTCCATTATCATTAGATAAGTCAGTGTAATCCTCTTTGGGTTTGCAAGGTGCCTTCCACCGGGCTTTGTGGAGATTTTGAAGTTTTGGGGCTACTAGTCTAATATCTTGTTATGACCTTATATCTAACCAATGCTTCTGCGGGGTAATCCCTACCGCAATCTTACCAGCCCTAGAAAACCAAGCGTTTTCCGGCATTATCTGGCCTCGGGTAATAGGGTTATGTTTTTATGAGCAAAATTGCTGTTTTCTGAGGTTTAAGGGAGGGGATAAAACGTCAATAATTAGAGCTATTCAAAAAAGATTTCCCGGGAAGATTTTTCTTCCCTAGTATCTATTTAGAAAGAAGGTTGATAGTCGGTGACATTTAACTCGGGAAAGCTCTTAACCAGGTCCCTGCTGGGCGGTGCTTTAAGCGTTCCGTTCATGCTGGCGGCTCCGGCTCTGGCCCTGGCCAGCGAAGCCAATCTAGTGATACCTGAACTCACTAAAAGCCAGAACAGCTTGCTTACTTATGGCATTTTAGTATGTGTTCTAGGATTTATTTTCGGTTTATACCAGTTCACCAAAGTTAAAAAGTTAGAAGCCCACCAATCAATGCTTGATGTGGCTGCCACCATTTACGAAACCTGTAAAACATATCTGATTCAACAAGGTAAACTACTGGCCATCTTGTTCGTTTTTATAGGCTTTTGTATAGCGTTCTACTATGGGTTTTTACAGCATACGCCATTGAGCGGGGTTCTACTCATCCTAGGTTGGACTGTTATCGGTATACTCGGTTCCTATAGTGTGGCCTGGTACGGGATAAGAATGAACACCCTGGCTAACAGCAGAACCGCCTTTGTATCACTGGAAACCAAGCCCCTTAAACTTTTGAACATCGCTCTTGACGCGGGCATGAGCATAGGTGTGCTACTGGTCTGCGTAGAGCTGATTATGATGCTGATTATTCTGCTCTGGATTCCGCGTGATCTTGCTGGAGCCAGCTTCATCGGTTTCGCGGTTGGTGAATCACTGGGAGCCAGTGCTCTTCGTATAGCCGGAGGCATATTTACCAAGATCGCTGACATCGGCTCTGACTTGATGAAGATCGTTTTCGGGATCAAGGAAGACGACCCCCGCAACCCCGGTGTTATTGCAGACTGTACCGGAGACAACGCGGGAGACAGCGTCGGGCCCACCGCCGATGGTTTCGAAACTTATGGTGTCACCGGCGTAGCTCTGGTCTCTTTCATTGTTTTAGCAGTAGGATTCGTTCCGGGAATAAGCGATGCTTTGAGGATATCACTGCAAAGCACCATGCTCACCTGGATTTTTGTCATGAGAGTCTTAATGATCATCACTTCGATTGCTTCTTTCTATATAAACAGGTCGTTCAGCCAGGCCAGATTTGGTAAAAAGGATGACTTCGATTTCGAGCAGCCCTTGACCAGCTTGGTATGGATTACCTCTTTGCTGTCCATTGCAGTTACTTTTGCGGTTAGTTATTACATGCTGGGGCCCAATTCAACAGCACCAAATGAGCTAAAAAGTCTTTGGGCGGTGCTCGCCACCATCATCAGCATAGGAACTCTTGGGGCTGCTGTTATTCCTGAATTCACCAAGATATTCACCAGCCCCAACTCACTGCATGTAGCCGAGGTTGTTAAGGCATCCCGTGAGGGCGGTTCGTCCCTCAATATCTTGTCCGGATTGGTTGCCGGCAACTTTAGCGCCTTTTGGATTGGCATGGTTTTCTTCGGATTGATGTTCGCGGCCTACTACGCAAGCGGGTTCGGCTTAGGCGCCATAATGATTTATCCTTCCATATTCGCCTTCGGCCTGGTTGCTTTCGGTATGCTGGGCATGGGGCCGGTAACCATCGCTGTTGACAGCTATGGTCCGGTAACTGACAACGCCCAGTCAATCTACGAGCTGTCCCTTATCGAAGAAATCCCCAACGTGGAAAAGGAAATCCAGAGCAAATTCGGCTTTAAACCCGATTTTGAGAAAGCCAAACACTACCTGGAAGCCAATGACGGAGCCGGCAATACCTTTAAGGCAACCGCCAAGCCGGTTCTCATCGGAACAGCGGTAGTCGGAGCGACCACCATGATCTTCTCTCTGATCCTGGTTATTAAAAACGTTCTGGGAGTCCAGCCTGAGCAGATCCTGACCCTTTTAAATCCCTACACCATATTCGGTTTAATCGCTGGAGGCTGTATTATATACTGGTTTACCGGTGCATCTACCCAGGCCGTTACCACTGGCGCCTACCGCGCGGTTGAGTACATCAAGAAAAACATTTCGTTAGACGAAAACGCCAGCCAGAAGGCAGCCACCGAAAAGTCCAAGGAAGTGGTTAAGATATGCACCCAGTACGCTCAGCAGGGCATGTTCAACATCTTTATCGCTATCTTTTCATTTACCCTGGCCTTCTCCTGCCTGGCTGCTCCTGTGTCCGGCAACGACTCGGTTTCCCTGTTTGTTTCCTATTTGATTTCGATTGCCGTATTCGGACTCTTCCAGGCCGTCTTCATGGCCAATGGCGGCGGTTGCTGGGACAATGCCAAAAAGGTAGTTGAGGTGGACCTGAAAGAAAAGGGCACTCCCCTGCATGAGGCAACCGTTGTCGGCGACACGGTTGGCGACCCCTTCAAGGACACTTCTTCGGTGGCCATGAACCCGATCATCAAATTCACTACCCTGTTCGGCCTGCTGGCCATGGAAATCGCCATAACTGATGCTTTCAGGAGTGTCGCCCCGGTGGTGGGAGGAGTATTCCTGGTAATCGGCCTCTTTTTCGTATGGCGATCCTTCTACGGAATGAGGATTCCCACCGAGAAATAAGGTTTAAAATTAGCCAAGCTTTAAAGCACCTTCCGCTATGTGGAAGGTGCTTTCGTTTTGTCATATGTAGCCAGCAGTGCAAGCGGCCTGATTTAAAACAGGATTCATAAGTTCACTATCATCCCTGTTAAACCAACTATTTGTTTATTTGTTGCCGGCGCGCTTGTGCTGGTCAAACATCTCCTTAACCGACCACAGGTTGATGAAGGAATTATATCCCCACCACATGGAGGCAACGCCATTGGCCGTTCTAAATGAAAGGTATAAACAGATTATTCCCAGAACTAAAAATGCCACCCAGGGCCAGGTGCCAAACCATTCCTCCAGCTTAACCACCAATACATGGTATATGCCTATGGTTAGAAATACGTAAATACCAAAAATTATCCCAATATAACTCATTCACTTACTCCTATAACTTATTTTTATTATTATATAACATATCAAAAAAATCCTTCGTTTATCTGCCGGATAAAAATCCGGTTGATTACTGCTCTTGGAGCAACCGCCGCGGTCGTGAAGTCCCTTTTTTTCATCGCCCCTATCTTTGGAATTTCTTTTCTAGTCAACTTCAAGAAATGCTTAAATCGATAAAAGAAGTATTGACAGGATAAATTTAAGGAAGTTATTATGATATTGATAATCATTATCACCTCATTAACAAAGGTTATTTTTTTCTTTCTAAAGTTAGGTTAGCCTAACTTTAGAAAGAAAATCTGAACTCTATGCAAACGGCGCTCAATCATTGAAAGATTTTATATCAATCCAAACATTAAAAGCAGCGCTCTATTGCATTTACCCATCGAGGAGAAAATGGATGCTCCCGGGGAGCCTTGGCGGGGCGTCCCTTGAATAAAGAACTATACCTAAAGGAGGTTAAGACTGTGCATAGATTTACTGCATCCGAGCCAAACCAGGCGGCGCATCCGGCAGATAAAATGAACCGAAAAAGAAAACTTTTGTGGGAGATACCCAGTGATCTCTTTTGTTCTCTATGCGGCACTTGCCTGGATATGGATGAACAGAGAATGATTTTAAAGAAGCTGAATATTGAATGCAAGGATTTATCGGACCATGATATCCATGGACTCATGGTTAAGAGCCTGTACTCTGAAAACAAGCTATCACGCCGCCTGGACAGCCACTTGAATGATAAATACCGCTACGAATTTTCCCGGTTTGGCGCTTGTGATGATGCCAGTTTCATGGCGGCATGGCGGGAGCATATGAATTCGGGGAATATCTGCGGGCTCTACTGGGTCGCCCTCACTCACAAGGGCTTGTCAGATCAAACCCAGTATGAGGTGTTTTGCGATGTCCATATGCTGTCTCATCTTAATGGCGGGAAATCTCGCCAGGAAAAGCGCGACTATGATAGATTGCTGCATTTACAAACCGATTTGTCCGCCAAACTCCAGCAGGAAAAGAAAAAGAGAAAAGAATTGACTAAAGCCTTGGATTCGGCAGAAAAAACGCGCCGGGATTTGGAAGCCAGGATTCAAAACCTGCTTAAAACCTCGGCCCCAGACCCACATGATTTGGCCAAGGCCAATGATGCCATAGACATGCTGGCCACTCAAAATCAGCGGCTTAAGGATGAACTGGAACGAAGCGCAGCCGCTTTAAAGGAGTCTTTGCAAACAGCGCAGGATTTTAAAAAGTTAAAAGCGGAATTGGAATCGGAATTGTGGCTCCAGAAGGAAATCAACCAGCAATTGTTCAGAGAAATTGATACCCTGATCAACAACCAGCAGTGTATAAACTGTAAATGTTCCCAAGCCGATTGCTGCTCCAATTTATGCGATAAACGGGTTTTGATTGTAGGAGGGCTGACCAAACTAAGGAGTTTTTATCGCGATGTGGTCGAAAACCATGGTGCCAGCTTCGAGTATCATGACGGTTATTTAAAATCGGGAGAGAGGGAACTGGAGCAACTGATCAAGAAGTCGGATATTATCCTGTGTCCGGTAGACTGTAACAGTCACGGCGCCTGTTTGAGCGTAAAGAAGATCTGCAACCGGATTAACAAACCCTATCAAATGCTGGCAAGTTCCAGTTTGAGCAGTATTTCGCAGGCGTTGGCTGGCGGGACTAAACACGACCAGTAGAATCTTTGCATCAACCGGATTAATTTACAATGTAGAGAAGGAATACTAATGGATATCACTTTTTTAAAATCGTATTTACATAAGAAAGGTTATCGCATTACCAACCAGCGAATGGCGGTTTTAAATGCTATCATACAGGCTGAAAACAAGCATTTGAATGCCAGTGAGATTCATGCCCTGGTAAAGAAACAATACCCCGGGTTTGGTCTTGCTACAGTTTACAAAAACTTGCGGGTGCTGGAGCAGGAAGGTTTGGTAAATAAATTGGACCTGTCCGATAACACCCGGCATTATGAAATAAATCTGAGCGAGCCGCACTGCCATTTGCTTTGTCTCAAATGCGGACATATTGAGGAATTGGGGGATGCTTTTTATAAATCTTTATATGACCTGCTTTGGCATGAAAGCAGGTTTACCATTGAAAAACGGTCTTTAGTATTCTATGGATATTGCAGCACCTGTAGACTGCAGCTATGAAAGGGCCAAGGAAAGATCCCCCATGAGGAACTGCCATAGAATAGCTTAAGCAGACGATTTTTTAAGTAGAGTTGAACTTTCAGGCTCTGCATACCTTTACCTGGGCAATCCGTTTTTCTTCTACTTCCTCAATCTTAAAGACCAGGTCGTCGAATTCTATCGAAGGATTATCTTCTTTGCCCGGTATTCTGCCCAATTGTCCGATTAAAAAGCCGCTTAAGGTATCATATTCTCCGGTGGGAAGTTTAACCTCCAGAAATTCGGCAACGTCGTCCAGACTGGCCGTACCTTTAATGACCACCGTGTTCTCATCGATTTTCTTGAAGTCCTCGTCTTCTTCGTCGTACTCGTCAAAGATATTGCCCACTATCTCTTCAATCAGGTCTTCAATGGTCACGATACCGGCCGTGCCCCCGTATTCATCAATGACAATAGCTATATGAATATTTTTCTTTTGCAGTTCTCTGAACAGTTCGTCGGTTCTCTTTGATTCAGGGACAAAATACGGCTGTCTGGTTATGCTTTTTAAATTAAAGCCGTCCCGAGCAGCGTCATCCCTGATCAGATAGATCAAGTCTTTCGCATACAAGATGCCGACAATATTATCAATTGTGCCCTCATATACCGGTATGCGTGAATACCGCTCGGTTTCTAAAAATGCGGTTACTTCCTGAAGCTTTGCCTCCACCGGCAGCGCTCCGATATCGATTCTATGAGTCATTATGCTGGCAACCGTCTTGTTATTGAACTCAAAGATATTATTGATCATTAACTTCTCATATTCATCGATGGCCCCCCGTTCCTCACCCACGTCCACCATCAAGCGGATTTCTTCCTCGGTAACCGTCTCGTCTTGATCATGAGGATCAATGCCCAATAACCTTACAAAGAAGTTGGTAGACAGGGTTAATAGCTTTACGAAGGGTGAAGCTATCGCCGATAAAACACGTAAGGGTCCTACCGCAAACATAGCCACGGGTTCGGCCTTCTTCATAGCCAGCCTTTTGGGAACCAATTCCCCCAGGACCAGGGTAAAGTATGAAAGAGTTATGGTAATTAAAACCACTGAAATCGTTTTCAGCCAGGTCTCGGGCAGCGGCACGCCGGCAATTTTTATCAGGTTCACCATTTTGCTGGCAAAGGCGTCGGAAGCAAAGGCACTGGCCAGGAATCCCGCCAGGGTAATGCCGATCTGAATGGTTGCCAAAAAACGGCTCGGTTCATCCAACAGGTTCTTTATAAGCCGGGCCTTTTTATGTCCCGCCTCAGCCATGGCCCGTATTTTAAAATCATTCAATGAAATCAGTGCAATTTCCGATGCCGCAAAGAAAGCATTCAGTATAATAAGTGTCATTAAAAGCAAAAACTCGGTAAACATTTTTCCCTCCATTCACGTCTAAAGAACAAAAAAAGGCACAAAACCCTAAATCAGGTGTTTTATAGCCTCCTGTGAAAGCCGGTACTTAACCGATTTCTCATTTTTAACGACATACCAGACTGCACGCTCCTACTTCGATCCTCAGGATTATCGTCCATCCTTAAATCCCCCCAATAACTTTTGATTCATAATATTATCATATTTAAGCGTCGAAATACATAGCTTTCGCCTGTACTTGCTCCCCCCTCCTTGGAAAAGCAGAGCATTATCTATCATTTAGCCGGGTAAGAGCGCCTATTGCAATATACCAGGGCGGACCTTTACGACCGTTATTTTATGATACTGTATAATAAACGCAGGTCACTGGAAACGGGGTTGACGATTGAAAATGCTTAAGACAGGTATGTATCCTAAGTTTCAGGCAATAATGGCTGCTTTACTATTCGGAGCCAGCGCTCCCCTTGCCAAACTGCTCCTGGGTGATATTCAGCCGGTTATGCTGGCTGCCCTGTTATATCTGGGCTGTGGCCTGGGTCTTTTAACTCTTAAACTGTTCCAGAAATTTATTACCAAACCGGTCCCCAAAGAAGCGGGCCTTAGCAGAGCGGATTTTCCCTGGTTGGCAGGCGCCATAATTGCCGGCGGGGTGGCCGCCCCCATCCTGCTAATGCTCAGCCTCAAGAGTACGCCGGCGGCAACAGCCTCCCTCCTTCTCAATTTTGAAAGTGTTGCCACCAGCCTGATCGCTCTTTGGGCCTTTAAAGAGGCTCTGGGAAAGCGAATCTGGGCTGCCATAGGTCTGATTACTCTAGCCAGCATCATTTTGACCTGGGACAGTAATGGAGCCTGGGGACTTTCAATCGGTGCCGCTGGAGTTCTTCTGGCCTGCAGCTTTTGGGGACTTGACAATAACTTGACGAGAAACATATCAGCTAAAGATCCGCTGTCAATTGTGACCGTAAAAGGAATCGTGGCCGGTTCTGTTTCGCTCTGTATAGCGTTGTTAACCGGCGGAACCTTTCCCCGGCCCGGAGCATTTTTGGAAGCCTTGGTTTTAGGTTTCTTTAGCTATGGCATCAGCATAATGCTGTTTATCCTGGCGATGCGCAGCCTGGGCGCAGCCAGAACAAGCGGTTTTTTTGCCTCGGCGCCTTTTATCGGGGCGATCCTATCTTTAGGCTTGTTTAAGGAGTTTCCACCAATCACATTTCTCATTGCGCTGCCGTTGATGCTGGTTGGAACGGCTTTGATCCTCTGGGAAGACCATGGCCATTGGCACCGGCATGAAAGGCTGGCCCATGAACACCGGCACAGCCATGACGACGGGCATCACAGACATTCCCACAACGAAAGCGGTTCTGAGGAACACTCCCACTGGCATGCCCATGAGGAATTGGAACACCAGCACTCCCACATGCCGGATATACATCACCGGCATCCTCATTAAGGTATCTAATTGTCTCCTGAAATAAAGCTAAGCAACAACATGCCACCAGGCTCGCCTACTATGGTGGGGAATGAGAGGATAAATTGTAACCGTTGCTCCCCGCAGCCGGAAATAGTATTTCCAACTTTCGGGCTTGTTTCTTTATAAGCCGGTATTGCCAACTCTATCTATATCCGCGCCCTATATTCCAGCTATTGTCTTTATGGACGAAATAAATATAAACCGAGAACGCCGTCAGAATCAGCAGGGTAATATCCAGGTGGACGTTTAATACGAAAGTGCCGATGGCTCCATAGACAAGACCCATAAATATAGTCAATCCGTATTGCAGCCGGCCCGACCCGCGGTAAACGAGCGTCATTAAGCCAAGCGCCGCAAGTAAAGTTGGGGCGGGAATAACCCCCACCGGAGAGAACAATAATCGGGCCGCCCCATCTTTATGCATAAATTCGGGATACCATAAACCGCATAATATAAACAACAGGGAAACGGTGGTTTGCAGCCGATTGTCGCTTGGTTTCACATCGTTATGGTTTAGAATCAGATGCACAAAGGCCACTATGCCCAGAAATCCGAAAGTGACTGCATGAAGCGGGTATCCGTATCCAATCCCCCTCATCGTTACCGACACCAGGAGTATCCAGATAGAAGCCTGGAATACTATTCTTCGCAATGAGGCCTTTTTTACCAGGAACACAGCCAGCAGCGCGGCTAAAATGATCAGGTGCATAGCCAGATTAAGCGTCGGATCCTCATTGGCTACTGTCTCCAAATACTGTAAAATTGTCGGGGCATTCATCAGGGCTTTTCCTCCTCATTGTGGTCTGCGCCGTTAATTACGAGCGGGTTGGTAAGCATAGGCAGATTTCCCGTCGCAACTCATATAGCGGGGGTGGGCTCTCCCGGTCTTAAGAAAGCATTCCGGGCTCATATTGCTCTCGGTTGACTGAATTCCTGTTTTCTAAAAGCGTCTTGTATCAATCCCAACCATTCCAGAGCTTTTTTCAGTTTCTGCTCAGTCTGCTGCAATTCAATGAATTCTTCCTCGATAAGAGGCTTTTTGATCAGGCTTTTTATGGCTTCATGGACTTCCGATAGCGCATAGGATATCCTCACTTCGGCGTGAACCAGTTCCCGAATAATTAAGGTGGAGCGGGCCCTCATATAAGAGGAATAGGCATTATTTGCCATAACGACTGCCTTCCGGGTAGTAAAAGAATATCTATCCAATTGTTTTGCTTGATCAGTTATTACCGGTTCCATGATCTTATATTCCTTTCCTAAATCCAATTTAAGAATATATATTGCAATATCCGTGCCATAAATGTTCCAGCCCCGTTGTCGCTTGTTTCCTTTTACGGCAAGTCATTTCTATACAGCGCTTTTTCTCAAAAAAATGCAGCTCTAGAGTAGAGCTGCCAGTAATGGACAAAGGTTTCTCCCAAGAAAACGGATAGCCATCCAATTGGTATGACAATAGTTTGTTTGATGCTTGATATGTATTCGCAAAACCCGCTGTTCAATCCTTTTTATTGGTAATCAGGTGCGATTTATATAAAATTAAACCTATCATCCACGTATTTATTGTTTTTACCGCCTATTTACATTTCTACTATCAGGGCGGTTCCCATACCGCCGCCTATGCAAAGAGTGGCCAGGCCTTTTCTGGCACCCTGTTTCTGCATCTCATAAAGAAGGGTAACCAGAATGCGGCAGCCGGAAGACCCGATCGGGTGGCCCAGGGCAATAGCGCCGCCGTTTACGTTGACGCGGTCCATAAGTGTTTCAAAACCCAGATCTTTTCCCACTGCCAGCGCCTGGGCGGCGAAGGCTTCGTTGGCTTCAATTAAATCCATATCTTCGAGCTTGGCGCCGATTTTGTCCAGTGCCTTACGCACCGCCGGCACCGGCCCTATTCCCATAATGCTAGGATCAACGCCGCCGGAGGCGTAGCTCAATATTTTGGCCATGGGTTTTATTCCCAGTTTATCGGCTTTATCCCGGGACATCACCACGCAGCAGGCTGCAGCGTCGTTGATCCCGGATGCATTGCCGGCGGTTACGGTTCCGCCTTTTTTAAAAGCGGGGCCCAGCCTGGCTAACGCTTCAGCTGAAGTTCTTTTAGGATGTTCATCGGTATCGAATACGATATCGCCTTTTTTACCGGGGATGACCACCGGAACGATTTCATCTTTAAACCGGCCCGATTCTATAGCGGCTACTGCGTTTACCTGGCTGCGCAGGGCGAAAGCATCCTGTTCTTCACGGGAAATATGGTATTGTTCAGCCAGGTTTTCCGCGGTGATTCCCATATGGTAGCCGTTGAAAATATCGGTTAGACCGCCAAACACCATTTCATCAATCAGCGTATCGTTGTTCATCCGGTATCCCCAGCGGGCCTTGGGAACGAGGTAAGGAGCCAGGTCCATGTTCTCAGTACCGCCGGCCAGGATGATGTCGGCATCGCCTGCTTTGATCATCTGGGCTGCCAGGCTGACCGCTCTTAATCCGGAGCCGCAAACCTTGTTTATAGTGAAAGCGGTTACTTCTTTGGGAATGCCCGCTTGCATCATGCACTGGCGGGCCACATTCTGTCCCAGTCCGGCCTGCAGCACACAGCCGAACACCACTTCGTCGACCTGTTCACCGCTTAATCCGGCTCTTTTCAAGGCTTCGGCCATTACGATAGCCCCCAGTTTTACCGAAGAAGTATCTTTCAACGTCCCGCCAAAGGTGCCAATGGGGGTACGGCAGGCGCTTACTATTACTACGTCTTTTGACATTTTAGTCCTCCTTAAATTAAAATGATGGAGTTTTATTTCCCCTTAAAGGAAGGTTTGCGTTTTTCGAGGAAGGCTTTCATTCCTTCTTTTTGATCTTCAGTACCATACAACATGCCCCAGGCGTCGACTTCCATCGCCATTCCGGTTTCGATATCGCAACTCCAGGCACTATTTATAGCTTTTTTAGCCATTTTCAAGGCAAGCGGCGGTTTGGCTGCAAGCTTTTTAGCCCATTGTTTGGCTGTATCCATAAGTTCCTCCAAGGGCACGATCGTATTAATAATGCCGAACTCCAATGCTGTACGGGCGTCTATTATATCTCCTAAAAAGATAATTTCTTTAGCTTTGCAGATGGAAGTACGCTGAACTAAACGCTGAGTGGCGCCTGCTCCGGGTATAATTCCCACGTTGATTTCAGGTTGAGCAAATTTGGCGTTTTCGGCGGCTACCGATAGATCGCAGAGCAGTACGGTTTCCATACCGCCTCCCAGGGCAAATCCAGCAATCGCAGCAATGGTCGGCTTGGGGAAGTTGGCCAGCAATCTCTGCCCGGCTAAAATTCTTTCTGCATGTTCTCTGGCCTCAACTACTCCAAATTTTGAAAAGGCCGCCAGATCTCCTCCGGCGCAAAAAACCTGATCTCCTCCCGTGATTATTATCGCTTTAATCTCTGGATCATCGGCGATACCTGCCAGAATCTCATTGCGTTCATCACTCATTTCCCTGTTCAAAGCGTTCATAGCCTGGGGCCGGTTGAATTGAATAATTGCTACATCGTAATCAATAGTCAGAAGGATGGTGTTGTACTGTTTCTCCCGGTAAGTCATTTTTGTCAACCTCCTTAACAGTCTAACGCCCACAACTTTACACTACTATCGATGAGCATTTTAATACTTGAATATTCCCTCTCCCGTTTTACGGCCCAGTTTGTTGGCCCGGACCAGCTTAGTGAGTAGCGGACAGGGGCGGTATTTGGGGTCGCCAAACTCCCTGTACAGGGTTTCCATGATCTTCAGGCAGATGTCCAAACCGATCATGTCAGCCAGGGCCAGGGGGCCCATGGGATGACCGGCTCCAAATCTCATCGAGGTGTCAATATCTTCAGCACTGGCCACGCCTTCCATCAAGGTGTACAATCCTTCATTGAGCATGGGAATCAAGAGGCGGTTGACGACAAAGCCGGGAGCTTCGTTTATTTCCACCGGAGCTTTGCCCATTGTCAACGACAGGTCTTTGATGGTGTTATAGGTGGCATCGCTGGTGTTGGCTCCGCGGATAACTTCCACCAGCTTCATAGCCGGAACCGGGTTGAAGAAATGCATTCCGATAACTTTGTCGGGCCTGCCGGTGGCGGCGGCAATCTCGGTAACGCTCAGGGCGGAAGTGTTGGTCGCCAGGATGCAGTCCGCCTTGCATATGGCATCCAGTTCCTTAAAAATAGACTTCTTGACATCCATCACTTCTAGAGCTGCTTCAATCACCAGGTCGCAGTCAGCCGCGGCCGTCATGTCAACCGTACCTGAAATTCTGCCCATAACCGCCGTCTTTTCTTCCGCCGTCATTTTGCCTTTGTCTACGTTTTTGGTTAAGAGCTTGTCGATGCCGGCGATGCCGTTATCAACAAATTCCTGTTTTATATCCCGGACAACTACGGTGAATCCAGCCTGGGCGGCGGTCTGCACAATACCGGCTCCCATGGTGCCGGCGCCAAGAACCATTATCTTCATTCCAGGACCTCCTTAAAAATAATCAGAACATTTTCATTGGCCGGTAAATACGGCCTTGCGCTTCTCAATGAAAGCTCCCATACCTTCTTTTTGATCGGCAGTACTAAAGCAGAGGCCAAAGGCGTCGGCTTCAATAGTCATGGCCCGGTCAATATCGGTCTGCAGGCCGGCATGGGCTGCCGCCTTGCACAGCCGCACTGCGATTTGGCCCTTGCTGGCTATGCGCTTGGCCAGGCCTCTGGCATAGTCGAGCAGCGCTTCCGGTTCTACCACATGGTTTACCAGGCCGATTTTCAGGGCTTCCTCAGCACTGATAACGTCTGCCGTATAGAGCAGTTCTTTGGCCATTCCGGGCCCTACCAGCCGGGGCAGACGCTGCGTTCCCCCAAACCCCGGAGTTATCCCCAGTCCAACCTCCGGTTGACCAAACCGGGCGTTGCTCGAAGCTACACGGAAATCGCAGCACATCGCCAGTTCGCAGCCGCCTCCCAGGGCAAAGCCGTTTACAACAGCAATGACCGGCTTGGGCAAGTTTTCTATCTCAGAAAACACCTGTTGACCGAGTATACCGAAATTGCGTCCTTCTATCGCGCTCATCGAACACATCGCGGCGACGTCGGCTCCCGCTACGAAAGATTTGTCTCCAGCTCCGGTGATGAGCAAAACAAGCAGGCTATCATCGCTTTTAACCTCGGCCACAGCGGCTTGAATTTCCAATAGAGTATCCCTGTCAAGTGCATTTAAAGCTGCCGGACGGTTAACATAAAGAACTGCAATTGGGTCTTCTTTTTGTAGAATCACGTTTTGGTAGACCATGAATGTTTCCCTTCCTTCTTAAACAAATTCTTTGACCTCCTTTCCTGTTAATACTTCATCTCAAGATTTATCATGATGGCACATATTTACCGTTTTAAAAAGAAGGTCCGCTACGGTTCGGAAAAAACTAACCTGAAAGGTTTTGTTACCCAGCTAGTCTAGCTTCCAAACCGTAGCGTCATATATAAAAAAGTAATATAAGGGGGTTCCAGGTTTTAAAAAGGATATTACAATTATTTATTGTTATTTAGTAGCAAATAGCGTGCCACCTGTTATTTTTTATGAAAATGTTTAAGCTAAATCCCATTATTCCGGTACTTTGTTGTTTAACTGATTTGTGATTTTTATAACGTTTTACTAAACCCACATGTTGTTTTGATAACCATACAGTGTACGGTTTACCGCACACTCATTTGTTCCACATAATCTGCATTGGTTGTCCTATTCAACCAATGCCTCTTTAATATTCACCAAACATCCTGGCGCAAGGGCTATAGGTAGTCAGGTCCGCTCCAAAAGCTATTAGAATCCTCTTCTATCCGGCCATTTGAGGAATGGCATAATATTTGCATTATCATATATTAAGTTTTGCCATGGTTTGTTAAGGAGGGATGTTTAAAGCACTGAATAATTAAGGAACCCAAAGGATATGGTTCTAAAAAGTATTACTCCAATACCGTATCATAGCCGGGAACATCAAATCAGCGTACCGATCGCATTCAATTCTAAACAATTTTATTGAAGCAATTGCTGAATCGCTCATGAATGGCTTCCTATCCAATGAAAGGTATTAGGCAACTTTTAGGAGGTAGATCTAGTGAATTTCGATTTAACTGACGAGCAAAAAATGGTTCAAGAAATGGCCAAGAACTTCGCCGAAAAGGAAATTGCGCCCTATGTGGACCAGGATGAGGAAAACCATTATTACCGCCGGGAGATACTTTCCAAAATGGGTGAACTGGGCCTGTTGGGCTGGAGTATTCCCGAAGAGTACGGTGGAAACGGCATGGGTTGGATGGAAGCTGTTTTAGCGCTTTACGAAATTGCCAAAGTCCATACTTCCTGGCGTTTGAGCATAAGCGGCAACTGTTGGGGTCCGGCCATGACCATCAACCAGTATGGAACACCGGAACAAAAAGAAAAATATATCCCCAAACTGGTCAGCGGCGAGCATGTGGGCAGCTTTGCCATAACCGAAGCCAATTCCGGCTCAGATGTAGCCAGCATGAAGACTTTTGCTGAGGACAAAGGCGATCATTATTTAATGAATGGCTCCAAGATGTGGATTTCCGGCGGACATGTATCAGACGTAGGCCTGGTCTACGCGGTCACTGAAAAGGGCGCCGGCCACAAGGGTCTGTCCTGTTTTATTGTAGACTACAACAATACTCCTGGCATCACCAGAATTCCCATCCACACTAAAGTTGGTATGTGGACTGCTCCGACTTCCGAACTCGTATTCGAGAACGCGGTAATACCGAAAGAAAACCTGCTGGGGCCCTTGAACAAAGGCTTTATAATCTGTATGTGGCAGCTGAACAACACCCGTATGGGCTGTGCTACCGGTGCCGCATCACTATCTGCCGCCTGCCTGGAAGGCGCTGTTCAATATGCCAATGAGCGTACTCAGTTTGGCAAACCCATAGGCAAGTACCAGATGATTCAAGCCCAACTGGCTGAAATGAAGTTGGAAGATGAAGCTGCCAAATTCCTGGTTTACCATGCTGCCTATTTGAAGGATAAAGGACTGCCCAACCAGCAGGCCACTTCCATCGCCAAGCTGTTCGGCTGTCAGGCCGCGGTTCATGCCGCCAATATGGCCATGAAGATCTACGGTTCTTACGGCTACTCCACTGAGTACCCCTGCGGCAGATGGCTGCGCGACGCCAAGCAGTTTGAAACCCTGGAGGGAACCTCCAATATGCATATGCAGATAATATCCAATATCGAGCTTGGCTATCAGCCCAATAGATAATTTCGAGGCGCCGGCTATTTATTTTTATTGGCAGTGTTTCTTAGTAAATACTAGGGAGTGTTATTATGGTGGTTATTGAATGGATAGTTGGTGCAGGGTTGTTATTGCTTTCTGTAGTAATCGCAGCCAGAACTTTTAGAAAAAGGCATAAATTTTTGTAATTCAGAAGGGAGGATTACGAATGAGCGAATATGGTTTTTCGTTACACCCCTATTTTAAGGAAATGCCCGGCATAGGCAAGGCTCTTAACAAGGCCAACAAGGCCAATACCGAAGAACTCAAGAATGTCGAGGCAGCTATAGCGGCAGAAATTGAAAGGGTTAAGAATTCCGGTAAAGCCACCGCGGACATGAATAAAAAAGGCGAACTGGATGTGTGGCAGCGCCTGGAATACTTGATAGACCCGGGCACCTGGTGTCCCCTGCATACGATTTACGACCCCAGCAGCAATGAAGAAGGAAGCACCGGGGTCATTGACGGACTCGGCAAAATATCCGGCAAATGGGCGGTAATTATCGCATCCAACAATAAAATTATGGCCGGGGCCTGGATAGCCGGTCAGGCTGACAATATCCTGCGGGTTACCGACATGGCCAAAAGGCTGCATATCCCCCTGGTATGGGTGCTGAACTGCAGCGGGGTTAAGTTGATGGAGCAGGAAGAAGTGTACGCCAACCGCAGGGGAAACGGCACTACCTTTTACCGGCATGCTGAATTGGAACAACTGGGCATCCCGGTTATCGTAGGCATTTATGGCACCAACCCGGCCGGCGGCGGCTACCACGGCATCAGTCCCACCACCCTTATAGCCCATAAAAACGCCAATATCGCCGTAGGCGGCGGAGGCATTGTAGGCGGCATGTCCCCTAAAGGCTATTTTGACGAGGAGACTGCCGAAGCCCTGATCGACGCCACCCGTCAGTTGAGTTCCACCCCCCCGGGAAGAGTTGAAATACACTATAACGGCACCGGCTTCTTCCGGGAAGTATGTGAAACCGAACAGGCGGTCTTGGATAGAATCAAACAGTATATGAAAGATATGCCGGCCTATCATCCCGATTTCTTCCGGGTGGCTGACCCGATTGATCCCCAATTCCCTGTAGAGGATCTTTACAGCCTGCTTCCGGCCAACCAGAGAAGAACCTATTCCATGCCGGAGATTTTAGCCAGACTGTTCGATAACAGCGAACACCTGGAATACAAGCCCGATTATGGCCCGGAAGTCTATTGCGGCCTGGCCAAGATCGACGGCTACCTGTGCGGTGTAATCGGCAACAACCAGGGTGCTCTGGGCGCGGAGTATCCCGAGTATACCGACAAGTATCAGGGCATGGGCGGCAAGCTCTACCGGCAGGGCCTGATTAAAATGAGCGAATTCGTCACCTTCTGCGGCCGCGACCGCATTCCCATGTTGTGGCTGCAGGATACCACCGGCATAGACGTTGGCGATATTGCGGAACGCGCCGAACTGCTGGGCCTGGGTATGTCGCTCATCTATTCCATTGAAAACACCGAACTGCCCATGATGCTGGTGGTTCTAAGAAAGGGCACCGCCGCTGCCCACTATGTAATGGGCGGCCCCAATGCCAACAATAACAATATCTTCACCCTGGGAACAGCAGCTACGGAAATATACGTCATGCATGGAGAAACGGCCGCGGCTGCCACCTATTCCCGCCGACTGGTCAAAGAAAAAGACGCCGACAAACCCCTGGAGCCGATTATTGATAAGATGAACGAAATAGTAAAAGACTACTATGAAAAATCACGGCCGGCTTATTGCGCCAAAAAGGGATTTGTCGACGAGGTTGTCAACTTGAGCGATTTGAGAAATTACTGCAAGGCCTTTGTCGGAGCGGCTTACCAGAATCCGACCAGTATCTGCCCGCCCCACCAGATGATTACACCTAGAATTATCAAAGGCTGAGATTAAAAAAACCTCCCGTCTTGAATAGACCCGCCGTATGAGTATGATTGCCCTGCGGCGGGTCGAATTGTCAAAAGAAAGTGATGATCATTGATTGGGCCTATAATTTGTAAGCCTGGAACGGTATACTAAAACTGACATACAAATTATTTGCAGATCACCGATTATTCATGTTTTAATTGTTAAAATTGGGTTGAGCTAGATAGAGATGCTCTGGGGGGATCTGATTATATGGCATTTGTTACGTTTCCCAATTCTTGCATTTTAGTTAAGGACTTACTGAATATACAATTTCAGTCACTTCGTCCTGAAGATTCCTTGCGCACGGTGCTGTGCAAGTATAAAGAAACCAAAGTTGAAACTCTTCCGGTTGTCGATGAAGAAGGAAAATTGCTGGGGGTTTTTCCCCGGGGACGGCTTTACAAAGCCATCCTGGATAATGATAGCCTGGATAAACCTTGCAGTCATTACATGGTCACCTCTCCCTATGCCCTTTCTTCCGATCTCAGCTACAACGAATTGACTTTCATTGCGCGGGTCAACCAGAGCAAGGTCGGAACCGTGCCGGTAGTTGACAAAGATAATAAGGTAGTCGGAGTATCTGGAAAATTGGAGTATGTGAGGGAAACCCTCAACCTTACCAGCAAGGCCAAAGCGCATTTGGAATCCATCTTCCAGGCTATGAATGAAGGGATAGTAGCTACCGATGAAAAAGGACAAATTGTCCACATCAACCTGGCGGCCGAAAAACTGTTCGGAATCAATGCACTTGATGTAATCGAGCAGCCCATTACAGACGTATTTCCCGAATTGAGCTTAGATTACACCCGCCAGCTTGGGGTCAGGCACACTGTCCGTTCGGTTCCGGTTATCATCAATCAGGTGCCTATTATAGAGAACGAAACTATAACCGGAATGAATTATGCTTTTCTCGATTTATCCGAATTGGAGGATATAGCTGCTGAACTGGAAACTGTAAAACAATTACAGGCCAACCTCCGCGGGATTCTAGGTGCTTCTTCCGATGGATTAATTGTGACTGACCAGGAGGGGCTGATAAAGCTCTACAATGAGGGTGCGGCCAGTCTGCTCAAAAATCCACCGGAAACACTTATTGGTAAACCGATAGAAACATTTTTAAGAAACTGCACCTCGGTTAATGTTGCAAAAACCGGCATACCTGAAGTTGAAGTATGTTCAATAGATGGGAGGAACTGCCTGGTTTCGCATGTTCCCATAAATAGAGATAATACTTCTGGCCTCCCGGTGGGTGTTGTGAGCACCGTATACCTCGACGACAACCGCTTAACTGATGAGATGGCCCGAAAATGGTTCTCATTGCAGCAGCAAGTCCAGTACTATCGTGGAGAACTGGAAAAACAGGGAGCAACCGGGGATCTCGAGTTTAATAAAATAGTTACTGAAAACCCCTGCTTCATTTCCTTAAAAAAAGAAATGAAAAAAGTTGCGTGCAGCACTTCAACCGTTCTCATTACCGGAGAAAGCGGTGTTGGGAAGGATATGTTCGCCCGCGCCCTGCACGCGGCCAGCAAGCGGGCCAGACGTCCTTTCGTTAAGGTCAACTGCGCCGCTATACCGGAAACTCTTTTAGAATCAGAGCTTTTTGGCTATGCGCCAGGTTCCTTTACGGGCGCATTAAAGAAGGGTAAACCAGGGTATTTTGAGCAGGCCCACGAAGGAACCATTTTCCTGGATGAAATCGGTGAAATGCCGCTTTCCATTCAGGTAAAAGTCCTGCAGGTTTTGCAGGAAAAGCAGTTCATGCGCGTTGGAGGAACTAGCACCCAAACCGTGGACGTGAGAATCATTGCGGCTACTAACCGGGATCTGCGCGAGGCCATGGCCAAAGGAGAGTTTCGCGAGGATCTCTATTATCGCCTAAACGTAATAGAATTTAATCTTCCTCCCCTGCGCGCCAGGTCCGAGGATATACTGCCCCTGGCGGAAGTATTTATTCAAAAATACAACCGCATCCTGGGCACCTTTGTTACCGGGCTTACCCAGGAAGCCCGGGAGGCGCTGATTTCTTATTCATGGCCGGGAAATATAAGAGAACTGGAAAACGCTATAGAACGGGCGGCCAATTATGTCTGGGAGGGTGAAATAAACAAAGAGCACCTCCCTGCTCATATCTACGAAAACATTGAAGTGAATAAGACTGAGCCGGCCCATCTTTCTCTTTCCTCGCTGGAAGATGTGGAAAAGGACATTATCCTCGACGCCTTGAAGAAGACGGACGGAAACAAAAGCGCGGCAGCCCGCCTGCTCAAGATCAGCCGTTCCGCATTCTACGAAAAGCTTGCCAAACACGGCATTGGCTAGTGTCAATTCTTTTGCCTCTCTAAAAAGAAAAGCCGTTTGGGGCTGCGCCTTACAAAGGCCATGCAGCAAACCGCCATCAATGCGACGCCGGCCAGAACCTTCCAAGCCATGCTGTATGAATAAACCGGATTGTACAGGCGCGCCACCCCAATGGGTCCCAAGGCTCCTCCCAGCAAACCGGCCATGGTGATCGTGCCCCAGATCTTACCCATGGAATTCACTCCGAAGCGGTCCGCCACCACCGCCGACAGAGTCATGGCCGCTCCGTGGGCAAGGCCGATGACCAGCACCACCAGGAAAATCATTTTAACCCCTCCGGGATTGAAGGCAAAGAGCAGACATCCCGTGCAAAAGAGCAAATAAGAAATAATCATCATGATTTTCCGGTCGCTAACCATATCAGCCATCCAGGCCCAGGCTACTCCGCTTCCTGCGGCGATCAACCCGGTATAGCCGAAAAGGGTGGCGGCTTTCATCCTGGTAAGCCCCATGTCGCACATGGCCATAACTGCATGGTTGGTTATGGAATACCAGGTAAACAGATAGCCCAGGTAGCCCAACAGGAGCAGCCAGAATTCCCTGGTTTGCAAAGCTTCTTTAAAAGACCAGTCACGTCCGTGGCAAATTGAGATCTTATCCACGGTCTTCCTGGCCTTATCAATTTGCTCGGCTTCCTCGGCGCTCATACCATCAACATACTGTCCGGCTTCCCGGGGATGATTCTTGACCAGTAAACCTACCAGCAGAATAACGATCGCTCCGGTCACTATTCCCAGACCAGTTACCGCGTTCCGCCAGCCAAATGCTTCAATAAGATAGGCCAACAGCGGATTGAAAACGAACAACCCGAATCCGGTCCCAACCGACACCAGACCTGCGGCCAGGCCTCGTTTGCGCACGAACCAGCGCGACACCATGGTAGTGTTGACCACCATGCCTGCGCCCACCGCCGCCAGGGAAAACAACACCCCGTAAGATAGGTAGACGCTGAATAAACTTCTGGCCTGTCCGAAGAGAGTCAGGGAAACCGCCATTAAAAAAGCTCCCGCCAGAATCATCTTTTTAGGCCCTAAACGGTCCAGCAAAGCGCCCCCAAAAGGTTGTAGAAATGCCTGGCTGAGTATGCTCAGGGAAAACACGCTGGTTACCATCGCCCTGCTCCACCCGAATTCATCGAGTAAAGCTCCGAAAAGCGTGCCAAAACAGAACTTGTTTCCGTATATAATGGTTATTACGATAAATCCTATAAGAGCAATGACCCATCCATAATAAAACCTTGATGAGATCTTTTGCATCAACCAATCCCCTTTCCCTGAGCAGTCACAAATATATGACTGGATCATGCACTCCCTATCTACAATATTAAACCTCCCACGGGAAGGCAAGATTTACCGAAGCCAGAAATTAGACAAACCAGCTTGCCACGCATCATCCCGCTTAACACACCCAATGCCTGCAGGTAAATGTGATCTGCAGGCATTGGGTGCACGAGTTTATATGATCCATCCGCCCTTTGTCAATAGAGCCGCGGTAGCGGATAGGTGGGTCGAAGATTTCGGGAATTACTCAAGAACAACCAGAATATCCCCTTCGTTTATACGATCGCCCACTTTGACCTTGATTTCTTTAATGGTTCCGTCTTCCGGCACAAATACCGGGTTCTCCATTTTCATAGCCTCAATTATTATGATTTCGTCGTCCTCAGTTACCTGATCGCCGACATTAAAGTTGATTGCGAGTATTTTACCCGCTATGGGACTTTCCACATTAGCCATTGCTATAACCTCCTGTTGATAGTGATATTTTTTACCTGAGTGTTTCGAGTGCAGCCGGTTACACATTATCAAGTGCGCAAGATACCATTTGTTGTACTACCCAAACCCCCTTTTATCAGTATTAGGCGGTAAGTCAGGCCCAATTGCCAATAAATCATGCAATTACTATGCCAAAAGGCTCTGAATTTCTTCTAATATGAGAAGATGGCCAGCGGATAGTTCTTTAATTCATTATCAACCATCATTCTAGTAGCTGTTTTTTCAGTTTCAATTCGTTTGCTTGTACCTGTCCATTATTTTTAAACAGAGTCGTGATTCATCTGCATTATCCTCTTTTTATTCCTATAATTTAACTTGCATTACATCTAAAAATGTCACTGATTGACAAAGTGTTTGTCTGCTTACCCATACATGTGTATGGAAAAGCGTACACTTTGTTTTAAAAATATCGCTCTTGACATGACTGGCGATGTCCAAGTCAAGCGCCTGTTTAGTGTGTAAGCCGGAATTACAGGGTTTTTTTAGGTTGGTACATTTTTTGCAAATTAAAGTATTAACGTGAACTTTTAATTTCAGTTTAGGAAGGCTGGCTGTTAATAAGGGGGGGTGCAATTTCAGAACAATTCAGGCCCGATGGCCATATAAGCAAGACTAACCGGCCTGTCTTGCTGTCCCCCGTAAAAATGCTCAATATGCATTCTAACCATATCTGGTCTTGGCGGCAAATAAATGCAACCCATGTGGAAAAGCCCGCCGGTTGGATAATTATTGTCAATCAATATTAAGCCAACGCTAAGGTAACTGAAGACGAAGATGCCATAGCCCACGAAGCTATGGGATACGGAAGAATTATTGATTTCCTCGAGAAGACAATCAAGGTCAAGTTAGGGACCGTGAAAACAAGGGCGATCCTCGGTCAGTTTTAGATATAGAAATACAACTGTCCCGTCCTTATTAAGCTCAAACTGTTGTGGGGGGGAAGGAATAGTTAAGTATCATGGTCGATGCCGTGTGCAAGGCAACACGCCACCTAATTAGCTCTTCCATTTCTCTAGTGTATGCAATATAAGAAGGGGTCGTAACTATGCATAGTATCAACGCAACTATAGCAGTTGCGATTTTTGTAGTGGTCTACGGAGTAATAATATCGGAAAAGCTTCACCGGGCCGTGGTAAGTCTTGCCGGAGCAGTTATTATCATTGCATTTGGGATATTGACCCAGGCAGAGGCCATTAAAGGTATTGATTTCAATACCCTAGGGCTGATGCTAGGAATGATGATAATAGTAATAATTACTCGAAGAAGCGGCGTGTTCGAGTATATAGCTATAAAGGCAGCCAAAGTGGCGAAAGGCGATCCAGTCAAAATACTTATTCTACTTTCGGTAATAACAGCTGTTCTATCAGCATTTATGGGAAGTGTAACGGTGGCCCTGTTAATAGTTCCAGTTACCTTCTCCATTACCGACAGGCTCAACGTCAATCCCGGAGGTTTTCTCCTGTGCGAAATAATCAGCTCCAATATCGGAGGCACCTGCACCCCGGTAGGCGATCCGCCCAATATGCTGATCGGTTCAGCCACTCATCTGCAGTTTATGGACTTCGTTGCCAACCTTACACCAGTAATTCTGGCAATTCTGGCGGTAACGATTGTATTGATACTGTTGATATACCGGAGCAAACTCAAGGTAAACGAAGAAGATAAAATGAAGGTTATGGAACTAAATGAATTCGAGTCCATCAAGGACTGGCTGATTCTAAAAAAATCACTAGCCGTATTGGCTCTAACAATAGCCGGGTTCTTTTTTCAACAGGCCCTGCACCTACAGACGGCTACTATCGCCCTGGTGGGAGCCGTGCTCCTGATGGTAATAACCAAGGAGGAACCGGAAGATGTTCTACTTTCGGTGGAATGGCCTACCCTGTTCTTTTTTATAGGCCTGTTTATACTGGTCGAATCCCTGGTAAAAGTTGGGGTTATTAATTACATTGCTCAGGAATCTCTAGCACTAACCCAGGGCAGCTTCCCTTTAACCTTGCTTCTGATCCTTTGGATGTCAGGAATATTGTCGGCTTTTGTGGATAATATTCCCTTTGTGACCGCCATGATTCCACTGATCAAAGATATCGGGGCGCTTACCGGAATGCCTCTTGATCCACTTTGGTGGTCTCTGGCTTTGGGAACCTGTCTGGGAGGCAACGGCACCCTGATCGGCGCTTCGGCCAATGTGGTAGTGGCTGGGATCAGTGAGAAGCAGGGCTATTCCATCACCTTTATGCGTTACTTTAAAGTAGGCTTTCCGTTAATGCTGGTGTCTCTGCTGATTTGTACGGTGTATGTGTATTTCAAATATTTATGCTAGATAATCTTTAAACCGGATTGTATTTTTTAGAAATATACAGTAAAGGGGAGGATAGTATGTTTACAGCAACCCAGACAATTATTGGAGGTATCATAGTCCTGGCAATCATTGTCGCTTTTGTAATACTCATCAGGAAAGAATTACAGTAAATTATTCATGGTTCTAATATTAGGAGGGATAATAAGATGCAGTCTGTAACACTGGCACTTCAGATTTATGGCATGGGCTTTATCATAGCCTTTTTGCTCGCGGTTATGATAAAAGTTCTGCTTTTCTCGATCCGGTTTTTCTCCCGCAATAGTTCGGATAATGCGCAACAATCAGAGTAGAAAGTGAGGATAATGCAATGGATTTATTGTATTTATTTCAGGGAATCGGCACCCTTTGTGTACAGGAGCCTAAGATAGCAATTGGAAGAATCGTGTTAATGCTTATAGGTATGGTCCTGGTTTTTTTGGGAGCTAAAAAGATTCTGGAACCGTTGGTTATGATACCTATGGGATTTGGCATGGCAGCCGTAAATGCGGGTATGCTTTTCCTGACTGCCGGCAAAATTGGCAACCTGGTAATAGACCCTCTAGTCACTGAAACTACCGCTCTGGTGTCTATTCTACAAATTGACTTTTTACAACCCATCTACACCTTTGCCTTCAGCAACAATTTGATTGCCTGTATTGTGTTCATGGGCATAGGGGTGCTCTGCGACGTCGGTTATGTTATGAAATATCCTTTCACTTGCATGCTGATAGCATTGTTTGCGGAGCTGGGTACTATTGCCACCTACCCCATAGCCATAGCCATGGGCCTTACCCCCGGACAGGCAGCTGCGGCGGCTATAGTGGGAGGAGCCGATGGCCCCATGGTCCTTTTCTCATCGATGATGCTAGCCCCGGAAATATTTGTTCCCATAACAGTTATTGCCTACCTGTATTTAAGCCTGTGTTACGGAGGATATCCGTATATAATAAGGCTGTTGATTCCCAAAGAGCACAGGGGCATTAAGATTAAGACCAGCGCCAAGAAAAATGACGTAACTTCCCAGGAAAAGTTGATTTTTTCCGTAATCGCCTGTACAGTTTTGTGCCTGCTCTTGCCGGCGGCTGCCCCATTGCTGCTCAGCTTCTTTCTCGGTGTGGCCATAAAAGAATCAGGCGTAACCAGTTATATGAATATGATCGAGACCACCTTCCTCTACGCGGCCACTTTCTTCCTCGGCTTGATGCTGGGCGTGTTGTGTGATGCTGCCACCATTTTGAATCCCACCATACTGCCGCTCCTGATCCTGGGTGTTATTGCCCTGGGACTTTCCGCAGTAGGCGGCATTATTGGCGGTTATCTGATCTATTTTGTCAACCGAAAGAACTTCAATCCTACAATCGGTATTGCCGGCGTATCGTGTGTGCCCAGCACAGCCAAGATAGCTCAGCATGAAGTCTCCGCAGTCAAGAAATCGACCATTATTCTGCAGTATGCCATGGGCGCCAATATCTGCGGCGTTATGACCAGCGCCATCCTTACAGGAATTTACGTTACGGTTATCCCGATGCTGGGAAAATAAAATACAGGTATTTATTTCACTGGTTTACTTGTTGTTGATTTGATTTAAAACCAGGTCCCGCAAACTATTGTAAAAATCTTGCCGAACGCCGGACAGGATTCAAAATACGTGGTCATTATTGCAGTCATCTATACTCTCCCTTTACTTGACTGCAATATCGACCCACAGTTTTTGAAAGCTGCGGAGTTAAAAGAAAAAGTCGCTTCTGCACACCGGAAGTCGGCTTTTTCTCTTTAGCAGAACTAAAAGGCCTCATTTAAGCCGTTTTTATTGAAGGCTGTAAGGTGTTGGTTGATAAATTCGTCCTCTTGGTACATAGAAAAAGCTCCATCTGAGTGGAGCTTTAAAAAGAATTTAACTGGTTTGTTGCGGGGCAAATGAAGAGGCCATTTTCAGGATTATTTTACTACCATTACCGGACAGTGAGCCTCAGCCATAACCCGCTGGGTTACGCTGCCTATCAATGCTCCCGCCAACGGCCGATGTCCCCTGCTACCCATTATTACAAGATCAAAATCCCTTTTAATTTCGTAGAGAATTTCTTCTGCTGGATAACCGGTAACAACTTTATCTTTGATTTGAATTTTATTCGTATCCAGCCCCTTGAGGGTTGCGTTAAACACCTTTACTCCAATTCCAGTGACCTGTCCCTCTGACAGGGGATAGTACTCCTTAACTGTAAAGTCATACATGTGGGTCGGTGGTTGGGATACTACATGAAGCAGCTCGATTTCAGCGCCGAAGACCTTTGCATACTCCATCGCAGTAAGCATTGCCCGGTGCGAGTACTCGGAACCATCGGTAGGCACCAGAATTCTGTTAACCATATATCTTTCCTCCTTAGTGTAATGATATTTCCTACTTGTCAGGATGCTAAAATTAAACTCAGCTAATGAGAGCATAACGGACATTGGTGCAGGGAATCAATGCTACCTTGCCTATAAAGATAACGACACCTTTTGCACGGTCTGGATCATGTTGCCGATTTCTTCTAAACTGGCGGTGATCTCTTCAATAGCTGCGGCCTGTTCCTCGCTGGCCAGCATCCCGCTGCTGGCCTCTCGGCTCAAACGGTCCAGGGTTTCCGATATCAGGTTGACAAATTTTTGGATCTCATTGACAGTGTTCTTAGACTCCTCGGACAGCTTGCGGACCTCTTCCGCAACCACCGCAAATCCCCGGCCGATTTCCCCGGCCCGGGCCGCTTCGATAGCCGCGTTCAATCCCAGCATTTTAGTCTGATCGGAAATGTTTTTAACCTCGCTGAGAATGCCGTTTATGGTCTCGGTAGTTGCGGTAAGTTCACCAATACTCTCGTTTAGTGAACGGCTGTTTAAAGCGGTTTGCTCCGCGTTGTTGGCCACCGATACGGCTGCCAGGTTTATCTCCTGCAGGCTCTTGCCGGTGTCTTTTATAAAGGTTTTTAGATTTGTCGCCAGGCCCCGGTTCAATGCCATCCCTATTGCACCGATCACCTGGCCGTTGGCCTGGTCGGCAATGGGAATAGCTGAAACCTTGACCGGAGTGTTGTAGATCTCCTGGGGCAGTTCCTTGGACAGCCTGGCGTTCTTTTCCATGGCCTGTAGAGCAACTCCGCCCTGACCGAGTCTGTCGCCCACCTGGGCCACTGATTTGCCGCCCAGTTCATAATTGTCGGATTCATAGCGGCACAGGAATTTTTCCCGGTCGCAGATATAGACCATGCAGCCCTGGGGAAATTCGTTGCCCATCAGCCTGGCAAACGATTCAAAGGACTTTATCTCCGGCCATACTTGCGCGCACAGTAAGCCCCAGGTGCCGCAGATTTCGTCGCCGGCAGATTTTACCGGGTACACCTGCATCCATAGACCGGGTATGGAAAGGTCTTCTGAGAGCAGGTTGGCGGTGCCGGCCCGCCCGTTTTTCAGAACCGTATTGACAAGCGAGTGCTCTGCGATAGCCTGTCCCCTTTGCACAGTAGCGTGTGGGAAACGGCCTATAATTTGGGCTGATATGACGGTGTCTTTATCCGTACTGAAAACCACCCCGTCTACCTGCATATTTTGCATTATGGCGGTCATAACTTCGGTATAGGTCGTCAAATCCGCTTCATTTATTATCATTTACACCAATCCTTTAGCTGATTATGGGTTAGTACGGTCGCTTTAAAGCTTCAAATAGCTGAGTGTTGAATGGGTAATTAGCGTGTTGTCAAAATCGCGGACCGTTACTTCGCCAAATACCAATCTTTTCCCGTTCTTTAGTACCCGCGCTTCCGCTTTTAGAGTACCGCCCCGATTAGAACTCAAGAAATTGGTCTTTATCTCAGCCGTAGCTACCCGGCCGCTGGAATCAATCCCGTTTAATGTGGCCTGGGCCAGAAAAAAGCTCATGTCGGTCAAAACCACCAGGATACCGCCATGAGTGCTGTGCCAGCTGTTGGTCAATTGTGGATTGTAGGGCATTACCACTTTGCAGCACCCTTCACCGGTCTCTAAAAGCCGAACTTGCAGATACTGGTTTACCGGTATCTGAGCTAGATGGACGGATATTTCTTCAAAACTGACCGCCACAGTGTCTCCCCCCTTATCTCACGCTCTTGCAGACATATTCTATAAACAGATGATTTCTTATCCTGGTTATCAGGATAAGAAATCATCAAATAAGCAACAACGAGACTTTATAAGTGCACTATATTTTTTCGAGTATCACAGTTAGCGACTGTCCACCCAGGGCGCCGACGTTTACCAGACCCAACTGGCCCTGGCCGTTTTGGAAACGCTGGACCATATTGACTACCAGGGCTCCGCCGGTTGCAGCTCCGGCATGTCCATAGCCCAGGGTACCTCCATCGATATTTACCTTTTGGGCGGCACTGCCCAGCTTGCTCATAACCGCCAGGGCATAAGCCGCAGAAGGCTCGTGCAGCTCGATAAAATCAATGTTGTCAAGGCTCTTGCCTGCCATCTTGAGGGCTTTCTCGATCGCCTTAACAGTGGCCAACTCTAAAAGGCGGGGGTTTCCAGCCGCTACGCCAAATCCCAGCACGCGTGCCAGGGGCTTGGCCCCGAGTGCCCTGGCCCGGTCGGCTGAGAGCATGGCTATGCTGGCCGATCCGTCAGCCAGCGGCGCAACATTGCCGGTGCTTGCGGTGCCGTTGGGGTTGGCCGCGGCCAGCTCCATCAATTGCTCGAAGCCAGGCGCTTTGGCAGCGTCGTCGGCGTTAATTTCGACTTCAACTTTTTTCACCTTTTTCTTGAAAGGAGCAATAGCCTCTTTCCAGAGACCTGCTTTAATTGCAGCGGCGGCTTTGGCCTTGCTAGCCGCGGCATATTCATCCAGGGCGCTGCGGCTAAATCCGTAATTGGCGGCGACGATATCGGCCAGCGTACAGGCGCTCAGCTCACCATAAATATCTGCCGGTTGGGCGTTGATTTCCACGTCCACTTTGGAATCGTGGAAGCAATAGTTTTCCGGTCCAAATTTATAGCGGGGATGGACCAGATAATACTGGGCCTGGCTGTTGGTCTCAATGCCTCCCGTCATTATCGCGGAATACTCGCCGGCCACTATTTTGCTGAAAGCGCTGATCATGGTCTGGATAGCGCCCGCACATAGAGCATTCATGGTAAATCCGGCCGGATTCTCGGCCAGTCCGGCCAGCAGCCAGCCGTGCCGGCCGATATTGGCCGGGAAGCTGCTCTGTTTGGCTTCGCTGTATATACAGGCGTCAAATTCAGAGGAATCAAAACCACTCCTGGCTGCCGCCTCTTTCATCGAAATGGCGGCAATATCTTGAGATCGTAGATCAGCAAGTGAACCCATATACAATCCAATAGGAGTACGCGCTGCACTGGCTATTACGACGTCTTGCATAACTATCCCTCACTTCCCCTTAGTCTATGGTCTTGATAATGCCGGCAACGCCGATTCCGCCGCCGCAGCACATAGTAGACAGGCCCAATTTGCCGTTGGTGCGCTCCAATCCGTATAAGAGCTTGGTGGTGATTATACAGCCGCTGCCCCCCAGCGGATGGCCCAGAGCAATGGCGCCTCCGAACATATTGACATGGCTGTCCAGCCACTCTTTGTCAACGTCCCAGTCATTCATCCATTCTCTGTATACGGCCAGGCTCTGACCGGCGAAGGCCTCGTTGAGTTCAACCAGATCCATGTCTTTCAAGACCAGACCGGCTTTCCCCATGGCGATTTGAACTGCCGGAACCGGACCGCGGCCCATTATGGAAGGATCAACACCGGCTATGCCGCCGGCTGTAAAATAAGCCCGGGGCTTGATGCCCAGTTCTTCAGCTTTTTCCTTAGACATGAGAATGGCCATGGCCGCCCCGTCGTTTCTTCCCGAGGAATTGGCGGCGGTAACACTGCCATCCTTTTTAAAGACCGGTTTTAGCTTGGCCATAGCTTCCAGAGTGGTTTCGCGCGGGTATTCATCCACTTTGAAGACGCCCTTGCTGCCGTCGGCCTTTTCATATTCAACCGGAATTATCTCGGCTACAAAATCACCATTGGCGATGGCCTGCTTGGCCAGCACCTGGCTCCGGTATCCGAACTCGTCCTGTTCTTCCCGGGAGATATGGTGGATATCCACCAGATTTTCGGCGGTGATGCCCATGGGTATGTTGCCATACCTTTCCACCGGCGCGCCGCCCGGTCCGCCGGCAATAATGGCATCAAACAGGGTCAGATTGGCGGTGCCAAAACCCTGGTTGCTTTTGCCGCTTACGAAAAACTCGCCGGTGCTCATGGACTCTACTCCACCGGCTAATACCACATCGGCAAACCCGTTTTTAATAAACTCGTAGCCTTCGATCATGGAAAGCAGACCCGAACCGCAGGCGACGGTAACCGTGGCCGCCGGCACTTCTTCGGGCAGACCGATGCCTAAAACCAGATTGCGGGCCATATTGGCGCAGATGGTGTTTTGCTTTACCTGGCCCAGAAAGCAATAATCATACATTTCCGGCTTTACTTTGGCCTTATTGCGATCTACAATAGCCTTTGCCACCTGAGATACCAGATCTATCGGTTTTACATTTTTCAAAGACCCGCCCATGGTGCCGATGGCACTTCTGGCCATGTCAATGATTACAACTTCACGCATTATATCCCTCCTATTTAGCTGGACAAAGCTTAGCCAGCCTATTTACCCTTGTATTCAGGCTTCCTTTTTTCAATGAAAGCGTGCATGCCTTCCTTTGCGTCTTCACTGCCAAAGATAGCCGCCCAGGAATCCTGCTCCACTCTCATGGCGGTTTCGTTGTCTGCGCCCCAGTTGGCGTTGATGACTGCTTTGAGCATTTTCAGCGTGAAGGGAGGCTTCTTGACCAATTTTTCAGCCCATTCTCTGGCCGTGCTCATTAATTCGGGGAGTGGAACTACCTTGTTAATAAGTCCAATCTCCAGAGCCGTCCGGGCGTCTATCATACCGCCCAAGAAGAGCATTTCCTTAGCTTTGCACATGGAAACGCTTTGCACCAGCCGATGGGTTGCCCCGCCGCCGGGAAAGATACCGACATTGATCTCGGAGCAGGCAATTTTAGCATTCTCTGCGGCTATGCGCAGGTCGCACAACAATACGTTCTCCGCACCACCACCCATGGCATATCCCGCTATAGCGGCAATAGTCGGTTTCGGCATATCCGCCAGGGCCCTTTGACCGGCACAGTTGAGGTCGGCGTGGGCCCGGGCGTCTACGACCGAATATTGAGAAATAGCCGGTAAATCCCCGCCGGCACTGAAAACCTTCTCGCCTCCGGTAAGGATTACCACCCTGACATCGGAGTCCTGCCCCAGGGCGGTAAATATCTCCAGCCGTTCCCGGTTTACTTCCATATTTATAGCATTTAGCACTTCCGGACGGTTAAACTGAACCGTGGCGATATGATTTTCCACGGTGACCAGCATGGTATTATACTTCTTGTCCCTATATGACAATGGATACTACCTCCTTTTCTGAGGTCTATAAACCGAAGGTTTTGGTTGCAGTCTATCCTTAAGGCCTTAAGCGGATAAACCGCAACCATCATCTCCAACTTTAGAATTTGACGTCGGTTCTGGGTTTCTTTTCTCCCGAGCTGTAGTCATACCATCCCTTGCCGGTCTTGCGGCCTAGGTCGCCGGCGGTAACCAATTTTTCCAGGGTCAGGTTGGGAGCAAATTTGTTATCCTTGTATCCGGCATAGAGGGTGGAAAGCACGCTGTAGTTGACATCCAGACCAACGAAATCGGCCAGTTCAAAGGGACCCATGGGATGGTTGGCGCCCATCTTCATGGCTTTGTCGATATCTTCGATGGTGGCTACGCCTTCTTCCAGGCACTTGTAAGCTTCGCAGCGCATGGCTGAATTGATCCGGTTTACGATAAAGCCGGGAACATCTTTGGCAACCACGGTGGTTTTGCCCATCTTCTGAGCAACTTCAGCAACGATGGCGATGGTCTCATCCGATGTCTTGATGGCCCGGATGAGCTCGCACAGTCGCATAACCGGCACCGGGCTGAAAAAATGCATGCCAATGAACTTGGCCGGATTCTTCACTGCGGTGGCCAGTGAAGTGATGGGGATGGATGAGGTGTTGGTGGCTAAAATGCAGTCCTCCCTGCAAATGGCATCCAGTTTGGAGAAGATGTCTTTTTTGAGGTCGGCATTTTCATAAACAGCCTCAATTACCAGATCGA
The DNA here is from genome assembly GCA_002410325.1 of Syntrophomonas sp. UBA5314. Lineage (GTDB taxonomy): Bacteria > Bacillota > Syntrophomonadia > Syntrophomonadales > Syntrophomonadaceae > UBA5314. The sequence goes on from DHRK01000007.1 coordinate 124,480, forward strand.
CGTCAGCCGCATCATCAAGGGAACTGCTGGGCTTAATCAGGTTCATGGTGGCGTCCAGGGCTTCTTGAGTCATACTACCTTTATCCACCTTCTTGGCAAGAAGCTTTTTGATTCCGGCTATTCCCTTTTCCACTGCGGCGGGGGCAATGTCATAGAGATACATTTCATAGCCCGCCTGAGCGCCTACCTGGGCTATGCCAGCGCCCATAAAACCTGCTCCGACTACAAAGATTTTCTTAACTTCCATGGTTTGCTTCCTCCTTAATATTTACAATTAATAAACTACGTGAAATATTTCTTAAGGTGAAATATAAAAGCTTGCGGTTGGCGTATAACGCTTCTTGCTTCGATTAAAGTGCATTTTCTTCTTCAACTGCCAACCGCACAGATTATAAAAGGGTCAAAGTTTTAGCCAACCCATTCCCAGATGGCGGCAACACCCTGGCCATGGCCAACGCACATGCTTTCCACCGCATACTTGGCGCCGTAGTAGGGCATCTCATGCATCAGGGTGGTGGCTATACGAGCTCCGGTGCAGCCCAGGGGATGACCAAGAGCAATTCCGCTGCCGCGGGGGTTTAATAACGGATGATTCCTGATGCCCAGCTCCTTGGTGCAGTAAACCGCCTGGGAGGCAAAGGCTTCATTGATTTCCCAGATATCGATTTGATCCATGGTCATTCCAGCCTGCTTTAAGACTAAGGGAATGGCAATTGCCGGACCAATGCCCATATAGATGGGGTCAACGCCGATGGCCTTGAATCCCACCAGTTTCATTTTCGGTTTAAGACCCAATTCCTTGCATTTTTCTCCGCTAGCTACCAGGACACAGGCCGCCGCGTCATTGGTTTGGCTGGCGTTTCCGGCCGTAACCGTAGCCAGTTCGTCTTTTAAGAACACCGGTTCCATTTTAGCCAGGGTTTCCATGGTAGTGCCGGGTCTAATGCCTTGATCCTTAGCGGCTACCTGCTTGACCGTGCTGCCGTCTTTCTGAAGTACCTCGGCCTCAATAGGCAGGATTTCATCGTTGAACAAGCCCGCTTCTGTAGCTTTATGCGCCTTCTCATGGCTTTCTACGGCCATCTGGTCCTGTTCTTCCCTGGTAACGCCATACTTGCGGGCTACCATCTCAGCGGTCCAGCCCATGCCTTTAGCATTGTCGTCGGTAAACTCACCCAGGCGCGGGTTGTGTTCATTGCCGAAGCCCATGGGGACGTGGGTCATATGCTGAACGCCGCCAGCCAGGATCAGCTCTGAGCCCCAGCCCATATTGATCTCGGCCACCGCGTTGAAAATAGACTGCAGACCGGAAGAGCAGAACCGGTCCACCGTGCAGCCGGGAACGCTGTAAGGGAAGCCGGCCATGATTACCGCATATCGTCCGATGTTGCTGGCCATATCCTTAACCAGGGCGGTGCCGCCCAGAATTACTCCATCCAATTCTTCTTTCTTATCTTCCAGCCCTACCCGGCGCATAAGCTCATTCATCACTTTGGCTACCAGGTCGTCAGCTCTTACGTTGGCGAAGTATGAGTACTTGCCGGACTTGGCAATAGCGGTTCTACAACTTTCAACCAGATATATATCGCGCATGGAAATTCCCCTTTCCCCAAATTAGTTAATGATCAAGGCTTCTTCCGGAACCTCTAAAACAGTGGTATCGGCATCTTTGATAACCGTGGCCAGGGTAAATACGTTGGGCAGGATGTTGTTGGCATAGTAGCGAGCGCTGGCCAACTTGCCGTTATAGAAGTTCATGTCATAATGATCGGCCGGCAGCCCGGCCACAATTTTCTTGACCGTGAGCGCTTGTTCCAGCAGGCACATGGCCACATAGAGCTGGGCGAAGACGAACAGGGTACGAATGGCAAAGACGTTGATTAACTGGGCCTTTTCCGCCTTGTTGGCATGCCAGGAGTAAATCAAGCTCATGAGCTCTTCCGCGCAATGGTAGGCCTTTTCAAGATTGGCAAACTCTTTAGCCAATCCGTCGGTATGCTTATTGTTGTCTATAAAGGATTTGATACTGGCCATCCACTTTTTAAAAGGCTCACCGTTTTCCATGGTCATCTTACGCCCTACCAGGTCGTTGCCATGGATGAAGGAGGTGCCTTCCCAGATAGTCAGAACCTTGGAGTCGCGCAAATACTGCTCGACCGGGTACTCTTTGGTATATCCCACCCCGCCCAGAACCTGAATGGCTTCGGCGGTCATTAAGGCTGCGGTTTCGCTGCCGTAGCACTTGACCAGCGGGGTGAGTATAGCGGCTACATCTTCGCATTCTTTGGCTTTGGCCTTGTCTTCCGGCTTGGAGTTTTCAGCTATATCAAGATTCCAGAAGCCCTTGAAGATCATAGCCCGGACGCCTTCGGTATGGGCCTTCATGTCCAGCAGCATCCTTCTGACATCATCATGCTTGATGATGGCTACCCGTTCCCCTTTGATATAGCCCTGGATGCGATCGATGGCGTACTGGGAAGCCAGGGCGTAGGCGGCCGAAGCCTGGTTGTTGGCGTTGTGCCCGGTTCCAATGCGGGATTCGTTCATCATGTTGAACATCATCATCAGGCCCTTGGAGCGTCCTTTTTCATCGGGAGCCGATCCCACTTGGATGCCGTAGCATTCGTCGTTTTCACCGAAATTGAGCATACAGGTGGCCGAACCGTTGAGTCCCATCTTATGCTCAATGGCGATAGTGGTTACGTCATTGGACTTGCCCAGACTGCCGTCTTCGTTGACCCATATTTTCGGTACAATATATAAACCCAAACCGGCCGAGCCTTTGGCGCCCTGCGGGGGGCGGGCCAGAACCATGTGAATGGTGTTTTCGCACATGGAGCCGTCACCGGCGGTAATAAACATTTTGGTCCCTTTGATCTTCCAGATCCGGGGGTCTTCGGTGGGATAAGACCTGGTCAGGGCGTCGCCCACGTCGGACCCGGCGGAAGGTTCGGTCAAGTTCATGGTTCCCTGCCAGTCTCCGCCGATCATTTTGGGAACGAATCTTTCCCGGTCGGCTTCGGTGCCGAATTTGATAATCAGGTTGGCGGCTCCGGAGGTCAATTTGATATTGGAACCCATGGCCGGACAAGCCGCAGCTATCATCTCAGCCACCGCTTTGTAGAGAATCAAGGGCATGCCGCCGTCTACTTCCACGCATTCACTGCTGGAACCCCAGCCGTTTTGCTGCAAAAAGCGAAATACTTCTTGGTATCCGGGAGGATTGGTGACAACCCCATTTTCGAACTTGACCGGGTTTTTGTCGCCTTCAACATTGATCGGGCTTACCACTTCCCGGGCCACTTTATAGCCTTCGGTTAAAATGGCGTCAACGTCGTCAACGCTAAAATATTCTTTGAAACGGTCCAGGGCGAATACTTCATCTGAAGGAAGCCATTCTTTTAAGATGAATTTCAAGTCGCGAACGTTGTATTTGTATTCCATGTAAGTTATCCTCCTAATTTACTACTCCCCGGTGTATACGGGTTTGCGTTTTTCCAGGAAAGCATTCATTCCCTCTTTGGCGTCCTTGGTTCCAAAGGTCATGGACCAGCCATGGGTTTCAATCTGCAACCCCTTTTCCAGGCTGCTGCTCCAGGCCGCGTTCAGAGCTTCCTTGGCCATCCGCAGGGAAAAAGCGGGTTTTTGCGCCAGCTGCCGGGCCAGTTTCATGGTAGTTTCTTTTAACTCGGCCAGAGGAACCACCTTATTTACCAAGCCATAATTCAAGGCCGTTTGTGCATCAAACATCTGCCCGGTAAAAACCAGTTCCTTGGCCTGGCAAAGCGATATATGCTGGGGTAGCCTCTGGGTTGCGCCTCCCCCGGGGAATATCCCGACATTGATCTCCGGCAAGGCAAATTTGGCATTGTCGGCGGCAATTCGTATGTCGCAGCACAGGGCGTTTTCAAAGCCGCCCCCCATGCAAACTCCAGCTATCATGGCAATGGTAGGCTTGGGAAGGTTGGTAAGGGTCAGGCCGCCCTGCACATTCTTATCAATAAATTCGCGGGCTTCTTTAACCCCGTAATGGACCATGGACGCCAGGTCCCCGCCGGCGCTGTAGGCTCTTTCATTGCCGGTCATGATCAGCACTTTAATCTCCGGGTCCTGGCCCGCTTCAAATATGGCTTCGCTGCGCTCAACAACCAGCTGGGCATTGGCCGCATTCAGTGCCTCCGGACGATTGTACTGGATTATGGCTATATCGTCTTCAATGGTGACTTTGATGCATTGGTAATCTTTGTCGCGGTATGACATTGTCACCCTCCTCTCCGGATATTGTTATATAATTCACGAATCAAGTCGCCTATTAAAAAACAAACCGTGGAAATAACAACATTTAAGCTATTGGAACTGACCGACTGCATGTATTTAACCGCTGATCATCCTCGATTCATTTTTAGCCTTGCCCCATCTGTCTATTGATAGCAGTACTAATAAAGCGAACGCTTAACGAGTCTGGTAGTTAGGGGAGGGCCGGGGAACTATCTGCTCCACAAGCCGCACCACCAACTCCAAACTTCCTAATAACCCTGTCGCCAAAGTCCCATTCCTGACGATTTGGGCAGAAGTTGTATTACAATTTACCTACCGCTTCCGCTTCCGCCAGAGCCTCTTGATATACCTCATACCCATCGGATACCGGCTTCTTCGCCATTAAGGTCAGGACTACCAGGATGGGAACTCCAACTGCCAGCGAGGGCCATAGCGAGGTGCAATAGGGATTGCCGGAAAAATGCCACACCGCCGCTACAATACCGCCAACCAGTATGGACCAGAAAGCGGCCCGGCTGTCAACCCGCGGCCAGAATATGGCTACTAGCAACACCAATCCAGCAATGGCTCGAATCTGAAAAGCACCGGCCATCTGCCCCAGTATGGACCCGGCATGCATGCCGAAATAGGTCGCTAAGAGACCGACTATAGTCATAGCTATACGGGAAAACATCAGCCGTTCTTTTTCATCTGCACTCGGTTTGAACAACTTGTAGACATCCTCACTGAGCATGGTACTGGTAAGCAGCAATAATGACGGACCGGTGGACAAAATTGCTGCCAGTATGCCCATGGAAGCCAAAACCGCAAAAGTCGGCCCCAATGAGTTGGCCACCGTATAAAGGATACTTCCACTAGCGGCATTAGGCAGCATGACTTTACCAACTACACCAATGATTGCCGGAAAGCAAGCAAATATTAATGTTAGTACTGCGGCCCAGGTGAATCCTTGCTTATATGACTGTTCATCTCTGGCTCCAAAAATTGCAGCTATTAGCACCGAAGCCGCAAAGAAAGACAATGCCGTACCTATTACCCAGCCCGCCATGGTCAACAGGTCAGGCTGATCCATCTGGAAAAATGTGGGGGGGAGCGAAGCCTGCATATGCCCTAAACCGCCTGCCCATTTCACAGCGACAAAAGCCACTGTACCCAAACCAACGTACATTACAATGGTATGCAGCGCGTTCATCCAGGCCATGCCCTTCATTCCACCCGTAATACACAAGATAATGAACAGAATTCCCAGTATCCAGGTAATCATCGTCTTGTCGACACCCAGCAGCGGCGCCAGTATATTACCCGCGGCCACCGGCTGCATAGCAAAAAGAATTGCGTAAACCAAAACCAGCACAAACATCATTACCATTCTGGTTTTGGCATCGAATCTTGCGGCATAAACCTGGGGCACCGATACGGAATTGAATTTATTGCCGATAACCCGGTAGAATTTTGCGGCAGTCAGCAGAACTACTATACAACCGATGCTCATGCCCCAGTTGACCCATACCGCCGATATTCCGAATTGAAAAGCCTGGGCGGCATTGCCGACCGTGCCTGCACCGGCGATAATTTCCGCAAAGAGCAGGGGGATAATCAACATTGCGCCCAAATCTTTTTTGGCAACGAAATACCCGGCTAGAGTGCTCTTTTGCCTCATCATATAGAAACCGATGCCCGTAGTTATTGCAAAATACGCTAATACGCATGCTATAACCATAAAAATCCAACACCCCTTCTTGTTTATTTAAAACGTCGGGTTCTAATCGATCTTGTTGGTCCGAGTCCATATATGCTGCTCCTGTGCCGCTTTGATCAGATCGTCGCGGAAGTCGGGATGCGCGATATCGATGAGCAGCTCGGCTCTCCTATAAGTTGATTTGCCCATCACGTTGGCTATGCCGTACTCGGTCACTATATATGGGGCATAGGTTCTGGGCATGGTAACAATGGTTCCCGGAGCAAAATAAGGAACGATTCTGGACACCATTTGACCCTTCTGCATCTTGGTGGAAGTGAGGCAGATGAAGGGCTTACCGCCTTTGGATTTTAAGGCCCCAATGGTGAAATCCAGCTGGCCGCCGGTGCCTGAAATATTGCGAAATCCGGAGGACTCGGAGTTGATCTGGCTGTAGAGATCGATTTCAACTGCGTTGTTTATGGCAATTACTTTGTCGTTCATGGCTATGACGTCTGGGTTGTTGGTAATGTCCACCGGGTATGTGGCTAAACGGGGATTATTGTGCATGTAGTCGTAAAGCCGCTGCGAACCAATAGAAAAAGTGTAGGTGATTTTGCCCTTGTCGATGTTCTTCTTTTCCCCGTTGACAATGCCCTTCTCCGCTAGGTCGATAAAGCAGTCGGCCATCATTTCGGAATGAATGCCCAGGTTTTTAAGGTCGGTTTCAACGATCATCTTGCCGATCATGGAAGGCATCGCGCCTATGCCAAACTGTAGGCAGGCACCGTCCTCAATCTGCTCAATCAATATGGAAGCGATTTTCTTCTCCGCCTCGGATACCGGAAATTCCGAAGGAAAAACGGGCATAGGAGTTTCATGCTCAACTATATAGTCAACCTGGGAAATATGGATGGACTCCTGCTCCCCTCCCAAACACCATGGCACCTTGGGGTTTGCCTCCAGGATTACCACATCGGCCATGTCGCAAATGGTTTTGGCATAAGAGCAGGCCGGTCCGAAATTAAAATAGCCGTATTCGTTCATGGGAGTGGTCATAATCATGGCTACCTTGGGCGGATACATATTGCCGGCACGGGTGTTGCCCGGGCATTGGCCATAGTTGCCGGGAATATAATAGGCCAGGTCATGGTCCCCCATGTGACGCTCATGTCCGCTCATATGACCGGAATGATATAAAAATGATTTCTGTTCAGGATCTGCTTTTACGATTTCGGGTTCGTACAAAAGGCATACACCTTTAACATTGACACCGGTTAACTCGCCGGCCCGACGGGCTAGGGCCTGGTCCAGAGCGCGGGGTCCCATGGCAAAGTGGCCATACCATACCCACTGGTTTGATTGAACTGTTTTTACCGCTTCGTCAGCTGTTCGAAGTTTGCTGGCGTAAAGATCACTATAGACTCCCAATTTTTCTCAACCCCCTAGGTTAATAAAATCCTTCACTGGCAGCGTCGCTTACTATCTGCCAGGCCCGTTGTTAACAGCTTGGTCTGATACCCCCTTCCCATTTCATGTCGCGTCCCTGGGTTCAATCCATATAAACGCAACATTCATGCCAAGGGGTCAATATATATTGAGAAGACCGTTATTTCGAGATTTTGTCCAAATGTCAATTAAATCTTGTCCTGCTTGATGTTGTTCGTTCTTCCTTACAGGTGTATGTTTAGTCATACACCTTGCCGGGTAAGCAGAGCACATTTACCGTTAAAGCAGTAAAATTATTCAGTCCCGCTTTATGTAATTAATATTGCCTGGCAATGGGAAAGCAGCTTCTCGTGGAAATCGGTTTTTATATAAGAAAAGCTCCTCATACATACAAGGAGCTTTAAACCTGCTTTAATAAAATAAGAACTTTTGAGCATTCGGGTTGACAGATCTATCTTACCTGGGATGGCAGCTGATTTTAACATAATTGTCCCTCCTTAGACTAAATCTCCTTTATACTGCCCAACTGGTATCACGGATGGCTCGATTCCCGACATACCGCGCAGCAATTGCTTGCACCAGAGTACACTTTAGGGGCCTCACCCCTCAATCGCTTAACACGGCCTGTAAAAGCTCTATAGATAATCAATTTATTCCGTATTTGTTTAATTTCTCGTAGAACGCAGAGCGGCTTAAATTCAGCATTCTGGCCGCAGCGCTCTTGTTGCCCTTGGTCTTTTGCAGGGCTTCAATAATAATATTTTTATCGACATCGGAAAGCGCGGATCGATAATTTGAAGGTTCCAATTTTTTCGCCTCCGGCTGAAATATATGGGCGGGCAGGTGTTCAACCCCGATTTGGCCTTCCCAGGCATAATTGGCGGCTCTTTCTATAGCGTTCTCCAACTCCCGTATATTTCCGGGCCAGGAATGTCTTTCCAAAACATGGCATGCTTCCCGCTTAATGCCGGTAATGTGAGAGCCCAAAATGTTATTGTATTTTTCGATAAACTTGTGGGCCAGGGGCAGGATATCCTCAAATCGTTCCCTGAGTGGGGGCAAATGAAACTCTATTACATTTAATCGATAAAAAAGGTCTTCGCGAAAAGCTCCTTTTCGTATGGCTTCACGTAAATCCTTGTTGGTGGCGGCAACGATTCTGACATCAACGGTTTGCAAGCTGGTTCCGCCCACCCGCATGAATTGTTTTTCCTGCAAAACCTGCAATATTTTAACCTGAACCGAAAGGGGCATATCCCCTATTTCATCCAGGAATATAGTGCCCTTATGGGCCTGCTCAAAGTAGCCGGGCTTGCCTTTTTGGGAGGCGCCGGTAAAAGACCCCGGGGCATAGCCAAAAAGTTCAGATTCCAAAAGGGTTTCCGGAATAGCTGCACAATTTACCTTGATAAACGGATGCTTGGAGCGGGGGCTGGAGGCGTGTATGGCCCGCGCAAACATGTCCTTGCCCACGCCGCTTTCTCCGGTCAGAAGTACGGTGGAGGTGCTGCGGGCAATACGTAGAGCTTCGTTTTTCATATTGTTGAATTCGGCATTATTAGAAATTATTTGTTCGAATCGGCTTTCGCCGCCTTTTTTCTCCAATTCACTGCGATAGTAGTTTACCTGTTGTTTCAGCGACAGCAATTTAGTGGCGATTTCTTCGGTCAAAATATTATCGTCAAGGTATATGGTGCTGACCACGCCGACAATTGTAAAGTGATCGTCTTGGGCTTTCTTAATGGGTATATGGGATATGATGCATTTCTTGTTGCCAATAATGCATTCGGTTATCTCCGGCAACCCGTTTTTCAGCGCATGTCCGGCGCCTTCATTCTTTAGTATTTCAGCTATCTGTTTGCCAACAATGTTCTGCGACGTTTTAAACAGCAATTCGCTGGCCCGCTTATTTACATATTTCACCTGCCCGGAAACATCAGAAACCAGGATGCCATCGGATGTGGCATTGAGCACACCCTCCAGAGTGGTGTGCATATCCTTGACCATCTCCAGTTCATGGGCAATCTTTTCAACATCCGATGTATCCAAAAGAGTGATAACGGTGCCAATATAAAAACCATCTTCATAAATAGGTATCTGGTTCACGATCACCGGAAGAGACCTTATTATATGCTTCACGCCCAGCAGCCGTTTTTGCATTATATTGATTTCAGGCAGGACTTCCTTCAAGTGCTTGCCTTTGACATTGGAGAACTGAAGGCCGAACATTCCTTCAGCAGCCGGGTTAAGCCGCAAAATATAGCCCTTGTTATCTACAATGACTACCGCTTCATAGTTGGCATTGAAAAGGGATTCCAGGATGGCTGACGATTTGATAATGACATTCATGCTCTCCCGGAGATATTCCAAGGTTCCAATTAGACCCACCACTTTGCCTGAACGGTCGACAACTACCACGTAGTCCACCTTGCTGCGCGTTACCCGCACTACCAGGGACACTTCGTCATATGTCAAATCGGCTGATACAAATACCGGGTTGTACACGACATACGGTCCACAGGCATCATCCAGGCCGGCTCCGTTTTGTAAAGCTTTATACAGCCTTTTCTTGGGGAAAACGCCGATCAGCTTTTCCTCCTCATCTACTACCGGAAGAGTGCTTAATCTGTATTCATTATAGTAGCTGATCACCGTTCGCAGTGTGTCATCCAGGCGAAGCAGTTGAAAATTGGTATTCATCATCTGCTTGACCGTTAACCATGAAGCTGAGTTTAAAGCCTTTGGACTCATTTTTTATCCCTTCCCCCGTTATATACACGCTACAACATTCCGGCGAACAGTCCGCGACCGGCCTCGCCTGTCTAACCGCTGGGAGTTTCTATTATTGGTTAGATTTCCGGTTTCTAAACTATAACGTGTTTCCTCGATCACACATGGAATAAAACAGCATTTATTGCATAAAACCTCTTAACAGTACAACCTGCCCTCAGTTGACCCCGTAGCGAAGGCTTTGAAACACCCTGGAGTTGGCCTCCTTCTGCTTGATCCAATTTCTATATTTGGAGTCTCCCAGGCAGGTTATCACGATCAGGTCGTCTTTCTTTTTCAATAAAACCACCGAAATACCTCGATACTTTATTTCATAACAGTTTTCATGCGTATTGGGTCGCAGGCAAACCGGCCGACCCTTGGCTACTATCTCTCTAAGCAGTTGGCGGATTCTTTCTGATGATGAGGAATAATCAAACAGCCTTTCCCGGTATCTTTTTATAGCATGTTTTGTAACCAGCACTGACATTTTATCAATTCCTTTTCCAAAGCACTTCATTGCTACAGCCCACCCGGTTAAATCCTATATTGATTTAATTTTGCAAATATTGTGCCAAGACACTGCCGCTGCCCGAGCTGATTGATTGCGATAATTACAAGTCCATATTTTACTACTGCGGCTCACGATAGTTTTTAGTTTTGCTTTTATCTACCTTCGTTCTATTCGAAAGATAAAATTCCTTAAATATGTTTTGGCTTAGTTTCCAGGTTACAGATTTCAACCTGTGCCAAGGGCCGCTGGAGCTAAACTCCAGCGGTCCCCGGGCATTTATATAATGAAGAGGATGTAGTCATAAGTATTCAAATATTACCTCTAAGCATTTGATGCAGCCATTAAAACTGATATCACCCGTGGCAAACCTTTCTCCATAAAAATCGCCCAATAAGTGTCCGGTCATCCGGACAGGTGTATGCTTAGGGGAACAACGATAATGTCCATTTACCTGCTCCCCCGTTTACTACATTGCTCCGCCGGATGGTGGTGATCCGGCGGGCAAAGAGTAAACGGCTTTGTTGAAGAGGATGCGAATAATCTGGTTAGCTGTTAAAAATTTGATGCTGTCCGTTTGGAAACTCCTTGATTATCGACTCCGGTATCCAGTCCGTAACCATATTGTCGATTCGGACCTTAAATCGCAGGGCATTATTTTGTTCCAATTCCATATTACTGAATCCCATAATGGCAACAATAATACCTTCTGCCTCATATTCATTACCGTATGTCTTTAGCACAACCTTCTGATTGAGTGAATAATTACTCATCCTGTCACTTCCTAAGACATTGATTAACTATTATTTTGCAAAAATTATGCCAAATGAAACAAACTTCTAAAATTTCAACATATGAAAAAAGCGACAGGATTACGGTAGAGAGGTAAAGATGAGAGTATCCAGCTTGGGTGGTCAAAATATTGATTTGCGGTCATGGCATAGGTCGCTGGGCGATGATTATTTCAGCCGAGAAACCAGATGGCGATTATGGCGGGAGAAATCAGAAGCAGGGACCAAAAGTCAGATTTGGTAAAGGCGAGTTCGCTCAGGTAGGTTCGAGGTCCAGGCTGGTATCCGCGGGCTTCCATGGCTTCAACCAGTTCGTCTGAACGGCGCAGGAGGTTCAGGGTCAAGGGGGTGGCTATAAATATCATAGACCGGATCTTTCCCGTCAGGCTCTTCGGTTTAAAATCGGCCCCTCTGGCCAATTGAGCTTCTTTGGTATTTTTCATCTCTTCTTGAAGGGTGGGTAAAAACCGCAGCGCCAGATTCACCATCAGAGCTGTATTATGAGAAGAGATGCCTACTTTGGAAAGGGGCCTCAATAGCCACTCCAGAGCCATGGTAAGCTCGGATAGCGAAGTGGTCATAGTTAGAAGAGACGCGGCCAGGATCAAAAGAATAAACCTGCTCACCTGAACAGCCCCTTCATACAAACCCTCATAACTGATCTTAAGGGGCCCGGTTGAAAACGGCAATATGGGAATCCCAGGAGTAAAAAGGACATAGATAAGAAAAAGCATGGTAAAGAGGAGCCATACCGGACGGGTCGTTCCGAGCAGCATCCGCCAGCCTATTTTTCCGAGCAGGGAAAGCAGCAAAATAAGAATCGCAGCTCCAGTCAAACCGGCCGGGCCAGACCTGAGGAGCAAGAAGCTCAAAGCCAGCACCACCAGCACTTTCATCCGCGGATCGCTTCTGTGAAGCGGCGAATCCACATGTAAATACCGGCCCAGTTCATGCATAGCCGCCTGCTTTCCGAGTCCGGTGATCATTAAACTCCTCGGAACTTCCCTGCAGCCAGCGGTTTATTGCGGCAGCAGCTTCATCTACCGTCAGGACTCTTTTATCTATTTCATGACCGTCCGGCCGCAAACGCTCCATCAGCTCTACAATGAGCGGAGGGGCCAGGCCCAGTGCTTTAAGCTGCTCACCCTTTATCAAAATATCTCGAGGCGCTCCTTCGTCCACAACTTGAGCCCGGTCCATCAAGATCACCCGATCAGCCCGGCGCGCTTCTTCCATGTTATGAGTGACATGAATAATGGACATCCCCCGGGATTTAAGTTCAAGCAAAATAGCCAGCACCTTCTCTTTGCCGCCGGAATCCAGAGACGAAGTAGCCTCATCCAAAATGATGTAAGCGGGATCCATGGCCAGTAGACCGGCCAGGGCCAGCATCTGTTTCTCGCCTCCGGAGAGGGTATACGGCATACGCTTTTCAAACCCGCTTAATCCTACTGTCGCCAGCGCCCGGTTTACCCGCCGGCGCACTTCGGTGCTGGGCAGTTTAAGATTACCCGGTCCAAAGGCGACGTCTTCTTCCACGCTCATTCCCACGATCTGGTTGTCGGGATTCTGGAATAACATGCCCACCCTGCGTCTTATTTCCAGATGGTTCTTCACCTCCCGGCTGTTCAAACTGTCGATTACCACCTTGCCGCTGCCGGGCAGCAGCAGGGCGTTAAGGTGGCGAATAAGCGTGGTTTTGCCGCAGCCATTGGGCCCTATCAGGGCAATATACTCTCCTTCCCCGATCTGTAAACTGACATTGTTCAGGGCCGGCGGTAATCCGGGTTGATAAGTGTAGCTTAGATTCTCAATTATGATCATTGGCTTTCTCCATGATCGGCAGTCTTTTTCTGAGCCGGGATGATAAAATCGCAGCAGCGATCAGCTTTATCAATTCGGGTATAAGGAAGGGTACTATACCGACCAGTATAGCTTTGCCCGGCGACAGGTGGGCAACCATCGCCAGCTGCAGGGTGCCCAGGCCGTATATTACCAGGTCGCCTACCAAAATCGCCATAGCACTCCACAGTACTCCTGCTTGCGGCCGGGCTTCAACAATTTTACCGATGATATAAGCTCCTGCGATAAAGCCGATAAGATAACCGCCGGTGGGGCCGAAAAGCACTCCCAGGCCGGCCTTGCCGCCGGCAAAAACCGGCAGCCCGATGCATCCCAAAATCACATACACTATCTGGCTTAAGGCCCCGGCGTACCCTCCCAGCAAAGCCCCCGACAAACCGGTAAAAAAGGTTTGCAGGGTAAAGGGAACCGGCTGCATAGGGATTACAATAAGTGCCCCGATAGCAGTCAAAGCACCAAACATAGACGCGTATACCATGCTGCGCACTGGACTGGAAGATGGTGGTTTCAATGCAAATACCTCCTGGCAATGAATATAATATGTCCCAACTTAGAAACAATATTATACATGCCGGGAGGTATTGTCAACTATTTTGTGTTGTATAGGTTTACATTTATCAGTTGTTTTCCGGTTCCGATTTGAAAAGTATTTCACCGGACATGATGTTGTGAATGCTGCCCTGGGAATCACGAACCATCAGGAAGCCGTTGTTATCGATGTCGATAGCCCGGCCGGTGGTTATTCCATTGACGCTGTCTATTTTGATATCATGGCCGATAACCAGCGACAGGCTTCTAACCTTTTCTAAAATTTCGCTAAATCCACCGGAAACCAATTGCCGGTAGCTGCTCTCCAATTGCCAGAGAAATTCCTGTAAAAGCTCAACCCGGGAAATGCAACGCCCGGCTTCCTCTCTGATCGTTGTAGCAACGCTGCGAAATTCTTCCGGGAAGTCTGCAACACGGTTGTTGACGTTTAATCCAATGCCGGTGACAATATACTCTATGCCATCCATATCCGTAACCGCCTCAGTCAGAATGCCGGCAATTTTGCGGCCGTTAATCAACACGTCATTGGGCCATTTGATCCCGGATTTTATTCCGAACCGTTCCAGGGTTTCTACAACGGCCACCGCAATAAACATGGTAATTCGGGAAAGCTCCTTGAGCGGCAAGGTGGGCCTTAAAATCAGGGACATAAAGATACCCTGGCCCGGCTCCGAATGCCATTGCCTCCCCCGGCGCCCCCGCCCGGCGATTTGCTGTTCGGCTATGACCAGGGTCCCTTCGGGATAGCCCTGGGCCGCTAAGCGTTTGGCATAATTATTGGTAGAGTCTATTTCTGTAAAGTAGAAATAATGTTCCCGGCCAAATACTTCAGTCTGCAGTCCCCGGAGCACCTCTTCCGGCGATAATATGTCGGGTAGCGCTGACAACCGGTACCCCTTTTTGGGTGAGGTTTCAATTGCGTATCCCTCTGCCTGCAGCGTCTTAACCTGCTTCCAAATCGTAGTTCGGCTCACCTTCAGGCTCAGGCTCAAGGCCTCCCCCGACACCCATTCGCCCCGCCTCTCTCTAATAGCCGCCAGGACTGCTTCTCGAAACGTCATTTCCAGCCCTCCTATGTCAATTATATTTATCTATTATAGCTGACATTAGCGGATTATTCATTAAACTAAACAGTATAAGACCCAGTACTCTTATTGCGATTGACGACAACGAGCATACGAACTATCCAAGCGTCTTGTAGCCGGCATCTATAGCCATGACACCACTTGCATTTTAAAGCGTTAAAACAATTTTGCATACAGGGCCCTGGGAAAATACACCCTAAAATTGGTTCCTTGTTCGCTGCTATTCACATCGATCCAGGCATTATGCCTTTCAGCAATGCTGTAGCATACGGCCAGACCCAGGCCGGTTCCTTCTTCTTTGGTGGTAACAAAGGGGGTTCCCAGTTTAGAGAGGATTTCATCGCTTATCCCGTAGCCTTGATCCTGGATGGAAAGGACCACCGTGTCGTTTTCTTCATAAGTTCTTATAGTCAGCGTTCCGCCAGGGGGCATGGCTTCCAGTCCATTCCTTGACAAATTTAACAAAAGCTGGCGAATCTCTTGCTCATCTATTAAAATCAAGGGCAGATCATCGCATTCGAAGACCACGTTCATATCTTTGGCGAGACTGTCGGAGCGAATCAATGGCAGCACGGCAGCTATTATAGTATTGAGATTAGATTCTTGAAGTTTTACCGGTTTGTTTTTGGCAAGAGATAGGAATTCGCTAATTATGGAATTAGCCCTATCCAATTCTTCAATAATAAGCTTTGAATAATCCTGCCATTCAGGATCATTGTTCCATCCTTTTAATAATTGCATAAAACCGCGTATGGTAGTCATCGGATTGCGTATTTCGTGGCCGATGCTGGCCGCCATTTCTCCGATAAGGTTTAGGCGATCCAGGCGGGCCAGTTCATTTTCCATTCTTTTTATCTCCGTTACGTCTATAAAGTTGCTCAAAATACATTTTTCACCGATAAGTTCAATAACCTCCGCCGAAAAAACGCAATTTATAATTTTACCGGTTTTTGAACGCGCCAATATTTCAAGGCTGTGGAACCTTCCTGTGACTCGCAACTGTTGTTCAACTTTAGCGCGTTGGTCCGGATTGGGATGAATATCAATATCTGAAGACGACCTTCCGATGACCTCATCGCGCGTAAATTCCAAAACTCTAAGCCAGGATTCATTTACGTCGATATAACGTCCGGTTTCCATATGGTTTATAGACATCATGGCTGGGCTGGAATGAAAAACTTTGTTAAAACGTTCCTCCGACTTACGCAGAATCTCTTCCATAACCTTGCGGTCATGGATATCCTTGTAGAAAACTGAAACACCTTTTTGATAAGGATAAATGCTGGCTTCGGTCCATCTTTGCATAGGTGGAGACAATATCTCAAAATGGCAAGACGTCTTTTCTCTAATAACACGGCTAAACAAGTTTAGCATCTCAGGGCTAAAATCCGGAAACACATCGGTAACTACCCGGCCGATTAATTCTTCCCGGGTTTTACCTATCGATTTTTCTGCTGCCTGGTTGACGTAAGTGAACCGGTGATCACTGTCAAGGGCATAGAAAGAGTCGCTGATACCCTCAAGAATATCCGATTTTTCTTTCTCTGAGATACGCAAAGCTTCTTCTGAGCGCTTGCTTTCAATAAAATCTGAAGCCATCCTGGCCAGCAAGTCTAAATAGCGAAGCTCGCCCTCCTCCGGATGATAGGGATTGATGAAATGATTATTCAGCATACCCAGCAGAGAACCGTCCCGGCTGATGAGCGGTGTTGACTGTACGGCCCGGATGCCATCTTTAAGATGTATGTCAAGATCGGTTGTACCCTCCAGTTCCGGTACCAGGGCGAGGTCTTCAATAATCACCCGCTTCAGCTGTTCTTTAGCCAGACAGCATTTCCCAATACCAGCATCGTAAGCAAAATGGTCGATGAATGTACGGCTCAGACCCTGGTGTACTACGATTTCCAGGCAGTTTGTATCAGGATTGAGAATTTGGATGTTTCCTTTATCAGTGCCGGTAAAGTCTGCTGAAGCGGCCAGGATTTCTTTTAGCAGGGTATTTAGATCACCGGCCTGCACCAGGCGGGTGCTTAACTCTTGTAGCTTGGTCATCCCCGCCAGGTTGGCAGACAGGCTTTGCTCACTTTCCCGCAGTTTTTCCTCAGTTTTTTTACGCCGTTTTATATCCAATATACGGTAAAATTGTTCGTTTTGTCTTAGAGCATCTTCCGCATGTTTTCGCTCCGTGATGTCTCGTGCGGTAACGACAGAACCGACAATTAATCCTTCTTGATTCCGAAGGGGAGCGAAATTGTAACTGCCCCACCAGGTCTCGCCGGTGTCTTTGCGGCGCAAAATGTATTCGACATTGGTAGCCGTTTCGCCTCTAAGAGCTCGGGATATAGGCCACTGATCAAGAGGCACAGGTTTTCCATCGGGCAGGCAGATATCCAGGATGTCAGAGTATTCGGCCAGTGTCGGCAAGCACCTGGCCTTATCGCTGAATCTATGAAATGTGGCGAAGGCTTCATTGAAATTAACCAGCCTGCCCTCCGGGTCGGAAATAAATACGGCATCGCTCATGCTGGCCAAAGCCGATTTCAATTTTATCAGGTTCTCTTGAGAGTTTTCATCAACTTTTTTACGTTCGGTAATATCCTCACAAGTTGTAACAGCACCTATGATTCTGCCACCTAAATCAAATAGAGGGCTTGACTTGCATATACCGGTCTTTCTTATCCCGTCCTCCCAAACAAACTCAATCTCCTGCCCCGGGACAGAATCGCCCGACCATAGGCTTCTTTGTATAGGCATTTGCTCAGGCTCCATTTTCATGCCATTCAAAAACATGTTAAAAGAAGGTGGGGTCGAACCCGAGTGCGAAGCACTATCCCCGTCGCTGATACGCAGGAACTTGCTCATGGCCGGGTTATGCTTGATCTCTTTACAGGAAAGGTCATAGCATATTGATACGCCTATAGGAAGCTTTTCCATTAGCTGTTTGGAGTTGTAGATATATCCGGCTTGCCTTGCCTCTAATTCATGTACACGTCGGTGGGCGAGGTTTAGTTGCTGAATCAGGTCTTCCTTCGTATGGTCTTCGTACAATGGTGCAAAACCTCCCTGATGCCTCTCTACTAAAAAATTTAGCACAGGAGCTCTGTCGACAAAAAGCAAATCGCATATTAAACATTTATTCTTTTATATACTTATTTTATCTATTTTAACGTCATATATGGAACTATGTGGGACAATTAAAATTTAGTTCTTTTAAGCAGGAATATTTTAGCATACAATCAATGGAACTATATGACGAATAATGATGAAAACGGCGAAAACATAAACCCGATGATGAAGTTGAAATAACGGAGATGTTAATGATTTCCCTGCTTTATCTTTTCATACAGAGCGATGGTTTCGGCTGAGGGTTCGGCATTATATTCTTTGGCCATGAAAGCCTGCAGCGTCTGATACAGGGACAAAGCCTGCTGTTTTTGCCCGGTTTGCCACAGGAGTTCCATGGCCGTCCGGCATACCGCTTCATCGGCCGGTTCTTTGTCCAGAAAACGGCGGCAGCCTTCTATAGCAGAGAAAAGCTTGCCCTGGCCGCGATCAAATTCAATCTTTTTAGAGAGGACTTGTAAATACAGCTTATACAACTGGGCGCGGAGTCCGGCGGTCCAATCGTCATATATATTGTCGGGGAGAAAATCGCCCTGATATAGTCCCGCGGCTTGTTCCAAAAGGTATGCGGAACCAGGATTGTACGCGTCCGTTTCTTGCAAGGCGTGCCGGGCTGCGGAGGTAAATAATTCGTAATCGGTATATACCCTGATCCCGGGATGTAAGAAAACCATCCCCCGTTTGAGCACCAGGCTTTCAACCGTGTGGTCGCCGAGGCCCAGAACCTGGCGCGCCTGGCTTAAGGCCATTCTGAGGCTGGCATCCCCTAAATGGGGTTCCGATTCCGGCCATAGCTTCTCTATCACTTTTTCTTTGAGGTGCTGGCGTCTCTCAATCATTAAAAGCTTGAACAAATTTTCCGCTTTCCGGGTTTTCCAGGCAGAAAGACCGATTTCAGCGCCGTTGACAAAAACGCGAAAAACGCCCAGGCAATTAATATGAATAAAGGGCTCCCCCGCTTTCCGCGCCAACTCCTGTAAAAGAGCGGTAGCAGAACGGCGTACCTTTTCGTCCGGATAAACCAGCAGGCTGCCCGCTTCCTGGGCGATGCGCTGCGGGAACCAGCGCTTCAGGAGATGGATTGCCCAGTAGGGATGGATGTTTTTGGCCAGCGCGCGACGGCACAGGGAATAAACGCTCTCGGCGTGCCAATCCCAGAAAAACTCCCAGTTCCCTTCCTCGGCGGCACCCAGGGCGTTGCGCAGGCAACGGTCGGCCTCGTCATCTTCTCCCTGCAAAAGGTGCACCCGGGCCAGCAGCAGCTGGGCACCGGCCCGGGCCTGCCGGGCGCCCTTTTGCTTGCATTTCAGGATCACTTCCTCAAAACGCTGCCGGGCTGATTCCAAGTGCCCTGCTTCCATGGCGATAATGCCCGCTACCGATAGAGCATAGTCGTCAAAACCCTGTCCAGCCGGGATGGTCTTTAATTTATGCAATAATGACTGGCTCTCCGAAAGCAAATCCCCGGCGTTCTCACCGGCTTTTAAGCGCAGTAAAACCAGGTCCAGATCAGTCAAATAAACCATGAAAATATTGTTGGCCCGGATAAAAGCGTCGCGGGAAAGCTCAAATTCTTGCCCGGCCCGGTCCAAGAGTTCCTTTTCCAGGTACAGGTGGGCCAGGCGGCGGTGAGCTACGCCCAGCTGGTGGGGCGCATCGTATTTTTGGCCCAGGCGCAGCAGCTCATAGCAGATTTGCGCCATTTTCTCATGCTCCCCGCTCAGCATGCAGATAAATGAATAAATAACATTCACGGTGCCGGTCCATTGTTCATTCTCCTGTACATAAGGGTCTCCCAAGGCTTTTTCAATGAGTTCCCGGGCGGCGTTCAAGTTGCCCAACCGGAATTGGATCATGCTGGAGAACATCAAATAACCCATATGCGATTCCGGATCCAGTTTGGCTTTGCCGGCCAGCCAGCTCAGCCAGACTCCCTTGCGCAAATTGTCCTCCCAGGCCGCCTTGCTTAAACCGGCCACCAGCACCACGCCCCGGGACCAGGGGCTCTTTAAAAGCGAGGCCACCAGCGGAATCCTCCGGGCGGTTTCACTAACCTTTTGGAGGTTATTGGCAAAAGTATAAGCGGCAATCATCAGAAAAAGCGAACGGAGCTGGCATTTCAAATCGCCTTTGGCTCCGGCGGCGTCGGTGGCTCTGGAGAGGATGTCCAGAGCTTCGCCCGGATGGCCGTGCAGAATGCTCATCCCTTGAAAATACATAAGCCAGGGATCGGCGGCCACGACCTCTTCGGGCAGGCGGCCCAGCCAGGAGCGCAGGGCGTCCAATCGCCCGCTTTGCAGGAAATAATCATCCCCGTGCCGGTTAATGGTGGTAGCTATACCTGACCAGTCGGCGTTGGCGACCAGTTGTTCCAGGGCCCGGTCGATATCGCCCTGGCTTTCCAGGAAAACTGCGGCGCGGTGCCTGATCGAGGTGCCATGTTCCGGGGGACGCAAATTTTTCGCCTTTTGTTCCAGGAATTCGCCCATGAGGTGGTGCAAGCGCCAGGTGACGACCTCTCCTCCGGTTTTGCTCAAGATACCGTGGGCGTGCAGTTGTACGATCAGAGCTGCGCTGTCGTCGCACTGCAGGGCGGTGTCGCACAGGGCCGGTTCCAGGTAAGGCAGCAGGGAGGCATCCAGTAGAAAAGCGTACAACTCGCCGGGCAGATAAGCGAGCAGTTCATTTCCCAGGTAGGTATAGAGATCGGTGTCCTGTCTTTTTAAATCCGTCAGGGTCTTGTTCAGGTTGCCGCCCGCCTGTTTGAGCAGCACGGCCAGCAGGCGCAGTCCGGCCGCCCATCCCTCCGTACAGATATGGATCAGGTTGATGTCTTCCTCGGACAGCGCCAGGTCCAGCATCAGCAAGAGTTCACGGGTTTCCTCCAGTGAGAACAAAAGTTCAACCCCTTGAATTTCCAGCAGTTCGTTATTGAGACGCTCCCGGTAAAGATTGAGGGGAATGCCTCGGCGGCTGAGCAATACCAGGCGTATCCCGGCCGGCAGCCAGCGGATCAGGTGCTCCAGGATACTGCGAATCGTCTCGTTTTCATCAATCAGATGAAGATCATCCAAAACCAGGACCATCTCTTTTTCCCCGGATATCTCCTCAATGAAGGCCGAGGTCCCGATCAGCCAGTCCCGGCCGGTGTCCTCCAGGCTGTTCATGGTGCGCAGGGATGGGCCGCCAAAGTCCGGCCGGATTCTTTTCACGGCATAGATCACGTGGTAAAGGAAAAAGGAAGGTTCAATATCGTGGCTGTCCAGACTGAGCCAGGCCGTAGGAGGCCAGTCCGGCTCCTCCAGGAGTGAAGCAAGCCAGAGGCTTTTGCCATAACCCGCCGGAGCTACCAGGGTGCTCACCCGGTGGGACAGGACGGCCAGGCCGGTGTCCCTCAAACCGGGGCGTTTGATAGAATGCTTAACCCGTGGTGGAAGCAGCTGAGTGTGGACCAGGGGAACAGGCGGCATGAAGGGTCTCCTCCCCCCTAATTTAAAGACTTGCCTTATTATGAGCTCAAATGTCTTTTTGATGCAAATAGTATTTTTGCAAAAATTTTTCATCTTCATAAGACAATATTTCCAAAGATGGGAAAGGGCTGAATATACCGAATGTTGTACTAGGCATTTTTCTTTAGATATTTTGCGGTACGCCGGCCCTCTCCGGAGAACACACTTTAAGGAGGTATTGATCAAATGAACAGGGTTTTTGGGCTTCAAAATATTGCTGTTCAGCAGTGGGAGGGAAACCAAAAGAGCGCGGTTCTTAAAAACTGCCCGGGAGGCAAGAACGCGGTGCTGAAACTGATGGCAAGCAGGATTTCGCATATGCTCCTGGTCTGCTTTCTGGCAGCGGTTTTCGCCGTTGCAGCTCCCGCCAAGGCCGGGGCGGCCGGCGAGGTCTGCGAAATTGTGGGCGGGTTGCAGTATGCCACATTGGATGAGGCGCTGGTGGTGGTGGCCGGCGGCCAGACCATCCGGCTTCTGGAGAATATTGACTATAATGCTGGCATTACCATCACCGGCAAAAGCATCACCTTTGATCTGGACGGGCACACGCTGAACGTCATCAATCCCGCGGCCGGGGAAGCCGGACTCAGTGTAAACAACGGCGCGGTGACCCTGACCGGCCTGGGCGGCCCGGCCGCCTTTAACGTCACCGGCACCGCTTACGGAGTCTTTGTTCGGGGCGCCGGGAGCTCGGCCGCCGTAACCAGCGCCGCCGCCAGCGGCGCCGGCGGGGTCGGCGCCTGGGCTGAAAACGGAGGAAGCCTCGAGGTCGCCGGCGACGCCCAGGGGGTAACGGCGGGCGCTGGCGCCAGCGAGGCGGGCAGCAGCGTTACTGTAGGAGGTCATGCCACTGCCAGCGGCGATAACGGTTTCGGCGTGTACGCCCGGATAGACGGCAGCGTGGTCGTAACCGGCAATGTCGTCGCCAGCGGCGCGGGCGGGATTGGCGCCCAGGCTGAAAGCGGCGGGAATATCGAGGTGACCGGCAACGCCCAGGGGGTAATGGCGGGCGCTTACGCCAGCGGGGCGGGCAGCAGCATTATCGTCGGAGGCCATGCCATCGCCAGCGGCGCCGGCAGTTTCGGGCTTGACGCCTTGAATGGCGGATATATTGAAGTTGGCGGTGATGCCCAGGGGGTTTCCTACGGCGCCTTTTCTAGCGGTCCGGGCAGCAGTGTTGCTGTCGGAAACAATAGCATTTCCACCGGCGCTGCCGGCATCGGCGCGGGAGCCGAAAATGGCGGAAGCATGGCTGTAACCGGCAATGCCCAGGGTGCTACGTACGGCGTTTTTGCTAATAACGCCGGCAGCAGCATTACCGTCGGAGGCCATGCTGCCGCCAGCGGCGTCGCCGGGGTCGGCGCGCGAGCCGAAGACGCTGGAAGCGTGGTCGTGACCGGTAATGTGGAGGGCGCCCACGCCGGCGCGTTTACCGACGGCGCAGGCACCAGCATCGCCGTCGGCGGCAATGTCACGTCCAGTAATTGCGGCGCCAACGCTAATGACGAAGGCGAAATTACCATAGACGGCGTGATCACGGCGCCGGTTTATATAAGGGTCGGCCTTGACAGTAAAGGGGCTGATGATTACGAGCTTGTAACCACCAAAGCGGGCTACCTCACCTACACCGACGGCGACAGCACCGTATGGGTCAGGGAAGATACTGCCGCGCCAAGTATTCCAGCCAACCTGCGGGTAACCGGCCGGACCTCCTCCAGCATCAGCCTGGCCTGGGACGCCTCCACTGACGATACCGGCGTGGATCATTACCTGGTCGAGATGAGACCGGTGGGTGGCCTGTGGGCCACAGTCGGCGCTCCGGCCGCTGCCTCCTTTAATCAAAACGGCCTTGCGCCATCCACTGCCTATCTTTTCCGGGTCAAAGCGGTGGACGCCGCCGGCAATGAGTCCCCCTGGTCGGCGGAACTGAACGCCGTCACCCTTGCCATAGGCGGGGAGGCCGGAGGCGGCGAGGATACGGCAGTGCTGGCCATCGGTACGGCCAACCCTCCGGACGGAACTGCGAACGCCGCCTACACCCACTCCTTTACCGCCAGCGGCGGCAGGCCGTCCTATAGCTTCAGGGTGACGCTAGGAAGCCTGCCCCCGGGATTGAGCCTGGAGTCGAACGGGGCCTTAAGCGGAACACCCGCCGCGGCGGGGACCAGCCGGTATACGGTCACCGTCACCGACAGCAGCGGGATGACTTCCGCCCACGAATTTATCCACATCATCAAAGAAGGCGCTCCGGCAGCGAATTTGCCAAAAACGATCATCCTGACCATCGGCAGCACCGCCGCTTCCGTGGACGGCCAACCGTACACCCTGGATGCGGCGCCTTACATCAACGCCGGGGCGGGACGGACGATGGCCCCGGTCAGCTTCATCAGCGCAGCCCTGGGCGCCGAAGTGGAATGGAGGGCGGCCACCCGCCAGGTAGTCATTCGCGACCAGGATACGGAGATCGTGCTGACCATTGACTCCGCCGCCGTCCTGGTAAACGGTATAGAACAGCGCATGGACTGCCCTCCGGTGATACTTCCCCCGGGCCGGACTTTCGTGCCCCTTAGCTTTGTGGTCCGGAACCTGGGCGCCGTGGTAAGCTATGACGGCGACCAAAGGCAAATCACCATCACCCGCTAGCTGGAGACGGCGGCTCTGATCATTCCGCTCCGGTCCCGGGCTTTCCCTAAGCCGGGTGGGCAAGACGAAACGGTATTTTGCAAAAATTTTGCATTTCTATAGGAAAATACAGTTGGAAAAGAGGGAGCAAAATAGCAACTTGGCTCGAAAGTCGATCGGTTTTTAGGGCAAATTTATAGGGAGGCAGAATATGAAAAAAAGCATTCTGGTAAAAAGTCTATGGGTATGCCTGCTGTTTTTAGGCAGCTTGATGGTCCCGCAAACAGCATGGGGGGCGCCTCCAGATGCACCCAGCAGCCTGGTCGCGTCGCCTTTTGACGCAACCAGCATACTCATATCCTGGCACGACAATTCGGATGATGAAAACGGTTTTCGCATTTATCGCCGGACCGAAGGCGGCACCTGGGCTTTTGCCGCCACTGTACCGGCCAACCGAATATTATACAAAAGCGTTGGTTTAACCCCGGATACAGCATATGACTTCAGGGTCTGTGCGTATAAAGGCGACGAACTCTCCGCGGTCAGCAACTCGGCCTCGGCCACCACGCAGGCAGCGCAGGTGCGGGTCATTTCTCCCAATGGAGGGGAAGATTGGGCCTCGGGTGACAGCCATAACATCACCTGGACCAGCAATGTTGAAGGTCACGATGCACAAATCCGCTACCGGTATGATGATTCCGAGTGGATCCATGTAGCCTACACAGCGAACAACAATTCCTATACCTGGAACGTGCCCAATGTAAGTTCGGCTCGGGTCAGGGTGGCGGTCCGACTGCTCATTGAAGACGAATTAGTATGTGTCGATCAGAGCGACACTGACTTTAGCATTCGCGGAATTTCTTTGGCGCTCCCGTCAGCACCCAATCCCCCCACCGCGTTGTCCGCCTCGGCACTGTCCGCCTCAGCGGTTGAATTGCACTGGACAGACGCGTCAGAGAATGAAACAGGCTTTAGAATCGAGCGCAGAACCATCGGCGCCTTTACGGAAATAGCCACGGTGGGAAGCAATGTGACCAGCTATACGGACGCCTGTGAGCCTGAAACCGCCTATACCTACCGAATCCGTGCTTATAACGGCTTCGGCAATTCAGCCTATTCAAACGAGGCCCAGGCGACCACGCCGGCTGCGGCTACGGTTTCTCCGGATACTACTCCGGATACGACCGGCCGGACGGAACTGCGCTTCTATATCGGCTCCAAGGAATACTATCTGAAGGGGCCGGGTGACTCGGCCAGCAGCCTTCACACCATGGATGCCGCGCCCATGATTCTCGAAGGGCGGACCCTGCTGCCCATCACCTACGTCGCCCAGCCTCTGGGAGCGGTGGTAAACTGGAATGCGGCTGAAGACCGGGTCACGGTTGCCCTGGGCAGCACTACCGTATCAGTCTTCATCAATAACAGCGGTGCCCTGGTCAACGGGACCTCGGTCCAGATCGACCCCGCTAACCCGCTGGTAACGCCGATTATCGTACCGCCCGGGAGGACCATGCTCCCCCTGAGCTTCATCGCATCACAGCTGGGCTGCCAGGTTTCCTGGGATCCGGTAGCCAGGGAGGTAACGGTGGTATATCCGAAAGAAGTCTAAATTGCTCAAACGCGTTTGGGTTCAATACCGGGCAGCATATAAGCGCCCCGGTAACTGACAAGAATATTGGATGGTCAGCCGGAAAGCGGTACTTATCTGTCTTTCCGGCTGCCATAATGATAGGACTAAATTTTAGGAGGGTTTTTCATGTGGAAAGTATCCAAAGGGCTCATTCTGGGTGTAATGATTATACCCCTGTTGACGGGCATAGGATTTCTCATCGCCGGACTTTTAGCATCTCCCGAAGTCCTCGGTGAGGATGGTTTCTCCCTAAAAAATCAACACTACTTCATGGGAGCATCGTTTATTTTATTCCCTTCTATCATCCTAGCCGGAATTTTGTTATATTACAAATTGTCCAATGACCGGGTGGCTTTTCTTTTGGAAAACGGGATCCAGGGGGTGGCGGAGATCCTCAGCCGCCAGCAGACCGGAGTCTACATCAACGAGCTTCCCCAGGTCAAATTCCTGCTGCAAGTCACCCTACCCGGTAGAGAACCCTATAAAGTTGAGCATAAAAATGTTGTGAGCATGCTGGACCTGGGCTCTATCAATGTAGGAGCCAAGCTGCCGGTTTTTGTTGATCCCAATAATGAAAAAAATATTCTCCTGAATCCTTAGGGCTTACAATTAGGATATCTAAGCTTCTAAAGTAATGCGCGTCCTGCGGCCCCTTTTCCAAGGCTGCCGCAGGAGCGCTGCTTTTATGCGATCTGTACGATGCGCAGTTCCACGTTGAAATTTAAATTCGTTTCGCCATGAAGGATCAGTGTGGCAGTCGCCGAGCTACTTCTTATTCGATAAAAAGCCCGCCGGAATAGTAAAACGGTAAACTCTGGGCTTGCGTGCCACCGCTTGTCGTAAATCCCAGAACAATGGCAACTTGGTCCCCCGCGGATAGTGGAATATTCAGTCCCGCGGAAGAGCCTGACCTGGGTGTTCGGATGGGATATGCTGTCCCCTGTGCATATATCTCGGTGGCCGGCGTAATGGAACTGGTGTTAATCGTAAAATCAAGACTGTTGGAAGGCGCTGTTGCAATTGCTACATACAACGTTATATTGGTAGTCGGTGTAAATGTTGCTACTGTAGCAAAATTTGCATAAATTGCCGTCAGTGTCCCATCAGTTGGCATAGTAAAAGTATAATAGCCATCCGCTGTGTTAATTGAAAAAGTTGTATCTGTGGTCAACGTTAACACAGTTGCACTTTCACCATATCCAGTTAATGAAATAGCTGACGATGCGCCCGTTGAATTTGTAGCGGGTGTTGCATTGCTAAAACCAGTGGCAAATGGAATGACAAATCCTGTTGAAGGTCCCGCCGGACCGGTGGATCCGGTAGCACCAGTGGCTCCGGTTTCTCCAGTCGCACCGGTAGCACCAGCCGCTCCGGTTTCTCCGGTAGCGCCGGTAGCACCAGTCGCCCCGATTTCTCCGGTAGCGCCGGTGGCACCAGCCGCTCCAATTTCTCCGGTAGCACCGGTAGTACCAGTCGCCCCAATTTCTCCGGTAGCACCGGTAGTACCAGTCGCTCCGGTTTCTCCAGTCGCACCGGTAGTACCAGTCGCTCCGGTTTCTCCAGTCGCTCCGGTAGCACCAGCCGCGCCAGTTTCTCCGGTAGTACCAGTTGCACCAGTCGCCCCGGTTTCTCCAGTCGCTCCGGTCGCACCAGTCGCTCCGGTTGCACCAGTCGCACCGGTAGCACCAGCCGCTCCGGTTTCTCCAGTCGCACCGGTAGCACCAGCCGCGCCAGTTTCTCCGGTAGTACCAGTTGCACCAGTCGCCCCGGTTTCTCCAGTCGCTCCGGTCGCACCAGTCGCCCCAATCTCTCCGGTAGCACCGGTCGCACCAGTCGCCCCAATTTCTCCGGTAGCACCGGTAGTACCAGTCGCCCCGGTTTCTCCAGTCGCTCCGGTTGCACCAGTCGCACCGGTAGCACCAGTCGCTCCGGTTTCTCCAGTCGCACCGGTAGCACCAGCCGCTCCGGTTTCTCCAGTCGC
>DHRK01000007.1:152458-259543 GCA_002410325.1 Syntrophomonas sp. UBA5314
TCCAGTCGCTCCGGTCGCACCAGTCGCCCCGATTTCTCCGGTAGCACCGGTCGCACCAGTCGCCCCGGTTTCTCCAGTCGCTCCGGTCGCACCAGCCGCTCCGGTTTCTCCGGTAGCACCGGTAGTACCAGTCGCGCCGGTTTCTCCAGTCGCTCCGGTCGCACCAGCCGCTCCGGTTTCTCCAGTCGCACCGGTCGCACCAGTCGCTCCGGTTTCTCCAGTCGCACCGGTCGCACCAGCCGCTCCGGTTTCTCCAGTCGCACCGGTCGCACCAGCCGCGCCAGTTTCTCCGGTAGTACCAGTCGCGCCGGTGGCTCCGGCAGGCCCGGGGCCGCCCGCTATTCCGGTCGGTCCTGTTTCTCCTGTGGCACCGGTTGCTCCCGTCGAGCCAGTCGCGCCAGTATTGCCGGTGGCCCCCGTCGCCCCAGTTGCGCCTAAAGGTAAGCAGACAATATTACTGGGCCATCGAAATATGATGCTATGACAGGCTGTACATATATTTGCCATTTAGAATCCTCCTCGTGAAATGATTATAATACAATATGTAAAATATGGAATAAAAGTTAACTGCAGAAAGGCTCGGTTCATTATACACGTACTGTATCCAGGGGGGAATTAGCAGGATTTTTGATCTTGGGAAAGGAATTATAGCTCCCAAGGCTTATATTAAAGAAGGTGAAGCTTGTCTGATGTTCGCTACTAAAAGTCATAAAATTGATTACGGAAATTGGATTTCAATGAATATAATAATCTTTTCCATTGTCTTCTGCGAAATCTTTGTGTTTTTGCTGCTGCTTTCCATAACCGGGGAATGGCATGTTCTTTTAAAGGTGATGTTCTGGTTTCTAACCATTGCTTCCCTGCTTATCAGCGCCTACTTTATCTATGCCAGGTACCAGTTTGCCGATAGAGGGGGCGGTATGCAGGAAAAAATACGGGGACTGCTGGTCGGCGAGATGGACTGGGATGGTCAGGGAACGGCCTTGGACATCGGCTGCGGCAACGGCCCCTTGACCATCAGGCTTGCCCAACAATACCCGGAAGCCAGGCTAACCGGCATCTACCTCCGGGAAGGCGGTTGGGAGTATGCCCGGCCAATATGCGAGAAAAATGCTGAGGCTGAAGGAGTAATGGGGCGGATCGAATTTGTACAAGCCAGTGCTACTGCGCTGCCTTTTGAAGACGAATCCTTTGACCTGGTGGTAAGCAATCTGGCCTTTCATAAAGTGAAGGACGTGCAGGCTAAAAAGGATTTAATCAAAGAAGCCCTGAGAGTCCTTAAAAAAGGCGGGGTATTCGCCTTTCAAGATTTATTCTGGAACGAAAAACTTTACGGGGATCTGCGTGACATGGTGAAGGATATTAAAAAATGGGGCGTCCAGGAAGTCGTATTCGTAGATACCAGCAAATCCGAGCTCATTCCCCGGGCTTTGAAGCTGCCCTTTATGGTTGGGCCTATCGGCATGATCCGTGGCGTTAAATAAGCCGTATTACCTAGAATCAACGGGGTTGTTGGGAAGCAAAAGAACCCCCTGCTTCCCAACAACCCCGTCACCTTGCATCCCTGGTTTGATGAGGATCGGGGAGGCGCGGGGATAATCTCCGCGCTACCTTCTATAAGCGGGGCAGCGCTTTGGCCGCCACTTGTTTGGCCAGTTCCAGGTTTTCCGGCTTGCTGGAGTTGCCCACGGAGATGTTGAGATAGACATTCCCTTTTAAGATATGGAGGCCGTTGGTTCCCCAGAAAGCCTCGTCACCTATTCCGGGCACATCCGTAACCTCCCCGAGCATTTTTTTGGTTTCCGTGTACAGCTGCTTGACATCATACTTTTGCGCCGTCAGGGTCTTGGCCAGGCCCTCGTTTTGCACCAGAGACAGTTGAATAAATCTTGTCTCTTTATCCGAAACCGGATCATAGAAACAGATTTTCTGCCCCAGGGGGTTATTGGTATCCCGGGTTTCGTTTTTGGGCTCCTTCACCGGCTCGCCCAGGAGGGCTTCCGCTTCCGCCTTGGTCAACAAAGCGGCCGGATCGATAAGTCCCTTGCTTGTAGCTGTGTCTTGCGCCGCCCCGCTGTTGCCCGGGGGCGTGTTTTTCTGGCCGGAGTCGCTGCAGCCGGCCAGCAGCAGGAATAAGGGAAGTATTAAAAATGCCAGAATTTTCTTGATACCCATAATTACCTCCATTAAGATATACTTTTGAACCCTGTTGACTGATGCTCGTCACCCGAGGGCAACCGTTCGGCGATGCCTATGGTTTGTACGGCGGAAGCCAGTTTTTCCGCTCTCGGTTTGGGATCAGGTTCAGTCTTGATCGTCTATTCACCCCCTTTAAGGAGAACCAGAGGAAGTGCTTTGCTTACCGGGTGCTCAGCGTAATGGATTGGGCGAGGGGGTTCCACTCCACCGCGCAGTCCAGGCTGGCAGATATAAACCCCATCTGTAAATATAGGACATAAATGTTTTTTCATTTATTTGCTATATGCATTGAATATAACATAATAAAAGAGAGCTAAAGTACACCCGAAAGTATTATCCGTTTGGTTTAGCAGAATAAAGACGGGAGAAATTCAACGGGCGATGCCGCAAGGAAGGGGGGCTGGAGGTGCAGACGCGAAAACTGCTCAATATCGTGGAGGCTATTGGGGCCGCCACCGACATTGACCAGGTGCGCTTGCTAACGCTGAATATGCTGCGGGAAGTGCTCTGGTTCGACCGGGCGTTATTCTGGCTGTACGAACCGCTCACCGGTCTGCCGGCCGGACCTCCGGTTGCGCTGGATATGCCCGGCGAGATCACCACCGGCTACCCTGATTATCTGGGCAAGGACGAAGTGCGCCAGACCTACCGGAACGCCAAGCGCTTGATTTCCCTGAGCACGGAACTTTTCGACTACTCCCGCTGGACGCGGCAAAGCGGTTTTTACAACGATTTTTTGAAGCCCTTTGATATCCATTACATGTCCGGCTTTGACATTAAAGACGGGCCCAGCAACCTGGGGGCCTTATGCCTTACCCGGGGCCGGAAAACCGGTAATTTCTCGCAGCATGACCTGGATGTGCTGACGCTCATATATCCTCACCTGCAAAACCGTCTCCGCTGGAACCGGATTTTAGAAGCCTCCCTGCCGCAACCCGGCTCCGGCGCCGCGCCACCCCGGGAAAGAACCGGGCTGGAGCCGCTCAGCCGGAGAGAGCAGGACATAGCCAGGCTGGTTATGTCCGGCGCCTCCAACCTGGAAATTGCGTCTTTGTTGGGGATTTCCACGAATACCGTAAAAATGCACCTGCAAAACATCTTCGACAAACTCCGTATCAAAAGACGCTCCCAGCTTTTCCTGGTGTTTCAGGGGATAGAAAAAAGGAAATTCGGCATATAGAGGTTAATGCTTACATTCGGCTAAGTCTTCCCTATCTAATATCTGCGGCGGCTCTTCCAGCCAGTCATATTTCATCATTATTTTAATTCCGGTCTCCGCATACAGGCCCATTTCTACAAGAAATTGCCCGTAAACCTTCATAATGTCATGCCGGGCAGCTACAAGGTGGCGCAAGGGGCATGGCGCAGGACGCCGTGACCAAGGCGGTAGCCACGGTGGCGACCACGCCGGCCCTCGATATAAAGGTGGCCGCCCAGGACCGGCCGATTATGTTCGAGACGCGCTGGGACGCGGATAAGATCAGGGCGGCCGTGAACGGCGACTACGCTTTTGTGGTGATGATGCAGGACAAGAACGGCCAGTTCGTGCCGGTGGCCAGCTACCTGATGAGCGCGGCTCCCTGAGCCGGAATAAACGGTCAAAAGGACGGCCCGGGGAGGCAATAAAGCCATTATCACAAAACCCAAGGGAAAGCCTGAGCCCGGTTTAATCTCGTGAAAAAAGCTGGTTCAGCCAAGCTGAGCCCGCTTTTTTACGCTTTAGATTTCGTTTGCCTTCTTCAGTACTGCCAAGTATAGCCCCCGATTTATGAAACGATTATGTTTAAGCATCATATCCATTAGAGGCTTCACTTCGCCAATAAACCCAAGATTTTTACCAATAAGCAATATACCCAATGTACCGGTAACATTCAATCCTAGCAGGGAAGCATATTGTCTTCCTGCAAACTCGTCAATGATGACATTTTGGATTCCTTTTTCCTTAGCTATTGTTATGACCTCAGCTTCACCTTCGTCCAATTCAAGCATTATGGAATCTTTAAGTACTTTATTCTCTGTTTCAAGCACTGTAAAGTGATGGATGCTCCCCAGTTCTTCACTGCCTGCCTTACCTTTTCCTTTAACTACAACTTCATTGTATACAGACTTTGGCACGATAATTTCGTCATAAAGTTTTGGCAGTAACTCCAGTTGACCGATCAGTGACAAACTTATCAGCGGGGGGGAGTTAACTACCACCTTCATGCTTAAAAACCTCCACAAACTTATCTACAGCGTCAAATTCCTGCTCTAATTCACGTTCAGTATACTGGTATATATCAATCTGGTTCTTTCCAAGGAGGGTAGCAAAGTCGTCCTTGTCCATGCCCGCAAGTTCAGCCGCTTTGCCAAGAGATAGCTTGCGTTCCTTAAAGAACTGCAAAGCAAGTATTTTTCTCGCTTCTTCCTGCAAAGACTTTTCATCCTTTTTAAGAACAAAGAGCACGTCCTCGGATATCGGGATATTTATATTAAGTGTCCGCATGAAAATCATCTCCCAAAGTAGTAAATCATGACTTCTATTCATTCATATTACCATTTATTGTATCCCAACTTTACTCTACCCATAAATATTTCCTGGTCCGTAGAATTTTAGTTTACTTTCCGGGTGCTTCGGAAACCGTCTCTTTTAGAGCTGCGAATACTCCTCCCAGACCCGCCAGATCTCCAGGAATGACCAGCTTGGTCGCCTGACCCTCGCTCATGGCTTTGAGGGTCTCCAAGGCCTTGATGGACAAGACCTTCTGGTCAGGCGCCGAATTCCTGATCATAATCAGGCTGTCGGCAAAGGCCTTTTGCACCGAAAGAATAGCCTGGGCTTCGCCCTCTGCCTGCAGGATCTTGGCCTGCCGTATGCCTTCGGCCTCCCTGATGGCAGCTTCCTTGGTCGCTTCCGCTTTAAGAATGGCAGACTGCTTCAAACCTTCCGCTTCGAGGATAGCGGCGGTTTTTTGACCCTCGGCCCGGAGAATGGCTTCCCGCTTTTCCCGCTCCGCCCGCATCTGTTTTTCCATGGCGGTCTGGATATCCTGGGGCGGCAAAATGTTCCGCAATTCCACCCGGTTGACCTTTATTCCCCATTTGTCGGTAGCTTCGTCCAAGATGGTGCGCAGCCTGGTATTCACCAAATCTCTGGAAGTCAAAGTCTGATCCAGTTCAAGTTCGCCCACGATATTTCTGAGCGTCGTCGCGGTTAAATTCTCAATGGCCAGTATGGGAGTGGCGATTTCGTAGGTATATCTAAAAGGATCGGTTACCTGGTAGTATATGACGGTATCGATCATCATGGTAACATTGTCCTTGGTGATAACCGGCTGGGGTTTAAAATCTGCCACTTGTTCCCGTAGATCAACCCTACTCCTGAATTTATCGACGACGGGAATAATTATATTTATTCCCTGTTCGGCCAGCTTGTGAAATTTGCCAAGCCTCTCCACCACCCCGACCGTTGCCTGCCTGATAATCTTAATCGAGGTAAACAACAGCACAATTACGATAATCAACAGCAGCGCGTTAATGAACCACCCCATAGTATTTCTCCTTTCTACTCTTGTTCCACCACTAGTTTAACTCCGTCGATTCCTATGATTTTTACCCGGGAATCCACTTCGAGAATTTCCTGAGCCGCCGCAGTCCAGATTTCCCCGTTCACCTTCACCTGGCCGTATTCGTGGGCGGTGATAGTACTGGTTACAATCCCGATCTGACCGATAAGCGCTTTAGTATTGCTGTGGGTATCCTTGGTTTTGATAAACCGCATGACGATAGGCCGGGTAAAGATGATCAATACCAGGGTTATAATTGAGAATGCGATAATTTGCCCCGATATACCGGGGAGCAGCCCGAGCTTTACGAACAGAGCGGTTAACAGTCCGGCCAAGGCCAGCCATAGAAACCAGAATCCGGCGGTCAATATTTCTACGACCCCACAGACCAGTGCAATAATTATCCAGTGGAGAGCTGACATGACATTTCTCCTTTCCAAGCTTCCTTATTCCATAATACTATAAAACTGGTGATATTGAATCGCCAAGATATAGGAGAAATAGGTAGAGTCCCGTAACATGCAAAGCTAACCCGTGGGGTCCGCCCCACGGGTTAGCTCAGAGCGAGCGACAAAAGCGAATCGCGGCTCCTTGGCCTCCTGCCACCGGCAGCTCTTTGCCATCCTGGCACCGCTGCACTAGTTCGTCCATGGGCATCGTCTGCGTTGCTTAATAGGCCCGCTCAATCAACGTACTACGGTACGCCTCAATCGCGGGCCTATTTTACCACAGGCACTTCAGATGTTCGCTATCGCTCACTAATAAGGTTGCGCGCCTTGCTCTTCGCAGCATTAATAATATGCGAAGCGTAACGGAACATAAATCGTGGTGCCTGGATGGTGCTTCCGTCGCTCGCTCTGGCCACTGCCTACGAAGGGGAAGAATCTATTTCTTGATCTCCAGCTCCCAATTATCCTTTTCATCGGTAATAAATTGCATCTGGTAACCCGAACTTTTAGCCAGCCGACTTACGTTTTCTTTGGCCGGGGCGCTGTCGCCAATGATTAATATCTCCGTACAACCCTGGTCGATCAGCTTCTTGGTCCTTATTACCGGAATAGGACAGCTAAGTCCTCTTACATCAAGCTTTTCCACAAACTCCACCCCTATTCTTCTCTGAACATAAAGCCAATAACAAACATTATTACGATGCCGGCCACACAGGCTATCTGTCCATAGAGCCCGGGGCCGCCATAAGAAGTTATAGCGCCGCTGGCCGCCTTGGTCATGGCTGAAGAGGCCAGGACAAAATTATGACTGAAAGCCGCACCCACTATCATGCCTACTACAACCGCTCCGGCATCCATGTCGCCCTGGCCGGATAATATGAGCTGGCGTAGCGGGCAGCCTCCCAGCAGGGTGCCGGTTATTCCGACCAGATAAAGCCCCAGGAAGTTCCAGATATGCTGGGTGTGGGCAATAGGTTGAAAGGCAAAACCGGCCTTGAAAAAGCCCAAAGCCAGGTTCAAGACCAAAGCTCCGGCGAAGACCCCGATAAAGCCCAACAGCAAGGTGCTGTCTTTGACCAGTATAAGATCACGGATTCCGCCGCTAAAGCAAAGACGGCTGCGCTGGGCTAAAAAGCCTACCAGAAGTCCGGCGCCCAGGCTCAACCACAGCGCGGCGTGCATGCTCCCAGGTCCGGTTTTACTGAAAAACAGAGGCCCACCCGCAGTCGGGTTGAAGACCGTTTTTAAAACCAGCAAGACCAGGAAAAATGTTATCAGAGCCGGTATGACGAATCCGCCTACCTGGGAATGACTGGCCTGGGCCCGGCCCAGGTTAAAGCCTTTCTTCAGGAAGAATACACCGCTGGCAACTCCCGCTATGAATCCAAAAAGACCCACCACTGCGTTGTAATCACCCCCGGCCATACGCAGAACATCGCGCAGCGGGCAGCCCAGGAACACCAGGGCGCCGATCATCATAAAGACTCCCATAATAAACCGCACCAGGGTAGCCGACCCGCCCCTGGTTTTAAATTCCCTTGTAAATAACGAAGTAATCAAGGCTCCCAATACCAACCCTAGAATTTCCGGGCGCATGTACTGCACCACGTCCGCCCGGTGCAGTCCCAATGCTCCCGCAATATCCCGTTCGAAACAGGCAATGCAAAATCCCATATTTTGGGGATTACCCATTTTCACCAGGACCACTGCGACCATGCCGGTAATCAATCCCGTCACTAGTACAATCCATTTGTTCCTGTCCATTGCCGACCTCCTCGTATAACTTTTTGTTATGTTTTGTATTACTTATATAATTTCGCCGTTTAATTCCCTATTCCTTCTTCAATATGATAATTTGCTGGATATCTGTCATTATCTGCGGTATCAGAAAAAACAACAACGCGGCTTTCACACCGCGTTTAGGTTTAATATTACATTCAGATGGCTTTCTGTTTAGCGATCTTAGCAGATACGCGGAACATGCTCGCCTTCCAGTATGCCCAGAATGCGCTCCGCACCCAGCCCGGTCTCAATCAAAACCATTCCGGCCGGCTGTTCCAATACTTCACCGATTATAGCTGCATTGGCAAACTCTTCACTCCGGCGAAGTACATCCAGTACCGCAGACCCCCGGCCCTTTTTAACGAAGACCACCATTTTTCCCTCATTAGCCATGTAAAGGGGATCCAGTCCCAGCATGTCGCAGGCTCCTTGAACAATCTGCGACACCGGGATCAGTTCTTCGATGACCCTTATACCCAGATTGGCCTGGCCGGCTATTTCGTTTAAGACCGTAGCCAGTCCCCCCCGGGTAGGATCACGCATGCATTTAACATCCTGGCCAAATTCCTGCATCAGGCGGCCCAGGAGGTGCAAAGGGGCACAGTCGCTTACCGCCGGGGTAGCGAAGCGCAGTCCTTCCCGCTGGGCTAAAATGGCCAGGCCGTGATCCCCTACCGGTCCGGTTACGATAAGCTCATCGCCTGGCATAAGACGGTTCGGTCGATAGTCGATGCCTGCCGGAATAACTCCTATTCCGCTGGTATTGATAAACAAACCGTCCGCGCTTCCCTTCTCAACCACCTTGGTATCTCCCGTCACCAGCTTTACTCCGGCCCGGTCGGCGGTCGCCGCCATGGACTCAACTATCTTTCGCAGATCCGCCAAGGGGAATCCTTCCTCGATGATGAAGGCATTGGATAGATAAAGCGGTTCGGCCCCGCAGGCCACCAGATCATTAACCGTCCCGCATACGGCCAGCTTACCTATATCCCCGCCCGGAAAGAACAGAGGAGTGATGACAAAGGAATCGGTTGACATTACCGCGCGGCCGGGCGGCAGATCAAGCACGGCTCCGTCCAGCATGGGGTCCAGATAGGGATTGTTCATGGCCTTTTTAAACAACTGATCGATCAAATTCTGGCTCATCAGCCCCCCGCTGCCATGGGCCATAAGGATTCTATCCGTTTTCTTCATTGCGCTAAGCTCTCCCTTTCAAAGGTGTATACCGGTAATAGGCGGCACAGGCTCCCTCATGGGATACCATGCAAGGTCCTATCGGCTGCACGGGCGTGCAGGCCCTGCCAAACAGGAGGCATTCCCGGGGCGTTATTTTGCCGGTTAAAACTTCACCGCAGGCGCATCCTTTGATCGGTTTATCTTCAAAATCCGGCACCTGGAATTTGACCCTGGCGTCGTAGCTGGAATATTCATCATTAATATTCAATCCACTGCCGGGTATGGCGCCCAGACCCCGCCAGCGCGCGTCAGCCAGTGTAAATACCCTCTCCAGGACCGCCCGGGCAACCAGGTTGCCTTCCTTCTTTACCACCCGTTTATATTGAATTTCGGCCCGGGCCTCTCCATTACGGAGTTGCCTGGTAAGCATTACGATTCCTTCCAGGATATCCAGGGTGTCAAACCCGGTTACAACACAGGGCTTTTTATAGCGTTGGACCAGTATTTCGTACGGTTCAAGGCCAATAACCGCCGAAACATGCCCGGGGCAGATCAAACCGTCCACCCTGATATCGGGATCGGAAAATATGACTTCCAGGGCCGGGGGAACCACCTTGTGCAGTGAAAGGACTGAAAAATTGGACAATTCTCGACGCCGGGCTTCTTCAATACTTACGGCTACGGTAGGCGCAGTCGTCTCAAACCCAATGCCTAAGAACACCATTTCCCGCCCCGGATTGTCGGCCGCCATCTGAACCGCATCTAAAGGCGAATACACTACCCTTACATCGGCCCCGCGGCTCCTTTCCTCGGCAAGCGAGGTCGTAGTTCCCGGCACCCGCAGCATATCCCCAAAGGTCAGAAGAGTTATATCGGGATTGCCAGCCATGGCAATGACCGAGTCAATATCCCCCTGGGCGGTTACGCATACCGGGCAGCCCGGCCCGGAGAGCAGTTTTAAATTCGGCGGGACCAGCTCGCGGATTCCGCTTTTGGCTATGGCCATAGTATGAGTCCCGCAGACTTCCATCAGAGCAAAATCCTGCTTTACCGCCCGGATCTCCTCCAGTAAAGCCCTGGTGTATTCTTTATCGTTCATGCTCATCGCTCGGCATCTCCCCGTATTCCATCAGTTCTTCGAGCAGGGCCATGGTCTTCAAGGCTTCTTCTTCGGCTATAATTTCCATGGCAAAACCCGCATGGACCAGTACGTGCTGCCCCGCTTCCACTTCTGGAGTAAGAACGACACTGACCTTTACCTGATTACCCTGAACATCAACCACAGCCGTCTGATCATCATTCAGTTCCAGTACTCTGGCCGGTACACCCAGGCACATTATGCAAACACCTCACTCGCTATTACGGCTTGCCCCAGGCTTATTCCTCCATCACCCGGGGGGACCATACTGTGATAATAGATCTCAAATTTATTGAGCTTCAGCCTCTTCAGCAATTCTAACAGAAGTATCTGGTTGTGGAATACCCCTCCGCTCAAAACCACCCGGTTAATGCCGCTTTTCTCCCGGAGCTGTTTTAAGGCGGCACAGAAAAGCTCGGCCATGGTCAGGTGAAAACGGCCCGCGATGACGGAAGATTCCAGTTGCCGGTCAAGATCGCGCACCATTTCCTGCCAGGCCGGCAGGGGATTCATTATAAGCAGGTTTTGCTCCTCTTCCAGGGTATAAGAGTATGACTGTCCGTCCAGGACCCGGGCGGCTGCCTCCAGCTCAATAGCGGCCTGCCCTTCCGAGCGGTTGACGGGGCATACTCCCAGCAGGGCAGAAACCGCGTCGAACAAACGGCCGCAAGACGATGTAAGCAGAGTGTTTCCGGTTTTGCTGTTTTGGTATTCAAGATACTGCCGTTCAATTTCGCCCAACCGGGGAAGATAACGCGGTCCCACGCTCCCGGCTGCCGGCCCGAAGGCCTGCTGAAGATAAGTGTACGCCATTCTATAAGGCCTTTTTACCGTCAAATCGCCTCCCGGAAGCGGGAGGTATTTGAGATGTCCTAAACGTTCAAATTGTCTATAGTCGCCCCGCAGCAGTTCGCACCCCCAGACCGCGCCATCCAGTCCCCAACCGGTGCCGTCGCAGATCAAGCCCAGCACTTCGCCTTCCAGCTGGTTTTCTGCCATAACCGATGTCAGGTGGGCATAGTGGTGCTGCACCGGGATCAGTTTCATTCCCGCCTCCCCCTGCTCTTTGGCCCAGCGGGTGGACTGGTAGTCCGGGTGCAGGTCATGGGCGATGACGCCCGGCTCAACCCCCAGCATTTTTTTAAAACGCTCTATTCCGTTTTGAAAATTCACATAATTGAGATAATGATTCAAGTCCCCCCAGTGCTGGCTCAAATAGGCGTCTCCTTGCCGGGTGATGCAAAAGGTGTTTTTCATTTCACCGCCCACCGCCAGGACCGGCTCAGCATCGCGGGGAATTTTAATAGACCGGGGCACATAACCGCGAGCCCTTCTAAAAAAATGCGGGGCATCCCAGGCTGTCAAACCGACAACTGAATCGTCACAGGGATTGTAGATTTCCCGGTTGTGCATCAAAAAGTAATCGGCTATGCCGCCCAACTTCTGCAGGGCCTCATCATTGCCGGTTATCAAAGGTTCATCGCTGATATTGGCACTGGTCATGATCAAAACGTCTAAATCTTGATCAAACAACAGGTAATGCAATGGTGTATAAGGCAGCATCACCCCCAGGGTGTTAAGTCCCGGGTGGATCGAAGCGGACGGCAGTTCGCTGTCCGGCCTTTCCGGCAATACCACAATAGGAGCCTGGGGTGAGGTCAGAAGGCCTTGGGCGCCCGCACTCACTTCGCAGTATCGTGCAGCCGCCTCCAGATCCCGGACCATAACCGCAAAGGGTTTCACATCCCGCCGTTTGCGCTGGCGCAGTTCACGCACCGCTTTTGGGTTTTTGGCGTCTACCGCCAGGTGAAAGCCTCCCAGTCCTTTAACCGCCAGTATCGCCCCCTGTTTTAACAGGGCCGGAGCATTCGCTTGAACCCGGCTGCCATCCTGGGCCAGCATGGTTACAGTCGGTCCGCATACCGGGCAGGCATTGGGCTGAGCATGAAAACGCCGGTGTAGAGGATTTTCGTATTCCTCCTGGCAGTCAGGGCACATGGGGAATGGAGCCATGGTGGTCTTGGCCCGGTCGTAGGGAACGTCTTTTATTATAGTAAAACGCGGTCCGCAATTGGTGCAGTTGGTAAAGGGGTATTCATAACGCCGGTCCCCCGTATCCCGCACTTCCCGCTTGCAGTCTTCACATATGGCTATATCGGGAGAGATCATGACCAGGGTCTGATCCTGGCTTTCGCTTTCCCGAATAGTGAACTCCTTAAACCCCTGAAAGGGAATGGCTTCCGTTTCCAAACTCCTGATCAGGGCCAGCGGAGGGGGTTCTTGGGACAGTCGGGCAACAAATTCCTCAATAATCCCCTGCTCTCCCTCCAGTTCAATAAAGACCCCGGCCGAGGAGTTCAGAACCCACCCGGCAAGGCCCAGCTCCATAGCCAGGCGATAAACGTGCGGCCTGAACCCCACGCCCTGTACAATCCCTTTTATAGTTATTCGATGAGCCACTGCCGGCATAAACAAGACCTTGCTTTCTATTTTCATTGTCGTCTGCTTAGTATTGCCTTATTCTCAAAATCTTCGTAGTTTTCATTTTCACCTAAAATGGCCTGAGTGGGATGCATAACGCATCCCACTCAGAGTATATAAGCTTTGATCTCATTACCATTAACTGGACAGCAGTTCAGAAATCTCCTGGTGAATCTTTCCCGCCACCCAGTCGACCTTTTCAGCTACAACTGAAGTAAGTTCCAACCCGATATCTACATATTCCGGTTCTATGCCATATACTATGACTTCGGGGTTATGACCCAGCAGTCGAACCATATGCATAGCTTCGGCGAAGCTTATCTCGTGCAGTGATTGGATATCAGCGCTGGGAGTAAGGCCCAACTCATTCAGAGGTGCGCGGTAAACAGTACCCGGCTTTCCCCCGGTATGCATAGCATCAACTACGAAACATATATCGCTCTGTTCAAAATAATCCAATAAATCATAACTATGCGTTCCGCCGTCAACCAGCTCAACCGCATCCGGCAAGCCCATTTCGGCCAGTTTCCTTACTACATGCACTCCGAATCCGTCATCAGACATCAACAGGTTGCCGATCCCCAGTACCATTATTCTTTTCACGCCAGTCCTCCAGTCGTTAACAAGCTGATTAAGTTAGTGGCTCTCCTCCTGATCAGGGCCATGATGGAAGCCCACCGGGATTTTCCCAGTGAATATTGACTTTATACCTGGCAGTCCTTCGGCGAAGTCAAGATATAAGTGAACCATAACGCACAGCAGGATAATCCAGGTTAAAACATAGTGGATGAGCCTCGCTGTAATGTATCCGCCAAACCAGCTGGACATAAACATGAAGGTGTTGGGCTTATACATTACGAAGCCAGTCATGACCATGATTATAACGAAAACCAAGAGTCCGGTGTACATTCCGCGCTGACCGGGATTGTACTTGCCATAGTAGGGATGTTCATCGGTCATGAACAGGTAATATTTAATTAAGCTGGGCATCCACAAGGTATCCCGCACGGGACGGAAAACCAGGTTGTGGGCATCCTTGGCTACGATAGCGTAATATACCCGGCCGATAACTCCAAACAACAACACATATGCCATAGCAAAATGGAGCGTTCTCGGGGTGTCCATGTTGCTGAACAACCTGAAGGTTTGGGGAGCGTGGATATAAAAACCGGTTAAGGTTAACATGGTAATGGCAATCATATTGGACCAGTGGAATATCCGAATCCATATGGAATGCCTGTCCTCCATCTGTTTTACCATTTTTACACCCCCCTAGTTAATGGCAAACTGGCTGATCGTCTTTTTGTCGGGAGTCATGATATGAATGGCGCATCCAAAACAGGGGTCGAACGCCCGGATAATCCTTACCAGTTCCACAGGGTTGTTGGCATCCTTTACGGTAGTGCCAATGATGGCCTGCTCCATAGGTCCGCGCAAGGTGGCTGCTCCGCTGCCGGTCCTCGGAGAAGCGTTCCAGGTGGTTGGGACCACAGCGTTGTAAACCTTGGTACGTCCGTCACTGCTGATCCGGTGCCAGTGTCCCAGAGCTCCGCGGGAGGCCTCGGTCAATCCCATACCTACAACTTCCTTGGTAGGAAGCTTGTGCGGGGTGCAGACCGGCTGCCCGGCGTATTTGGTCAGCTCCATTGCCCAGTCTTTACATGCTGCCGCCATTTGAGCAGTCTCAATAGCTCGGGCAAAGTGGCGCCCCATAACGGAGAAAGCTTTAGGCCCCAGGTCGACTACATCCTTGGTCTTGTTTATCCACTGGCGGGCCAGAGGACCAACTTCCATGGCTTTGCCGTTGTAGCGGGGAGCCTTCATCCAGCTGTAGGCGTCTTTCTTCTTGGCATCAGGAGTCAAAACAGCGTTTTCCGGGGAGGGATCAATGCCGTCTTTGTACCAGGCATACTTGACATCTTCAGTTATAACCTTGGGATCAAGGTCTTTATACTGGCCGTCAATGTAGACACCGCTGTTGAAGAATTTTTTCTTCTTAATGTGGTCCATACCTTCCTCCTGCGGGAATGCACCGTAGGCCAGCATGTTCTGGCAGCCGCGGCCTACGTCGAACCAGTCGGAATATACCCCAGCTACCGCTTTGA
Organism: Syntrophomonas sp. UBA5314; assembly: GCA_002410325.1. GTDB lineage: Bacteria > Bacillota > Syntrophomonadia > Syntrophomonadales > Syntrophomonadaceae > UBA5314. The sequence goes on from DHRK01000007.1 coordinate 167,334, forward strand.
CGGTGGGAACATATTTCTTGTTAATGAAATCAGTGATCTTCTCAAGGCTAGTCAGGAACTGATAGATCTTGGAGGTGTCGGGAACTTCCGATACACCGCCGGGAACTATGGCCTGTACGTGGGGCATCTTGCCGCCCCAGATAGTTAACATTTCATGGGCCTGGCGGCGAACTGTCAGAGCCTCCAGATATATGGCTACAGCCTGGTCGTTTACATCCTGGGGCAGGCGGAAATCGGCTTCATAGCGGGGTTTAAAAGGAGCAATTTCCGGTCCTTTGACATAATCCAGAGCAGCCAGGTGGAAGAAATGGAGAATGTGCGACTGTATATAGTTGGAACCAAATATAAGGTTTCTGATTATACGTCCGGCCGGTGGAGGCTCAATGCCGAAAGCATCATCAAGGGCCAGTATTCCTGCCGTAGCATGACCAGTCGGGCAAACGCCGCAGATTCTCTGCATGATCTGCTCGGCATCGCGGGGATCTCTTCCCTGCATGATGGTTTCCAGGCCGCGCCACAGGGCACCACCCATAAAAGCATCCACTACTACATTGCCCTCTACTTCAACTTCCAGCTTCAGGTGGCCTTCTATTCTGGTTACGGGGTCAACGATGATTTTCGCCATTAGTTCTCACCTTCTTTCACTTCTTCTTCTTTGTGAGGACCAACTCTGCCAGTCAGAATATTACCACCCAGATGTCCGGCAATTCCTACTGCGGTAGCTCCAGCCAGGACCAATCCGATCTGGTCGACAGTAACTGTTGTAGCGGGTCCGACCGGCATTTCAGGCATTCTTTCATACATCGGCCAGGCCGGGAACTCGGGTTCGGTGCATCCGATACAGACCGCGCCGCATTTTACGCACCAGTTGGTGCCGTTATTCCACAGGCGGGTGGTTGCGTCGCAGTGAGAGATGGGGCCTTTGCAGCCCAGTTCCAGCATGCAGCCGGGATCACCGAAAGTCTTGGCAAATATGCCGTTGTCAAAATATTGACGCCTCTGGCAGTTGTCATGAATAATCCCGCCGAAGAACATCTTGGGGCGACCATGGTAGTCCAATTCGGGTATGTCGTTGTACAAGAGCACATGGGCGATGGTTCCAATCATCCAGTCAGGATGCGGCGGGCAGCCGGGCACATTGACCTGTTGTACACCCTTGACTATATCGGAAACAGGTTTGCATTCGGTGGGATTGGGGCCGGTCGCCGGGATTCCACCGTAAGCGGAACAGGTTCCAAAATTCAGTATCGCAGCAGCTTTGCTTCCGATATCGGTGACCATCTGTTTGAAAGTAATCGGCTTGCCGTCTATTTCTCCCACGGTACAGGTCAGACCCTCAAAGGCGGTGGGAACTGCACCTTCGACAACCAGATAGAATTTGCCTTTGTTCTCCTCAGCGACTTTGTACATTCCTTCATGAATGGCAAGGTCGCCGGCAGCAGCCATGACATTGGGGTGATAGGTGAGGCTTATTACCTCGGTCAAAACCTTCTGAATATCAGGGTGAACGGTGTTCAACAGAGAGATTGAACATCCGGTACAGGAAGCTCCCTGAATCCAGATAACCTTGGGTAAGTCACCAGCAGCGGCAGCCTCTTTGATAAAAGGCGCCAGGTATCCCGACAGGGATACAGCCGCAGCCGAACCCGCACAGAGGCGGATAAAGTCACGTCGGCTTAGCTTGGTAGGCATCTTTTGCATTCCTCCCAACTTAATTGAATTACGTAATTCTACTTTCCCACTCTATTCCTCAGTTGTCTCACCCGGTGGATATTTTGTATCTCACCTCCTCGAGCAACCATTGGGTCCATTCATCTATTCCCTGCCCTGTCCGGCCTGAAATCATAAAAATTCTGGCTTGCGGATTGATCCGCTGCACATCTTCCTGGAACTGTTCCAGGCTGAAATCGGTATATGGCAAAAGATCAATCTTGTTCAGAACTACTGCTTGCGCTTCCCGAAAAATCAGCGGGTATTTGGTGATCTTGTCATTGCCTTCGGTGGTGGTGGCCAAAACCACCCGCAGGTCCTCTCCCAAATTAAACTCCGCTGGGCATACCAGATTGCCGACATTTTCTACAAACAACAACTGCAATCCGTCATAAGCAATTTCTTTAAAAGCCCGCTCTACCATCCCGGCGTCCAGATGGCAGGTGCCGTCAGTGTTGATTTGCACAACTTTTACGCCTTTTTTTTCGATGCGCTGCGCATCCTGATCAGTATACAGATCCCCTTCTATAACCGCCATCTTAAGCGAATCAGCCAGTGCGTCTATGGTGCGTTCCAATAAGGTCGTCTTACCGGAACCCGGCGAACTCATGAGGTTGATGGCTAAAATTTGATTCTCCTGAAAATGAGCGCTGTTGCGGCGCGCGATCAGATCATTGGCTCCTAAAATCTGACTTTCCAGTTTAATCTGTACCATCAGTCAGGTCCCCCTCAAAATAATCAATATACAGCTCCCGACCGGAAATGATTTCGACCTTCAATCCCTGGCAATTCGGACAAATAAAGCTGTAATCATCTTGAACTGCAAACTGATTCTGGCAGTCCGGGCAAAGGCATATGATATCCTTTTCCTCGATCTCCAGAACCGCACCGCGAAACATCTCATCCTGGCTGAGTACGCCAAAAGCAAACTGAAGACTATCGGGCAAAGCCTGCGATAACTTCCCGATAACCAGTTTCACTTTCTTTACTTGTTTTATGTCGTTGTCCAGGGCACCTTGTCTTACGGTTTCTAGCACGCTGGTCATCAGCGACAATTCATGCATCCCTGGTACTCCTTGCCCTTAACTCTCTGCCGTATCCGATATTTGATTAAAAGCACAAAACTCAGCAAGCAAATGCTGAGTTTTGTGACAAATACGGAAGCTATTACAGCTCTTAATAAGCCTGTACCCTTCATGGGCACGCTTTGTATCCTGCCAGAACTGAGCATCTCCTTTTCACAATGGAGGGCATAACCGTTTCCCGTTATACCGTATGGTCTTGACCTCATAGCAGGGAGCCTTAGAGAGTCAAGCTCGGAGACCTGGTTCTTATTAAATTAGTTATTTAAGTTCGTTTAAACTTTTATTTCAGGTTCGTAAAACTATTAAAAAGCTACATATTTCACAATAGCTAAAATATTTCAACAAAAAAACTCAGCAAGCAAATGCTGAGTTAGACGCAAACATACTTAAGCTATACAGCCCTTCACGAGCGCGGTGACCTTCATGGGCACGCTTAGTATCTCGCCTGAACCAAGCATCTCCTTATCTGAATGGAAGGCACAGTCGTTTCCGACTTATACCCTAACGGCCCAACTCCCTTAGTGTCAAACCTTAGACAGCCAGGCTCGGAGACATCTCTGCAAGATTTCCAGGCGCTTTTTCATATTGACTCTGCCCGGAATAATCTTTAGACAATCAGGCTATACAGTTTTCACTGAACATATATATTCGCAACTAAATATAGACTTTCCTGCACTATGCTATATATTTTTATATACTGTTATACCAATTTTATCAAGCCCTAATTTTACAAATGTTGAGTTCTTTTATGATAAAGCAAATTTTTACGCGTTTCCTCGCAAGTGTTCCTGAATTATTCATAACCAATACTATAATGTAAAAATATATATTAGCAAATGTACTTAATGGGAATTTATCCAAGCGTTATTTAAGCGTGTATAAATCGATGCGTATGCTCGTGACTCTCATGAATATGGGTATATTCGTCTATAAGATTGACTTGGATGAGCAAATCACGGTTGCTCAGTATTTCAAAAGTATTTCCGTCACCGATCAGCCGGTGTTCTTCCGATAGAACCAGGGCGCGTTTGGATATGGCATGAGCCAATTCGAGGTTATGGGTCGCAGTGATGATAGTTCTTCCCGCTTTATTTAACTGAAGCAGCAATTCAATCAGCCATCTTTGCGTTTTGGGATCCAGGCCATTGGTAGGTTCATCCAATATCAAAACCTCGGGATTCATAACCAGCACGCAGGCCAGAGCCACCTTCTTCTTCTCGCCTCCGCTCAAGCGGTAGGGCGAACGCTCCAGCAGGTCCTCTATGCGCAGCAGGCCGGCAATATCCTCCACTCGCTGCTTGACATCCCGGGCAGCCAGTCCCAGCTGCAAGGGTCCGAAGGCTATCTCATCCCAGATGCGAGTGGTAAACAGCTGGGCCTCCGAGTTCTGGAATACGAATCCCACCCGGCGCCGGTATTCCTTGGCATAACGGTCGTTTTCCATCCGGGCTTCGTCTATATCGTCACCAAAAGCCCTGAATATTCCCCTGGTCGGAAACAACAGGGCGCAGAGCATTTTTAATACGGTTGATTTTCCCGATCCGTTGGCCCCCAGCAGGCAGACGCTGTCCCCGTAGTAAAAATCCAGGTTCAAACCGGATAATAGAGGGCTGCTATCATGATATGAAAACTCTACTCCTTTTAGACTAAACACTGCTTTATCCAAAAATGCTCCCCCAAAATACCGTTGTCGCTGCTAAACCTATTATAATCGCAAAAGCGATAAAGTCCAACAATCGCAAGGCCAGGGGTTCGATGCTTACCGCTTCGCCGGTGTAGCCCCGGGCGGTCATGGCCTGGAACACTTCCTCAGACAGGGATATACTGCGTTCAAACAGGGCGGCAACCGATGAACCCACCACCCTTCTCTGGGTGCGGCCCGACATAACGCCTACGGTTCTCATTTTGCGAGCCTCGAACATTTCCAGTGAAACAGTAAGCAGCAGTATTAGGTAACGATAGCTCATTTCCAAGATCATAACCATAAGGTCCGGGACCTTTAAAACCCTTATGGAGTGCAGCAGTCGGTTTACCGGCGTGGTCAAAACCAGAAGGGTCCCCAGAGAAAGCGAAAGGCCGGTTCTTAAAAAGAGAAACGCTGCAGCTATCACGCCCTGGCGGCTGATATAAATAGGACCTGCCAGGTGCAGGCCTCCTATGCTGATTCCTTCCGGAGCAGCCAGCAAAACCAAAAGAGGCGCACCCGGATTAAATATGCTTAAGACTCCCGGAGCGGCTGCCAGCAGGCTTATCATCGGGATAATCCCCCAAATTCTTCTCTGTAGCGTCCATACCGGCAGCTTGGAGGCCAGCATCAAAGTAGCCGACAGCAAGGCCAAAAATATCAATGCCTCGATGCTCCTGGCCAATCCTGAAGCGGCTACCAGTATGATAAGTCCCAGCAGTTTAACGCGAGGGTCGATTTTCTGAAGCAAACCGGGCTGAGCAGCCAGTTGTTCGGTTTGCAGATCGCTTGCCAGGGTGGTCTTTAGCTCTTGCAGGGTTTTGCGCAAAAAGCCTGTAGCCGCGCCCTTTCGGCCAGTCTTTCCCGAAATGGGACCCGAATCGGTCATCCACGCAGGTAAAGTGCCAACCGCCTGTTCCCCGATATTACTCATTCTTTTACTATTTTGGAGAAGAGGGCAAATACCCCGACTACCAGGGCGATACCCACTACCGCCGATATGATATAACCACCGGCGGAAGAAAGGAAGCTTCCCTCCAGGCCCGGTACGGCATAGTCCGACATAGGAGCATGGCTCCAAAAATCAGCCATACGTTCCAACCCCTGGGGAATAAACCCTACCTCGGTTATTAATTCTTCAGTACTCCATTCCCCAAATGCGGTCCCGGTGGCGATGAGACCCAAGGGGCTCAGAAGAATTAAAACTATCAAACCCAGCCATAGTTTTTTATATTGCTTAAACATCTATGCTCCCTCCATCGTCTATATTTCTAATTGAGCGCCGCTTTGGAGATACGCGGCAGGAGTTCGGGATAGTTGCGCCCTACAAACCAGGCCCCTAATCCGGTCACTATACCTTCAACCGGACCAGCCAGGATCAGATGCTCACTCATCATCGCGGCTATGGCCGTTTTGAGCGGGTACATAAAATAGAGGGGCGTGCCGTCGGCGGCCTTAAACCAGTTATATTGAGAGCCGAATTCCACGGCTGTAAAAAATGCGGCGCAATTTAATCCTATATACCCGGCCAGCACCCCGGCGACAAGGGCCCGGGCGGACATAGCGTCAGAATCTCCTCGAACCAGCTTATAAACCCCATATCCTACAAAGGACATAACAAACGCTATGTTAAAACAGTTGGCTCCAATCGCCAAAATACCACCGTCCCCGAAAATCAGAGCCTGAATAATCAGAGCCACCGAGACCCCTAATGTCGCCGCCCACGGACCCAACAAAATCGCCAGTAAAACCGCCCCCACGGCATGCGCCGAGCTGCCTCCGGGTATGGGCAGATTAAACATCATGATCGTAAAGCTGAAAGCCGCCCCTATAGCCAGAAGAGGCACGTCCTTCCTTTTCAGCTTTTCCCTGACCTTCTTTACTGCTACTCCCCATACCGGCACCATGACCGCGGTCATGACCAGCGCTGTTTGGGGGCTCAAATACCCATCGGGAATATGCATGTTAAGACCTCCTGCATTCAAATTTCGTCTACTGAATTCCTGTTTTTTCCCACAAAAAAAGCCATAACCATACTGCAACACTACAATACCTTCATGGCACGGCTGTTTGTTTTATTTTTTTTGTTTTTAAATACCCCTAAACACTGCCAGGCGCCTTCATGGCACCAATTATTTTAACTATTCTAATTTATTTTCTAAAATCCTTCAATTGTAAACGGCATTCTTATCTATTTGTTCAATATAGAATTAGAGCAGCCCAATCACTTTCCGGGCTGCCCTGTAAATAATGAGATGGGGATTAAGTTTTATGCGTCCTGTTTAAGCTCTTTAAACCACTTTTCATTGTGGTGGGCGCTTATTTCGGCATCGATATAACCGTCCAGCATCATTGAAGAAAATTCCACTCTGGATTTGGGATGGATGGCGGCCAGAAAGAAGTGTCCGCCCACCAGGAGAATTAAGATTATAGCCGTCCAGAAATGGACATTGTAACAGAGGCTCAAGAAAACGGCCGGAACCGCATCCCGCCACAACCACATGGGGAAGCCGGTTAAAATCATCAGGAGACAGCCGATGATGATCAACCATCCCAGCATTTTTTGACCGGCATTGTATTTATCCTGGGGAGGAACCTGATCCACCTTGATAAAGGGCAGGTAGCCCCCCATTACCTTCAACCAGCCCACATCATCCTTGGTGATGTGGGAGATTGTATCCATGAATCGGGCAAACCGGTTGAAGTTAAAGAAAATGTAAAGCAGCGGCCCGGCCAGAAATACCACTCCGGCCCAGCGATGAACAAGCGAAGCGTTGGCTCCCCCGCCAAAGATATTTTCAATAAAGCCGATTTCCCAATAAAATCCTATCCCGGTCAGTCCTAAAATTATGAAACAGAGCAGGTGCACCCAGTGCATGGTGCGGGTAGAATCCCCGTGCTTCAAGACCTTGCCTTTTACATCACTCATCCTTTCCCCTCCTTATGCTGCATGCTCGGCGCCAGGCTGAGCGCCGGGCTCATGCGGTTTCTTCAGTTCTTCGATCAAAGCCGGAATATCTTTGCCGTACTTGGTATGGAGAAGGCGCTCCGACTTTTCGGTGAGAGGTTTGACTTCTCCGGGCGACAGAAAATCCTTGTAAATTTGTGCAATCTCCGGGTTGAGGTGCGACTTGCGCAGGGTCATTTTTTCATCCAGGGTATACATGGCGGCGATGCGCTTGTTGATGTATTCATCGCTGGCCGCTGATGCATCAAATCCTATTTTGGCAAAAATCCCGGTTATCACCGCGCTTACCAGAAGAATGCCCGAACCTTTGAAAAACTGGCGGCGGGTTATACCGCCTGATTCCGAAAACAGAGTCATCTCGATTCACCTCCTCTTTTAATAGGCGTCATGCCTGATCGGCTGTCCGCCTCCGTTAATGCAGCCCCCCGGGCAGTTCATCACTTCAATAAAGTGGTAAGGGCTTCGGCCGGCCAGGACGTCTTCTATTAGCGGAGCCGCATATTTGGTCCCCGTAACAATAGCCACATTGACCGTCAGCGGTTTTCCTCCCAGGGCTTTGATGGGAATGTCCACTGATGCTTCCCGGACCGGTTTTCTCCCCCGCACCGATTTGAATTCAACCGCCGGCAGGGTCTGCCCGCTCAAGATTTCATAAGCGGTCCGTAGAGCGGCTTCCATAACTCCGCCGGTTACCCCGAAGATCGTGGCGGCTCCGGTGGAAGAACCGATCAATTTGTCCGCTTCTTCGTCTTTGAGGTTTACAAAATCGATCCCGGATTCCTTGATCCAGTCAGCCAGTTCCCGGGTGGTTATAACGGCATCCACATCCTTGTATCCGCTGGAGATGAATTCAGGGCGTTCGCACTCGTATTTTTTGGCCGTGCAGGGCATGACCGAAACCACATACATCTTGGCCGGATCGACCCCCAATTTCTGGGCGGCGTAAGTTTTGGCCACCGCTCCGAACATCTGCTGGGGTGATTTGGCGCTAGATAGATATGGCAGTATTTTGGGGTAATTAATTTCTGCATACCGTATCCAGGCCGGACAACAGGAAGTAAACTGGGGCAGCGGCCCGGCATGTTCGTCTTTTACCGCCCCCACTGCGTTGTAGACCCGGTTAATGAGCTCGGTTCCCTCTTCCATAATGGTAAGGTCGGCGGTAAACTCCGTGTCATAAACCTGTTTGAAACCCAGTTGGCGCAGGGCGGCATGCATTTTGCCTTTGACGTTGGTTCCCACCGGCATTCCAAAGGGCTCCCCCAAAGCCACCCGAACCGCCGGGGCTTCCTGAACCACTACGTACTTATTCGGGTCTTTCATGGCCGTTTTGACCTGGTCCATCATGCTGGCTTCCCCGATCCTTCCAAAGGGGCAGTTGATCAAGCATTGTCCGCAGTTCAAGCACTTCTTAAACTCAATTTTGTGCTTCTGTCCCAACAAGCCTGTGATAGCACCTGTGGGACAAACCGAGGTGCAATGGTCGCAGGCCTTACAGGTGCCTTCAACCTTGATGACCCCGTCAGTTAAAATTGCACTCAAAGGTATCCCTCCTAGACTGTAAAATAGTCAAACAATTTGGCAAGTCTCTTTTCCTCTTCACCTCCTCTATCAACCGGTCAAGACGAAACGATTGTTCACCTCAAGCTTTACTGTCCGGGAACAAAAAAACACCACGTCAGCAACTAATGGTTCCTACCATTAATCACCTTCATGGTGGTGTTTCCAATCATACTGGCAATTCATTAATAAATAAATGCCTGAACGCCCCTAGAGAGCATCCAGGCATCTTGGTACCTGCTGCTTAGCGCGTTCTCCTTTCCAAACACGGGAGGCCTACCGGTTTCCCGGTAAACCCAAAGACGATCCGCCATGACCTTCAGGCTACAGGCAAAATCGTTCGGAGAGCCTTATGTTGTTTTACCAGTACATTCTTATGACTGTGCATACCCGGCTTACCACTGAATATCTGCCCCTAGCTGGCTATGCTGAATTGCCTATGAGCAGTTTTTGTGAATTCAATGCACAACCCAAATAAAAAGCCATGTAGATATTGACAAGATCAACACCTTCATGGCATCAGCTTAGCTTTATCGCATTGGTAATATCGAACCCGGAATTTTATGACGAGAGCCTCTTCGTGACACCCTCTTTTCCCCTAATTCTACATCAAGAAGTCAATTCCTTTTATCTTTAAAATAGAAAATCCCTTTATTTTTAACACAATTTGACGATTGGAGTTGGTGCTCCCTGCTTTTCCTAATCCGGCATTTAGAAGCTCTTTACCAGAGTAAAGGTGCTGATCACGTTTCCTTCCCGCACCCTGAACAGGTAGTTGCCCCGGGATGATAAGAATAGCCGGGCTTTTCCTTCTCCGTCGGCCACCAGCCGGTGCGGGTAATCTTGATGATGGGTACCGGCGAAGGTGGCCATTACTTCAGCCCCGGGCAGCGGCTCACCATCTTTTAAAACCATTATTTCATAGTTTTCCCCCATACGGGCGTGGCTGTAGCCACAGGGCACGATCTCCAGGGGAATGTCCAGGGCCGGCAGGCCATGATGATGATGGTGGCCTATCTCCAGGGCTATTTTGCCGTAGAGTTCCTTATCGCCCGCTTCATGCACATAAACTTGAATGAGCCCGTCCGCTTCCTGCCCCAGATTGATTTCCGGGGAGCCGTGATGATCGTGGATTTCCAGCTCGCGCTGGCCCTGCTCAGCGGCTATGACCGCTTTCGCCTGGTGCACTCCGTGTTGGTCGGGCTTCATGTTGTAGCCTTTCAAAACTTTGAGGGCTACTTCCTCCCCGGCATGAAAGTGGCCGTGGTCGGTCTGAGGTTCCAGCCATATCTCGGCTTCCCTGACCGCGGGCTGCTCCAGCAGCTCATCGAGAATTATGCGGTGATGGACCAGTTCCATTTCTTTAATTCTGGCCTGGACCACTTTACGCTCCCCAAAAACGTTTTCCATATAGATCTGGTTGTCCAGACTGGGTATGATTCTATCCACCCTTTCCATAACCAGTTCTTCTTTCCCATTGCGATTGATATAGACATTGGATTCGCACATTTTACGCCACCTCCGAAGCAGCACAGGACAGGCAAATAATTCCGTCGCCACTGGTCACCGTGCGGGTCTTCATTACTCCCTCGCCGCATTTCTGACATTGCACCGTCTCAACTATCTGGGCTTTGCCAGGCATTTCAAAAGCAACTTCTTCCCATTTAAACAACTCTTCAAAGGGCATGGTCATGACCTTTTCAAACATGGCTCCCAAAATGCTTTCTTTTTCCCGTAGTTCCTCCTGACTCGGGGACTTAAGATCCGCCAATGCTTTGTAGCGAGGCCAGTCCGGGCTGAATTTCACTCCATAGCGCTGGGCTATTCTAATAGCCCGGTTTTTTTCACGGCTTCCAATCGTGTACACATTCTTTCCGAAGTCTTTGAAAATAAGATTGCCCTTTCCGAAGGTGCAGCCCAGGATGGACTGGATGGCATCCACCCCGCAGGAGTCGGTTTCAACCACTGCCACCAGCTCTTCGTCAACGTCGGGGTCAACCGCGAGCTTCTCCAGGGCAAACTCGGCCGCCCTTACCCCCATAAGGAGACCGGGGCAAATATGGCCATGAAATTGAATGGCCAATTCCAGAGGAGGCATGTTTTTACACATACAAGAGACCACCTTTCCTAGATGGGATTGTTATTTATGGTTCATATATATGGTCTTAACCCTGTAAACCAGTTGATCCACCTGCAACGGCAGGGGTTCATCACTGGCACCGGATATTTCTATGCCGCAGCGGTTCAGGGGAAGCAGGACTTTCACTGCCGGTGAAGATGCAACGGCTGCCGCCATAGGCGCGCTCATTTCTCCTGAAAAAGCGTTGGCGGCGATTATGGCAACCGATCCGACAATAACATCCATCTGCCCCACATTAAATATCACGGCGTTTTCCCCGCTGGCTCCTTCGTTGGCGCCAGCCCGGAGCATTACCGAAGTGGCTACCGCATTGGTGCCCAGGCCAATAATACTGCACTTTTGCCCAATTTCATGGCGCAGCTTTTCTACAATAACCCGGCCGATTCCTCCACCCTGGCCGTCGATAACCGCAATTTTCAAGGCTGCCCCTCCCGTCTTTCCCAGCTGCTGTTAGGTCTTGGAATAGTATAGCATACTGCATTCCGCCTAAAAAACTTGATGGCAAATATCTTTAAAGCCGGGCGGCTTTATCACTAAAATACAAAAAAGCCCCCCAAGCGCAACCCGCCCCAGGGCAGGGTCCAGCCTTCGTGGCTTTTACGGCGGGTTCATCCCGCACCTTCTTCGTGCCAAGCTCACAGTCATTTTATCATTCTCTCAAATATAAGGAAAGCCTGCATTATAAATATTAATAAGCGAGCAACAGTCAGCCCCCATAATCATTTAAAGCTCCCTCTGCAGAAGTTCGTCGAGCCGCACCATGGCATACCCTTTTTCATGCAGGCCTTTAATGATCACCGGCAGGGCTCTTACCGTATTGCCTCGCCCGTCAATGCTGTGCATCAAAATGATGTCTCCGGGACGCACATTATCGAGCACATTGGCGGCAACCATTGCGGCGTCATCCCCTGCCCAATCCAGGGTGTCAATGGACCAGAGAATGGTAAGCTTCCCCTGGGCATCAAGCGCATCGACTACCATCGGATTGATCGCTCCATACGGCGGCCTCACCCCCCGGGGCGTTCTAGCGATAAGCTTATCAATCACCTGATCGGTCAGGGCGATCTCCTGGTTCACCGTCTCCCGGGCAGCCAGGTCCAGCTGACGATGGGAATAGGTGTGGCTCAGAACCAGATGCCCCTCATTGTTTATCCTCTGAACCTGGAGCGGGAATTTATGGCACTGCCGGCCGGTTACAAAAAAGGTTGCCTTAACCCTTTCCTGGTTGAGTATCTCCAGTATTTGCGGGGTAATGTCACCATCGGGCCCGTCGTCAAAAGTTAAGCTGACTGAGCAGTTGCTGGCCGGCCCATTCAGTACAATAGCTTCCGGCCTCTTACGGGCCATTTCCGCCACTTGTTCCCGCCACCTGGACATGCTGGTTTTCTGTCTTTCACTCAAGTTCCCGGATGAACCCAGGATTGCCAGAACATAGGGTTTTTCGGGCGGAACCTGGTAATTGGGCGCAGGCCCAACGGTACTGCTTCCGTTGCCTGCTGAGGGCCCGGGCTGCTGGACCCTCTGAATAGGCTGAGCGGGACCCCGATAAACATAATACCAGGCTCCCGCCCCTATGAGTAGTATTGCCATTGTAATCAGCAGATACCCATTTTTCTTGGACATTATAGAACAATCCTCTGCGGTTGCTAGTTTATTATAGGGCAGTTATAGGCAGTAAAGCTTTCCTGAAGCCTGGCCCTCAACACGCCGCCGTTTTCATAATCCTCAGGGTTCAAGGTGCGTTTGTTTCCCAGCGTTGTTTCTATAATGTACACATCCTTTTTTCCCGGCATCCTGGAGAACTTAATCTGTTTGATTTCAGAAAAGGCGATGCAGCGGGCCTGTTCCTCTTCATAGAAAACCATACCCCGGTCATTAATTTCAAGGGAATGGCCCACCCTTTTTTTGCCATGTAACCGAAAGAACAGGCTTACCAGCATTCCCACCGCGGCGATGATCAGGGCAGCCAGGGCGGAAAAGGCAAACCATACCACGATCCCGGCTACCAAAAGGATGAACATGATAACCCAGGCTCCGGAATATCCTGTCTTTTCAGTAATATCAAATCGGTTCACTTCAGGACTCATCCTTTCTTAGAAATTTCTTCATAAATTATTACATCAATATAAATACTGGCGTATTCATCATGGCATAATCTCTAATTACTTGGCAAGCCCATAGAGCGCCTTTATTTCGAGTTTATTTTATTAGCCGTATCTGCCAAAATATAAACAGTGGGCTATATTACGAGTACTTGTTGTTAGAGAGACTGACCATTGTCGTAACGGCAAATAAGAATGAGGTGTTATTAATGAGCCTTGAAGAGCTAGTCATGAAAAATCGCAGCTACCGACGTTTCCATGAGAATCATGCCATTGACCGCTCCACCCTGGAAAGTCTGGTCAACCTGGCCCGGCTTTCGGCTTCCGCAGCCAATAAACAACCGCTGCGCTACATGCTTTTCTGCGACCCCAAGAAGAATAAAAGCATCTTTCCGGCGCTCGGCTGGGCGGCCTATCTCAAGGATTGGCCCGGCCCGGCGGAAGGGGAACGCCCCTCCGCTTATATTGTGGTGCTGTCCGATTCACAGTGGGCCAGTCCCTTTACTCCGATAGATGCAGGCATAGCCTGCCAGAGCATCCTGCTCGGAGCGGCCGAGCTTGGCTTGGGCGGCTGCATAATAGCATCTATTAAAAAAGATAAGTTGAAAACAGTTTTAAAGATATCGGAAAGATATGAAATAATGCTGGTGATAGCCCTGGGCAAACCCCGGGAAATCGTTGAATTGGAAGTCATGCAAAACGACCAGGTGGAATACTGGCGAGACAAAGAAGGAACCCATCACGTTCCCAAACGGCATTTAAAAGAAATAATCCTCGGTTAAATAAATATGAAAATGTAAAAATGCGCCGCTTAAATAAATAGCCGGCGCATTTTTAAAGCCGTTAAAATGCCGCCCTTTTAAGCGAGTCGGACGGTTTGCTGACAATTCTTATATCACACGGCAGCATAAGGCTTTTCCAGTGCATTTGGTCTTCAGCCGGCATCTTGGCAAGGTAACGCAGGGAGACAAAAATTATCCTTTCACCATTTTCCCGGTAACCCAGTCCAAAATTGGGCAGCAAATACGGCTCAAATTCCTCGAAGGCAGCGGCCTCTATTATTGAGCCCCAAAATTCCGTATTTTCGATGATGTAGCGGGGATCATTCAAATACTGCTCCAGTACACCGATGGAAAAATAGCGGGGCGCCAGCTGTGGTTTACCCAGAGCCACCATCCTGGTAAATGGCTGGTCCAGGTACTCCTGGTCGATCACTCCCCGCAAGTGCTTTTCGGAGGGAAACACACTTATACGCTCGTTCTGCCAGTTCTTCAGGGCCTTAAGCTGTTCTTCCCCGGGAGCAACATCGTATTTTTTTATATTGGGATAGCCCAGGGTGTTTAGTGCTATCTCCCCTTCTTCCAATAACTGTTCCAACTGCTGGTTTATATCACTTATGGTCCCGCCCACTTCGGCATGCAGCTGCCAATGAGGAATACCGTTAAATTCAGGAGAATCAAGGTAGAACTCGACGATTCTTTTCAGAATCACATTCCGTTTCGTGGTCATTAATGACTCTTCCTTTCCCGCTCGGAGTGGGATAATCGGTATTTACTAAGGTTTAAACGAAATGTATTAATTGAACATGTGAGTTGCTGCGTATGAATGAAACTTTTTGCGTGTATAAACAAGGAATTTGATAAAAATATTCAACACTGCTCGACCGGAATCCTGCCCGGACTGGTATTTATGTCGAATGCTCTGATGCATTGCGGCTAAACGAGATATTTTCCCAGCAAATACCCCAGGCCCAACGCCAGTAAATGACTTAAAACGAGTCTGATTCTTAGCCAAAGGCTCCGGGCTTTGCTCCGGAACTGGCTGTTCCTGATCTTACTCCGGTTCTGATGGACGTCCGCCATAATTTCCAGATCCGGCAATATCTTGTTGATCAATTCTTCGACATAAGGGGCCACCGGTTGCCCGGTTCTGGCCACACATTCATTGGCAATGAATTTTTTCTCCTTTAGAAGGTAATCCTTGCCCAGTTCCTCAAGATAAAGGCACTGCCTTCGGGATAACTCCGACCAGCCCAGTTTATCTATCAGGCTGATAAGTCCGGTGTGCAACACGTCAACCCCTCTACGCGCGGCAGCGTAAGCAGCACCGGATTTTTCCAGGGAATCACGGGCGTTAAACTCGTTGAAAACATCTTGCATGGCCTTTCTAATCTGCTCGGACAGCAGTTTGGTCTGCGCGTTGAATTCTCCCTGCAGCCGGTTGTCCTTTAGCACTGATGCCTTCCCCCAATCTATTTGTCTATTCACCTTTCCCGGCAGGGTTCTGGTTGGCTGCTGCTTCCGCACCAATAAACAACAAGGCGGTTACAGCCAGTGGTATGGATAGCAATAAAAAGGAGTATATGTTGGTGTAGGTTTTGAAGAACACGGTAAAAGCAATACTCACGATCAGAAAAGCGATCCCGCTGGAAAAAGCATTGTGCCAGTACACCAGCAAAACCAGCAGCACTGCCAGGGCAGGCAGAAGGCGAACCGCAAAACCGCCCCATTGCTTGGAAAAAGGCTCAGCCCAGCTGAATGCATCCAGGGAGACAATTGCCAGCAATACAATCAATAAGAAGGCCATCAGGCGTGCAGCCCAGAGAATACGATTTCCCATATCTTGCTTTGACATTTTCTTCATCCTTAATCCAAGTATGTATTAATTTTAGCATGTTCCGCAATTGTTCCCAACATTTTGCTGCATAAAGCACCCGTTTCTAAAAATTTGCACTGCTTCGCGGCTTATGGTATTGTCTCAATGGAGGAAGTACAGCTGAATCTTTTGAAGTGATTTTAGAACAATAATGACTTAGGGGGAATTCCTTGTGTGGGGCTACATTGTCGGCGTTTCTTTAATACTATTGCTACTATCCATTGTCGTATCGCTGGCAAAGCTGCTCGGCGGCAAACCGGTTGGATTCTGGGGCAAAATTGTAAGGGTATCGGTCATTGTTTTTACGATATCCTTCATCGTATGGGGAGCCTGGGAAGTCCCCAAATACGAGAAGGAGCAGGCCCGGATAAATTACGAATTGGGCAGGCAGTATAGAAACGCCGGGGATTATGAGAATGCCCTGCTGGCCTTCAACATGGTCAGCTCGCTGGAAACCGAGACCCACCGCCTGGCTCAAATCCAGATATACGAAGTACAGATAATTCAGGCCGAGTCATGGTTAAATCGGGCCAAAGATTACTACAACGCTCAAGACTACCCTCAGGCCCTGCTGGCGCTCAAACAAAGCCTGAGCTACATAGAACTGGAAGAAGCGAAGAACCTGCTGCCGCAATACGAGGCGGCCGCCAAGTAACTCATTTTTTCATTTATACTTAGGAAGGACCTGCGATTATCATTTCGCAGGTTTTATTTATCAATGAGTAATTTTACTGAGGCCAAGAGCAGCACCAGGGCAAAACCCTTTCTTAAGAAAGCGGGCGGAACATTATGGGCTAATTTGGCCCCGAAAAAGGCTCCTATAAAGAGCATCACGCAGATAATAACCGCCGCTTTTACGTCAACATGACCCGATTTATAGTATTGGAGGAAGGCCAGCAGTCCGACCGGCGGCAGCAGAATGGCTAACGAGGTTCCTTGAGCCGTTAACTGATTGAAGCCCGCCAGGTAGAGCAAGGCGGGAATAACCACAATACCCCCGGCCACCCCGAAAAAGCCGCTTAACAGGCCGGCTGTTATCCCTATTAATCCGTACAGTACTATATCGTTCATAGAGCCGCTCCTTTTCTTAATAAACCAGGATTCCCCTGTCTTTGGCATGTTTAACAATGCATTCTCAAGGAGAAAAATACATGAAAAATACGCACAAGCATATTAATTCCTAGAAATGGATGAAAAATTCATGTTGAGCTAAAGATATCGATAAATTCGTTCTTTTATAACTGTTGCCGGATATTGTTTTTTTCGTTCCGGGTATATTAAACTAAATTCTAGAGATATAACAGCCTGCCAGGTGAAATTTTTTCCTTTTTTCTTCGTTTATTATATAGACACCTGTTAACAAAAATCAATTGCTGCGAGGGGGAGCTTATGGAAAGAATATACAGCACCGCTGCCGTTACTATTGGAATATTGATCGTTCTGGGACTGGTCGGGTCCCTGATCAAGATCAACACTCCCATGCCGCCGACCGCCACCGTATACGTTGACGACCAGACTCATATATACTATGCCCCGCCATACATACTGGGCAAAAAATATCCCAGCGGCTTGGACGTCAGCAGGCTGTACGGCATAACCGCCGCCCAGGCCAAGGAAGCCAACTACAAACCTGACGAAACCTGCGAAGATATGAATTATTTCCGGGAACGCACTACCCTGTCTCAAACCATTCAACTCAAACTGGGGCTGATTGAAGCCAAACCAAGCCGCTGGAATGCGGACGGTTCTTGGAACTGGTAGGCTAACCTGATTTCGAAATAGAAGACCCCACCTTTCCCGGGGGATTTTGACGAAAGTGCTTTTATCAAAGTTTTACGACCGGTTGCAATACCGTTCCAGGAAAGGCTTCGGAAAGATAGGATATCGTTAATAAGCCGCCTTCCCCAGCAGGCGGCTGTTGTGTTTATTCCCGAATTCCCAATTGTTGCTTCAAAGCTTTTTGCAGTGTCTGAGAAAAATTAATCCCCGCGTTTTCAGCGCGGTCATTTAGCCAGCTGGGAATAGTAAGATTTTTTCTAATCGCTCGATTGTCATTGGCCCTGCGACAGGCCTCAAAATCGATATCGACTAAAGTAACGATCTCATCGGGCGCATGTTCAGGTAGTTGAGAAGAAGGCTCCGGGATAGAACGCCCCAGGTCTTCTTCCGTAATGCCCCATAAACCGATAGCGTCCCGCGCCATTTCAATAGCATCTATAATATCCTTACCCTGGGTGTTTATTTCAAGATCTGGCACATAGACAACATACCCCATGTCAGACGGGGTTAATATTACTGGATATACTTTTTTCAATGAAAACACCTCCATTGCTTTTAAGAGTGTCCAGGATAGGTTTATTTAAGCCCTTGCCGTTTAATAATAGCAGGCGAAAGATTTCCCTCAATTTTGAGGAGAATCTCAGGCGTTTAAGCCTCTTTCAATATTCCGGCCAAAATCTCTTTACTATTATAAACGTAGTCACTTGCAATGTTTATAAATTTAGTAATTTTGTTATACTCCATATACCATTGAGCCGATTGATCATAATGCGGCCCTCTACCCGCCCTGCTCCCCCAGTCCATTGCTGCTTTAGGATCTGGTTTTTCAAAATACAAATACGCATCCATCCAATGGTTTAACACGGTAATCGCCTTGTCGAGCTCTAGCACAGCACTTTCTATGGCAGCGGTTTTACCAGACAATTCACGCCTTAACTCCTGGATGTCCTTCTTATCGGTTTCGTGTACCTTCGGAGTTCCTGAATATACTTCCATATTGTCGGCTACCCGGTCTATTACCTGAGCAAGATCCACAAGGCCAGACGCAAGCGGGACATAAAATTTTGGACTTCCTTCAATGTGGTTGTTCAGGTTTGTTAATGACATTTTGTTTCCCTCCCAAAGTTTAGCAAGGCTAATTTATATTAGTTTTATTAAACTTTATTATAACATCGCTAACCTTAACAGTCAATGACTTCTCTAAACAATATTAGATATGGCTAATTTCTATTTGATATAATGTTAAACAAATCATATTTGGAGGAATGTTTTTTGATTAGCTATAAACCTTTTCAAAAACTATTGATTGACAAAGGACTCAAGAAAAAAGAGGTTATGAACCTCGCTCAAATTTCAAATGCAACAATGGCCAAATTAAGTTCGCATGAATATGTATCTTTGGAGGTCATTGATCGGCTTTGTGCTGCCCTCAACTGTCAGCCAGGGGACCTATTGGAGTATGTACCTGATTTGGACTGTACTTTACCAAATAACTCCTAATATACGGCCCGTAGCGGGCCGTTTCGCTTCTCCTGAATGGGGTTTTTTCATGCGAATGGTGAAAACGCCCCCTGAGAGGCTCTATTAGGGTATGCCGAAGAATCCTCGATCATCAAAAGACTTCATTGGTTTAAAACCGAGAAACTACTGGTGTAATACCTGAAGGGTTAAGAGCCAGGCGATTAACCCGGCTCTTTTGGTACTTACTATGGTTGTTTAATTCCAAGATGGTTGATTAAAGCAGTTTGTAAGACTTGAGAGAAATTGACGTGTTCTTTTTCTGCGATAGAATTTAACCAAGCAGGAATAGTAAGCGTTTTTTTTACGGCTTTGTTTCCGAATTTTTTAGCATACTCTTCTAAGTCAATACTTATAAGGCTTATAAAACCATTTTCGTATTCATCAGCAACAACATTTTTTATGTCTGAAGATGCTGGTGGCTGTTGCTTTTCATCTTCTAGTAAATACAACAACCAACCGGAAGCAGCGTCAGCAGCCATCTCTATAGCTTCAGACAGGGTATGGCCCTCGGTTACACATCCCGGTAAATCCGGGAAAATCACTGTATAACCACCTTCTTCGCAAGGATAAAAACAGGCTGGATAAACTAATTTCAAAGTAGAACCTCCTTTTAATATTTAAATCCTCAAGCAATGGGGTTATTTCAGTCCCGCTTGCTTAAGAATAGAATTTACTGTCTTGTTTTTTAATTCTCTGTTGTGGTACGGTACCGTTACTTTTCCGGGTTTGGTTGGGTGTAGATAGAAGTAATGAGACCCTGCGGTATATGAGTATTGCCAACCATCGTCTTTGATTATTTTTTCTATGTCCCGGAATTTCATTAATTGTAACCTCCGTTCCATGTTTCAATTATAATACGTATAGCACGTATCATCAATGGCGAAATACGTATTATACGTAAGAGTTTAGCCTGGCAGTTGATGCCGGGCTTTGGTTTGGGGGGTAAAAACACGCGGCCATTTTACAAAACGCGCGCTGGAAGTCCAAGCGAGAAAAGATCATGCTCCGGGATGAGTATCTATGGGCCTATAAACGGCAGTAAATCATCCTTTAGTAGCTGTTCAGAAAAATAATAAAGAGGGCCGAAACCCTCTATTTTTCAAGTGGTGCCCGAGACCGGGGTCGAACCGGTACGATGTTGCCATCGCGGGATTTTAAGTCCCGTGCGTCTGCCTATTCCGCCACCCGGGCAAAATTATGGAGGGCGGAACCGGATTCGAACCGGTGAATGGCGGTTTTGCAGACCGCAGCGTTAGCCACTTCGCCATCCGCCCTCAATTGAACCAACCTCATCGCTTACGCGCATTTGTAATTATAACAGACATCAGCGCCGGTATGCAATACTATGAAGCGCGATAATAAAGGCGTTACTCAAAGGTAACGCCACTTAAGTTTCATGGAGCGGAAGACGAGATTCGAACTCGCGACCCTCGCCTTGGCAAGGCGATGCTCTACCACTGAGCCACTTCCGCTTAAATGGTGCCTCGGGGCGGAGTCGAACCACCGACACGCGGATTTTCAGTCCGCTGCTCTACCAGCTGAGCTACCGAGGCGCAAAGGTCCCTGCCCATGGGAGCAGGCACCTTAGAAATCTTATATGGCGAAGCCGAAGGGATTTGAACCCTCGATCTCCGGCGTGACAGGCCGGCATGTTAACCGCTACACCACGGCTCCGCAACGAATCTTATTATAGCATCACCCTTTTTATTCGTCAACTCTACTTAATACATATTTTTCGGCAGTTTCGCGACTTTTGAGCCCCGTTTAAAACCGGCGTCACTTGCGCGAGTGTTCACTGTTAAAGGAGCTAAACAGACTTATAATCCAATCCGTTATACTCCCCCCGCTATTAGAGAATACTACCTAAAAAGGAGGTACGACGCATGTCTATAAACAAACGCCGGGAAAGCCCGGCCGAAGCAGCCGCCAAGGGCAAATTCGGCAAGAGCTACGCCAATGAACTCTTTGCCCAGGTCAATGACTTGTTTTACGAATTCGGCTTAATCGGCCGGCCCAAACCCAAGGACGATCGCCAAGCGGATAAATAAACGCCTGGAAGCCCGGGAAAAAAACCGGACTTTTTTAAGCTTGGCGCGAGGCGAAGCGGGCCGCGCCAAGTCCCGCCACCTGCCCTTCGCCAACCGATTTGGCCACCTGATAGGGGCCTCCGGTGCAGTCACCCGCCGCAAAGACTCCGGGTATATTGGTCTCCTGCTGCCGGTTGACCTTGATGTGCTTATCTTCAATCAGCAGCCCCGGGATCAGACGGTCCGGCGCGGTTTCGCCGCCCAGGATGAAAAGCCCGTCAATATTATAGACCTGGCCGTCTTTAACCTTCAAGCCTTCCACAAAATCCTGCCCGATGATCTCCACCGGGCGTTCGTTTATGATCTGAATCCGTTCGTCGTCCAGCCAGCTTCCCTTATACAGGGGGAGATAATAAACCTTGCGGCAGATCTCGGCCATAAACCGGGCTTCGGCCTCGGCTTCATCGCTGTGTCCGACCAGCAGCACATCCTTGTCTCTATAGAGCGGCCCGTCGCAGGTGGCGCAGTAGCCCAGGCCCTTGCCCAGCATTTCTTCTTCCCGGGGAAGGGTGGACTTATATGGTATGCCGGTGGCTATTACAATGCTTCTGGCATGCAATACTTCTTCACCTAAAAGGACGGTGAATCCGTCCGGTTCCTCCATGATTCCGCTGGCCTTCACCGTGGTTCGCTCGATCTCCATCATCTCAAAATGGTCCATAAAGCGGTTCAGCAGTTCGCCTCCGGTCAATCCGGGCAATCCCAGGTAATTCTCGATTTTCTGTGCCTTATGCAGCGGAGGGCTGCAGAGGTCGGCCCCGATTACGAGCACCTTTTTGTTGCGCACCCTGGCGTTTATAGCGGCGGAAAGACCGGCCGGTCCACATCCCAGCACTGCTACATCGTAATTATCGTATTTCATCTTATACACCCTTCCTTATTAATATCATGAAATTATGTTCAAAGCTGAACTGACGAGTAGAACTACTATGGGAGTTGAACCCTTACTAATAGTATTCGCAGGATCGGCGCTTCTACTTTCATATTCTCAAAAAGGGCCTCACCCTCCCTGGATAAACTCACCTTCATTATATTTATAGAATATTATAGAAACAAGCGGGTCATCATCTGCATCCCACCACCGGCCGGAAAATGATATACTTGATTAAAATTCTTGATGTCAGGAGATGAATTTATTGAAATACCTGGTCATTCTGGCCGACGGGATGGCAGACTATAAAATCAAGGAGTTGGGCGGCGCCACCCCACTGCAGTACGCCCGCACTCCCAACATAGACGCCCTGGCCCAACTATCCAGGATAGGCATGGTATCAACCATACCGGCCAACTTCCCGCCGGGAAGTGATGTAGCCAACCTGTCGGTATTGGGCTACGAGCCGAGCCGCTATTACTCGGGCCGCTCCCCCCTGGAAGCGGTCAGCATGGGAGTAGAATTGGCCGACCATGACCTGGCCCTGCGCTGCAACCTGGTTACCCTGTCTGCTGAGGACGATTATGCCGCCAAAACCATGCTCGACTACAGCTCGGGTGAAATCAGCAGCAGCGACTCGGGCCGAATCATCAAAACCCTGCAGGAAAAGTTGAACAGCTCCGATTTTTCTTTCTATCCGGGCATAAGCTACCGCCACCTCCTGGTGTGGAAAGGTGGGCGCGGCAAAGAGCTGCAGTTGACCCCTCCCCATGATATATCGGACCGGGTGGTGGGCGAATACCTGCCCGCCGGAAGCGATTCACAAGCTCTTTTGGACTTGATGCAAAGAAGTGTACCCATTCTCGCTGAACACCCGGTAAATATTGAAAGGGTAAAGGCCGGCTTGAATCCCGCTACTTCCGTCTGGTTTTGGGGTGAAGGGCATAAACCGGCCCTGACCACTTTCCAACAGCGCTATGGCCTCAATGGCTCGGTGATTGCCGCAGTCGATCTGGTTAAAGGGCTGGGATTGTGTGCGGGTCTGAATCCGGTCGTGGTACCGGGGGCTACCGGGGGGATAGAAACCGATTTTGCCGGAAAGGCCCGGGCGGCCCTGGATGAGCTTAAAGGTGGCCAGGACTTTGTTTATCTTCATATCGAATCGCCCGATGAGTGTGGGCACCAGGGCAGCATCAGCAAAAAGGTCTGGAGCATCGAACAAATAGACAGCCAAGTGGTAGGCTTGGTCAGGCAGGAATTGGACAGCTTATCCGATATCAGGATAATGCTTTTGCCCGACCACCCCACCCCGGTAGCAATCAAAACCCACAGCCGCGATCCCGTGCCCTATCTGGTCTTTGATTCCCGGCAGCCCTGTACAGAGGGTCCGAACGTCTATGATGAAGAAGCGGCCCGGGCCGGCTTGCACGTACATGAGGGCCACCGCCTGATGGATTTTTTCATTCAAGGGTTTCCTGAATAAGCATAATAATGTTGAAAGGGATGGCTTGCGGGCCATCCCTTTTATGATAAAAATCAATTTTATAAATTGGCGAGCAGTATATCCCCCATCTGATCCTGGCGGGTGGACAGGTTGAACCTTACCGCCTTTTTTTCCAGGCCTTTTATGGCCGGGGGGATCGGCACTCCGGTCAGCTTCTCCAGGGCCTGCAAGGCCTCAAATTCGCTCCATTGGCCTGCTTTATCCCCTATCAAGGCCTGGCTGACGCTTCCTCCGAACTTGTAGGGGCTGGCGGTCGAGGCGATAATCACCGGGGTGTCGTCCCCGGCGGCCTCCCGGTATTTCTGATAGACGTTCACTCCGACCGCGGTATGGGTGTCGATTAAATAGCCGTATTTCTCCCAAATTTGGGCAATGGTTCGTCTGGTCTCTTCATCTGACGCGTAATCAGCCCAGAAAATCTCCTTGATTTTGGCCCGTACATCTTCTTCCACCGTGTAGCGTCCCAAGTCTTTGAGCCGCTCCATCCAGGCCGACACCCGTCCGGCGTCCCGCCCGGTCATTTCAAACAAGAGCCGTTCCAGGTTGGATGATATGAGTATATCCATGGAGGGTGAAATAGTTTTATGAAACTGGCGCGAACGGTCATAGGTGCCGGTATTGATAAACTCGGTAAGAACGTTGTTGGCGTTCGAGGCGCATATCAGCCGCTTAAGGTTAATGCCCATGCAGCGGGCGTAAAAGGCGGCCAGAATATTGCCAAAATTACCGGTCGGGACGACCACGTTTACAGGTTCGCCGGGTTTTATAGCTCCGCGGCGGGCTGCATCCAGGTAAGCTGATATATAATATATGATCTGGGGAACCAGGCGTCCCCAGTTGATGGAATTGGCCGATGAGAGCTCAAATCCCCTGGTTCTCAAGGCTTCAGCCATTTTGAGATCGGAAAAGATGGCCTTCACTCCGTTCTGGGCGTCGTCAAAATTGCCTTTAACCGCTGCAACCAGTACGTTTTCCCCTTCCTGGGTGAGCATCTGCAGCTTCTGCACCTGGCTGACCCCTTCTTCCGGAAAAAAGACCACGATCCTGGTTCCGTTTACATCCCGGAATCCTTCCAGAGCCGCCTTCCCGGTATCGCCGGAAGTGGCCACCAGAATTAAAACCTGGTTTTGCTCCCCGGTTTTGACCATGCTGGTGGTTAGCAGGTGGGGAAGCATCTGCAAGGCCATATCTTTGAAGGCGCAGGTGGGACCGTGCCACAACTCCAGCACGTATAGCTTATCGCCGAGATGGTGGAGGGGCGCCACTTCCGGGTGGTCAAACTTTCCTCCTCCATAAGCCGCCTGGACGCAACTCTCTATTTCCGGAGCACTGAAATCGTTCAGATATTCTCCTAAAACCAGCGCGGCCCGCTCTTTATAATCCTTGCCTGCCATAAACTGCAGTTGTTCATCAGTTAAAACCGGGATCCTCTCGGGAACGAACAGTCCGCCGTCGGGTGATAAGCCCATTTTTATCGCCATGGCCGCCGAATCACAGGTGTATTTTCCTCTGCTGCTCAAGTACTTCAATGCCCTGCCTCCTCGTCTTTAAGCTTACCGCCGGGAAGGCTTCCAACCTCCATTTCCAGCGATAATCTATTAAACATTCTATACTGAAAAACCTGCGGGCAAAAGGGCTCCCATCAAATTACGGCATTTATAGTCCATCAAAGCCTAGAAAACATGATTCAATTTGGGTAATATAAAAACATGATTTTTACCCGATTTGTGGGAGGTTTACAATGCTGCAGCTGATTATTTTTGCCCTGGTGGTGCTCATCCTTTACTTTGTGTCAGATATCGTTAAAAAGCTGTTCTCGGCGAAAAACAGTGCGGGGCCGGGTAAAAAGGGAGAAGAAGTGCTCGATATCTCTAATGCCTGGATTGATCTGGGCAATCTACCCTACCAGTCCCGGAAACGCTTCTTGAACGATTCGGAAAAAAACCTGCTGACCCTGCTGCAGGAACTAGTTACCCCCCAAGCTCAGGTGGTCTTTCCCAAAGTTCGCCTGGCTGAAATCATCGAATTGACTGGCGAAGCCTCCCACCGTTCCGAGTACCTCCGGCGTCTTCGGGAGCGCTATTGCGACTTCTTGATCTGCCAATCCATTAACGAAACTCCCCTTATGCTGGTAATGACAGAAAGCCGGGCTGATGACGAGAGCCACCGCCAAAACCGGGACTTCGCGCTGCGAGCCGCCGCCGCCGCCGGTTTACCGCATATCTCAATAAGCCTCGACCGGCTGCCGGACCGTGCAACTCTCAAGCACTCCCTGCTTCAAGCCGGCCTGCCCGCCAACCATTGAAACACGATAAAACCGTTCTGAGACGATTATTGGGATGCCGCTTAACGCAGATCCCTTTGGATTATACAGGTTGTACCTTGACGAAAAATCTATTTCTAGTTAAAGATGGCACCTATTTATCAATTTTCCAATATGATATATTGAAATATCTGAAAGGAGATGATGATGGTGCCAGTCAAGACATTAATTCCCATACAAGATGCCTACATTTCCCAGTACTATGCGAACCAGAATTTTGCCTTCAGTCCGTTCCTGTATTTTGGCCAGTATAAACAGCTCGGAGACAGCTACCGAACCCTGCTTCAATTTCCTTTGCGCGCTATACCCAAACACAGGCGGATCGAACTGGCCCAGCTGCAGTTCACAGTCTATCGCAACGAATTCCCGACCGGGACCCTTACCTATTCCAGCCTGAAACGGCCCTTGGAGCCCTGGGATGCGGGGTGTGTAACCTGGAACGACCAGCCCCGCTCCAAACTGGTCTACACCTTTCTTTCATCCTGGGCCGACACACCGGGAACAGTGATCTATAACGATATAACCTTCCTGGTGCGCAGCTGGCTGGATGGCAGCAAGCCCAACTACGGCCTGCTTCTGGAAGGAGACGAATCTGCCAATGCCCTTCTGGGCCTGTTCAGCTCTGACCGGCATCACCCCGGTTTCTTCCATCCGGGTCCGGATTTTAAGCATCACGATTCATTTGGACTGGAACCCGTACGCTATCACCACAAACCACTCAAGAAACGTGGGGGCGTCAAACGACACGACCATAAGCATATCCATAAACATGATCATAAGCATGACCATAAGCATCACCGGTATCCCCCCTGGGGTAAATACCACATCCCCCCCTGGTATACCGGCCCCAAACTGATTATCAACTACTGCTAAGCCCAATATAAACAAGGGAGAGTTAACCTTTCCCTTGTTTCCTTATTTATGCAGGGCACGTAATTTGCTGTTCCCAGCTATTTGTTTATTTACGGATGTCGAAAATATGCCTTTTAAGCAAGCCCGGGCATCCCCAATCATCAAATTTACATTTGACTTCACTAATTAAATGGATAATTGATAAAATTTGGGGAAAGCTTATTTTAAGTTTTTGTAAGAAAAACTGTTTGCACATCCGCTTCTATGCATTACAATATTAATAACAGGCGGAGAACACTCTGTCTTATTAGAGTTGTTGTAAAGCAACTTAGAATAATTTCACAGCTAATACGCTGAGTCTCCATTTGGAGAGCGGGGGACCCAACAATTGGGGTGAATCCGGATATCCGGTAGGGAACTCCCTTATCCCGAACCCGTCAGCTAACCTCGCAAGCGTTGAAAGGGAACCGAGGTTTATAGTGTATCCTTATACCGACGACCAAAGGTGTTTCCTTTGGTTTTTATTATTTAAGGATGCCCGTCCACGAATTCAGCCTCGGCCCCTTTTCCGATGTGACATTCCTATCTTGTCAGGTAAGGAGGAGTGAACATGAGAGAAATGGGTGCAATGTGTCAGAATTTCTTTGGCAAGCTCGAACTGAAAAAAATCTTCATGCCTTATGTAGATGCCTGCAAGGCCATGGCGATTAACCACTTTCAGGATCCGGCTGCCATTAGAAAGAACCAGATCCTGCAGATTCTCGGCGCTTCAGAAGATGACTGGCAAAACTGGCGGTGGCAGCAAAAGAACCGCATAAGTGACAGCCGGGTCCTTGAGCAAATTTTGGGATTGAGCGATCTGGAGCGAAAGAGAATTGAAAAAGTTGGCAAGGTCTATCAATGGGCCGTCACACCTTATTATCTCAGTCTGATCGATCGTAATTATGCCGAGAGCCCTATTTATAAACAGGCGATTCCCGATACTCAGGAATTATCAGCCGGCGGATGCGTTGATTCCCGTGAATCGTCACAGCCATCCCCTGCTCCCGGCGTCACTCTGGTCCATCCTCAGCGTGCCGTACTCAAGGTTACCAATCAATGCGCCATGCTGTGCCGGCACTGTTCCAACAAACGCCGGCCCGGGCAGTTGGATAAACGCACGGCCGGTTGGGATATGACCAAGGCCCTTAATTATATCCGTAAGAACAAGGAAATCAAGGAAGTGATCATAGGCGGCGGCGATGCCCTCTTGCTAAACGATCAGACCCTGGATTGGATACTGCATCAGCTGCACTGTATGTCGCATGTTGAGATAAAGCGAATCAAGACCAGGGTGCCGGTTACCCTGCCGCAGAGGATTACACCCGGTTTATGCGAAGTGTTGCGGCGTTATGCACCGGTTCACATCACGACCCAGTTCAACCACTCAAGAGAGTTAAGCCTCGAAGCGCGTAAGGCTCTGGAAAGGCTTCAGGCGGCCGGTGTAGTCTTTGCCAATCAGGCCATCCTTTTACACGGGGTGAATGATAATCCCCTAACCCTGAAACGCCTGCAGAAGATGCTGCAGCAGGCCAGGATGGAACTGGATTTTATCGTACAGCCCCGCAATATAAAGAGCATACAGCATTTCCGAACCAGTGAGGAAGACGGACGGCAGATCATAAACTGCCTCCAGGCATCGGGCCTTTCCTCTCCGACCTATATAAGAGACTGGAATAGGCGCCAGGATCCCAATGTGGCCAACGGGCATCCGGGCATAGACATTTAATTGAATTTCAACCCTAAACAAACTTGAAGTCCCACTCTACTTAATCGTATAGATCCTTGACCCGGGAGAACGGTTCTCCCGGGTTTTCCTTTTCTCTTTTCCCACCTTATTAAGCTCTCATAAATTTTACGGTAGTTAGTATTATTAAGAAAAAGGTTTTTTTACTTGGCTGTCGAATAATTTATATGTTATTTATATAAAGTGTCGAAGGTCCGGTTATTATGGTAAGACGGTAGGAAGGTTTTTTAGCTCAAAACTAAATCATGTAGTATAGGAGGATGGATGTACATTGGACATTTTGTTGATTCTTTTACCCATTATTGCTGTGTTAGGTCTTCTGGTTTTTCTCAAATGGCCGGCCGATCTCGCCGGACTCATTGGATGGTTGTTAACCGTCGCCATCGCCTACCTGTTTTTCCACACTTCCCTGCGCGTAAGTCTTACCTCGACAGTAATGGGGATGGTTCGCTCATTCCCGGTTTCTTTAATGGTTGCAACTTCCCTGCTGCAGATTACCTTTTTAGAATCCACCGGAGCCCTTCAAAGAATCGTTGTATTTGTCAAAACAATCGCCCGGAGCAACCATGCTGTTCAGATCATGATTATCAATATGGGCATTGGAACCCTGCTGGTCGCGGTGGGAGCCACCCCGGTCTCAATCCTGCCCCCTATCATGCTGGCCATGGGGTATTCCACATTCGTTGCGGTTGCACTTCCCGCCCTCGGATTTGACGGCCTGTGCACCTATGCCCTGCTGGGTGCTCCCCTGGTTGCTTTTGCCGACCTTACCGGCACCCCTATTTCTTCATCAGCCCTGGTCTTTTCCAAATTCATGCCGGTTATTTCAACCATGATCGGCTTCGGGATGCTTTGGATTGTAGGCGGATGGAAGAAAGTTGTGGAAGGATTTATTCCCTGCCTGCTGGCCGGCCTCTCAATGGGTTTCACCGCCGTTGCAGTCGCCCACTGGCTGCCCAATGGAGTGGTTTTAACCGGTGTTTTTGCTGGTCTCGCTACCATTCTGGTTATGATGGGGTTGTTAAAAGTTCAGGGTGGAACCCTTATTGATCGCAGCGCCATAAGTGAATCCGATTTGGCCGTGGAAAATTCGATGTCATTGTTTAAAGCCCTGGCTCCCTGGCTGATTCTTATTATCTGCTGCTTGATTGTAAATTTTTGGGCACCTGCTTTAACTTTGCTTTCTAAACAACTGGCCATGCCTTTCAACCTTATTCCCGGCGGCAAGCCTATAGCGACTAGAATGCTTTGGAATGCCTACACATGGGTTATTATAAGCACTCTATTAGCTGTTCCGTTCATTACTCCTACTAAAAAACAGTGGAAAGAAATTGGATTAAAATGGCTAAAGCGCGCACCCCGCCCGGTCTTTTCCGCCGCCATTTTCTTTGCCATCGCTGAAGTACTGGTAAACTCGGGTATGTCAAGCGAGGGCGCCGTATGGAAGATTGCAAATCCGGATTGGAATATGATCTCGGTATTGGCCACGACTTCAGCCAACTTCTTCAAGGGCCTGTATCCGGTAGTCGCAGCCTATCTCGGATTGATGGGCGGTTTTGTGACCGGTTCGGAGGCTTCTGCAATTGCCTTATATGCCAAGTATAACGCTATAACCACCAAGCTTTTGAACTTGAACACCCTGGTCGTGACGGCCGGGATCGCCATTGCCGGAGGCCTGGCCAGCGTAATATCTCCGGCCAAGCTGCAAAACGCAGCGGCAACCATTGACGCGCTCGGCATTGAATCAAAAGTGATCAAGACCGCCGTTATAATAGCCATCGTCTTTACGGCTGTGGCAGCAATACTTACTTATATTTGGGCTTAATAAGATAACCTAACTTTCTTATCTAATTACCAAAGCCGGAATTGTTCTAATATTCCGGCTTATCTTTTTCCCATATGTTATGAAACCCTTTTTCATGGTTACCAGAGCTGGGCCTGGGAGTGCTCGCGCAGCCACTGGTAACTTTCTTTATAGTTGGGAAGTATGGAGGCGACCAGATCCCAGAATTCCCTGGAATGATTGAGATAAACCAGGTGGCACATCTCATGTACAATGATGTAGTCAAAAACGGCCGGGGGGAGCAGTATGATTTTCCAGTTAAAATTGAGATTCCCCAGCGAACTGCAGCTGCCCCAGCGGCTGCGCTGGGCTTTTATAAACACCCGGTTGGGCTTTTTAGGAATAACCGGTTGATAGAAGCGGATCCGTTCTTCTATGGCTTCCCGGGCCTGCTGGCGGAAGCAGGCTTCTAAAGTCCCCTTTATGGCTTCAGGAGCCGGATCGGGAGTTTTTATATGGATGCTCCGGTCCAGGATCTTGACTTTACTGTTCTTCCTGGAGTAATCGACTTCGATACAGAGCAGGTACTTTTCGCCGCGGTATACTATACGGGCGCCGTTCTTTAATTGCTCCGGGCCGGCTGACCCCGCGCTTTTACAGGCATCCAATTTTTCCGCTATCCAATGCCCCTTTTCCTTTACTTTCTCTAAAATGAGCGCCTTTTTAGTGCCAAGAGGCACTATAACGGTCACCCGGTCGGGCGGCTCCACCCTTATGGACATAGTCTTTCTGGGCCGGTAGATGACTTCAAAGGCAATGATCCGGTTCTGGTACAAAAAAGACAGCTGCATACCATTCTCCTTAAACATGTGAATAAAAGGCTGGGGGCTAAAAGGTTTAAAACCTCAACGACTTGCTGACGATCACTATAATAATATAAAAGGCCTGATAGCAAAATACCTTACTATAAATCAGGCATTTTGGTTCTGCTTGCTTTTACCACAAGGCTCTGGCATATATAGCTTGTTAATCAAGTTGTCCAACGCTTGACTGAGTTTTATTACCCCGGGATCCTGGAAGCCTTTCTCCATGCCTAATTTAACCAGTTTTGCCCGAACTTTTTCAACTTTCTGGCTTAGCTCCACTTGGCCGCCTCCCTTTACCGGTGTTTGTTTATTTATTACTTCGTGAATTTGGCATTATTTGTTTATGGTTTTGATAAGGAAGCGTTTTTGCCCGGCTAAAAAAGCCTTTCTGAATAATTCACCAGGATTTATTATTAAAGAAAGCTGCTTTAAGCTATTACGTCATCAATTAGGAAAGCATAAGAGAGGATGTGGCCTTATGGGTTTATTTTCCAAGAAATCCAATCCCGCACCCGGTAGTTTCCTCCCCAGAACTGAGCTGTTGTCCCGTTTGCTGGCGCTTGATGACAGGGGCCCGTTTTCTATAAGCCCGGGGGTTGATACCGACCTGTTGATCACCAATGAAGCAGTCAATAAAAGCTGGGCAACCGGGAAGAAAAAGGTAAGCTATCAAGCCCGCCTGCTTTTGGATGAAGCAACGGCAACCGCCTATTTCTGGGAATTGCTCAAAGAGTCGTCCAGCGGTCTACAGTTTTCTATAGGGGTGGAAAAAACCCGGATCAAAGGGAAAGAGCTTTTCCGGAGCATCTCTGAGAAGGGATATGGGCTGAACGGCCAACCGGTATACGACTATCAGTTTGATTATGGCAGCCTGCGGGAGGCCTTGAAGCAAATGATTGAACAGTCCGGGTGGAGTTTTAAACTGGTTTTAACCCAGGGAAAGACCAAGCGCTAAAAAGGTTTATTGATGTAATGCATAAAGTCGGGTCTTGTTTAATGAAGAGCGCCATATAGTTGATATATTTGGAATGCAGGTTAAGAAGAATAAACTCTTTATTTAATCCAATTTTAATAAAATTAGTGTTATTTTAGTGTTATTATAATAAAAAGAATTCTGCCAAAATTTATGAAAGGTTGGTATTACCAATGCGCATACTTATTGGGTCAGAATCTTTTTATCCTAATGTTTCCGGCGTGGCCGTAACCGCCCGGAACCTGGCCTCCTATCTGGCCGGCCGGGGTCATCAGGTTGCGGTTCTAGCCCCTGCGATCCGGCCAGCTGATGGCCACGAAATATACCCCGAGGGGTTTGGCGTCTATCGCTTTTCCTCCATTCGCAATCCCTTCCGCAAAGGCTTTCGGCTAACCATGCATCCCTACAAAAAGATCCTCGGCATTGTCCGCTCCTGGAGGCCCGATGTAATTCACTTGCAGGATCCGACTTCCATATGTTCCTGCCTGGCCAAGGCCGCCCGCCAGTGCGGAGTCCCGGTTGTGATAAGCCACCATTTTACACTTGATTTCATCATGAGTTATTTAAAGCTCCTCAAACCAATTCACAATTATTCCAATGCCCAATTCACCAGATACCTGAAAGACTTTTACAACCGCTGCCAGTATGTGGTGTGCCCCAGTGAACTGGTTAAAGAGTGGCTCGTAACGGTGGGCGTAACGACACCGGTAACGGTGGTATCCAACGGGGTTAACCTGGAGAGGTTTTACTCCTATCAATCCCCGGATGCTACCCGCGCCAGTCTGGGGCTTCCCAATCTGCCGCTCGTTCTCTATGTGGGCAGAATTGACCGGGAAAAACGCCTGGATACTCTTTTGAAAGCTGCTCCCCTGATCTTGAGCAAACGTCCGGCCCATTTCGTATTGTGCGGCGGCGGCAGCCTTTTGGAGCGAATGAAGAAACAAGCCGCCCGGAGCAGCCTCGCCGGTCATGTGACTTTTTGCGGCCAATTTGAGCATCAGGATGAAACACTGCCCCGCATATACCAGCTGGCCAACTGTTTCGTAATGCCCTCCTGCTGTGAAACCCAAAGCATAGTAACCCTGGAGGCCATGGCCGCTGGTCTTCCCGTAGTCGCGGCGGCTGCGGGAGCGCTTCCCGAACTGGTCGCTGATGGAGAAAACGGCTATTTGTCCAGGCCCGGCGATGCTCGGGATCTGGCCCACAAGGTAGGCCTGATCCTGGATAACCCGGCTCTGGCGGAGCAAATGGGTGTACTCGGTATGGAAAAGGTGCTAAAACATGATATAAATTTGAACATGCAGCAGATAGAGCATATATATGAAGGCTTGGTAATGTATGCCATCGCCTAGCGTATGGCTGTTCATCCCGGCCATAGCGCTTCCGATTCTGTTTATCGCGCTGTTGTTTGTCTGGAAAACCACGCCCCGGAAGGAATTCCGCCGCTTGCCTCCGGCAGCGCTAGCCGCCGGGGAGCATAAAGTCCTGGTGCTTATACCCCATCCCGATGACGAGAGCCTGGCGGTCGGTGGGTATATCTATATATGCCGTCAAACCGGGGCTTCGGTGCGCCTGATTCTGGTGAGTGACGGCAACTGCCGGGGCCTGCGCGACCTGCGCTACCAGGAATTCAGGGTCGCCAGCCGGGAGTTAGGGATTTCGGAAGCCGATTTGAAGTTTTGGGGATACCCGGATGGATCGTTACGTCTTTATCAAGAAGCCCTGGTGGAGCAATTGGAACAAGAGCTAGAGCAATATCGGCCCGACCTCTTAATTTACCCCCATCCTGAAGACAAACACCCCGATCACTCCGTCCTGGGAAGGTGTGTTGAGCGCTCTTTAAAGCAAGCCCATTGGTTGGGGGCTCAGGCCTATGCATATCTCATTCACTATAACTTTTTCCAACTGACGGCTCTTTTCTCGAGTCATCTATTCCCTCCGCGTTCTATGCCCGGCAACCATGAAGATTGGCATAAGATCGCCCTCTCCCCGGAAGCCTTGGGGGCCAAACGCTCCGCTCTCCTTAAATACCGCAGCCAACGGCGCAATCTTTTTCTATTTCCTTTGTTCAGGGTTTCACTGCGGGACAATGAGTTGCTCTGCCGGTGCCGGATAGCATCTCATTCTTGATCGAGTTCCTCCTGGTGTCTCTTCTGAATGAAGTGATGAATGACGAAAATCGCACTGAAGGAGACTACCAAAAGAACCCCCGAAACAATTTTGAAAACGGTTCCGAACTGATACCACCAGTTTAACAGGTACTGGGTGAAAATCAGCACGACTATATTGAATAGAAGCGAACCGAGCAGGGTCCAGCATACGAAAGAGCCAAAATCAATGCGAGCAAAACCCGCCACCATTGACGACCAGGGACGTACATACCCGATAAAGCGGGTGGCAAAGATGGTGATCTTGCCGTGATCGGTATACCATTTATGAATAGTCTGGCTCGCTTTCATGAACCCGGGCCGCTTTTGCAGGCGCTTGGTCAACCAGCCTTCGCCCCACCAGCCCAATCCAAATGACAATATACTGCCGGTAAGGTGGGCGGCAGTCAGCACGATGAGCATAAATACATAGGAATATCCGTCTCTGAGCAGTTTGGCCGCCAGCAGGTAACTGGCTTCAACGGGCAAAGGCACTCCCATGTTTTCGACTACAATGCTAATGAATATTATACCGAGTTCAAACAGATGCAGGAAAAATACTCCTCTCCAACAATGGAGTCTTGACCGGGATTAATCAAATCGGCCGGATCGACACTACAATAAGTATACCGGTTCTTTTATTAAATACGTTAAATATTTGGCAAAAGTATAAAAAAAGCGGGCATGCAACCCGCTTTAGACTTTTTTTGATTTTTCTTCCATATTAATAGGTTTCTTTAAAGACCTCAAAGTGATCTATGGGATGATCGCAGGCCGGGCAACGCGGGGGAGCTTCGTTTCCTTCGTGAACGTAGCCGCAGTTGCCGCACTTCCATTGAACCTTCTCCTCTTTCTTAAAGACCTGGCCGCTTTCTATGTTCTTGGCCAACTTGTTGTACCTGGTTTCATGGGCTTTCTCGGCCCGGGCTATATTCCTGAACACCACCGCGATCTCAATAAATCCCTCTTCTTCAGCCACCTGGGCAAAAGCCGGGTAGAGTTCTCCCCACTCCTCGTATTCTCCAGCGGCAGCCGCCTTCAAGTTTTCCAGGGTGTTCCCCTGGGCCACCGGGAAACTGGCGTCGATCTCTATTTTGGCCGGCAATTCACCGTCGAGCCCTGCTAATAAGAATTTGTAAAAACGTTTGGCGTGTTCTTTTTCGTTGTCAGCGGTTTCGATAAAGATGTTCCGGATCTGCTTGTAGCCTTCTTTGTCCGCCACCGAAGCCCAGTAGGTGTAGCGGTTGCGGGCCTGCGATTCGCCGGCAAAAGCCTTCATCAGATTTTCAGCAGTTTTGGTTCCTTTCAAACTTTTCATGGTATTCCTCCCCTCTAATCTTTTGATATAAGATATCCGCTTTGGTCAGATCAGATATCTTTCTATAATATAATAATGTCTTTTGCCTCTATTTCCAAGTACTCTGTTAATCCTAATTCTGTATATTACTCGTTCGAAGAAAATTTTTACAGGATAAGACGCCGGTTTTCTATAAATGTTTATCAAGCAAAACCTGCAAAGCCTCACGCTTTATCGCCCCTCCATGGGTGGGCAGAAAAGTTGTGCACCCGGTGTCCAGAAGCGCCGCCCAACTGGCAACGAACTGATCCGGCCCATCGGCAAAAGCGGGATAATTGTGCCCCAGGACATAGCCCACCAGGGTGTCCCCTACCAGGGCAATCGTGTTGTCTACCACCACGCTGAGCGACCCTTTGGTATGCCCCGGAGTAGGAAGCGCGTAAACGTTTAAGCCGTATTCGGAAAAGTCATATCGATCATTTATAAGAATGTCGCCCCGGACAGCTCTGAAATGTTGAAATGGTATATGCACCCGCCGTACCATATTCATTACGGCTTTGTTATAAAATTGCGTGCCCCGGGGCAGCGGACTGATGCCTTTTTTAAGATAGCCCGCTTCTTCTTCATGCACGACAATAGGGAGCTTGAAATGCTCCTTGATGAGCGCCGCATTGCCAGCGTGATCGAAATGGGTATGGGTTAAAACCAGAGCTTTTAGCTGTTTTTCAGCGCAAGCCAGTTCAACGCGCTGCAGCAGTTTTTTTCCGGTAAAACCATAGCTGCTGTCCACCATGATGCATCCCGACGGCCCGCTTACTAAATATACATTGCAGCCGGGACCGACCAGGCGGTGTACCAGCAGGCCGTTCTCCGTTGTCCATTGACGCATAGAGGCACTCCCTCTTAAACCGCCAACTGAGAGCAAAAAGCCAGCCATTAGCCGTGTTGCTTATTATCCCATGGCAGCCGTTAAATGCCCAGGCAGGTGGTTGGCGCTTATTTCATATATATTACTATATATATCAACAGCTTGATATAAAAGCTCATGTGACAGGGGGGACGGCTGGTAATAAATGGCCCTTTTGTTTTGTAAACCCACCTTATGTTATTATTAGTGTAAAAAAAGGCAGGTGCTATGGATGATACTGACTACCACACCCAATATTGAAGGCAAGACCATCAAAGATTACCTGGGACTGGTCACCGGGGAAGCCATTATGGGGGCTAACATAGTCCGCGATATCTTCGCCAGTGTCACTGATATCGTCGGAGGGCGTTCCGGTGCTTATGAAGAGAAATTAAATGATGCCAGGCGAATAGCTATTGATGAAATGGTGGACAAGGCCCGCCAAAAGGGAGCCAATGCCGTTGTAGGCGTAGATTTGGATTATGAAGTAATACGTGACGGGATGCTGATGGTAGCTGCCAGCGGAACCGCCGTAAGATTTGAGTAAACTGACAAAATGACAGTTCCAGGGGACAAGGAGGCTGTCTCAAAAGTTGAGGCAGCCCCCTTTGATCAATAATCCATAGATTAAAAGCATTATCCAGCCATGGCGGCAAACAGCTTTTCGCCCTCCCGGAAAGCCTTCAGGTTCACTTCCAGGGCCCTGGCGGGAACCATTGTGGCGATGGCTTTTTCCACTTCTTCAGCCGGAATTTCCATGGCTCCGGACAGCATGCCCACCAAAACCACGTTGGCGGCCTTTACATTGCCGCATTCGATGGCAATGGCGGTGGCGTCGACAGTGGTGGTATCAGGAACCAGGGCGGCGATCTTCTGATCGATGTCCTGCGGGTACTTGGCCTTGCCAGTCATCACCGGCAGGGGGTCCACCCGGTCGTTGTTTATGATCACTTTTCCGCCCGGCTTCAGGTAGTCCAGCCAGCGGGCCGCTTCCAGTTTTTCAAAGGCCAGCAATACGTCGGCGTCGCCTTTCTTAATAATCGGGGAATAGATCTTTTCCCCGTAGCGGACCTGGGATACTACGCTGCCGCCCCGCTGAGCCATGCCGTGTATTTCCGAAACCTTAACGTCATACCCCATCTGTACCACCACCTGGGCGATAATGCGGCTGGTCAACAGGGTTCCCTGTCCTCCAACTCCTACAATCAGGATGTTTCTCGTCTGGTTTGGCATAGTTATCCCTCCACTATCTTGACGGCGTCAAAGGTGCAGACCTGAGGACAGAGGCCGCAGGTAATGCAGTTATTGGGATTGATCACCGCCAGTTTTTCTTTATCCAGCCAGTACATGCCGGTGCAGCCGATGCGAATGCAGATCTTGCATCCTTTGCACAGTTCAGCATCTACATAGTATTTCTGTTGGGGGGGCTCTTTTACAATCAGGGCGCAGGGCCGCTTGCAAATGATGACCGAGGGCTCCCTTCTCTCCAGTTCCTCGGTCAGAGCCTGTCTCAACTCATCCAGTTTCAGGGGATCGACCACCCGCACATGCTCGATTCCCACCGCTTTGCACAGGGCCACCAGGTCCAGCTTGCTGGTAGTCTGAGCGGTAATGGTGCGCCCGGTGGCCGGGTGGTCCTGATGGCCGGTCATGGCCGTGGTATCGTTGTCCAGGATGAGAACGGTTGAAGTTCCCTGGTTGTATACGATATCGATAAGGCCGGTTATGCCTGAATGAACAAAGGTGGAATCGCCTATTACAGCCACTGATTTACGGGCAAAGTCCTCGCCCCGGGCCTTTTCCATTCCCATAACCGTACCGATGCTGGCTCCCATACAGATGCAGGAGTCCATGCCATCCAGAGGCGGCAGGGCCCCCAGGGTGTAGCAGCCTATGTCGCCGGTGACCGTAAGGCGCATGCGGTGCAGGGTGTAGAAAACCCCGCGATGCGGACAGCCCGGACAGAGCAGGGGCGGCCTTCCGGGGATCTCTTTATCCAGTCCGAAACCGACGGCGGTATCGCGGCCAGCCAGACGCTCTTCGATCATTTCCGGGCTGTACTCGCCCAGCAGGGTGAAGATATCTTTACCTTCCACCTTGATGCCCCAGGCTTTTACCTGCTCTTCGATGACCGGCTCCAGCTCCTCCACAACCACCAGACGGTCCACCTGCCCGGCAAACGAACGGATCAGCCTCTCCGGCAGAGGATTGGTAAATCCCAGTTTTAGGATGGAAATATCCGGCATTGCTTCTTTTACATATTGATAGGCGACTCCGCTGGTAATGACCCCCAGGCTGCGGTCGCCCCATTCAATTCTATTCAGTTCGGTTTCATCCGCGAACTCCTTTAAGGCCAGCATGCGCTTCTCCACTTCCACATGGCGCAGGCGGGCGTGTCCGGGCAGCATGACGAATTTGACCGCGTTCTTTTTATACTCTTTTACCCCGGCTTCTTCCCTTTCTCCCGTCTCCACCAGGGTCTGGGAATGAGACAGGCGGGTGGTTACCCGGAGCATCACCGGCGTATCAAAACGCTCGCTCAGTTCAAAGCCCAGCCGGGTGTAGTCTTTGGCTTCCTGGCTGTCCGCCGGCTCCAAAACCGGCAGTTTGGCAAAGCGCGCATAACCCCGGTTGTCTTGTTCATTCTGGGAGGAATGCATGCCCGGGTCATCGGCTGAAATCAGGACCAATCCCCCGTTTACTCCGGTGTAGGCAAAGGTGTAGAGCGGATCGGCCGCCACATTGACTCCAACGTGCTTCATGGCTACCAGAGTCCTGGCCCCGCCTATGGATGCTCCGATGCCCACTTCCAGAGCCACCTTCTCATTGGGGGACCACTCGGCGTAGACCCCCGGAAACTCGGCAAAGCTGCTCACTATTTCCGTGCTGGGCGTACCCGGGTAGGCGGTTGCTACAGTGGCTCCGGCTTCATAGGCGCCCCTGGCAATAGCCTCATTTCCAATCATTAAGCGTTTCAAACAGGATACCTCCTCATGCCCCATGGCGATATTGCAAAGAGCAGTCGTCCTAGACTCCTCATATTTCTAAATAATAGCTTCGGACCGCCTGGGCTATCAGGCGGGCCATCTGGTAGACCGGGCTTAAACTCGATACTTGCGGGTCTTTAAACCTGCCCCGGCCTTTCAGGCTCAGCACTCCGGTCAATGAGTAATGCCCTAAAGGAGGAAGCCGTTTCAAAAGGGCTCTGCCGGGCATTAAAGGCTCGTCGCGCAGGCGCAAAGCGCCCAGCTCCGAGGGAGCGCCGGCTGAAGCATCGACGGCAAAGTGGATGCTGTCCGGGTGCTGGCGGTTGATATTGCCCAGTTCACTCGTAAGGTTGCCGGCGTGCAAAGGCTTATCCAAGGTGCCGTACACAGCCAGAGTTGGGACAGCTTCCTGAAGCAGGCTTCCGGTCAGGGGCCCCAAACAATCCAAAATATGGCGGTCGGAGCCGACACATAAAAACACGGCCCGCTCGATATCGGGCGGCAGAAGCGTTTTCATCAAACCGTTAAGCAGTTCCGGGGCCTCCAGATCGTTATGATGGCAGTCCATCAGCAGCATGGCTATACCGGCTCCTTCAAAATCCCTATAAGCTCTCTGACCAAACGAGCGTTGTCCTGCGGCCGGCCGACCGTCACCCTGATGTGACGGGGATAGCCGTATACGTCACCGGTGCGGACAATAACGCCCTTGCTGAGCAGCTTTTCAAAAACCGACCGGCAGTCGCGCCCGGTGTCGATAAGCAGAAAGTTGGCCTGGCTGGGAATCCAGGGCAGACCCAGCTCGTCCAGAGCCCGGGTAAGATACTGCATTCCTTCAGCATTGTTGTCCCGGCTGCGCTGCACGTGCTCGTTATCATCCAAGGCTGCGGTGGCCGCCACCTGAGCCAGCAGGTTGACATTGAAGGGTTCACTGACCCTTTGCACCAGAGCGGCCAGCTCGGCCCGGCATAAACCATAGCCGATGCGCAGGGCGGCCAATCCGTATATCTTGGAAAAGGTCTTTAAAACGATTACATTGCGTCCTTCCCTTACGTAGCTCAGGCCGTCCGGATAATCCTCCTTGGTGGCATATTCACCATAGGCTTCATCGATGACCAGTATAACATCATCGGGAAGGGATGCGACCCATCGATCTAATTCAGACTTGTTTACGTAGGTACCGGTGGGGTTGTTGGGATTGCACAAGTAGACAATCCGGGTTGCCCCATTTATCGCTTCCAGCATGGCGGGCAGGTCATGACGGTCTTCCTTAAGGGGTACGGCCACGCATTGGGCCCCCATAACCAGAGCGGTGAATTCATACTCGACGAAGGTGGGCCGGGCCAATACCACCTCATCACCGGGCCGTAAAAAGGTCTCGGCAATCAGGCGCAGGATCTCATCCGAACCGTTGCCCAGCAGAATCATGTTTTCGGCCACACCGTATTTTTCGGCCAGCTTCTGCCGCAGGTAATAGCAATTGCTGTCCGGATAGATGTGCAGGAGGTTTATAGCTTCCCTAACCGCCTTTTCAGCCAGCGGCGACGCTCCCAGGGGGTTTTCGTTGGAGGCCATCTTTATTACGTCGGTAAGCCCCAGTTCCCTCTTTACTTCTTCAATAGGCTTCCCGGGGATATAGGGCTTAAGGTTGAAAATTTCAGGCCTGGCCAAATTGACACTGCGGTTGGGCATGGTATCTTTTCCTCCATATCAACGCAAATCGATCACCCGCTCGGCTTGTTAAAAGAAAACGGCTGCCATTCTGCAAAATCCCCTACAATTCTGCACTGCACTTATTTATTTTAACTCAATCCCTGGTGATATGCCATTACTAAATCCAGGGTAGGAAGGCGAAACAATACCGCTTAATCCCCACAACTAAAGGCGGCACAGCTTTACCTTTTGAACCAGGCATGTACTGAAAAGAGGCTGAATCAGTGGATACACTTGAGAAAAGATTCACAGGCAGAGGGACTACTGGAGCGGTTTGCACGAATTGACCCATTTAGAATGAGCAGGGTAGCTATCCTTCCCGAACCAGATCTTCGATAAGTCCGGCCGTGTTTTTTAGGACTTCCTGGTCCTGCATGTCCAGAGCTAGCAGAGTGGCCTTAATGATCTCATTGGATTCCGGATCCAGATGGTCAGGCTCCCATTTTTTCAAGGCTTCCATCAGCTCCGGGCAGCGGCCCTTGACCACCGCCTGGTCCAACAAGTTCAGCAGGAAATGCATTTCATGATGGCTTATCCGGTGGCGCAGGGAGAGATCGACGATTAAACTGGCCGTTTCATCATAGATCTTGTGGATTTTTTGCTCTTCGTACATACTAGCCTCTCCTATCCGCATCCTTCATGATCTGTTTTTGCAAGTCGAAAACAATGGGAATACGTTTGCCGCTTACACCATCGCGGTTTTTCTCTATGTACAGGGCGTAGTTGGGATTATGGTATTTTTTCAGGTTTTCATCGGTTTCCAGGTCTTCCGGGTCCAGGGGGCTCAGCTTTAACATCAGGTCGCATTCGTTCTTCATGCGTTTGGCGCCCTGCAGCGAGCCGTCGGGGTTCAGCTGCACCAGGCAGATAACCGCAATTCCTAAATTTTGGGCCAGAATCTTCTGGGTTTTGACGATCTGCTCCAGGAGCTGCCACTCGGCCAGGCGGGGGTCCATTTTATCCATGCGGCCTATATAGTCGATGATCATCATCTCTATGTTTTTTTGGGCTTTAAACTTGCGGGCCAGAGATATGGTCTTCTCCGGGGTCAGGTTGGGACAGGGATAGGAGTAGAATCCACTGACGCGCAGCCGGGAATAAGCGTTCAAGACTTTGGACAGTTCCGTCTCGGTGATGTCCCCTTTGCGGATCAGGTCGTGGTCGATGCCGGCCAGTATGGAAGCCCAGCGCAGGGCGATCTGCTGCCGGCTCATTTCAGTATTCAGATAGAGCAGGTTCCTGCCGTTGTCCACCGCCACCGCTTTGGCGGTATGAAGAGCGAAAGCGGTCTTGCCGTGGCCGGTCTGGGCGCCCAGAATAATGAGGTCGCCTGGTTTATAGCCCAGGGTGATATGGTTCAGATTGTCAAAACCGGTGGGCAAACCATCCAGGGGGATTACCCCCTTATGCTCTTCCTGGATTTCCTTAAAGCGCAAAAAGCGCCGCTCCACTTCTTCATAGCCCAGGTGAGCCAGCTCCTCGGGGGTGTCGATGTGGTCGTCGTGGTCCAGGGCGGTCAGGTTGGTCAATTCTTCCTCGGCCAGCAGCAAAGTCTCTTCGACTTCACGGTCCTGGTTCTCGGTGAGCATCTGCTGGTTGCGGCGCAGGAAGCCTTCAAAGCGGCGCAGCTTGGATTTATCCTTGACCCTTTTTATCCAGTACAGGATGTTCTCGTCTTCTATGTAGTGTTCAGAAATGTATTTAAGCTCTTCGATGTCCCGGGGATTGGAAAATAGGCCCAGGGTATGGGCTTCCTTGAGGAGTTCCACATAGGTGGGACGAATTTCCCTTTCGTAGATGCTGCAGGTCAACTCAAACAGGTTGGCGTGCCGGGGTGAATAAAAATCGCTGGCCGAAAGCGCGTTATAGGCCTCGATACAGGCGTCTTCAGAATGCAGCATGGATGACAATACCCGCCGCTCGCTTTCCAGGTCAAACAAATAATCTTCTTTACTGCTTGATTTTACGGGCAGACTCATCTTACCACCTCCGCCCCCTAATTATAACAGGCCCGAGCTAAAAACCGCCGCTTTTATTCTTTGGGGCCCGGTGGTACAAACGTTTC
The DNA here is from genome assembly GCA_002410325.1 of Syntrophomonas sp. UBA5314. Lineage (GTDB taxonomy): Bacteria > Bacillota > Syntrophomonadia > Syntrophomonadales > Syntrophomonadaceae > UBA5314. The sequence continues at coordinate 210,696 of DHRK01000007.1, forward strand.
ATAAGTGTTGGATACGGTTGATTTCTCTTTTTTGGCATAGGCCGGGGCGGGTTTTTCATTTTTGCTCCGGGCTTTGTAATTCTTTATCTCCTGGTCGGCCTGCTCGGGCTGCCTGATCTCTTTCTTCATCCAGTTGTGCAGTACGCTGTCTATGTATTCCAAACCGCCATTGCGGGTGCGCTGGCACATGATTTCCCCGGCTTTCATTATCATGGAGTGGCTGAATCCCCAATCATAGCGCCATTTATAGTAAACCTTGCGCCGGGCTTCGGCGCTCATATCGATGCCGGTATAGTTGCCAAACCCGGCGATCTCCGGGTCAAAGGTATTAGTCCGGGCCGAACGGGTGCTCTTCTCAACATCGATATAGTTGTTAAAATAACTCTCCAGGCCCTCCAGGGTGGATATGGAATATTCTTTGAGGTCTTTGGCGATCCGGGTTATTTCACCGGGATTGTATATATTTCTTTCAAAGCACAGCTCCAGCATGCAAAGCAGGAATTCCGGCGTAAACTTCATTTCTTCCAGCCATTTGCGCACTTCCACGCTCATCTTATGGCTCATCAGGTTGCCGGTTTTTTTGGAGATGAAGTCGCCCAGCTTTTTCAGGTTGCCATTGGGTATAGAATTTTGATTCTCAACCGGTCCTTTGGACCTTTCCTCCTCCAACTGCAGCTCCAGTTGCTCTATCTTGCTGCGGTAATCATCCAAAAGGGCCACTTTATTTTCCTCTTCGGCCGGGGCAGGAGCAGGATAGCTCTGGCGGTACAGATCCACATGATCGCGCAGGAGCAGCTTTTCCGCCTTTTTCAGGAGGGGTTCCAGGGTTATCACCCGGTCGGCAAAATTAGCGGTCCCGTCCAGGTGGATGATTTCGGCCCGGGCCAGATTGGCTAAACGGCGCGACAATTTTGTCTTGCTCAAGGTCGGGCAGTATTGCAAGACCTGTCCAACCTGCACGCCGATCTGAAAGAGGGGCTGGGTTCTTTCAAAGGTATAGAAAATCGCCGTAAGAACACCGATGTCCTCAATTTCTATATCAAGTTCTTTTGAATAGTGTAATACGATGCCGGGGACGTTGGCAAAGCCCCACCGAAAGAGCTCAAGAAAAGCAGAATGCTGGTTCATCAAAGCGTGGCCTCCCCTATGGTGTAAACGAATTATAGCACCATGCTTGTCCCTAAACAAGTACAGTTGCTTTAAGGATTAATGTCTAAAAAGGGTTATTATCAGGTAAATCTTTGGCGCATGCCCACTGAAAAGCTGGGAAGGCAAATCAAGCTCCAAATCCAAGGTTGACTCTGGGCACAGCGATACTATGGTCCCAAATTTAACCAGGTCAATGGACCTTAGAGTGAAGAAAAATAGGGCTGTCAAAAAACGACAGCCCCGCCTATAATTTTTCTTTATTTTAGATCTTTCGATACTTTTTCTAAAAGCTTTACTATTTCATCGTATTTGCCATCTTTGCTCTGAGCTACGAAGTATTCATCCAGCCTCCGCCGAATATTACGGTAGGCTATCTCAGCCGCGGCCTCCGGCCGGGGCTTCGGAATCCCCACTCCACAGGCGGCCCGTGAAGCCTCGGCGTTCAGGGTGTACTCATCCAGCCACTCCGGAATCTCCAGGGGGATCTTGAACTCTTCGGTTATCAACCCGGCCAAATGATTTTGGGCCTTTTCCTCGCCGTGAACCAGGAATATACCCCGCGGTTTTTTTACAAACCCGTGCAGCCACTTCATCAACCCGTCCCGGTCGGCATGGGCCGAATAGTAGTCAACGCTGCGTATGGCCGCTTTGACCGCCACTTGCTCGCCGTGAATGGTGACAATCGGCTCACCCTCAATGATGCGCCGTCCCAGGCTGCCTTGCGCCTGATAGCCGACAAATAGTATAGTCGACTCCGGCCTCCACAAATTGTGTCGCAAATGATGTTTTATACGGCCGGCGTCGCACATGCCGCTGGCCGATATGATGATGGTTTTGCCCAGCACCTGGTTTAAACGCTGGGAATCCTCGGTGGTGCGGGAATACTTGACCCCCAGGGCCTTGAAGGCCTGATCGTGCTGGCGCAGCAACTGCAGGGTTTCATCGTCATACAGCTCGGTGTGGCGCAGGAATATTTCGGTGGCGGCAATGGCCAGGGGGCTGTCCAGGTATATGGAAATGCCCGGGTCCAGCTCTCCCCGGTGGTAGATCCGGATCAGGTCATAGAGCAGATCTTGAGTGCGCTCCACGGCAAACGCCGGAATGATCAGATTGCCGCCCCGGGCCATGGCTTCATCGATGACCTTTTTTAGTTCTACGCTGCGGTCCGGGGCCAATCCATGCAGGCGATCCCCATAGGTGGATTCCATGATTAAATAGTCAGCGCTCTCTATAATAGTAGGATCCTTGATGATCGGCTGGTTGTAGTTGCCCAGGTCTCCGCTGAAAACGAGCTTGGTTTTGGCTCCTTCTTCCTCCACCCAGATCTCCAGGATATTGGAACCCAGGATGTGCCCGGCGTCGCGCATGCGAACCTCGACCCCGGGCGCCAGCGGGACGATCTCGTCAATGGCTATGATGCGCAGATTTTTGAGGCAAGCCGCGGCTTCCTCGGCAGTATAGACCGCCTCCAGGAGCGGCTGCCCGGTGCGCATCAGCTTGCGGTTTTTGCGCTGGATCTCCATTTCTTGAATATGCCCGGAATCAGGCAGCAGAATGCTGACCAGCTCACCGGTGGCGGCGCTGCAGTATATCGGTCCTTTGAAGCCTTTCTTTACCAGTTTGGGAACCAGTCCGGTGTGGTCGATGTGGGCATGAGTCAGGATGATAAAATCAATGGTAGCGGGATCGACGGGAAAATCCCCATAGTTCCTTTCTTTTAACTCCTTGGGTCCTTGAAATAAACCGCAATCTACAGCAAAGGACAGTTTATCCGTAGTCACCAAATGGAAGGACCCGGTAACTGTCCTGGCCGCGCCTAAGAATCTTAGCTTCATTGAGCGTCCCCCATTGCTTCATATATTTCAAGAACTATTATACTGCAACAATCTGTCTGGCGTCTCTCCTTTGCGCGAGTTTATTATATTCCTGGTAAAAGTCCACTATTTCCAGACGAATCATCTCCGGCTTGCCCTTGACAAGCGCCGCATTCAGGTTTTCGAAACCGGCCCGGGCAAATTCCCGCACCACTTCGTTGCTGTCCAGCTCGGGGATCAGTTCGGCATAACGGCTGTGAACCTGTTCGAAAATCGCGTAGTACAGCTCTTTTATCTGGGCAACCCGTTTGCTCACCAGGATCAGATCAAAATCTTCCTTTTCAACAATATGAAGCAGGCTGTGGAACAGGTTTTGCAAAAGTTTATTGTTGAAAACGGCCACCTTGACCTCGCGTTTGTATTGCTTGCCCAATACATAGCGCATATATTCTTTGATCTCCCGTTGTCCACCCGGTCTCAACGCAGTAAAGGCATTCAACAACTCCACTTCTTCGTTGGTAAAATCGCCCAGCAATGTATAACCTCCCTTACAGACCATTTTCCCTGTCTATAAAGGAGGTTCCACTCTTTAAGAATAATTCCTCTTGTGAATTATCGCATTATTACTTTGTTTTCCTCGTGTTTTCGAGCCAATTCTCTTTCCCACAAGTTCCCTTATTTTCTAATTAATCATAGGCATGACGCCTCAAAAAATGGCCCATTCGCTCGATCGCCTGCTCAATATTGCCTATACTAGCCGCATAGCAGCATCTTATGAATCCGTCCCCGTTGCTGCCAAAGGCATTTCCGGGCACTACCGCCACTTGCTCTTCGTGTAGAAGTTTCTCGCAAAAAACTTCGCTGTTCATGCCAGATATTGCTATGCTTGGGAAGCAGTAGAACGCTCCCTGGGGCTCAAAGCAATCCAAGCCAATGCCTGCCAGACCGGATAATATTATCTTGCGCCGGTAATTATAGCTATCCACCATGCGCCGCATCTCTTCCTCCCCATGGCGCAGAGCCTCAATGGCGGCTTTTTGTCCCATAATGGGCGCACACATGATCATGTACTGATGGATTTTGGTCATAGCTGCGATGATCTCGGGGTGGCCGCAGGCATATCCGACCCGCCACCCGGTCATGGCAAAAGCCTTGGAAAAGCCGTTCATGACAATAGTGCGATCCCTCATACCCGGGAAGGAGGCTATCGATACATGCTTGCCATAGTAGGTCAATTCGGAATAGATCTCATCGGAAATAACTATCAAATCATTTTTTATGATAATATCAACCAGGGCTTTTAGATCATCGTAATTCATTATCCCGCCAGTGGGATTGCTGGGATAAGGCAGCACCAGGATCTTGCTTTTAGGCGTTATGTACTTTTCCAGCACATCGGGCCGCAAGCGATACTGGTCGCCGTGGTAGGTCGGCAGGGGAACCGGCGTCCCATAAGCCAGGGTTACCTCCGGACAGTAAGAAACGTAGGAGGGTTCGGGCACCAAAACTTCGTCACCCGGTTCCAGCAGAGCCCTGACGGCCAGGTCCACCGCTTCGCTGACTCCGATAGTTACCAGGATTTCGTCAACCGGTGAATATTCTACCCCGATATGGCGTTTCTGATAGGCGGCGATCTCTTCCCGCAATTCGGGAAGTCCCTGGTTGGAGGTATACATAGTCTCCCCCTTTTCCAGAGAATAGCAGGCGGTCTCGGTAATATGCCAGGGGGTGGCAAAATCGGGTTCGCCTACCCCCAGGGATATTACCCCTTCGGTTTGGGCCACCAGGTCGAAAAACTTGCGAATTCCGGACGGCGGAATGGCTTGCACGGTTTTTGACAAAAACCGGTTCATTAAGGACTCACCACCAATCTTTTATCTTCACGGGGCTCTTCAAAACTAAACCCCACCTGTTTGTAACGCTTCAGGATAAAATGGGTCGTGGTTCCTTGAACCCGGTCCAAAGTCGACAGCTTGTGGGAGATAAACCCGGCAATATCCTGCATGTTCTTGCCGGTCACCACAACCGACAAATCATAGGTTCCACTCATCAGGGAAACGCTCTGTACCTCGGGATAGCGACCGATCCGCTCGGCGATATCATTGAAGCCCACTTCCCTTTCCGGGGCTACCTTGACGTCAATCATGGCGGTGACCCCGTTTTCGCCCAGGGCATCCCAGTTGATGATAGTGCTATAGCCCAGGATGACCCTCTGCTTTTCCAGCCTGGCGATGATCGCCTCTATGGCAGCCTCATCCTGATCCAGCATCACCGCGATTGCTTTGGGACTCAGCTTGGCATCTCTCTCCAACAGGTGAAGAATCTTCTTGGTCAAGTCCATCCTTAAAGCCTCCTTTTCTTTCCTCAAAAAAACAAAAAAACTCACGCCCCTGAATAGGGACGAAAGTTCTTACTTCCGCGGTACCACCCTCGTTGGCCATGGCCCACTCTACATCCTTTAACGGTGAAGACCGTCCGGTTTTTACCCCTGTCGGGAACCGGCGACTCCCAGATGGCTTTCTCGCTTCCTGCTGCCGGTTTGCACCTGACCCGGCTCTCTTAAAACAGGGGGGACGAGATTGGTCTGTTCTCAGTCGTTGATATAAATTTGATAAATATCCTACCACTTGGGGCCGCCCCCGTCAAGCTGTAAAACCATGTCAATCCGTGTAAACTTATTCAGTATCATTTATCAGGCTCTTGCATAGTATTTTCTAATTAATTATCCGGAGGTGCATGCTACATATGGCTATAGGGCCAAGGCTTGATCGTGATGAACTCATGATCCTGGAGCGTTTAAACCGCTACTTTAAATCCAATCAAATGACCACCAGGGAAAAGGCCCGGGCCGCCCGGCTGATTGCCGAACATGACCTGGAATCGCACCACTACAGCAGCGAAACCGAACGCCAGACCATCCTGTTCTTCTATAAAACCCTGGAAAAGCTGTTGGATAAACTCTAATAGTCTGTAACATCTACAGACTACCAGGGCCCTATACTTAAGTTATCGTATTTACATCTAAGCAGTTTTAGCGGAACAACAGGAATTTTCTTTTTAACAATTTAAATTCCACCAGGTAGCCCAGCCCCATCAACAGCATGATGCCCAGGAATATCAAGCGCTCCCTGACAATCTGGTCCCGCAACTGGCCGATGGCCTGTTCCCTTTCCCCGGCAAAGTCGAAAATGCTTTGCTTTTCTTCTTTTATGGCGGTCATCTGGTGGATGGTACGGTTCAGTTTATCCTGCAGGTCCAGGTATTTGTTCCAGGTGTTCAGGCGCTGTTCTTTCAGCTCCTTAACCCATTGGCGCAGAGTGAGGAATTCCTCTTCCCCTTTTAGGTTGAGTACATCATAGAGGGGGGTGCCTTTGGCATTAAAGGGTTTGGGCATTCCGGTCAAGCGGCTCAAGGTCGGCCCCACGTCAATACCCATGGTATGCTGCACCCGGGTGGCCGGCTTGCAGGTGGGCCCGCGCATGATCAAGGGACAGGTGCGGTTTACGGAAGAGCTGCGCGGGGAGGTCAATACGATCAGCGACTTATCCAGCAACTCCTGCTTGCGCAGACCGTCCAGGAACGACCCCAGGCTGCGGTCAAAGGCAATAGTGGCCTGGTAATAGGCTTGCTTGTCAACACTCACCAGGCCTTCCAGGCAGTCATTGGTGTAAATAGCCGTGAAATAAGGCTTATAATTGTAAAAATGATCTATGGCCTGGTCAAATACCTGTTTGTCAGTGCTTTTGGCATCCAATTGAATATAGCTGTTGTCGCCCCGCGCAAAGGACTGCAGCTTGCCCCCGGAACCGTCGATGACCGCGCTGCTCTTCCCGTATTTCTTCAAGACGTCCAGGAGCGATTCAACTTCGACCTTGTCATTCATCGTGTAATGTTTGTGTTCTTCCGGAAAGGTGCCGGTTAAAAGGGTTGCCACACCTTCTTCAACCGTGTCGGCAGGCAGGGTGACGGACTGCTCGTCCAGAATGCCCTCATTGGCCAGAAAGCGAATATTGGGAGCCGGGCTGTTGCGGTAGCCCTCTGTATTTAAACCGTCAACCAGAATGAGGAAAACGTACTGTACGGCGGGCGGTTCCTCCGCCGCCACCGCCACCGGCTGAACAGCCAGACAGCCGCATATATAAATGATTATCATCAACCACAGGGATGGCCTACGTTTCATATAAGTCCCCCCTTCTATTTGTACATGTATATTCTTCAGGGGCCTTTATATGCCATTTTCAGGCCTTTGGCCAACTTCGAAGACACTGGCATCGTGTAACGCAGAAATGAGTTCGGGGACGGTGTGCAACAGGTGTGCAACAGGGGTGCACTAGTACCGGCCGCTTTTGATAATAGAATAGGCCAGGAAAAGGCCCAGGAGAATGCCTGCGGCAAATCCCAGTTCGACCAGGGGTAGGCGGCCCCAGAAAGCGCTGTGATCCTGGCGGGCCAAAAGAGAGGTGCCGACGACAATGCCGGCAATAATGATGGAAAGAGACAGGCGGTTGGACATGATGTCCACCTTGGATATCAGGTTCTTTAGATAGGCATGCTCCAATTTTATTTTGAGCTCGCCGTCCTCGATGATTTTAACCAGGTTGGCGGTGCTGCGGGGCAGCTGCCGGGCAACATCCAGATAGTCCAAAGCCAGGTTTTGCAGGCTCTGGCGCACCTGGTCCGGGGAGAATCGTTTCAACAGCAAGCGGCGTCCATAGGGCTCGGCAATATCCACGATGCTGAGTTCGGGATTGAGCTGGGAGACCAGACTCTCAACGGTCAGAAGCATCTTGACCATCAGGGAAAGCTGGGCCGGCAGGCGAATCTGATGCTTTATGGACAGATCGATCAATTCACGCAATGCCTCCCCCACATTGATCTTGGACATGGGAAGCCCGTAGTACTTTTGCTGCAAAAGGGCCACATCGTAACGAAAAGCCTCCCGGTTTACATGCTCGGAGCTTATTCCAATCTGCAGGAGGGCTCGGACCACCCCTTCCGTGTCATAGCGCATCATGCCGGTTATAAGGTTCATGGAAAGACCTTTAAGATGATCATCGACGATCCCCACCTGGCCGAAGTCGTAAAAGATGATGGCTTCACCGTCAGCGATGGCAAGATTGCCGGGATGAGGATCGGCATGAAAAAAGCCATGCTCAAAAAGCTGGTGAAAAAGGGCGTCAACCAGATGGCGGGCGATGGCTTCACGAGCGAATCCCGGTTTTTCCATGCGAATAATGTCCTGCACCTTGACCCCCTGGACGTATTCCATGGCCAGGATGCGCTGGGAGGTGAATTCCCACATCACCCGGGGGATGATCACATGGGGATGGTTTTTAAAATTTTGATAAAAATGTTCGGCATTACGGGCCTCCCGCAAGAAATCCAGTTCGGCCTTTAATGCATCCCCCAATTCTTCGGCCACTTCGCTGAGACGGTAGAGGCTTCCCCACTTGGTGCGCTTTTCAGCCAGGCGGGCCAGTTCCATCATGACCAGCAAATCCGTCTCTATTATGGCGGTAATGCCCGGGCGCTGGATCTTGAGCACGATTTTTTGCCCATCCCTGGTCAAGGCTTCGTGCACCTGGGCAATGGAAGCAGCCGCCAGGGGCTGCATATTAAACCAGGCAAAATCCCGCTCCAGATCAAGGCCGGCACGGGTCAGGGTTTCCACCAATTCCAGCTGGCTAAAGGGCGGCACCTCATCCTGCAGCTTTTCCAGCTCGCGGATATAGTCAACTCTCAATATATCGGGCCGGGTGCTGAGCAGTTGGCCGATCTTGACATAAGTGGGGCCAAGTTCTTCCAGCATTTCCCGCAGGCGGCGCGGAAAGGATTCACCCCGTCCCGGCGGAAGCGCCGTTTCCTGCTTACCGCTCCATCGATGCAGGGTAAACCTTTCGAATAGGAAGCCATATCCGTACTTAATAAGGATATTGGCGACTTCACGGTAGCGCGGCCAGTTTTTCATTTTGCTCATCTGCCGGGCGCCCATAATACTCCCCCAAAAATAAATGCCGGGGTGCCCCGGCATCTCTAAATTAGCTCTTATTGCTGCTGCAGTTTGCTCTCAATGGCTGCCAGCCTGGCTTCAATAGCCTCCAGGTCGGCTTTGGTTACCAGGGGAAAGTCACTGCGGATCTCTTCCATCTCTTTTCTTATCGCGGCGCGAAACTCGGTTTTTTCTTCCTCGCCCCGTTTTATCACATCTTCCACCCATTGCTTGGCTTCATCGCGGTTCATTTCGCCCTTTTCCACCATCTCTGAAAATACCTTTTCCGCTCTTTCGCGAGTCAAGGTCAAGGCTCCCAACCCAAAATAGATCATCTTTTTCATCATAGCTTTCGTTCCCCTCCTTGTGCTTAAAGTATATCCAGATTTATGGTTAGCATACCATAATAATACGCCTTTTACTATCTTGTCCCTACCGGCGGTAAATCATACCTACAGCGAAAAGGCCGGTTGTTCTGCCGCCATTTATTATTACCGTCCCTCCCTATTTGCTTATTTATTAAGGGATGATCCAGAATTTGTTCAGCCTCCCTGATTAATATATACTAAAGGCAATCAAATCTTGCATTTCGGGGGTAAAAATATATGCCAAACCGCTACGCCAACCTGCTGCAATCAGCTATTGAAGACGAGCTGGAGGCCTACGAATACTATACCAGCCTCAGCCAATCTCTGAAGAACGAAGAACTGCGCTCCGTCTTTGCCGCCCTGGCCAAAGAAGAGCTTCAGCACCGGGATTTTCTGCAAAAGCTCCTGGACAACAAACAATACCGGGAATTTGACACCGGGATTGACCTGCCCCGGGATGATGAAGCACCACTGCCGCCGCTTTCCAGCCTCATGAATCCCCAGGATGGCATCGCCCTGGCGATCAGCAAAGAAGATGAAGCGATGCGCGATTATCTCTTTATGGCCTCTCTCGTAAAGGACGGTAAACAAAAGAAGCTCCTGGAAAATCTGGCCCGCATGGAACAGGGTCATAAGGAAAGGCTGGAGAAAATCCTCGCCAGCGGCGCCCTGCCGGGAAACTGGTGATCACAGTAAACCCCGGATGCGAAATTCATTGCGGCGTCCGGGGGTTGTCCACTGTTTCATAATATTACCACCGCCCCCTTCCCACACCAATTTAATTTACAGACAAAATGAAAAACTGATATTTTTGTCCATTGACGCTATTCCTTCAAGCCATTAAAATGTACCCATCATCAATAATGATAAGCATAACTTTACGTTATCATTCATCTCCCGGTCAGTGGAGATAGGAGGTAATAAAAATGGCTTCTTTTAAGGAAATTAAAAGCATGTGGGCTGAATTGGGAATGGATCTGGAAAAGCACGATGAGTTTCTTAATTCGTTTCCGTCCGTAATGAAAGAAATTATTGCCACTCAAGAAAACCGCCCCCAGGCTATGGAGTACTTTACCAACGTTGTGCGCACGGTCCACGGCCAGCGCCCCTATGAGCTTTTTGAACACAAAAAGCAGGGCGGCAAAGTATTCGGGACCTACTGCGTATACGTACCGGACGAAGTGCTCTTTGCTTTAGGAGCGGTTACCACCGGATTGTGCGGCGGCGATCAGTTCTGGGTCCCGGGCGGCGAAAAAGTTCTGCCCCGGGCCACCTGCGCCTTGATTAAATCATCGGTTGGTTCGAGGCTGGATCGCACCAGTCCCTTTTGCCAGCTTGCCGATCTGTACATCGGCGAGGCCACCTGCGACGGCAAGAAAAAAGCCTGGGAGATACTGGCCCGGGATGTGCCCATGCATATCATGGACATGCCCCAAAAGAAACGGGAAAAAGATATACAGCGCTTCGCCGAGGAAATCTGGGAACTGGTTGAAGTTGCCGAGAACCTTACCGGGAAAAAATTAACCAGCGACGCCCTGGCTGACAGCATTCGTCTCATTAACGAAAAAAGGCGGGCTTTAATACGTCTGCACAACACCCGCAAATCGGCTCCGGCTCCGATAAGCGGCAAGGATGCCTTGATGGTAACCCAGGTGGCATTTTATGACGACCCGGCCCGTTTTGCCAGAATGGTGAACGAGCTGTGCGAGGAACTGGAAGAACGCCTGGCCCAAAAGGAAGGTCCCTTCCCGGCCGGGACTCCGCGAATCATGATCTCGGGAAGCCCCATGGCCCTTCCCAATTGGAAGCTGCATCACCTGGTGGAAACCAGCGGAGCGGTAGTGGTCTGCGAAGAGCAGTGCACGGGAACCCGTTACTACGAAAATCTGGTGGACGAATCGGCCGGCGATTTGGAAGGGCAGATCATGGCCCTGGCCAGGCGCTATATGGAAACCAACTGCGCCTGCTTCCATCAAAACGAGGGCCGCATGCAGGACATCGCCCGCTTGGCTGATGATTATCGGGTAGACGCGGTTATTGATTACAGTCTGCAATTCTGCGGCCTCTATTCAACCGAAAGCTATCTGGTGAAAGAGCTGTTGCAGAACAAAGGGCTCCCCTACCTGCATATCGAAAGCGATTACAGCCAGCAGGACAGCGAAGCACTGCGGACCCGGATTGAAGCCCTGATAGAGATGCTGGCCTAGTTTTATATCCAACTATGCTTTTTCACTGCCCGGCGCTTAATTTCTCCGGGCAGTGAAGATACATATCCCTTACCTATCGGGCAAAACCAGGTTGTAGATTATTTTCCTCATAGCTGATAGCGTCTTTTCTAAACAATCGCCTCCATTACCCAGAATTCTTGCTACCATGCCGAATTTATATGTCTTGCTTATCCCAAATTCGATGCCTTCGGTCATTTGCAAAATATCATAAAGACTATCGAGCAGCTTATCGGTTAAATGGTCGCCAAAACATCCCAGCGTGGCTTGATGGGTGTATCTTTCGAAAAAGCCTATGCCTTCGAGATTTTGCCGCGCCGGGGCGTAGTATTGATTATCGATGAAAATCAGTTCATCACCATAATAAACCCGCAGGCAATTTCTAAATTGCTTGAACTGAAAACTCTCCCCGCTTTTTTCCCTTCCGCAGGAAAGTACTTCCGTATGCAGCAAAACAGAGTGCCGCTCAAGATGGCAATCGGTTGTGGATTGATAGGATGAGTCCTTAAATGGGATGTACGGCCGGGACGCATTATCGAAAAAGGCGCCTTCATGCAAAACCAAGCTATTGCTTTGGGAGGCAAAGCCGTCTTCCATACGATGAATCTTGCTGTACGACTGGCCGCGCAGCGCAGCCCGGGCACGAGGACCCAGCTCCACCTTTATTTTATACCGGTCACCCTGCATTATGCCGGCTGAAGCGGCCATTAAGACCAGCTCCAGGACGCCTCTAGCGGGGTTGAAAAACGGCTTGGCAATCTTGAACGGGGCCGTAAAATAGGCGTCCTCAAGCACGGTTTGCCCATCTTTTAGGGCGGCTTTGATGAGCAGTTCACTGTCTTTTCCAAAGCTATCGCTGGCCATAAGCCTACAGTCCTTCCAGCAAAACGCTCTGTCTGATCCAGGCTACCACCCGGTCCAGGCCTTCATTGGTGACGAGATTGGTGAATAGAAATGGTCTGCCGCCGCGTACCCGCATAGAATCCTCTTCCATGACTTCCAGGCTGGCTCCCACGTAAGGGGCCAGGTCTATCTTGTTGATTACCAGGAGATCCGAACGAATCACTCCCGGTCCGCCTTTGCGGGGAATTTTATCCCCTTCCGCCACATCAATGACATAAATAGTGGCATCCGCCAGGTCGGGACTAAAGGTGGCGGACAAGTTGTCTCCCCCGCTCTCGATAAATATAATCTGGACATCGGGAAACCTTTCGGCCAGCTCCTCCACCGCTTCCAGATTCATAGAAGCGTCTTCCCGGATTGCGGTGTGGGGGCAGCCCCCGGTTTCCACCCCGATAATCCTTTCCGCGGGAAGAATGCTGTTCTTCACCAAAAACTCGGCGTCTTCCCGGGTGTATATGTCATTGGTGACCACCCCGATACTATAGTTATAACTCAGCTGCCTGGTCAGGCGCTCGATCAGCGCGGTTTTACCCGAACCAACCGGACCGCCCACCCCGATTTTGATGTAAGCCATTGATATCACTCCTGTTACGAGATATAAAGTCGGGCATAAAGCCGTTCATGCTGCATGGAGCGGAGGTCAAACCCGGTCCCGCCTATTCCGATATCCTCCGCGCTAAGCTCTTCCACCCTGACCAGCAGGCTTATAAAAAGGGCCCGGGAGCTAAACAGTATGCTCTGCCCGTCTCTCTGGCTGAGGGGCACCAGTTTAGCGCAATTATTTACGATTGACGATGCAGTGCCGTAACTGAGGGCCGCTAAAGCGGCCTTTTTTTCAATGTTGAGCAATCGGGCGCACAGGCCAAATACCACGCTGTAGTTGGCTCCCGGCCCATTATTTCTGAACGCTTGCACGCCGGCTTTAAAAAGAGGATTTTTCTCCAGCACCATCTTCAGAATCTTAATAAACCGGGCTCCCAGCTTAAGGCTGGCGGTGCGGATTTCCCGGGCCGCCTTGGCGGCACTGAGGGTCCGGTTAAGGTTTACGAGGCCATCCAAATCGTTTCCGGCGGCATACTCCCAGGCCAGCTTAACGGCCAGCAGATCATTATGGAGGAAACTGCTGGCGAGAAAGCTCTGCAAGTACCGTTCGGCGCTCGCCGCATCATGCACCAGGCCCTTTTGCACATAGGTTTCCAGGCCAAAAGAATGGGTGTAGCCGCCGATGGGGAAATAAGGATCGGAAATCTGCAAGAGTGTAAAAACCGGTCCCAGTCCACAATCAGTGCGAGTGGACGTGTCCACCGTTGCTTCCTCCTATGCTTCTGGTCAATCGCGCCGTCTTCCTGTAATTGGGCAAGTCCAGCCTGGCCAGCGCTGTCATCAGGGGCTCATCATAGGGAGTCAACAGCTCCCCCTCCTCAAAAAAGAGCGGGGCGTGCCGGTTGCCGATAGCGTAGCAGGCTTCAGCCATCTCCAGCATAGTGGCCGGTTTTAAAGCCAGGCATTCGCATTTCGCTATTTCCACGACCAGTAAATGGCTTCCCTCCTGCCACAGAATGTCCCCATCTTGCAGCGGAGTCCCCTCCTGCCGGCGAATGCCCACCTCCAAACCCTGCCGGCTGATTTTGCGCAGGGTCTTTTTATGCACTTCATACCATTCGATGGGAACCCGGTCGATGATGCCGGGGCACCCTTCTGTATAGTTCATATCCCGGATGTTTCCCAGTATCTTTTCAATGATCATATCATTCACCTCACCAACAGTTAGAACAGGAAATAGCGCTGCGCCAGGGATAGGGTTGGAAGCGGCGCACAGGTCAAGTGCTCCCCATCCGCCTTCACTTGGTAGGTTTCGGGATCAACTTCGATGACCGGCATGGCGTCGTTCCAGAGCATGTCCCGCTTCGATACGGTCCGGCAATTGGAGACACAGGCTATTCTCTTCTGCAGGTGCAGAGCCTCGGGTACGCCCTGGTCCAGGGCCGCCCGGGAGACAAAGGTAAGACAGCTGTTATATTTCGCCCGGCCCAAAGCGCCGAACATATCGCGATAAAGCACCGGTTGGGGTGTGGGTATGGAAGCATTGGCGTCTCCCATCTTGCTGGCAATAATGAATCCGCCTTTGACAATCATCTCCGGCTTTACCCCGAACATGGCCGGTTTCCATAAAACGATATCCGCTATTTTGCCTTTTTCGAGGGATCCGGTGTGAGCGGCAATGCCGTGGGTTATAGCGGGATTGATGGTATATTTGGCTACATAGCGCTTGACTCTTTGATTGTCATTACGTCCATGGTCTTCTTTTAGAAACCCGCGCTGCTTCTTCATTTTGTCGGCGGTCTGCCAGGTTCTGATGATGACTTCGCCGACTCGGCCCATAGCCTGCGAGTCGGAGCTCATCATGCTAAAAACGCCCAGGTCGTGCAAAATATCTTCCGCCGCAATGGTTTCGGGCCTGATCCGGGAATCGGCAAAAGCGACATCTTCCGGGACTTTGCTGTCCAAATGATGGCACACCATCAGCATATCCAGGTGTTCATCGATGGTATTCACGGTAAAGGGCATGGTCGGGTTGGTGGAAGAGGGCAGCACATTGGGCAAAGCGGCGATCTTAATGATGTCCGGCGCGTGTCCGCCCCCGGCGCCTTCGGTGTGAAAGGTGTGAATGGTTCTGCCATTGATAGCCCGAATGGTGTCTTCCACGAATCCGGCTTCATTCAGGGTGTCGGTATGAATGGCCACCTGGACGTCATAGCGGTCCGCCACCTCTAAACTGGAGTCTATAGTTTTGGGAGTAGTGCCCCAGTCTTCATGAAGCTTAAGCCCAATGGCCCCGGCCTCGATCTGCTCTTCCAGGGGCTTTGTAAAGGAGGCATTGCCCTTGGCCAAAAAGCCCAGGTTCATGGGAAAGTGCTCCGCCGCCTCCAGCATGCGCTGGATGTTGAAACTGCCCGGGGTGCAGGTAGTGGCGTTGGTGCCGTCAGCCGGCCCGGTTCCCCCGCCGATCATGGTGGTTATTCCGCTGAATAAGGCCGTCTCTACCTGCTGGGGGCAGATAAAGTGAATATGCGTGTCGATGCCGCCGGCGGTGGCAATCAGCCCTTCTCCGGCGATTACCTCGGTGGAGGCCCCGATAACCAGTTCGGGCCAGACTCCTTCCATGATGCCGGGATTACCCGACTTGCCCAGGCCAACGATCCGGCCATCCCTGATCCCGATATCGCCCTTGACAATGCCTCCGGCATCGACGATCACCACGTTGGTTATTACCAGGTCCAGCGCGCCCTGATCTCTGGATAAGGACGGCGACTGCCCCATTCCGTCGCGAATGGATTTGCCCCCTCCGAATTTACACTCATCTCCGTAAACGGTGAAATCATTTTCGATCTCTATGATCAAATCGGTATCCGCCAGCCTGATCCGGTCTCCCTTGGTCGGGCCGTAAATCCCGGCGTAATCGCTGCCCCGTATCGCGTAGCTCATTCATTATCAACTCCCTTAAATCCCAAGCTTTGTGCCGTTGCAACGGCCTTCCCGAGGGTCTCTTCATCATTAAGGCTTCCAGCCGTAAGATCATTCAAGCCGTAAACCTCCTGCGTACCGCCCAGGGACACCAGGCAGACCTCCTTTTCCTCACCGGGTTCAAATCTGACCGCGGTCCCCGAAGGAATATCCAGCCTCTTGCCCAGGGCCTTTTTTCTGTCAAAAGCCAGGCATTTGTTGACCTCAAAGAAATGAAAATGCGAACCCACTTGAACCGGCCGGTCGCCGGTATTGGCCACTCTGACGGCCGCCGCTTCCCGCCCTTGATTCAAGATGATATATTCGTTGGCAATGAAGTATTCGCCCGGTATCATGCCCTTTTCCCTCCTTTAGAATTGATATAAACAAGGGTTATCTGATGGGATTGTGCACCGTAACCAGTTTGGTGCCGTCAGGAAAGGTGGACTCGATCTGGATTTCGTGGATCATCTCGGCCACCCCCTCCATGACATCCTCCCGGCTTAAAATCCGCGCGCCCTGGCGCATCAACTCGGTGACCGTTTGCCCGTCCCGGGCGGCCTCCAATAACTCGGCGCTGATCAAGGCTATGGCCTCCGGGTAATTCAACTTGAGACCCCGGGCTTTTCTTTTTTTAGCGAGTTCTCCAGCCAGGTGGAGCATCAGTTTCTCGCTTTCTTTAGGGGATAAATGCACCGTCTTCACCTCCCGTTTAAATGGCAATCTGCTCCTGAATATGATGAAGATCCAAGTCTCCGGTCTTTCCCTGCATGACAATCCGCCCTTTATCCATGGCGTAGCAGTAGTCGGCCACCTCCATGACAAAATCAATGTATTGTTCAACGATCAGCAGGCTGATATCGCCCCGCCCCTTGAGCGCTTTGATCACCCGGGCAATTTCTTGAATAATCGAAGGCTGAATTCCCTCGGTCGGTTCATCCAGCAGCAGCAGTTGGGGCTTGGAAACCAGAGCCCGGGCGATAGCCAGCTGCTGCTGCTGGCCCCCGCTCAAGGTTCCGCCTTTCTTCTTGAGCATGGTCTTTAGAACCGGGAAAAGATCGAATACGCTTTCATCCAGGCGCTTGCCTTTATTTCTTTCCAGGCCCAAAAGCAGGTTTTCCTGAACGCTGAGCTGGGGAAAGATATCCCGGCCCTGGGGCACGTAGCCTATCCCCAGCAGCGCCCGGCGATAGGTGGGCATTTTTATGATCTCCGCACCCTCCAGCGAGATGCTGCCCGAAGGGGTTTTGACCAGGCCCATGATGCTTTTCAGCAGGGTGGTTTTTCCCACTCCATTCCGGCCAATCAGGCAGGCTACCTGACCGTTATGGATGGTCAGGCTGACATCCTGGAGGATAAGACTCTCTTCGTAACAGGCGCTCAGTTTGGCGATATCAAGCACAACGGCTGCCCCCTCGGCCCAGGTAAACCTCCAGCACCCGGGGATTGTTCTGAACCGCTTCCATATCTCCCTCGTCCAGCAAGGCCCCTTCATGTAAAACCGTAACCTTGCTGGCAAACTCTCTGACAAACTCCATATCGTGTTCGACCACCACCAGTGAACACCGCCGGGAAATCTCCTTTAGGAGGGTTCCGGTCTTTTCGGTTTCTTTTCTCCCCAAACCGGCCACCGGTTCATCGAGCAGCATGATCTCCGGCTGCTGAACGAGCAGCATCCCGATTTCCAGCCATTGCTTCTCGCCGTGGGAAAGTATTTCCGGCTTCTGATGCCTTTTTTCATACAAACCGATGGTCTCCAGGACATCATCGATTCTCTCCAATTGTTCGTGATCCAGGCTGCCAAAGAGGGTAGACAGAATCGTGCGTTGTTTTTCCGCCGCCAATTCCATGTTTTCGTAGATGCTGATACTGTTGAAAACCGACGGCACCTGGAATTTGCGTCCGATTCCCAACTCCACAATCTGATGCTCGGTCAATTTCGTAACATCGCTGTCGTTTTTAAAGATGATATTGCCCTCATCCGGCTTTACCCGCCCGCAGATGGCATCCAGCAGGGTTGTTTTCCCGGCGCCGTTGGGGCCGATAAAACAGTGTATCTCTCCTTTCCTCACCGTCGTGCTCAGGTGGTTTACCGCCTTGAACCCGTCAAAGCTCACGGTCAGGTCATTGATCTCCAAAAGACTATTCATTCCAATCACTCTCCTTATCCTGATTCCATTACCCAAGCCCTAGTTTCCCGCCTTTGGCGCCGTTTCCAACACCGCCTGGTCCACTGTTGCGCCTTCTCGGCGAATCGTCCGCCCATACTTGCTTTTGAATTGCTGAAAGATTCCCACCAGTCCGTTGGGCATGAATAAAACCACTGCTATAAAGGCCAGGCCGATGAAATAAGACCATATATCGGGAAAGCTTTCGCTAAAGGCGCTTTTTAAGGAATTGACCAGTATGGCTCCGATGATCGCGCCGGTCAGAGTGCCGCGGCCGCCGATGGCCACCCAGATAACCATTTCCACCGACGGCACAATGCCCATGGCCGCCGGAGATATGATGCCCACCTGGGGGACATACACCGCTCCGGCTATACCGGCCAGAGCAGCGGAGACGCAGTATACGAAGACCTTGTAGACGGCCGGGTTATACCCTGAAAAGCGGAGCCGGTTTTCCCCGTCGCGGATGGCCACCAGCACCCTGCCAATGCGCCGGGTTACGATTAAACGGCACAGTAAATAGGCCAGCAGCAGCATTAGAATCGCGAAATAATAAAGTCCGATTTTGGTGTCGTGACTGGCCAGGGAAAAGCCGAAAACGGCTTTCAGGTTGGTAATGCCGTTGGTGCCTCCGGTATAGGGCTGCTGCCCGATGAACAGGGTTACAAAAACGATGGTCAGGGCCTGGGTCAGGATGGAAAAGTACACCCCCTGGATGCGGTTGCGAAAGGTTAAGGCCCCCACCAGCAAGGCCAGAATAACCGGCACCAGAATGGTCATGGCCAGGGCGAAGGGCGCCGAGGAAAAAGGAGCCCAAAACCAGGGCAGGTTCTGAAGCCCGCTCCAGGTCATAAAATCCGGCAGTTTGCCCCCGCTGGCGGTCAATTTCATGTGCATGGCCATACAGTAGCCGCCCAGACCGAAAAACACCCCGTGCCCCAGGCTCAATATCCCGGTGTACCCCCAGATCAGATCAATTCCCAGAGCCAGAATGGCAAAGGCTACAAACTTGCCCAATAGATTGATCCTAAAATTGCTTAAAAACAGAGGCGCCAGGCACAATAACGAAAATATAAGGAATATAGCCAGGTTTTTGCCCTGTAGTGCGTTTGTTACTTTATCCTTTATCTGTACCACCTTGCTCCCCCCTTTGCCTTATCCGTCCAGCTCGCGGCTGCTAATCGTAAACAAACCCTGGGGCTTCCACTGCAGGAATAGAATGACCAGCAGGAACATCAGTACTTTACCCAGCGAGGCATTGGTCAGGAACTCCAAGCTGGTGCTGCCGATGCCGATGGTGAAAGCCCCGGCGATTGTGCCGACAATTCTGCCCACCCCTCCCAGAACCACTACCATAAAGGTGTCCACCAGGTAATTGGTTCCCAGGGTGGGGCCGATGGAACCGAGCAGGGTCAGGGCGCAGCCGGCGATACCTGCCAGTCCTGAACCCAGGGCAAAGGTCAGGGCGTCGATTCTTCGGGTATTAATACCCAGACTCTCAGCCATGCTCCGGTTTTGCATCACCGCCCGGACCCGCCTGCCAGTGGCGGTCCGGTATAAAAACCAGTACACTCCTATAATGCAGACCGTAACCAGCAGTATGATAAACAGCCTTTTATAGGGCAGTTGAAGATTTCCCATAAGCAGGAGGCCGCCATTGAGCCAAAGCGGGCTCTTTACCTCCACATTGGGGGCTCCAAAGATACTCCGGGCCAATTGCTGCAGAATGAGGCTCACGCCCCAGGTGGCCAAAATGCTGTCTATAATCCGTCCATACAGGCGTTTGATGATGGTGACTTCCAGCACGTACCCGATAAGGGCGGTCGTCAAAAAGGCAGCGGGTATGGCAGCTATAAAATAGAGGCTAAAAAGGCCTGGGCCCCCATACGCTTCAAAAACTTTCTGGGTCAAATAGGTCATGTAGGCGCCGATCATAATCAGTTCACCGTGAGCCATATTGATGATTTTCATCAGGCCAAAAATGATGGCCAGACCCAGTGCGGCCAGCATCAGAATCGAGCTTACACTGATCCCGTTAAATATCTGCATAAGATAAATGCTCATATAGTCCTTCACCCCCTGCCGGGCCCCGCCTGGGCAGGCTGCCAAGGCGCCTGCCCAGGCGGGTTCAGCATGTTAATTGCTCAAACCTGCGGCCCAAGGATAGGTTTTCAGGTAAGGATCCGGCCTTACCGCTTCTCCCGAATTCCAGATTTCTTTAATCATCCCGTCCGCCTGAACCTCGCCAATTCTCACCGGCTTCCAGAGATGCTGGTTTTCCCCTTCAATCTTCACCAGGCCTTCCGGGGCTTTGAATTCCAGGCCCTTAGCAGCCGCTTTCACCTTCTCAACATCCGTGGAGCCGGCTTTTTCCACCGCCGCCGCCCAGAGGTAAACAGCATCGTAAGCCGCTTCAATCGGGTCGTCGGTCACGCGGTCCTGGCCGTATTTCTTCTTGTAGTTGGCAACGAATTGCTGGTTTTCCGGTGTATCGGTGGTCTGATAATAATTCCAGGAGACCAGGTGTCCCTTCATGTTGTCAGCACCGATACCGCGGATCTCCTCTTCCGCCACGCTGACTGAACAGGTGCTTATATCCTGGGCGCTTATGCCCGCATCTTTTAACTGTTTAAAGAAGGCCACGTTGCTGTCCCCGTTTAAGGTATTGAACACAACGTCCGGTTGGGCGGCCTTGATCTTGTTGACAATAGTGCTGTAGTCGGTATAGCCCAGCGGCGTGTATTCTTCGGCTACCAGTTCACCTCCGGAAGCAGCCAGTTGGGCCTTGATGATCTGGTTGGCGGTGCGGGGAAATACGTAATCGGACCCTATAAGGAAGAATTTTTTCCCTTTGTTCTTCAACAGCCAATCAACCGCGGGTACGATTTGCTGATTGGGAGCCGCCCCGGTATAAAAAATATTGGGAGACGCCTCCATGCCCTCGTATTGCACCGGATACCATAACAAGCCGTTGTTCTGTTCAAACACCGGCAAAACGGCTTTACGGCTGGCCGAGGTCCAGCATCCGAACACGGTAGCCACTTTATCATTCTGCAACAGCTTTTTGGCCTTCTCGGCAAAGGTCGGCCAATCTGAAGCCCCGTCCTCGATGACCGGCTGGATTTTCTTGCCCAGCACCCCGCCTTTGGCATTGATTTCTTCTATGGCCATCAATTCAGCATCCCTGACCGACACCTCGCTGATCGCCATGGTTCCGCTTAAGGAATGTAAAATGCCCACCTTGATAACGTCGCCGGATTCTTTGGCTGCCCCGGTTTCCCCGGCTTTTTGAGAACTGCACCCGGAAAGCAGCAAGAACGCTGCAAGCATAACCGCTAGTAAACGCATTATCTTTTTTTTGATCATTGATAACCCTTCCTCTCCCAGTATTATTGAGCCCGTTAAAGATGAGGCCCGCTTTTGTGAAGCCGGTTTTAAGCCAGTTCACAATTGCCAGGAAATATAGCAAAAGGCGCCAGCCTGAATGGAGCCTCTTTACGGCTTCCATCGCCATAGCGCCTGTGCTATCCCTGCCCGTTTGGGCCTACCTCCTGATTGTGAAATTCCGTAGTTGATACAAGACCGGCAACAATGCCTATCAGGTTTTCTGATGACTGGCCTCCGTAAAGTAGCAAAGGCGCCTGCGACGTGAAAGCCTGAGTGGCTTTTTCATCACTATAGCGCCTATGCCAAAAACCGGTGGATTACAGATACCTATTAAGATTTTTACGACAACCCCAATATCATGGCCATGATTGTGGTGTTTCCTGGCAACTCTTCCCGGACAAAATAACAAAAGACGCCCTGGGCAATGTACTTATCCCGGCCGGATGTTCCATTGCTATAGCGCCCGTGCTATGTTTCCCCGGATGTTTTTATGGCTCAGTCATCAGTTCATGTTAGATATTTTACCTTATGCCGGGCCAATGATATACGGGAGAAAACCGTTATTTTACACAAAGATCCCGCATTTTTATTCAGGCAGTTTTTTAAACCGGCTGGGGGTGCAGCCGGTGTACTCCTTGAACAACTGGCTGAAATAATCACTGGTGCGGTACCCCAGTTTCCCGCTAATTTCATAGTTTTTATAGCAGCCGCTTCTAATCAGGTATTTGGCATGTTCCATCTTAATTTTGGTGACATATTCGTGAAAGCTGCTCCCCGTCTTTTGTTTGAAAAGCCTGCCGATATAATCCTTGCTGACCTGGATCTCCCGGGCAACCGCATCCAGAGTGATATTTGACTCCACGTGATCTATTACATAATTGCAGGTCCTTTTCACAAGGCCGTCGGTCTGATGGAGTTCATATTTTCTTATGACTTCCAATCCGCGGGTAAAGAATTCCAGGAAAAGTCCCTCCATTTCACGCTTATTGCGCTCCAGGGCGGCCGGGCAGGCCAGTACCTCGCCTTCTACTTTTTCCAGCCAGGGAAATACCGAACCGATCCCTTCCTTCACTTCAATCATTATATTTTCCATAAGCTTTACCGCGCCGGGATCAGGTAGATAGTCTATCTCATCCACAACCCGGCGGGCTTCCTCCATGATAGAGGGGCTTCCCGCCAATAAAAGAGCGCTCAGGGTTCTAACTCCGTTCAGGGGATAAAACTGCTTCAGAGAATCATCCATAAGGTTCTTCTCCCCTGCCTCCCTGATCATCGCTTTATTGTCCAGGTGCTCTTTCACCCTCTTTAGCGTCTCGGCCAGTATCTTTTCGTCTATGGGTTTGGTCATATAATCGAACACTCCCCAGCGGATGCCCTGCCGGGCATAGTTAAAATCACTGTGAGTGCTCAGAAAAACCACACAAATATCCCACTGCAAAAGCTTAAGCTCCTTTAAAAGCTCGATTCCATCCATACCCGGCATCTTAATGTCAGTGAGCAGCAGGTCAAAGTGCCGGGAGCTCATCTTCCTTAAGGCTTCTTTACCGTCGCAGGCTTCACCGGCAATGGTTAAGCCAGAACCTTCCCACTGTTTATAGCGCTTTAACATATAGCGGCTGGTCCGGTCATCGTCAACGATCAAAACATCATACATACCCTACACCTCGCTCGCTTTTACATTCGTTTTCCCAATAATATCCAGTAAATCCGCAGCGGCGTCTTCGAACCGGTAGGAGCAGATTTTCCTCTGCAGCTGCCGGAAAGTCAAATCATCCAATGCCGCTTCCAGATGGTGGCGGCCGGAATAGAAAAGGTTCTTGGCTTCAGCGTCTCCGGACCTTAATAAATCCAGAAGCTCGGCCCAAAATTCCTCCCGGTTCCCGGGATAGGGGTCGATATCCGGCTCCCCCTCTACCACCGCAACCGAGGCTATGAACTGCTCGGCATGCCGGCAGCTAAGCTGCAAAAACGTTTCCAGCTCGTTTATACAGTGGTAAATTACTTCGCTTTTTCCGCTGCCCAACGCCTTCTGCAAGGCCTGGGCGGAGTCGCTTAATTGCTTAATCCCGATATTGCCCGCGATGCCTTGCATCGTGTGAACCAGCCTCTGCGCCTCGGGAAAATTCTGCTCCTGAATAGACTGGCGTATCTTTAGGGCGTCATTCCCGTGATTCATTACAAACTGCTCCAAAAGCGTTTTGTATTTCCGGGCGCTCCCCCCCACCCGTTGCAGGCCTTTATCAAAAGCGATCCAGGACTGGTTTTCAGCGGCCGGGGAGACTGAGCATCCCGCCTGGAGGCTCTCATCCACAGGTATGTAATCCTTCAAAACCGCCACTAATTGGACCGGATCGAGCGGTTTGGTAAGGAAGGCATTCATACCGCTGGCCATGGCCCTTTCGGCTACTCCTTCCACCGCATCAGCCGACAGGGCGATAATCGGCAGACCTTCAGCGCCGGCTAAGCGGCGCAGACGCCGGGTGGCTTCATAGCCGTCCATAACCGGCATGCGGACATCCATTAAAACGGCATCGAAACACTTTTCCCGCACCTTTTCCAGAGCGGCTGATCCGCTGTCCGCCATCTCGGCTTCAAATCCCATGTTTTCCAGTATTTCACGGGTCATATCAAGATTGATCCGGTTGTCTTCCACAACCAGAATGCGCCGGTTGTTAAAAAGGCTCCGGCAGCCGCCCACTGCAGTTTTCTTATTCCCCGGGTCGGGGGCCGCTTCAGCCACGGTGAATTGGGCGGTAAAGGCGAATAGCGAGCCTTTGCCCGGCTGGCTTTTTAAGCTTATCTCCCCTTGCATCAACCCCACAATCCGCTTGCATATCGCCAATCCCAGGCCGGTTCCCCCGTATTTTCTGGAGGTGGAGGCGTTCTCCTGGGTAAAGGCCTCAAATATGGCGGTATGATGTTGAGGAGCTATGCCAATACCGGTATCCGCTACTGTGAAGCGAAGGTCAGCCCGGGTTTCCCCTTCTTCCGCAAGCTCGACCCCCAGTTTGATGCAGCCCTGGTGAGTGAATTTAATGGCATTGGACAAAAGGTTTAAAAGCACCTCTTTGAGTTTGCTGGCATCACCCGACAAATAGCGCGGTACATCATCCTGTATATCAAGGTTTAGAGTCAGCTCTTTTCGCTGCGCCTCAACACTGACCATGTCATAAATGTCATAGAGCAGCGCCCGAAGCTCAAAGGGAGCGTTGTCCAGGACCATTCGCCCTGCCTCAATTTTGGAGAAATCCAATATTTCATTGATGATGGCCAGCAGATTCCGGGCCGCGCTGTCTATCTTGTCAACATATTCCCTCTGCTTGACCTCAAGTTCGGTGTTTTCGAGGAGATATTCATAGCCGATAATAGTGTTTAACGGGGTCCTGATTTCATGGCTCATATTGGCCAGGAATTCACTTTTGGCGTTGTTGGCCAGCTCCGCCTCTTCTTTGGCCGCCTTCATGGTTTCTTCCGCCTGCCTTCTTTTGACCAGCTCTTCTTGAAAGGATGCATACAATTCATTAAAGGTGGAAGCCAGCATGCGCAGTTCCCGGGTTCCTTCGGGCACCAGCCTGAACCGCTGGTCGGCAAAGGAAAATACCTGCAGTTTTTTGGTAAAACTGTTGATGGGATCGGTAATCTGGGTTAATAGAATCTTAAATAAAACAGCGATGGCGCACATGATGATAACGGCCAGGATCATCTGCACCGCCGCCGCCCTCGATGTGCCCTGCCGGGCTGAAGCCAGTTCAGCCTCCAGACGATCATTCATAATCGTCTGGAAGGTGGCGATGGGACTCATAATGCTCCTTTTATCAGCGTCATATTGTTCATCAAACATGATATCCTGGGCTTTGGCCAGTTTTTCCGGCCCGGTCCGTTGCTTATCTTCAACGTTAAGGCGGTAGCTGGCAACTTCCGTTGTCATCTCACTCTCCGGCACGCCTTGCGCCTCCAGGACCAGGCGCATGGAATGACGTTCCGTTGTGACCAGGGTGTCTGAATTGCGCTTGGCTTCATTCAATAAGGCCAATTCCTCCTGGGGTGAGTTCAACTCCTGAAGACGGGCAATGACATTATCCCGGGTCCTGGTCTGATTGATCTCCGCCCAGTATTTCTGCAGGTGGGAAATATCTTGGGTGACCGCGTATTTTCTCGCTTCATCGGTAAGATAATCGGAGGCGTCAGCCAGGTTGATGCCCAGTTGTTTAAATTCGGTTCTTCTCTGCTCGGCCAGCCTTTCCGCTTTAATGCCGGCATTCATGTAGAATATACTGGCGCCCAGCAACATAGCGATAAAGAGGAATATGCCCAGCATGATAGCGCTGATGGTTGACTGCTTGATGTTCATTTTCATTGGGCGTCTGCCCCCCTTCCCATACCACTAAAGGCGCCATCGCCATTCCCTTTTGCCCCCGGTCATGTTATAAAATGAAAAAGGCAGGGAGCCCGTTGGATGGTTTCAAACCACGGCCCCTATGCCTCAAAGTCATCAGGATATATTTTTTTAAAAATTATACAACACTTTTACAAAAAGGTGGTCTGCTTTTGTGGAAAACATT
This sequence comes from Syntrophomonas sp. UBA5314, assembly GCA_002410325.1. Classification (GTDB taxonomy): domain Bacteria; phylum Bacillota; class Syntrophomonadia; order Syntrophomonadales; family Syntrophomonadaceae; genus UBA5314. The sequence goes on from DHRK01000007.1 coordinate 236,765, forward strand.
AAAACCATGGATGTGCCTGACATACTCTTGATAGATGACACCCCGGAAGACATTGAAGCGGCGGTCGCCTTATTCCGCGAAAACGGCTACCGGGTCAGGATCGCCACCAAAGCCAGCACCGCCCTAAAACTGCTGGAGCAGCAGGCCCCGGATATTATCCTCCTGGATATTTATATGCCGGAAATGGATGGTTTTCAACTCTGTCAGACCATTAAAGGCCAGCTTCAATTTGCCTCGCTCCCCATCATTTTTTTGACATCGAGCAACGATGAAGAAAGCATCAAAAGAGGCTTTGAATTAGGAGCCCAGGATTACGTAGTAAAGCCTTTTAATCTTTCCGAACTCCTGGCCCGGGTTGACACCCATGTAAAGCTAAAGCACCAGTCGGAGTCATTGATTGAAGCTTATGAAGAGCTGGACAGCTTCTGCTACACGGTTGCCCACGACTTGAAGGCCCCTTTGTTGTCCATCGGCAAACTGCTTGAATACCTGGCTTTGGATTATTCCGATCACTTGGATGAAGACGGGCTTGAACTGCTTTCCCATATCCAGGATAAATCCAACGAAGTCCTGGGTATCATAGACCATCTCCTGGAATTTTCCAGAATGTGTGAAATGCCCCTGACCAGTGCGGCCATTAATTTGGAAACCCTGTTTCTCCAGGTTTTTAACGAGCTTAAAGAACAACAAGGCCCCCGACAGATTGAGTTGATCCTGGGCCGCCTTCCGGAAATTCATGGTGATCCGTTCCTGATTAAACTTTTGCTTACCAATGTCTTATCCAATGCCATAAAGTATACGGGAGGCAGGGATATTGCTGTAATAGAAGCTTCCAGCCGGGAGCAAGGCAATGAATACCTTGTATCGATCAAGGATAATGGCATCGGTTTTGACATGCGCTACGCCTCCCGGTTGTTCAAGGTATTTCAGAGGCTTCACTCCCAGGAGGAATTTCCCGGAAGCGGAGTGGGCCTGGCCATATGCCAGAGGATATTAAAAAGACACGGCGGGCGGGCCTGGCTTATCGGTGTTCCGGATAATGGAGCAACTTTCTACTTTACCTATCCCAGGTCCCAGCGGGATCAGGACGCCGCCACTCCATAGCGTTCAACGGGTATACTTCCTTAAAATGGGAGTATGAAGCCGAAAATGCTTGGCCATCCTGGCTCAAACACCATATATTTAATTTTTGGCCTTTCAGCGGTTGATTTCTCCGGGCAGGGATTGTATAATATCAATTGCGACATTCAAGGGCCATTAGCTCAATCAGGCAGAGCAGCTGACTCTTAATCAGAAGGTTGAAGGTTCGATTCCTTCATGGCCCACCATAAAAAGTAAAGGAACCACGCAGGTTTGCGTGGTTTTTTGTTTCGTTAAAAATGGGATACATTTACCAGTTTTTGTTAAAACGATGCCCAAACGATGCCCATTTTATATTCAGTATTTTAATTGTTACAGTTGGTAATTGAAAACTATTAGCTTTGGTAGCCCAAGGGAAACCGAACCCTAATTATAAGTAATCATATGGGTGCCACTCTCCATACTTTTCCTCATCTAGCATTTCTTTTAAAAACCCATTTAAATCTCCATTCAACTCAATTAAGTCAATTAAGGTTTCATTTAATTGCTTTAAATTTTCTGAAGATGATTCTAACAAATAACTATCGAGATGGATTTTTAATTTGTCTAACACTTTTATCGGTACTCTACCAGAAAAATCTTCTTGCTCAATACTATTAGTTCTCAGGTATTTTTTAGCCTCCACGATATGGTCTAAAGCCCCCATAGACTTTAAACAGCTATCTATTTCACTATCAATGATGGTTTTAACCTTATGTTTAACGCTGTTATTTAATTCTTGAACAACTTCAACAGACCTTAGAATTCTATTTACTGCGGCATTCATTTGAGCAAGTTTGTTTAATATCTGTTCCCCCTTCTTTTCTTGTTCAATCTCTACCTCCAGATTGGTTAATGTGGAAACAATTTTTTCTAAGACATCATATTGATACTCACTAATGCATTGCATCATTTCTTTGGGCAATTTTTCTAATTGCTTAGAACATACATTGTTCTTATTAATTTTAATTGTCACAGTTTTCTGCTTTTGCATTTCTTCCAAATTCTTAATCTGCTCAAAAGGATAACTCCAATAGAATTCATCATTTGTTGTGTCAACTACCATGAGAAAAGTCGGTTCTCGTTGCTGTAGCCAATAATTTATCGTCTCAACTTTGATTTGTATTGATATATCATTATCTACTTTAATGTTTTCCGAACCTTTACATTGGATGTTAAAATGAATTCCCGAAGGAAACTCCCCATTAAATAATTCAACTCGCATATCGATTCCTAGATCAGTTAAACCAGGAGTTTCAATAACATTTCCTATCATTGAAAATCTACATTTTAAGAAATCTTGAGCAATGATGCCGATATTCGTGGTTCTAAGCCTTTTGGGAAGCTTTCTCAACATTTTCAAATTATCTCAAATCCCATCTTTTCTAACTTTACTTTAATATCTTCTGACTTAATTGTGGGAATGTTTAAGAATAAATTTTTTTTAGCTCTACTCAGGGCAACATAATAGACTCGGTGAGACTCATCTTCAATATCAGAAGATAACAAAAAATCTAATTCCTTCTTTTCGTTAAACTCACTAGGCGTTCCCCTGATTAGAATCATCACATTATTAAATTCATCTCCTTTGGCCTTATGAATAGTCCTATGGAGGCTATTATCTTCATTAATTTTTACCCAAAGTGCCACTTCCTCGTAAGATACTCCATCGTAAAAATCTTTAATTTTTCCACTGCTTATCTTATTCTTCTTTACTAACAAGCCGTCTATATCGTTGTTATAGAATTCTGTCAATGACTTATTCTTAAATGATTGATAATGATTTACCAGCTTTTTTAGAAGGATTAAAGCCGCTTTTTCTTTCGTAATCTCATTAGTTGAGTTACAAACTTTTGTAATGAGTGTTATTGCATCTTTTATATGATTATGTCTACAGTGCTCTATTGCTTTTATAATAGTGTAAATTTGCCGGGCTCTCTTAGAGTTTGAATCCTCATAAAGTAAATGATCGAATAAATCCACCCCGGAAGCCGTCATTAATCCCGACTTCATTTCATTTGATCCTATATTTGTGTAACTTAATGTACACACCGGTTGGCCAACCATTTCAAGTGCTTTTTTATGTGCCTCAATAGGAGAACCTAATATGACTTTTGGTTTTGTACCCCTCTTATTATCTGGACTACTTTGTTTTAGATCTTTTTCCCGAATAAAATTCAGTACATCAATGATTTCTTGAGTACTCCTGTGATTATTTTCAAGGGTATATATAGTCATATTGGGTAAAACAAAATCAACGAATTGCTTTACATCAGCTCCCTGGAAGCTGTATATTGACTGAGCTTTATCTCCGATTACACCAACAATTGTTTCTTTATTCGCTAATATTTCAATTATTGAGGTTTGAATTGGATTGGTATCCTGGAATTCATCAATAAATAGGTAAGGAAATTTCGCTCTTATAATATCTTGTATTCGCGGATTTTTTATTAATAAGATCCAACTAAAAAACAACACATCATCGTGATGAAGAAGACCCCTTTCCCAACAAAGCTTCTTATAAGTTTCAAAAGAAGCATATTTAATACTGACTTTGCCCATATTCCCCTTATATGGATGTCTCAATACTAATTGGAGCTGCCCTTCAGCATTAAATTGCCAGCATATATCACATAATGCTTCAGAGATCTTTTTTGTGGTTATATCCTTTGCTCGAAGGTATTTCTGATTAGTTTCTTCTATCCATGCATTAATAAGACCCGAAGAAGGAATAATCTCATCATGTCCATCAATATTTTCAATAGGAATACCAAATTCATCTTTAATTAAGAAAAGATATGGTTTAACAATATGTTTATATAAGAAACTATGTATTGTGCTTACCTCAACTTTTTCAGCGAAATCCTCTAATCGTTGAATAATTGTATCTACAGCAATGTTCGTATAGGTAATACACGCAATTTTCCTTGTTTTACTTAATCGTTTTGATTGACCTATTACGTTTTTAATATGATTTATAAGAAATCTTGTTTTACCTGCCCCCGGTCCAGCGAATATCTTAAAATGATGTTCAATACCTATTCTTTGGTCGGAGTCTTTTAAAGTTACTACTTCCCACATACCCATTCAATAGCCTCACTTATATAATTTGGAATATAGAATTTGAACTTTCCTTCGAAGTACTCTGCTAATTTTTCTTCAAGGATATAAGCCAACTCCTGTGCATTCTCTCCTTTAGATATGGAATTCAGGTACCTTGAAGCTATAATATGTTTCCGTAATTTTGAGGCTTCCCAGCCCTTCTTACTTAAAATACCTTGACGAATCCGATTATTTTCTTCGGTATTACTTAAAAGGGCCAAGATATCATCCAAATCACCATCATTTTTATGAATTTGCATCATTTTTAAAATCTCGTCATTGTTACTCAGATTATCGGTAACAAGAGCTTCACATCCTGGGTTACAAAGTAATAATTCATACTCAAATGTTTTCCCTTCATTTGGTTGTTGAGAGAAAGTTCTAATTGTATACGATGGATCATTATACGTATCTACAAGATCATTTGAACAGTCGGTATATATATATTTTTCTGTTTCAACTCCCAATTCAAATGGATAGCATTTTTTATGTTGTTTTTGATCAAGTTCACTTCGGGTTGGGTCTACATCTGTAATACAAGCGATTTTTTTATCAATAGCATTGTCATTAACATTTGTATCAAATAGTTTTATAAAATGATTGAAATAGCGACCACCTAAATTAATTACTGATATATGATTATCAACAAAATCTTGTTTTAAATATTGGCTAAAGATAGGCAATAACAATTGTTCGGTAATCCCTTCAACAAAACATACACTATTTGCAAAAAGCATATCTGATTTCGTAACATCGAGAAATCGTTTTACATATGCTTTTGATTTCTGATCTTCAGGTTTATTAGAAAATACTTGCCCAGGATATGCCACCTTAACCTGATCTCCATTTTTACGTAAAACTAGAATATCGTCTAAATCTATAGCTGCTGTTATATTAGGCGAGTGCGTTGTTATAAAGATCTGCCTAACTTCGGTCTGTTTATTTTCTTTAAGAAATTTTAGGAATTTATATTGCATAGAGGGGTGGAGATGCGCTTCCGGTTCTTCAATAGCAAGTATCGGGAACACCTTGGCATTACTCCCGAGGTATTCACCAGAGGCATCTTTTTGCATTTTCGCGAGAAGTAGCGAAATGTAAATTAAGTTATTATACCCTAAGCCATTATGGGTTACCGGTATTGAAAGGCCAGTCTCATGTTCAACTATTAACCGTAATGCGGAATAAATATCACTATCACTAATATGCCCTTCAAAGCCAGGCTTTAGCTTATCAAAAGTCGCCCCAGTATGATCAGCATATAAGAGCATTTGCTTCTTTCCAGGTTCGATTCTTTGATGTAAATCAGCAATTAAGGCATCCGCATCAGTGGAGAATTTAGTTCTTCTTTCTTGAATCTTTTTTTCTTTTTCTTCTGCAGAAATCTTTGAATCATTCTTTACATCATAATCTATAAAAAAATCGATAACTTCCTTTAATAGAGTGTTTTTTCCGGAAAATAGATCTCGATCCACGTCTCTAATAGCATCAAGAAACTGAAAATCGAATTTTCTTATCGTATCGCCATCGATACTAACTTTTAAATCTGGGTCTCCAACATAATATTTATATGTATATTTTCGAATATAATTGCGATCGATCTGGCGCCAATAGTCAGCTTTATCAGTACTTTTTATAGGTGTTATCTCAGCTAAATATCCCTCTACCTCTTTTTCCGGTAAAAAGAAATCGTAAGTCAGTTTGGCTTCGTATGGCTTGTCTAGTTTGGTAAGCCATGTTGATATCGTTACTATATCATCAGAATATTCATCTTCATTATCTGATTCTGTTAAAACGGCAGTTAAACGAATTCTTGGTGGTGCCTTTTTTATTTCTTCAATTGATAAATCTCGATTAAAATCATATATTGATAGTCTTTTTGGACTTCCAGCATCAAAGAGGAGTGATAAGGCCTTCATAATAACCGATTTGCCAGAATTATTGTGTCCAATAATTACATTGATACCTTCATGGAAATCAATTTTCTGAATTGATTTAAAACATCTTAAATTTTCAATCCATAATTCAGATATAAACATAAATAGACCTCCAATTTTTCAATAGACAAGCTATACCTATATTTTGATTACGCCATAATTTTCCACAATCCTTCAATTCTTTACAATTACTCTTATTTGACTTGAAGAGGAGAGTTATTGAATTTATTAAAGCCGGGGCGTCCTGGCACCCGGCGTTCCATATTTGCGCCAGGACCGCCCCTCATCCCGCTCCAGGAACAGGCTCCGGGCCTTTCCTTATGCCCTTATCCTTTGCAGATCTAGAAAGACCGAGTGCCTTCCGGGAGCCAACACGGATATGCTCCGCTTATATCCGCGCTTACCCTTCAGGTACTCTCATCCGGAATTCGTCATACAATGCTCCTTTGTTTTACCGGCCCTGCGCCTGATCCTTCCGCTCAGATTTCGCCCGCTCCTCCGATCTCCGCTTCTCTTCGATCGGACCAGCTCCCCGGTGTTATGTTATTCCATGTCAGAGAGACGTTAATAAGATATCAATGAAGAGCGGTCGTATTATCCCCTTGATTCTGGAGGATAACACGACCTGGGCGTATTATTGGACTATCGAGAAGGCTTGGGGAACCTGTTCCGCTGCGCTCCACACGTTCCTTGCTGAAGGCGAAAGCTGCGGTGATACCGGTCTACATAACTACTATTCTACGAAGGACCCTAAAGGGTTCCCTCCGCTTTGTTCCGGTCCATCCTAGAATAGGAGTTATGTAAACCGAGTAGTCTCACCAAAGGCCAATCTGGGTAGGCTCGGTGAATGTAGCATCTGCAAAGCAGATGCTTGTCTTGATTTTTCAAGAATTGTCTTGTCCTACAGTTGGATTAGATGAGCTTTAATTCTATATATCAGAGTTATATCAAAAGACATAAAAGCCGCCCCTGCGTACGAAATCGCACTCCGGGACGGCTTGTTTTCCGGGGTATATTATTTATTCTTCTCTTCCATCATAACCAGTAATGATTGCCTGAAAAGCTTTAGGCTTAGAGCTGCCTGTTCCTCTGAAATAATCCCTTCCGCTAGTGCCTGGTTTAGCAATTCCATTGCCTCATCCGCCAAGCGTTCCACATCTGCTAAACTCCCTACTTTTTCGGGGTCTATCTTCATTTTTACATCTATCAAATCACGACCGAGGAGATAATCAGCTGTTACATCGTACAAATCGGCTAGCTTAGCCAACAGAGACGTATCTGGATCACGGTCTCCCCGCTCATAGTTTGATAAAGATTGGCTTGTAATACCGAGCATTTTAGCTACATAGGTCTGCTTCCATCCTTTTTCCTCTCGAGCTGACCGCAATCTATCACCTAGGCTCATACAATTCACTCCTTGAATCTAGTTTAGCCTATTTAAACGGTGAGAATAAAAGATTAAACAAAACGTGTTGACCACTACCATTTTTTGCCTTATACTTAGACCATCTTTAAACGTTTTGTTTCATGAGGAGTGGCAAAATGGAAGATACCGAATGGCTCAAGATTGGACAAAACATAGCAAGGATTCGAAAAAATAAAGGAGCTACATTAGAATCGATAACCAGCAAAATGGGGCGAACTCCCCAGTGGTTAAGCAACATTGAGAAAAACCGGAGGTCTATTGAATCTACTGATCTCTATAAGATTTCGCAGATCCTGGGAGTTGATATAGAGCATTTCTTTAAGAATAGTTAAACATGTTGTTTAAATACCCAGGGCAAAGATAAAACCTATATCAACTAAGGAGGCAGTTCATATGAAATCAGAATCCGAGGTGGGAAAAGCCGCAGGTAGCATCGTTATTCCTGGAGGGTTAAAATTCCAGCATCCTGCATCTAGTTCACGTATTAATTATATTTGTAATTGGATCACCAGATTTATATATCCAATTATCGGCTCCTTGAGGATGAAGGATAAAGAAGCACCAAACCAAAAGGACATTATAACTACTATGGTATCTGATATTGAAATATTCGGAGTTAAAAGTCCTGAAAAGGCAGCCCATGGGCATTGCCCATACTGTGGAGGGTTAATTGCTTTGTGGATAACAATTAATGGCTTTGAACTATCCACAAATGAAAAGAGACATACCAGCACCGTTAGGTAATTTTTAATAGTACGATTTTAAAATAGGAAGGCGATATTTTGAAAAAGGTATTTGTAGGCACTTTTATCTATGTGCTGATTTTAATATTGATTCAGATCAATAGTTATTTCTTTCCGGCAGTATGGGAGTCTACAATTATAACTATAAATACGGATTGGATAGGAATTATACTAATTTTGGTCATGATTATACTCGCCCTAGCAATCTTAAATAGCCTTGCTTACAGGCATAGAACATCAACCTCAGAACCAGATCATGTAGATAGATGGATTCTTGCTTCTTCGTCGGTAGTTGTTGCTTACTACGTCCTAAGCAGGATTGTGCTTCCTTTGATATTGCTGTCCAAAGTCTCATAGTTTTGGCGTTAGCTGAACCTAATAATATCTATCTTTGAAATACTTGATGATCACCCATCTTGTTTATTCCCTTTCAACTGTAGGGTAAGACAATGCGCAAAAAACAGTAGTATAACCCGAGAAAACGATTCTGCCGTGCAGATGTTACATGCGCCGAACCCACCTAGACCTGCTATTTATAACATTCCCTGGTTTACATAGTTCCCTATTCACTTTATTTATCTTTAATAGTTGTGAATTCCTGCAGCCGTGTGCATTCTACTAACCTATCTAAGTTCTGTAATGTAAACACCTTTCCTTTGGTGGCCAAAAGCATCTTCTTCATATCCTCTCGTCGAACCCCGAAACCTCTACCTCCGATACAAGCAATGACTTCGAATCCGCCGCTACCACCTGCATATGATGAACTAAGCTCACCAAGGTGCTGAATCCGAGTAACTTTATCCCGGGCTGTGCCGTCGTCCTCCGTTATCTTAGCTTCAATAACTACCTGTGGGTTAAACTCGCTTGGGATAATAAAGTCAGGTGTCTGATCAAATCCAGCTATTTTTTCGGCCCGTTTGGTTTTGCGAAAGCTTATACCCGATTTTACAAGTATGTCTTCGATAGCAGATTCTAGGCTATCTCCAATTAAATCTGATACAGAATCACGATGACCGGCAAACGGTCTACCTAAAAAACGTTCATATAAAAGCATCGAATAAGGAACTCCTATACCGGCCAAATTTCTTAACCCGGCCAACCCATGGCGCGTATCGGCCTTGTCCAGACGGTGAATCTTATCCTGCTCAACTTCAGGAAACGGGGAATCAATAAGCTGACATGCTGCTTTAATTAAGACCTTCACACGATTAAAGGTTTGTTCTCCTTTAGGCAAGGGCTTCTCCGGATTCAGGCGAATGTTACGATCCAGAGCACGAGCCGCCCCCTGGCTAACTTCGACCCCTGTCCGCTGGGTGGCAATATAAGCCCATTCAGGAGGTGTAAAACCAAGGATACTCCGTAAAACAATCAAAATTATAGGTGTGCTTTTAGCGGCTTCCAGTATAGCGTCAGGGTCCATGCTATAAAAGCCAACCGTTACCTGTTTGAGCATTTCGTAACCCTGCTCAAAAACGGCAAAGTCTACAAAGCCATTTCCCCTTGGCATTGCCAGAAAATCGGATGCCAACGAAGAAAAAACAGCAGAAACATAGGGCTCTAAATCCTGAATCATTTCTTCATATTCTACTTCAAAAGGCAATATCATCATGTTTCCCTCCGTATTCCACACTCTCTTCCATAGCTACCCAGCTTTGCGTTGCTGGCGCAGATATATCCACTGATAGGTGCTCCTTAACCTGCTGCCATGATCCCAGAGCGTCAATCTGTTTAGCGACTTTAGCCATTTTTGCATCAGTGTTGGCGTCTTTATTCCAACCGCCTCGCAAGTGCCAAACGGACATTCGAATCAAGTGACCGTAAGTTATACAACGCACATCCCCTAGAGTATATTTAATCCCACCATTTTCCATCTGTTGTAGGTCTTCAAGAACCATCCTAGCAATACCTTTAGGAGTAGAAGCAATAGCCCGACGGTTGACGATGCCCGTAGAACGGCAAACAAATACTGTATCCATAATCGATGAACCAGTTCCGTTAATATGAATCGAAGCTCCCATTTCTGCTGGACAAGGAAGTGAAGCTGTGCAAACTAATCCCGCGTCCAGAATAGCGACTGCTATCGGTATATAAGCGTTTATATCATTATGATGATATGTGAATACAAAGGGGGAACCGGGCTTCAAAGCCCGTGTCATATTTTGAAACACCTTAGACATTCCTTCTAGGAAGTGCATCAAACCTCGTTCCATAGTTGTATTCCCGGTTAGTTCATCCATATCTCGTGTTGAATTTTGCCTGAATACGGATTGATCAGTTAACATCAAGCGGCGCAGCCAAACATAACAGAAGTCCATCAATTCAGCATACTGCACATTACCAAAATAAGGTGGATCAGTAAAAACTGCATCCAATGATGCCTGTGGAAGGTCAAGTTCAGTGGAACTGGTGCAATATAATTGTATTGATTTAGTCGGGACACCATTGGATTTAACACTAGGTCCGATCCATTCATCGGCGATCTTAACCTGAATCTTTTTCCCTTTATGGTGTTTGATTTCGAAGGGCTGCTGGCAATATGCTTTAGCACGGGTGTATTTTTCAACAATATTATTCCAGCCACCACTACCGACATTGGTACCTTTTATTTCATCTATAATGCCTAAAATGTTTGATTCACACTGCATCAGACCCACTGGGAAACCGTGAACAGAAAAGATGTCCAGTGACTTCAGCGCACTGGTATCGTAGCGACAAAGCATATTTTGGTAGCGTAAGAGATCAGATAAATTTGTCGCTAGAGCTGCCTTAATCTCCCCTTCAGGAAGGCTAGCTATATGTCTACAACTAAGTTCCAATCCCAACAGTTGACGAGGGTTAAATAACTCTTGATAGTTCCGATAACCCCAGCGATGTAAACGAGTGGACTCATCTCCAGAAGGAATATCTTCACTAGGGACGAAACGACATTGAATGCTATTCCATCTATCGTGGGCTTGATCATAATTAAGTAAATCCATCTCATCTGGTTTCTTGAAGAAGCGTCCTTGGTGTCCCGGCTTGCATTGAGGACAGAAATATTCAATAGCAATCATACGATGCACTGGCGCTCCCCCGTTAGGTCTAGGATAGCGATTCACCTTGCCACAGTGATGACAGGTAGTGCGACCAGTCCGGGCCTTGCCTTCTTGGTGTAATGTTGAACTGCATGTCTTACATATTCCTGGACTCTTTGGATTAACAACTTCGTTTAGTTCTCCACAACTACTGCAGATCAAGATATGAAAGGGATGCCGGTTGTTGGTCGATAACGTGAAACCAGGAAATAGATCCATGTTTTCTCCGCATTCTTCGCAGGGCAAGGTCTTAATCCAAAGAAAATATTTTACCTGAGCTGCTTCATTGCCGCAAATAGTGCAACGGGTTGAATAATAACTACCAACCTTTTGGCGTAGATCCTCCACCAGATTGTTGGCTGCATTCCGATATGCCTCAAGATCAATGGAAGCCAGTTCTCGCTCGACGATCCAATAAGCCATAGGATTAATGTCACAACCAATTACATTGCATCCCAACCTGTTTGCCTCCAATATAGGAGTACCTCCGCCCATAAAAGGGTCTGCAATTGTAATACCGGTGAGATTATGAGGTTCATAATACTGATTCTCCAATTCCCCGGAACCAAACTCTGAAAGCAAAAGACCCCGGAATAAGGTACCAGGGCGTCTGGCAAACCACTTATGTACTGCTATGACCGGGCGGTAGTTTTGTTGAATCTGCTTTTCTCTTAAAGCAAGATTAGCTATAAAGCCAATATCAAAATGTTTTTCTATCAAAGAAATAAGGCCTCCAAAGGTTGTTTACCCCAAATTCGGCAAACAAGACAAATTATCCTTTTCATGAATGTACTACGGTATTTTGCTTTAAACTACTCGTCCTATTTTAATCCACATGTCTCTTTAACTGATTATATAATACATAAAACATATCGAAAATATGTTCGGTCTATGGTGGAATTGAAAAGGTAGTATATAAGTACGTAAAGACGTTAAAGCAATAGAGATGATCAAACCTTTACCCTTTTTATGCTAATAATTTCAACTGTAGGGTAAGACACGCGGAAGCGAATCATGCTTATAACTCTGAAAAAAGCATCTGCTTTACAGATGCCACCTTCGCCGAGCCCACCCAGCCCTGCCTTTCGTAAGACTACTCGGTTTACATCATTTCTATTCCAGGATGGACTGGAGCGAAGCGAAAGGCACCCCTCTAGGGTCCTTCGTGGAATAGTAATTATGTTAGACCGGGCATCACCCAAGTTTACGCCTTTAGCTGGGAACGTGTGGAGTGAAGCGGAACATGTTCTCCCCTACCCTATTCTTGCAAAAGCTACCCTTCAGGCCTTTTTATCCTACAGAATTAAAAGGATAAGATGGCCGCCAAACCAAGCTTTCGCTGTAGTTTCATACTGACATAAGTAAGGATACCATCGAGGGCATGATGACAATGGAACGGAGCGCAGCAAAGTGCAAATGTCATGATGCCCCGGGTAGCGGGATAGGTGCAGTCCTGGCACGCATTGTGTGTCAGGGCGCACCGGTGCTCTATAGTGCTCCAACCTATCCGGATAACATCGGGGAGCTGGTCCGATCGCAGCATAGCGGAGATCGGAGGAGCGGGCGGGCACCGAGCGGAAGGCGATGCCAGGAAGCCGGCTGGCACATATTCTCCGGTGCCAGCCGAAAGGGTACCGGCTGGAGGGCATGGCCTGGAGCGGGATGAGGGGCGGTCCTGGCGCAAACCAGGATCGCTAGGTGCCAGGACGCCCCGGCTAACATAGGTTTATCTAACTAGCTATATATCGTGAAACTACTTCAACGAGTTGTCCTTCATATGAATAGATATCATTAATTGATCTAATAGTATATCGTTGTGGTTTTTTGCTCTCATCGGGGATATATAGGCTAATTTGCGACTTTCCAAATGCAATTCTGCAGATCCATTTCAGTTTATTGTCGTCTAAGAGAATTCCCATATATGACTCCGTGTCTCTATAAAAAATTCTTGCTGGAGGGACAGTGCTTTTAAGGATAGTTTTTACTATTGCAAAAGCTTCTAACTCCTCCAGTGTGGTGACTATGCTGTGCTTTTCATCATCTGTAGTAACAGGCTGATTGTCTAAATCAATGCTGGCTGCTGGCAGATCAACCTGGGTTTGCATAACAGCCTTCAAACGATCATTAAGGGTATCGTTAATAAATTGGTTGAAAGCTTTCTTAGTAGTATTTCTGAATCGATCAATAACATTTTGCGTTTTTACACCGTTATAAACGTCCTTTAGCATTAAACGAATGAAATCATCTGATGGATTGGCCAATTCATTATTCAAAACCTTTTTGATTTCGTGGGTATATTTTAATTCGGCTGCCGAAGTCAATATGTTATCACTATTAAAGTTCAGCTTCTCAAATTTCTTAATTTCGGGAATAAGCGCGTCTTTGGTATCGAGTAAATTAAATTCTAAAAACGGTTTTTCATCCATTTTGTTAGGGGCATCTAAATCAGTATAAAATTTATATATAATTCCGTTCGTTAAAATACCAAAGCGAGCTGGAGTTGTAGCAAAATACCTAAACAATTGAGAACCATGTTTGTTTAAGTCTTCATTTACTGGTTTGGCTTCAATTAATATAGATAATTGACCGTCTAGGAAGATAGCATAATCAACTTTTTCACCCTTTTTTATACCAACATCCGCTGTGTATTCAGGAACAAATTCGGATGGATTAAATACATCATACCCAAGCATTTGAAAAAAGGGCATAATTAGGGCGGTTTTCGTTGCTTCTTCAGTTTGAATTTGGCCTATCAATGATTCTACTCTGTCTGAAAATTGATTTATTTTCTCAAGAAATTCCATAACGCCCCTCCTAGTTATTAATACACTGGCCATAAATAGTTATATTCTCATATTTTAGGATTCAACATTATTCAACCTATTCCTTCCTTACCATTTAACTGTAATTCCATGAAAGAAACAGACTGCTAGCTTTTACTGCTGTCCCGGAGAGTATAGAATAATATGTTATCATTTTCCTATAAACTACTTCCCTCTTTTGAAAATACATCTTTGTAAGAGGTTGGCATGAGTAATATAACGATTAATCAACATTATATCCCTCAATGTATATTAGCTAATTTCTGTAATAGTAAAGCTCAAATATATGAATGCCTGGTGAATAGAGAAAAGATTTATCAAACCCATATGAAAAATTCGATGATGTATAGATATACCTACGAACATTCTTTTTTTGAAGTGAACAAGATAGAAAAATGGTTCAGTAGAATTGAAGACTACGCAGGCCCCGCCATCAAACGTATTATAGGACTTATTGAGAACCATGATAGAGGCGATATTGGATCAATTCAAGATTTATTAAATAGATATTTAACAACATTCCTGGTTTTCTATTATAGAAGCGGAGCTCTTTTACTTGAATATTCATTTGGTAGAAACAGTAGAGAAGATTGCATACTAATTATGACCAACAAGATAATGAATTCAAAATATCTTCGAGCATTAAGTAAAACAATTATTCGTTACTATAATTTCGCAATTATTAAAAGTAGTAGCGGTAATTTTATTCTAAGCGATCAGTATTTATCGACGACTGCGTTAAGTATTAAGAATAGGTTCTTTTATATAAGCAATAGACACATGGGCTTGAAGAATACAATGATTTTAATACCGCTCTCTAAAAACTACTATGCTGTCTATTATCATGGTGATGTTCCTTCATATATTTTCCCTAACACAATCAATGTTTTGAACGACTCTCAAGTGAGCGATATCAACCGAGTTATTATCAACAATGCCTATAATAAGGCCATATCATATAACAGAGATGCGTTAGAAGATGCTCTTACACACTTCGAATATGAATCTCCATCAGAAATTCTTGCAGGCTCTGATGGCGGTCCACATTTTGGAGCTACATTAAAAAAGGAAATGTTTTTCTATAATAGAGATCAAAAAGCATGGGAGATTATAACTTTTGCGAACAATTGGAAAATGTATGACGACGTAGGACGAAACGATCAATGCCCATGTGGAAGTGAAAAGAAATTTAAAAAATGTTGTCTCGATGCTCTAGAAATAGCGGGACGTATTATAGCGCGATTTGCAGCTGTTCAGGCTTTTCCTTTTGCAATGGTTAATATGGCTAGGGACGCTGTATCGATTAACGCTACCATTGAATTGCCAGTAGAAGAATTCTATAATAGCCAATGATGCGATGTTTTGCCCTTAGAAATCGAACCATCCAAGATCCCGGGGATGATAGCAGCTACCTTCCAAAATGGACTTATTGGCCAGAATAAATTCATGCACCTATTCAAATATCTAGTTGACTGTCCATTTTGATTTCAGCTTCCTCCAGCTCCCACTGCTCCCCTGCATACCTCCAGATAGCCTTTAGCCGCAAGCTGCTCTGAAGCGAATCTATCCATTTCTCATATGAAGAGGCGGAAGATTCCTTTTGTTCAAATGCTGCCAACCAATTCATTAATAGTCTCCGACTAAGCTGTCTGAGTAACGTGAAAGACCGGTTGACGACAATGGTGCTGCTGCTTCCCTCAATAACAACCATGGTAAATCTATCATTTAATGGCATCATTAAAATTCGTTCTTCATCATAGAGGTATGGGTTAAATGGGGTCTCAAAAACATAATTGCTTCTACCCAGGCGGAAAATGGGCAGCAGATGTCCTTCTGAATCATCAAGAGTGCGCACTATAATGGGCAGATTCGATAGCTGTTCAATTTCTTGCTCAGTTATGTTGTTAAGGCAAATAATCAATAGAAGATGACCGTTAGCATTCATTGCCAGTTTGCTGTGATTCTGGAGGGGTAAGGGCTTGTCTTCATAGGGCTTAAATAGTTGACCAACCGGAAATTCCAATGACTTCATTGTCTGACCTCCCGTATTTATGTTAAGGATTACCTGAGCTAAGGAGGCCGAAATTAAATAAGTGCAAGCTACCCACCTTTTGTGCCCTGGTATGAATCATAATTAATCAATATATCCCACCCTTTAAACCAACAATATATTCCATTTTTTTCTTTATTTGTATATCTATAGTTATAATTATATACTTACAAAGTGGCCTGGTCATTACACCAGGCCACTTATTTTTCACTATTCTTTTTTATTTCTTCCTTGATCTCATCAATGTCCCCGCGAATTTGACTTATTTCCGCAGCCATGGCCCGCTGGTTCTCAGCAAATTTGTCTATACAGGCAGCGAGCTTTTCTTCCCGATCCCGGGCATCTGCCATAATGCGTTCTTCGCGGGCGGCCGATTCAGTTAATAGGCGGTTGTTATAGGCATCAAACCGGTAGAGCATCCATCCTAATAGAAGCGCCCAAGGACCGGCTCCAGCCAGGGCATTTAGTATTTCGGTTTCCAATATCCATCACCTCACAATCTACCGGTGATAGATTTAAAGCAGTGATAAATCGGCAGTATCCGTGGTTATGATCCGGGCTGAACTTTTACTAGCCAATACTCCGGTATCGGTAGTAAAGATGTTGGCGGCAATGATCGCGTCCATCAGAGCAGCGGCTTCCGCCCCGGTAAAGGGGTCTTTCACATTGGTAACATTCATAGTGCTCTTTTGGCTCAAAGCCGTAACGAAGGTCATTTCAAGAACTCTGGTTGCCATAGCTTATCCTCCTTTCCCCCATAATTTATAAAATCTCATCTTAAGGAGTCCCCTGAAGCTCGGCATTTTTTGCCCGGTTTACCGCTATTAAGGTCTTGGTCTGAGCGGCTACGATAGCATCGGCTACCGTCTTTACGGCTGCATCGGTGGCATCAGGCTTAACGTTAGCGTACTTCATGGTTTTGGTCAGCTGCCCTCCGCTGGCAGACAATCCATTATCAACAACAATATTAAGGGTATCGCTAATGGGAACTGAAGTTACTGCCATGCTTTACACCTCCCTTCAGATATAATAAATATCTTCAGGAAGAGGATAGCACGCGGATGTTTGAAAATTGTTTGCATGAGAGATGAATTTGAATGATTTAGAAAGTAAATTCCATTATTTAGTTTATGCCTATGGATTTTTATAGCAAAATAAACATATAATAAATCAAGAGGACTCCGAGCTGCTACTCGAAGCCCCCTCAAGCCATCAGGAATCCTTCAACAAATCCTGGTGCATATGTGGAGTTTTTATTATTTTATTTAGGAGCTTTAGCTCCTATTTTTGTTGAACTGAATTAATGCCAGTATCACCAAAGCGATACTGCAAAAAGCAGTTATCAGCTCAAGCAAGCAATCACCCCCTTTTCCTGGGCTACCAGGAATTGGAGGTGTTCCTTCAGGCTAAATTTATATTACCCTTTCGTTTCCATTCTTGTCAATTATTTGTATCTACCATTCTTTCGATATTTTCCGCCATATTAATAGCTCAGTTATTGCGACAATATTGTTCTATACTGTCGCCAATCGCCCGGGCCATCGTTTCCCTTATTTCCCTATCCAGCAGCTGCTGCTCCTGGTCAGGAGTGCTTATAAAACCCAGTTCCAATAAAACGGCCGGGGCGTCGGTTCTTCTCAAGACATAAAATCCTTTTACCCTTACTCCCCCATCAGGCCAGCCAGTGGCAGCAGCCAGGGCACTTATTAAATCATTGGCTATTATTTCTGCTTGTCCTCCCCTGCCGCAAATCCAGGCGGATAAGTAATCCGGCTCAGGGTTGTCAAAAGCATTAATATGTATGGACAGTACCAGATCACATCCGGCATCGTTAAGCAGCCCTACCCGATTTTTAAGTGATACAGCTTCATCCTCCACGCGGGTTAGAACCACATAATGCCCCTTATCTTTTAACGTATCAGCCAGTAAGAATGATAATTCCAGCGTAATATCGGCTTCCCGAACGCCGGTTGGTCCTATCGCGCCTGGGTCGATTCCCCCATGCCCGGGGTCTATCCCAATTATCATCTACATCCCCTCCTCTCTGGGTATACCTATAAAACGAATGGCACCAGGTACCAGGTAATAGCCGATACCGTTGCGGGTTGCTATCACTTGATGGTAATCACTGTGGCATAGCTTGCGGCGAAGATTAGAAATATGAAAACGCGGATTACTGCAGCTGATATCAATGGGGTCGACTTGATCGGCTAATAAATCAGCAGGCACCGGGCGGCCTTCCCGGCGGTAAAGCAAGGAGAGAATGCGAAGCTCAGCCCCGGTTAAACGCTGATTAGATTTATACCATATGTCGCCCCGTTCCAAATCGACCATTATTTCATCGGGCTTCGGCTTCGCTTTTATCACCGCTCCACCTTTCGGTCGTTTAATATGCCGGGAGGATTCCTTTGTCATTTTTAAGCCCTCCCCTTATAAATAGTATGAATTTTTCCTTCTTCATCTCGAAAACGCTCGTAAAGATATGGTCCATGAGATGGACCACTCATGCATTTAATGCAGCGGGGATTACCGCAGTAGATCTTTCGCGTATAGACAGACACCGCGTATCCCTGATCGCTTGTTAAAGTGTCTGTTTTTCCGCGCCGGTTGCGGCCTTTGCCGCCTCTTATGCTCATCAGATTTCCCCCTGTTGTCTTGTCCTACAGTTGCCATCCATATATCCTGTCCTCGGGGCTGCCGCCTAGTGGGTAGAATCTCCGGGAGGCTAAATCGAAATCAAGATATATATCCTCATCCTGCCGCCCGCCAAAGCGGTTCTTTAATACTGTCAAACGAGACGCCCACAAAGTGTCCTCTTCACGGCTCTCTTTTTTGCCTGGCCTGGCCAGCACCAGCACATTATCAGCTAGATTGGTAATATCCCCACTGCCACCAATATCGTTTTTGGTTAGCCGGGAAACACTTATCGTTTTACGGGGATGAACCACGATGTGGACATGGGCGGCATTTTCCCGGGCAAACTTAACCGTCTCCAGGATCAGTTCACGCTGCGCCCGGTATTGATCCCTAGCATTTAGGCGGCTAACCGTCATGGTCAGATTGTCGAGAAGAAATACCCGGCAGGAATAATCATTTGCTGCCCTGGCAAAACCCCCAATTAATTGACCAGCTTTTTTCATGCCTCCCCCCTGATACAGGAAAAGCTTATCCCGGTACCACTCTCTGATTCCGTTTAGCAGCTCGTGCTTAGTTCGATAAACTGCCCCATTTTGATCCTGAACACTAGCTTCCAAGCCCCCGGGCCCGGCTGCCTGCAGCTCGATCCAGTATCGAAAAACCCTATCCGGCAGTTCACCTGAGTAGGCGCACACCGCCAATCCCTGATCAACTACCTCCAGGAGTATTTGCCCTAACAAAGTGCTTTTGCCGGAAGAATTCATACCACTCCAAATAGTCAGCTCTCCAGGGCGAAAACCACCACCCAATATATGATCCAGTTCTATGAAGCCGCTTTTAATAGCCAGAGTATCAGACGGGTCCCAATCCTTAATGTCAGATACTCTTTGTAATCTTGGTATAGCTCCGATGCTTTGACTACGTTTACTCATCGCTTTCCCTATCCCAGGTTTCGATCCATCCGGTGGATGCTTGATGTCGCCCCTCTATCCGCCAGTCCTTTCCACCAACTATTACCTCTCGGGAGCCGCATATTCTGGAAGCCAGGGCCGGGCCCAGCTTAACGCTTAGTTCTTTACCGGTTAAATTGGTGGTAAATACAGTGTCTTTGCGGCCATAGCGATGATCGATTATGCTATACAACGTAGCTTGCACCCATTCGGTAGCTTTTTCGGCTCCGATATCATCTATCACCAGCAGATCCACAGTGCGCAGCATGCCTACCAGTTGGGCCTGCTGTTTTTCTTCCCAAAGAGAACGCCGGATACGGTCCAATAAATCGATGGACTTTATAAAAACCACCGTGCGTTCCTTGGCTGTTGAACGGGCCAGTGCCAGGGCAACCTCTGTTTTGCCCCGGCCTGGAGGCCCGGATAGCAAAAAGCTTTTCCCCTGGAGGGAAGACGCAGTAAACATGCGGGCTATTTTCAGGGCTTCTTCCTGCCCTGATCTGATTGTAAAATCCTCCAGAGTAGGTCCTGGAGTATGCACCAAATTGCTCTCCCTGAACTGACGATTAAGCTCCCGCCAGGTTTTCTGGCGTCGTTCCTGTTCGGTTACCGCTGGATCAGGTGTACAGCGACAGGGAGTGCGTTCGGTTATAAGCCAGGAGCTGCCTGCGTGTATTACCAGGCGTTCCCTGACATCCAGCTTGCAGACCGGGCAGGTTTTGACATGGTCATAAAGCAGCTCATCATCTGGATCAAGCTCAGGGAATGGGGGTGGGCTGTTGTCTTTGATCTCTCCTGTCTCATCAAAAGACCAGCTGCTGACCAGGGTTTGGTTTGATAAATCCGGCAAACCAGAAACTGAAACTGCTTGTCCCAATTCAGCCCTGGTATCGTTCACGTTGATATCGTTCAAGGGGATCCTCCTCTCCTAATTTGTCTATTGTGGCCGGTGGACCAGGTCCAGATTCGGGTCCAGCCCTTCTTAAAATTGCCCTCAGGTAGAGCAGCGGTTTTTGTATTTCACTGCCCATCGCAGCCAGGCTTAGCTCATGAATGGCAATTAATACGGCCTGATAACCAAACTCGTTATATAATGCACCGATGAATGAATAATCTCCTTTGCTCTCAGCTATGCCTGGTATTTCTCTATATATTTTTACCAGTTCGGCAATCAGCGCACTGTTACTAACCTGATTTTCATTTTTCGTATTGCTGTCTGCGTTAGCAGATAGTATATATGTTTTGTTTAGTTTATTTTGTTTAGTTTGAGCGTTACTGGAACTCTCAATATGTAGGCATTCGCTGGCATCGCAACCTGCATTCAATGCAGCATTTGATGCAGGATTTTCTGAAAAAGCTGCAAAATTTTCTGCAATCAATGCAGCATTCCATGCATGACCTGCATCGTTTGCTGCAAATGATGCAACATCCTTTGCAGCATCTTTTGTTGCATTGCTTGCTGCATCTTTTGCTGCATTTGATGCAGCATTTCTTGCAGGCAGGGTATTGGCCAAGCCAACAATAGTATAGGCGCTGCTGGTTCTGTATTCCTGGACATTAATAAGGTTGAAGCCAACCAGCTCTTGAATCGCCCGTTTGAAAGTTCGCCGATCCTTGATGCCGGATCGCGCCATGAGCATTACATCGGAAACCAGGAAACCCTCCTTCCAGAAAAGACGGTTGGCCATGTTTAATAAAGCCAGGTAAAGATACCCCCCCGATTGTGATAATTGATTGACCAGGTCGTGGTCATAAAAAGCATTGATTTCCTTGATATAATCCACTACTGGGTACCCTCCAGACGGATTTCTTCACTATTGGCCTCCCAGAGGAGATATTCCACCCAGCACGCAGCCCTAAACTCGGGATCATACGAAACAATAGGCTTCATTTTCGGGCCGAATTTTATGGCGAAGCTGTAATCACAATTATGGCATTCATCTCTTGACCAAACTCTGGGCTCCTCTTGATGGTGATAGGGACAGCACCAATCTTCCCGGTTTTTCTGCTCCAGGATGCACCCGGCTAAAGCCAGGGCATTACACACCAGTTGAAGGTTTTTCTCCATATCGGATTTCCTCCCCATGGTTTTTTAATTTGGGTTTATAGCAGAGCATCAATAACATCTATTGAATTGTTTTGATTGTATGGAACCAATCCCAGAGGCATAGCCGGTGCTTCGTTTATAGATAGATCTTGTGCGTGGTTAACAGGTAGGTTATCTGATCCAATCAATTGACTATGTGGTATGCGAATCCTACTGCGAATTCTGATATGAGGGATCGACCCATGAATGGGGCCTTGTGCGCAAGCCTCATATACAGTTGATGTACTTACATTTAGAATCTCGGCAGCCTCTGCTACAGTTAAATATTCCTCTTCAGTGTTTACCTTCACCCTGAAAAGGCTGCGCACTCGCATACATACTAATTCTTTCGCCCGGCAAGCCTCATATATAGTATTTCGGCTCACCCTGAAATGCCGGGCAGCCTGGCTAACTGTAATCCAGCATTCTCTATCCTTATGCATTACTGACTACCTCCCTCATACCGGTTTTATTGTCTGTTATGTTAGACATTGAGATTAAAAAAATATCTTCAACCTTTACCCCCAGGGTCCTTGCTATACGAATCATAAGTTCTCCGCGCACCTGGCGTTTATCATTCTCAATATCTGAAAGATAAGGCCGGGTAATACCAACTTTCTTTGCCAGTTCCTCCTGGGTAATTCCCTGTTCTCGCCTTGTCTTGCGGACCAGATTATTAATTTTAATCGCCCCCTTTGTTTATGTTGTTGAACACAATTATATTCCATTTTGAAATATATCGTCAATAATACTAGACAGTTTTTCCATAATAAGTTAGAATGTATGAAATGGTATACAAACGTATACATATGTATACGGATAGAGAGAGGATGCTA
>DHRK01000007.1:259652-301767 GCA_002410325.1 Syntrophomonas sp. UBA5314
TATTATGGAAAACCAACTGGGAGCGTTTATTAAGGAGTGGAGAAAAGAAAGAAGCCTGGGGCTGCGGGACCTGTCCAAGCTAACTGGAATCAGTCATGCCTACCTGCATGTTTTAGAAGCAGGTGTCGACCCCCGCACGCAGCGCCCGGTATCCCCCACCCTCCAGAGCCTCCAGAGGTTATCCTCCGGTATGGATGTATCCCTGGAGGTTATTGTTTCATTGGCGCTTAATCAGGACATCTCATTACAGCAGCCAGGGCGTGTTAACCGTCCAGGAGAGAATGGCCTGGAGGTTCAGGAGGAATCGGGTCCTTATTCTACCTTTTCGGTAGACCAGGACAATTTTCTCCTTGCTCCGGTTCTAGGCAAAATAAGTCCAGGGAAATCCGGTATTTCTGAAGAGGATATCGAAAGCTGGTGGCCGATCGACATATCGATCATGAAGATTCACGGTCGGGATTTTAACAATTACTTTTACCTTAGAAAAAAAGGACGCAGCATGGAGCCGGTAATAAATGATGGGGATTTAGTACTGGTTAAGAAAGGACCCGTGGAGGACGGCCAAATTGCCGTTATCGTCAAAGACTACGCAGAGGCATGTGTGAATAGGATTCAACACCTGCCGGGTCTTGACCAGCTGATGTTAATTTCCCGCAATCCCGATTACCCGCCCCAGGTTATGAGCACCGACGAGTGCGTCATCATAGGGCGGGTCATTTTTCGTCTAGGAGAGCCAAAATGGTGAGGGAGCACCCTATTTATATAATAGGGAGGCAAACAAATGAGAGGACACCTGGAAAAGCGCCGTAAGAATAGTTGGACGATTATCATCGATAGAGGGAGAGACCCAATAACCAAGAAACGAGATAGGATTATTAAATCGGTTGAAGGACCCAAACGGGAAGCCGAAAAGATAATGAACGAACTGCTCTACCAGCTCCAGACCGGCACCTACATAGAAACCAATAATCTAACCCTGGCACAATACCTGATTCACTGGCTAAACACCTACTGTTCAACCAACCTGGCTCCTAAAACTATACATAGCTATCAAATGGAGGTTTATAAACATATAATCCCCGGTATCGGAGCCATACCTTTAGAAAAACTCACTCCCCTGCACCTGCAGGCTTATTATACCGATCAGTTGAATTTCGGCCGGCTGGATGGAAAAGGCGGTTTATCTCCCCGCTCAGTTTTGTACCAGCACCGGATAATTCGAGAAGCCCTTAAACATGCCTACCGCTGGCAGCTGGTGTTTCGCAATGTGGCCGATGCGGTTCAACCTCCACGTCTGAAGAAAAAAGAAATGTACGTTTTATCCAGGGAGGATGTACTGGTCTTTCTGGAGGGTATACGCGATCATCGGGATTATGCATTGATACTCACTGCTGTTTATACCGGGCTACGCCAGGGCGAGCTGCTGGGTCTGACCTGGAAGCATGTTGATTTAGTAAAGAGGACCTTAAACGTCCGCCAACAGCTGCAGTATGTAGCAAAGCAAGGCTATATTTTCAGAGATCCTAAAACTAATAAGAGCAAGCGCCAGGTCCCTCTTACTCCAGAAGTCGTTCAGGTACTTAAAGAAGTTAGAAAAGAACAGGCTCAATATAAGCTTATTAGCGAAGAGTACTTCGATCATGATTTGGTTTTTTGTCTACCCAATGGGAAGCCTTTAGATTCTACTAACCTTACCAAGCGTTTTAAAAACCTAGCCATTCACCATGGCCATCCAGAGCTACGCTTTCACGACCTGCGCCACACCTGCGCTACCCTTCTACTAGCCGCTGAAGTGGATGCCAAAAAGGTCCAGGAAATCCTGGGACACGAAAGCATTACCACGACCCTGGACGTTTACGGCCATGTTCTACCCACTATGCAGCGGGAGGCTATGGATAGGCTAAGCAGCTTTATGAAGGGATAATTAATTTAAAGATTAAGAGCCTTGAGCATTCGCTATTGCTTATTTTGAGTTAACAGACTTCTATCTTCCATTTGCGGGGGTTCTTCCAGCCACTTATGCTTAATCATTAGTTTTCCGCCTTCTCTGGCAAAGTCTAATGTATCTTTTGCCGAAATTGCGAGTTTTGCTGGAAGATCACTTCTCATACTAAAAGACATGCCTAATGCACTATTTCCTACTGAATAGCTGGCCATAATATTTGTACAATACATCATTATCTTATCCGAGAACGGCGGCACTACAGAATCTGTTGCTTTGCCCGCCCATGTACTGGGTGGTTGAATGTCGCTTTGCAATAAAAGACTGCTTGTATTACTAACTATCTTTTTAGCAAGTTCTTTCCCTGATATAAAGTACTCTTTAATCTCTTTTTCTTTAGCAACCTGAGAAAAACCGGCCATTAATTGCATTCCGAAAATGTTAACCTCTAGTGTCTGAAATAGGTATGCTATTTCAAGTGTATTCAAAGCACGTTTATTTCCAAATAGGCGGATTCCACTCATATATTTTTCTTCTTCAATAAATTCTACTTCTTTAGGCATGGATACATAGGGAGGTTTTGCTAAAACACCCTGGTCTGTAAGATACTCAGTACAGATACGGTAGGTTTCTTGTGAGTTCTTTACAGTACTTTCATAAAAATTCAGAATATCTTCTCTATATGACATTCCCAGGTGTATTGCATTAAATCCCAGATTTATTTTCATCATTACTCGAAGAAACATAATATGAAATATATCATCGAACAAAATCGGCGCGTCATCAAAAATATCTTGGTCCGTAAATGCTTCTGGAATAACTGCGCTTTCTTTATGGTATATTCCCTCAATTTTAGTAAGAAGTTTTTCGTTTTCCTTTACATGATTTTCCAATATTTTTCTGGCTTTTTTGTCTTTTGAATCCTGAGCGAATCGGTTAACAAAGACACCCATTAATGATTTTATTTGATATGTCATCCATAATGTACCCACTTCTGAAGAAGAAATGGTACTTTTTGTTATCGTGGGCATTTATTATTCCTCCTTGTTTAAAATAGCTCTGATTAGTTTTTACAGGTTTCATTAGAAATATTAATTCGTCGAGAAATCAAGGGAATGCTCAGGTGAGGCGGCGGCTGTTATCCTTGGAGGATAATCGTTTATAAGGCTACTTACTGGAAACATGGCCCACGCTGTTTCCATATTACATTCGACTTCTACTTACGTCTTTATCTGTTCCTCATACAGCTCTCCAAATAGAGGTATAGAGCATTTCCCGGCGAAATAACATACATGTGTTGTTCTTTGTCCAATTGTTTTTTGATGGAGGATTTTACGTGAACATACCACTTCGTATTTTAATCGTTGAAGAAGCAGAAATTGATTCGATGCTGCAGTTAAAGGCCCTGCACAGCAACGGCTATCAACAGATGTATAAAAGAGTAGACAGAACTGATGATCTAATCGCAGCTTTAAGCGAGGGGCCCTGGGATATTGTCATCGTTGATGTGAGTGTCCTGCAGTTTAACGAAAAGTCAATATTGAAGATGATTAAAGATAGCGGGGTGAATCTGCCCTGTCTTATTTTATCTGAAATGCAGGATGGAAAACGGCTGGTAAAAACCATTAAATTTGGATTAGAGGAAGCCATAGTTGAGGGCAACCTGGATGAATTCATACCCTCTATAAGGGGTGAAGTTCATGATGCTTTATTGAACAATATGCACAGGGTAACCGATAAAGAGGTGCGGGATCAAAAAGAATGGTTCCGAGTCACTCTGGCCAGTATAGGCGATGCGGTTATTACCACTGACACTTCCAGCGTCGTTACCTTCATGAATCCGGTTGCCGAGGAAATTACGGGCTATACTCAGGAAGAAGCAATCGGTAAGCCCATCAGCTATGTGTTTAGGATTTTTAACGAGATTACCCTGGCACCGGCTGAAATCCCGGTGGATAGAGTAATTAAGGAAGGCTTTATTATTGGCCTAGCCAATCATACCGGGCTGGTTACCAAGAGTGGTGAAACCCGTTCCATTGCCGATTCTGCCGCTCCCATCCGCAGCGATGGCGGCGATATTATTGGCGTGGTTATGGTATTTCGAGATATTACAGATTCTAAGCAAATGGAAGAGCAGATGGCTCGCCTGGATAAATTGAACGTTGTGGGGCAAATGGCGGCTGGGATTGCTCATGAGATAAGAAACCCCATGACAACCGTACATGGTTTTTTACAACTCCTTAAAATCAACAGCGATTTCAGCAAATATGAAGAGTATTTTGATGTAATGATTAATGAACTGGATCGGGCTAATTCAATCATCTCTGGCTTTCTATCCCTTGCCAAAGAAAGAGCAATAGAAGTGGGAGAAGAGAACCTCAACCAAATCATTCAGAGTATAGCTCCCCTTATCCAGGCCGAGGCCATCATAGATAACAAGCTGGTGCAATTAGAATTGGCCGAAATACCCGATCTGAAATTAAGCCAAAATGACATTCGCCAGCTAATATTAAATCTGGTACGCAACGCATTGGAAGCATCAGGCCCCAACAAAAAGATTGTGTTGCGCACTTTTCTAGAAGATGGCCATGTAGTTTTTGCGGTGGAGGACGAGGGAGAAGGCATTGATCCGCATGTATTGGAAAAGCTAGGCACTCCCTTTTTGAGCACCAAAGATAACGGCACTGGTTTGGGTTTGGTTGTTTGTTATAATGTGGCCGAGAAGCATGGGGCTTCCATAAAGGTGGACACAGGCAGCGAAGGGACTACGTTTTCGGTATGGTTTAAGGCACTATCGGATCAGCCAGGTCTTTTTTCATGATCTGCTAGGGAGAAATCCTCAGGCGGTTCTGAGTTTCCCGATCCCGAGGGACAGATTGTCCCAGAGAACCTCTTCTACCATTTGCGATTGGTTTTCCTCGCAGTGGATAATTAGAACCACCTCGGAGGTTTTGTTTCCGGATGCGTTCTTCTTGAGGCTTCGGGCCTGCTTGCCCGAAGCGAGCAGTTTGCCTACATAGTAGTCAAGTAGGAAACCAAGCACAACCCCAAAGCTCAATCCAATCAGCCCCCACAGGACCGGGCCCAATTTCCAAAAGTATCCATATACGACGCCCAGCTCCATAAAAACAGCACCCAGAACCATGGCCCCGTCTATCTGGCTGACTCCATCAGCCCGGTGAATGGTGTCCAGTATTTTTCGTTTTTCCACCTTTTTATCCAGGGGAATAGCAACAATTCTCTCTCGGAGTATCCCATTCTGTTCCAGTTCGCTAATGGCCAGCTCCAGGTATTCCGAATATTCAAATGTTGCCGTAATGAACATAATACCTTCTCTCCTTATACAGGCATTAGAGCGTCAGGGCTCTGGTAATTATCTTTTAGGAACCTGGCTTGTTCTGCTTCAGCCAGCTTATTATACTCCACACAGTTTACGTAAGAATCATAAATAGCAAAGACATACATAGAAGGCAGAAACAAAAACCATTGCATATCAACCACAGATTTAGCCATGGCAAACTGCCCGATAAAACTCAGATGGATCGCGGGCAGAATGTTGGAAAGGTAGCTTACCGATATCCACCATATAAGCACAAAAAAACTGGTAGGAACCCGGTGGGTGTAAAGATGGCCCACACCTGGTATGATAGCCGACCACACCAGGGCCAGCCAGGGGTGCTTTTTTTCCAAAATATTTATTTCTATGGTATTGATTTTGCTGGGTAATACAATGGAATCTTCCCTATCAGCCAGGATCGACATTTTGTTCAAGTCAACGGTCCGGCGGTAGGCATCCCAGATGGCAAATATATAGACCGGCGCATAGAGTAGCAGCCATCGGGTATCGATTACCTGGCGGGCCAGCTCGAATTGACCGCCAAAGGAATATAATATACAGAGGTTAAGCTTGGCCTTTACATTGATAAGCAGCTCCCAGACCACCAGTAAGAAACCTTTGACATAGCTGCCCAGGATGATATGCCCAAAGCCGGGAAAAGCGGCTGACCACCAGGCGGTCACCCAGGGGTTTTTCAAGTGCAGCATATTGGTAGCGACTGAGCTTATATGACCTTTGGGCCGGCGTAGATTTCTTACCGAAACCGGCTGTTTACTTTCAACTATTGCATTTTCCAAAGGCCTACCACTCCTTGTGCAGTCGATTACTGAATTCTAGTATTACCAAGTACAGTGGTAATATCCATTACAAATAATATTATCCAGAAATTGTAGGCCCGCGAATCAGATTTCGGTTTCCTATCTAGTTGTAGACAACCATTGGGATAAGGGAAACTAATTTTTCAGGCATCCGGTATGCTATAAGCACGAATAGGTCCCTCGAGAATAACAGATAATATTGAGAAATCAGTACGCAATAAATGGATAAGGGAGCGTGTTATTTGTTTGAATGCTTTTCTGCACGGATTTAAGGTTCCTGTAAAGCTCTACTGGGAATCCAGTTATGAAAAAATCCTGGAAACTCAGCGCAGCTTAACAGATCTACATATACAAAACTGGCTGCTATATGGCTTTCCCAGGTGGACCTGGTGGTTCCTGCTGTTCTGGACCATTTTCCCTCTTTTTATCTGGTGGAAATATCTTGACCGCAGGCGTTTCCTGGAAATCAGCTTTTTCGGAGTGATGATCAGCATCAGCTCGGGCATCCTGGATTCGGTTGGAGTACAGCTCCTCCTGTGGACTTATCCTTATGGCCTGGTGCCAGCATTACCCAATTTCTTTCCCATCGATTATGTGGCCATCCCGGTGATCTTCATGCTGGTTTATCAAAAATACCAGAAGTGGAAAGGATTTATCATAGCCAGCACATTTGTGGCCTCGGTATTGTCGCTGGTATTAGACCCAATTATTGTTTACCTGAATATTTACCAGCCTCTTTCCTGGCAGTATTACTACTCAATCCCGACTTTCGTCTTTATGGTTTGTTTTTGCAAATGGGTAACAATAATCGTTACCGGCCAGGATTCTAGATACAAGGGGGTTGCCAGTGGAGAGAAAGCAGCCTGAGTCGATTCGCAATAAAAGACGGCCAGTAGGGATTGTCAACTCAATTACTACCAATTACATTCATTTAAGAAACCCCTGGGTGACAGCTCTTTGGTCAGCCATGTTCCCGGGATTCGGTTATATTATCATGGGCAGCTATATCAAAGGATTTCTCTTGATAGCGTGGGAATTATTAATCAATACCCAGGCCCATATTAATACGGCGATCATGTACACTTATCTAGGGCAGTTTGACCTGGCCAGAGAAATATTGAACGTTCGGTGGACGCTGCTGTATTTATCGGTATGGGCCTTTAGCATATGGGGGAGTTATTCTTTAACTATTGACTTAAATAAATTGGCGATTCTGGGCATCCGGGAAGATTCCACCATGCTGCCCGTCACCATAGGTGCAATGGATATAAACTTTTTGGATAAGAGGCAGCCCTGGGTATCGGTGGGGCTTTCCCTGCTTTCTCCAGGACTCGGTCATTTATATACTCACCGCATTCCCACCAGCTTCTTCCTGCTATCATTAACCATTGGAACGGTATATATGTCTCATATACTTGAAGCCATACAGTACACTGCGGTGGGCGCTTTCAGCCAGGCCACCGCAGTTCTCGATCCGCAATGGTTCCTCTTTATACCTTCGCTCTACGGTTTTGCCGTTTACGATTCTTATGTTAATACAGTGGAGTACAATAAGTTGTTTGAACAAGAACAGGCCAGGTTCTTAAGAGACAATTATCAGAATCCAAAGTTCAGCTCACGATTAACCGAAACTAAGAGCCAGGAGAATTGATAAGATGTTTGTCTGCGGATCCTTTGCATATAGTTTTCATCTGGAGCTCGTCATTTCCGAACTAGAAAAGAAAGGTGTTTCCAGAGATGCCATCGCGGCCGTTCTGATGGACAGCCGGGTGGAAGAGCGAAAAATCCTGGATACCATCCACCGGGCCGACGGGATTAGCTCCTTTGACGCAGCTTCGTTACTGGGAACTTTTTGCATGCTGGCAGGCGCTATTTACGGCTTTGTATTACATTGGGGGCCAATTATATGGGGTTTAATAGGGTTATTAGCAGGTTCTCTTCTAGGACTACTGGGTGATATTCTGATGCGTCAAACAAGTCCTAAAAATCCTTCCAAGAGGAAAACAACGGGTACTGCGAAAGGAGAATCTCCTCAGGTTTTCATTATTGTAGAGTGTAGTCAAGAGCAGGTTGCTATGGTGAAAGAGAAGCTATGGGATAACCTAGCTCTCGGAGTTGGAACACTTTCAGGGTAGAAGGCAGCCCGGTATCCACAAAATCTCAAGCCCAGCCAATTGAAACAAAATCCAGTATTTTAACATCTTGCTCCAGAAGGCAACATCCGAATCACATCCTTCCATCCCATAGTCAACCCCCATGTCGGGCACATAAAGAGGAAAAGACCCAGGCGATAGACCTGGGCCTTAGCTGTTTCTCTTGTGTGCCGTTGTAAAATATTTATCCCTGAACCATATTAGATCCCAAATGCTCCTTCAACCAACAACTACGGTTGGGGTCTTTCTCAATGAAACTAACATCGTAACCACTTTTTTTCAGCATCTGAGCCAAATTGTAAATTCTATCCAAATCGTATTTCACTCGGCCACCCCAACTAACGATTACGTGCATTTATAACACTTCCTTGTCTACCAACTGGTTCTTCTCGATTGGGGTTTGTAGCAGTCTCTGCAATAGACCGGTCTATCACCACTTGGCTGAAAAGGTAAACTCGTTTCTTTCCCACAAGTAGAACAAACTGCCGAATACATCTGACGGTCAGATTGGCCGTAACCTCCGCCGCCACGATTTCCTCTTAATTGTGCCTTGCGAGCGGAACGGCATTCCGGACATCTGCCGGGCTCATTTTCAAAACCCTTCTCGGCATAGAATTCCTGTTCCGCGACAGTAAAAGAAAAACCACTTCCGCAATCTTTACAGGTTAAAATTTTGTCAGATAACATAAAAATGACCTCCTATTATTTTTGCCAATATCAAGGGAATACTCTGTCATTCGTTACTCCCCCAACTCGAGCAATCAGGAAGGTCAGTTTATTCACAGGCTATTAAGCTATAGAGAGTATACTTGATAGCTCCTGAAAATGCAAATATTTATGGGGTTTTCATCAACGTTTCCAGTGTAAACCCTACGCTATTCTTTAGCATCCACTATTCTACCGATACTGATCTCTTTATACCAAATTTCCAAAGTTGCAGGCCACATGTAAACCTTACAAGTATGGTATTGCACACCTTCATAATCCATTTGTCCGGTT
The DNA here is from genome assembly GCA_002410325.1 of Syntrophomonas sp. UBA5314. Lineage (GTDB taxonomy): Bacteria > Bacillota > Syntrophomonadia > Syntrophomonadales > Syntrophomonadaceae > UBA5314. Next base: position 268,902 of record DHRK01000007.1, read on the forward strand.
TTTACTTGTTGAAGGAAGTAGGGCGATTTGCCGTTTTCCCAATCCTCACTAGCCCACAATTTGTCGTATCCTACCCAATGGTCAAAGATCACTCTGTAACAGTGATTAAACTTAATTGAAACATTGCCTTCTTCTGCCTCATAAACCAGGGTGACTTCGTCCATGAAATGAGAACTATTTAGCTCAAGAACACGCGCATCCAGATAATCAAGCTTATCGATTTGAATCTGTATTCTACTATTCAAGGTGATCCCTCCCCTAGGCGGAAAGCAGCTTATATGGCAACTACTTTAGTTTTGAGAATACTTTCAGCCAGCATTACATATTGCCCGGCAATATATGGCCACTTAATTTTCCCCCCCAGTTTTGCGGCTCGCTGCTCCAATATAATCTTGAGAAATGGTTCAGAGAGAATACGGTTGATCAATTCCGCGAGGGACTCGGCGGTTGCATCAGGTGACACCAATCCTCTTTGTCCTTTTGCCACCATTTCTTTAGCATAAAGATAGGGTGTGGAGACAATAGCTCTTCCACAGCCTAAAGCATAAGCTAGCGTCCCGCTGATAGCCTGATCTGCTTGCGGATAAGGGCTTAAGTAAATGTCGGTCATATAGAGGTAATCCCCCAGTTCTTCAGGCTCCAGGAAACGATTTACGAATCTCACATTATCCTGCAGGCCCAATGTTATCACCAGATCTGTCAGCATCCCTCTGTATTGTTCTCCTTCATGTTTAACCAGCATAGGATGGGTTCTGCCCACAATCAAATACATTAAGTTTCTATGCTGTGTAACTAATTCTTTCAATGTCCTAATACCGATTTCTATCCCCTTACCGGGTCCGATCAACCCAAAAGTGGTTACTAGTTCCTTACCCCAAAAACCATATTCCTGTTTTAACAGATGCCGATCTTTTTTTTGAAATGCAGGTACGCCATGATGAATAACATATACTTTCTCCGGTGCTGCCTCATAGATCTGAGATGCTAACGCAGCGGAAGTTCTGGTCATAGAGACGACAGCAACTGATTGCTGGCATAGATTGCGCAAAACAGTCCTTTGGTTAACTGTGGGGACAGGCAGTACAGTATGAGTAACAAGCACGAAAGGCTTTTTTAGACATTTTGTAAAGTCCAATAAGTAATTCCCGTCTGTACCACCATAGATGCCATATTCATGTTGAACAATCACTAGATCAATACTCGTGTTTTCATTAATGGCGTTTGCTGTTTTGGCATAGTCTATTTTTTGATCCCGTCTCATAACGTATGATACTTCGTTGGGATAATCATAGGTATAGTGGGGATCGGATACCGCTGCGATAGAAATGCTCTCCCCTAACTTTTTCAGATTATCCATTAAATCTTTAGAGAAAGATGCAATTCCGCAGTGCTGCGGTGGATACGTGCCAACGTTTAGTATATTCATATATAGTCCTTTCTCGGAGGTGAAAATCACCAAATACTATTAGTTAATTATTGGAGGATTAACAATCGCGCACAAATCAAATCCTCAACTTTTGGCAGCGCCCTAACCGACTCTTGTAACATAATAGTATCAACCAGTGAAGTCGATACCTGCTTTACATAAAACAAAGAATCAGGAGCACAATTACCGCACTGCCCTCACCTGGGAGTCCGTTTTTTGCCACACCTCCTATATTGTTGAGAGCTTACTTGCAGCAAATCGAGAAAAGATTTATGCCGATCGGTTCTCAGGAATTTTAATAATGCCCCTCTTGTTTCAGATGGGCTGAGGGAGAAAAAGAAGAGATTGCGAATTGTCATTTACATTTTTTTCCTGTGTTTATTATACCGCTTATTTCGTGAAATGTATACTTTTTGTACCTTGATCAAACCGGATGCTTACTCTCAATTCGACGAGTCAACAGAATTTTCGTATTCTGGTGAAATTGGCTACTGCTTCTGACAAATACTGTTTAGAAAACATGATATCTTAGTATTTGCTTGTATATTCCGAAAACAAGTCTATAATTATAAGTACATTAACAAATCTTGGTATTTACCGTTCTTTCTTTCATTTCTATTCTTTCCAAGTCGCAGCTTAAATGTGCACCATAGTGCTCTGGTAAGCTGGATTTATCCGCTTTTGTAAGCAATCCCTATGGTTGGAATTGAGACGTGGATAACAAGGTCTAGTTGTTTCGGCATTCTTTTCTCAGTCAATGAGGCAAGTGAATGAATAGTACTTCATTCTAAGAGCCGGAACTAGCAGCCTGTAAGGCCATAGTTCAGGCAACTCATCAGACTCTGCACCAATGCAAATGGAAGGTTTGGTGCTTGTCGTTATTTAGCCGGCTGAACTACTGGCGGTTTTTTGGGGGGATATCCAGACGCATCAAGAAACAGATTCGGGGAGGGATAATATATGGATATAAATAACAGACCCTTTGATACCGCGCATATCTTTCGGATGACTGATGATACAGGAATGCTCCAACATGCTCGGTTTAGCATCCCCGATTTAGATAAAGGGTACACCACCGATGATAATGCCCGGGCGCTGATAATGGCAGTGATGCTTTATGAGAGCCTTCCGAAGGCCGCCTATATCTCGATAGTTTACGGCTATCTAGCCTTTGTCCTATATGCTCAAAATGAATGTGGCGGGTTCCGAAACTTTATGACATACAGTCGGCAATTTACTGAAGATGAAGGATCAGAGGATTGTTTTGGACGTTGTATATGGGCTTTGGGGTACACACTGGCTTCCCCGGCTATGCCTGCCGGGATAAAAAGAGCGTGCGCTGACGCTCTCAAATGCGCTCTGTCTCGTGTTCCAGCCATCACCAGTTTGCGCGGGCAAGCATATACGATAATCGGACTTGACTTGCTTGGCGGCAATGACGCCAGGTGCTTTATGCCAGCTCTGTCCCGGTCACTTCTCCAGCAATTTGATCTATACGCTGAAAATGAGTGGCACTGGTTTGAGGATAAGCTTACTTACGCCAATGCGGTGCTGCCATGGGCTTTGTTCGTAGCTTACCGTCACCTCGGGCAGGAGAAATTATTGCGTACAGCGCGAAAAAGCCTGGATTTTCTGGACCGGATTACGTTTCGCAACGGCTACTTTCAGGCCATTGGCTGTAAAGGTTGGATGATGCGAGGAGCGAAACCGGCACAGTTTGACGAACAACCAATTGAAGCATGCGCATCTGCACTGACCCACTTAGCTGCTTATGATGTTAGTGGGGATGCAGCGATGCTAGAGCTGGCACGTTGGAGTCTTGCCTGGTATTGGGGTAAAAACTCTTGTGGTAAAAGTTTGATTGATGAAGAAACCGGGGGATGCTGCGACGGCATCACAGCAGACGGAATCAACCAGAACCAGGGGGCGGAAAGCATCGTTGGTTATTGCATTGCTAGTCTGTCTATAGGAAGATATAAGGCTGTCGACTCTAGTCTCGGTTTTGAAAGAAAGGTGAGCATCCAATGAAAATAATTATCCTTGCCGGCGGCGGAGGAAGCCGTTTGTTTCCGCTTTCGCGCACCAGTTATCCCAAACAGTTTCTTAAACTAAATGGGGAGAAATCTCTGCTGGCCCAGACAATTGGCCGTTTCTTAGATCTGGTTAATCCATCCGATATAGTCATAGTTACCAACTATGACTATGTTCAGCTTGTATTAGCAGAGCTTGTCGATGCCCAGGCGCAGGAGGCTCATATTTTGTTGGAACCGGTAGCGCGCAACACAGCCCCGGCCATCGCATATGCAGTTAGGTATTGCATCGACAAACTGGGCTGTAAAGAGGACGAAGTGATGTTTGTAACACCATCCGATCACCTCATCAGCCCGTTGGAGATGTTTGCTGAGAATGTACGCGGGGCGGTTGGCATGGCGGAGTCTCACAAGATTGTCACACTTGGCATACAGCCCAATAGTCCGGAAACTGGCTATGGCTACATCAAGTCTGGCCAACCATTTGCTAGCGGCTTTAACGTTGATTCGTTCCATGAGAAGCCTGACCTGTCAACAGCAAAGGCCTACCTGGCCGAAGGTGGTTTTTATTGGAACTCAGGTATGTTCGCGTTTACGATTGCCTGTTTTCTTGAAGAATTACGAGCCTATCGTTGGGATCTTTACGCGTTGGCGCACAAAGGGCTAGAGAAGATGCGAGAAAATTTTAGCAATAGCCCAAATATCTCCTTCGATTATGCCGTAGTCGAGAAATCCCAGCAAGTAGTGATGCTGCCACTTACATCTGAATGGACCGACATCGGTTCATGGGACGCTGTTTATGACGTGATGGAAAAAGATACAGACGGCAATGCCGTCCTGGGGGACTGCCTTCCTATGGATTGCACAAACACTCTAATGTTGGGGCATAGCCGTATGATTGCCGGCATCGGCCTCGAAGACATACTGATTGTTGAAACAGGTGACGTTATCGTTGTAGCTAAAAAGGGCCAGTCACAGAAAGTGAAAGATCTGGTAAGCGAACTCAAGGCGAATATGCGATCGGAAGCTGACGAGCATATAACCGTCTATCGTCCCTGGGGGTCGTATACCATACTGAGCTCCGGACAGGGGTTTAAGATAAAAAAGATCGTCGTCAACCCGGGGCAGATACTCAGCCTGCAGATGCATAATCACCGCAGTGAGCACTGGATCGTTCTCAGCGGTATAGCAGAGGTAACAATAGGTTCAACCCAACATAGTATATATGAGAATGAGAGCGTTTTTGTGCCGCAGACAGCCAAGCACCGCCTGGAGAATAAAGGTATATTGCCGCTGGTAATCATTGAGGTGCAGGCTGGTAGTTATTTGGAGGAGGATGATATAGTCCGATTTGAAGATATTTATGGTCGCCAGGATTCGGACCATGCCAATAGGATCGCCGTAGATCTATAGCTCCGGTCTTTGAAATACCAGTATTAGTTCATGAAAGTGTAGAACTTCTAATAGAGCCATTTGATAAGTTATGGATCCAGTAAAAGGAGGAAGAAATATGGAGCGCAAAGAGGAGTATATATTAAAGTTGAAGAGTGAACTTGCCGATGTGGGGATCGAGATTGAGAAATTGATTGCCAGAAGTGATAAAGTTGCAGTTGAAATCAAACAGGCTTATGATGGCCTTGAAACCGCCTTACAAACCAAACAGTTATTAACAAAAGCAACTGTTATTGAATCAATGTCAGTGGATGAAGTCTGGGATTTAGTCTGGAGTAACGTCTGGAATGCAGTTGAGGAGTTCGATGGCAAAACACCAACGGAGGTAAAGCAGCACTATAAAGAGGTGGAACCTGCTCTAAAGCTTAAGCAACTAGAGCTACAGGTAGAACTTCATGAATCAGTATTGTCCGTTGATGAAGTACTTATTGAAATATGGAATGAAGTATGGGATGCATTCTGGCATGTTGTTGAGGAAGTAGATAGCGAAGCAGCGATAAAGATTAAGCAGATTGGCGTCGAGCTTGAAGGTCTAGAGCTTAATCAGTCAACGTTACAAGCGAAACTTCACGAAGTATTAACCATGGGTGATGAAGTCTGGAATGTATCTAAGGAAATAACTAAAGCAATAGTTGAATGATTAAATCAGTAGGAAATCCGATCTCCCATACTCTTCCCAGGCAAGCTGGTTTGGGTAAACTTCTCTAATCGGCGAAACTCTCATTTTAGTACCGGTATAAACGATGCCAAAACGATGCCCAAATTTCAAAAAACACAGCAAAATAGATGAACTGAACGTTTCCAATCGAAGACATAAAATCCCTATATATCCGTAATTCCAGGCACTATGGAAAAGTAGAAAAACACCTCATGGCAAAACTCTTAATCAGAAGGTTGTAGGTTCGATTCCTACATGGCCCACCATAAAAAGTAAAGGAACCACGCAGGTTTGCGTGGTTTTTTGGTTGGTATAAAATTGGCGCTCGTTCGGCGCAGCGTAGCGTAGATCGATGGAGTGGGCGGACACCGAGCGGAAGATGCCCATTAGGTATTAAAAAGGCATCTCCCTCCCTTCTTCTTACTAATCTATATATTTACTATATTTCTTGGGCGATTGGCAATATAAGGCATTTATTCCCTATATATAGGCTTTTAACATATAGTCATAATATGAAGCTGTTAATGTCCTTATATATGATTCGTCTGGTTCAGGATTAAGAAACCTGATTGGAATCGGCAGATCTTCGCCCATATAAGCACGGCTATTATTGGAGCGACTTGTTTGTATACCGAATGTTTAAGCCGCGCTCCGAATACAACGTACGCGGCAACTCCGTGTATATCAGTAATATAAAGGCCAGAGCTACTCTGGTTATTGCTTGTTCCATTTTCTGGCGCATCATCTCCTCGGCCTCCAGCCAAAAGGTTCACTACCTCTACAAATGCGCTCCAAGGGAGTAAGTTTTTATTTACCTGGTTGCCCACTTTAATTCCGTTTTCCATTAGCTCCGCTTCGAGCCAACCGCCATTTAGCAATGGTATATTGATAGAACTACCGACTTTATCGAACATGATTTTGATATCTTCAATTATTTTAGATGGGCTCATATCGTTCTCCTCCCAGCAGCGCTCAAACCATATTAGATTTCCTTTCAATCTTCGAACCTGATATAAAAATGGTAATCTTTCAATAAGTCTAAAACCTATTTGGTTAATAGTCTACATACTCGTAGGCTTATTTCAGCCTATTCTTCAGTAAGTGAAAACGGTGATGCCCAATTTTTTACTACATTTTAAAGTTATCCTTCTCTTTACAAAACCGCCCCGCAAATGTTACCATTATATACCATAAATATAAAGGAGTGGCTACTGTATGGATATTACTTACCGTGACGCCCAAAATAGCGATTGTCCGATACTGGCTGAATTCATTTATTATGCCTCTGACGGTGTACTCGACTATCTGTTTAAAGACACTATTCCCGATATGACAGTAACGCAGCTGTTAACTTTTGGTTTGGAGGATGAACAAAGGTATAACTCTTATAAAGGAGTTATGGTTGCCGAGTATAAGCATAGTATTATTGGGATGATACAGGCTTACTCCAATATACATCACCGAATAGATGATGAAATGAGGTCCTTTATTCCAGGAGAAAGACTCGAACAGCTCAAAGAGTTTTATGATTCCAGAATTGATAATAGCTTTCTGATCAACGCTATGTACGTTGATGAAAAATTCCGTCGCAAAGGCATTGCCAACCAACTTATGGCAATGGTCAGGGAAGAAGCCCGATCCCTGGGTTTCGATAAACTCAGCCTGTTTGTTTTGTCAGATAATACGCCTGCTCAAAAACTATATCATTCCAATGGCTTTAAAACCGTAAAAGAAATAGCATTTAATGATTCAGCAAAAGTTAATCATGAAGGTGGATTTACCTTAATGGCTTGTGATATCTAAACCAGCATCCTCTTACTTTTTGTTGTAAATTTTTTAATATTCTTCATCTATCAAGGCTTATGACTGCGGCCATACGTCCGGTAATCCCGTCACGAGCCTTGGAAAAAAAGTGGTTGTCCCCACATGAAGTACAAAAGTTGCAACTGCTGATTTTTTCTGGATTAATGCCCTGAATTTCCAGCATCCTACGGTTGGTTGAGATCATATCCCAACTAAAGCCTTTGTCCGTTTTGCAAATAAAATCATTAAGAAGCGGATAGGCATCTTTTAAATGATGGGCTTTGTCTTCACTGATTAAGTTGCAGGATTTGCACAGGCCGGGTCCAATGAAAACCTCAATATCCCAGTAATTACAGCGGAAAACCTGAGTCATCTTTTTGGCGGTCTCCCAGGTAATTTGCCCGTATTTTCCGTTATATCCGAAATGGGCTAAACCGATTACCCTCTTAAATGGATCGAAAAAATATATGGGGAGGTTATCCGCAAACAACCCCATTAATATTACCCCTGGGGTATTGGTAATCATGGCATCACAGCCAGGGATAACGTCAGTAAGCTGAATAGCCCCGCGGCCCCGGTCTGTTTTGTCGACAACCGCTACCTGATGCTCATAAACTTGCTCACAGCATACTACATTGCGTAAATCCCCACCAATTGCGTCGATAAGTGCTATGCGATTGGTAAGGACATTGTCCTCTTGATCGCCAACCTTAAGGGAAAGATTTAAAGCCTCGTAAGGATGTTTACTTACCCCTCCATGGCGTGAAGAAAAATACAGGTTGACCCCCCTGGCTTGCCAGGCAGGAAGGGTCAGATATTGCATACCCTCGTTATTTTTCCATTCCCAAGTACTTTGCATGATTATAACCTCTCCCGGAATTGGATATTTTGCTACCCATATTTTAGAAATAGCGCAGATATTGAGCTACGCTGCCTAGCTGCTCTTCAATGCGGAGCAGGCGGTTATATTTAGCCACTCTATCCGACCGGGCCGACGAACCGGTCTTTATCATGCCGGCGTTGACAGCTACCGATAAATCAGCTATAAATGGGTCCTCGGTTTCTCCAGAGCGGTGGGAGATCAAAGTACGGTAGCCCACTTTCTTAGCCATCTCAATGGTTCCCAGGGTCTCGGTAACGGTTCCGATTTGGTTTACCTTAATCAGAATACTATTGGCGATTCCGTTATCGATTCCCCTTTTAAAGCGAACCGGATTGGTTACAAAAATATCGTCCCCTACCAGCTTAATGCGGCTGCCCAGCTTTTCGGTCAATAGCTTCCACCCTTCCCAGTCGTCTTCAGCCAGTCCGTCTTCCAACAGCACGATGGGGAAGCGATCCACTAACCCGCTATAGAAGTCCACCATCTCGGCTGAGGTGCGTGAGATATTCTCACTGGCGAACACGTAGCGGCCATCGTGATAGAATTCGGTGGCAGCGGGGTCCATGGCCAGGAATACATCCTCGCCTGGCTTGTAGCCAGCCTTCTCAATGCCTTCCACAATAAGGGTTAAGGCTTCTTCATTGGTCTTAAGGCTGGGAGCAAACCCGCCCTCATCGCCAATAGCCGTATTTAAGCCCCGCTCTTGCAAAACTGATTTTAAAGTATGGTAGATCTCTGACCCCATCCTCAAGGCCTCGGCAAAGTTGGGGGCTCCAGCTGGAACAATCATATACTCTTGAATATCCAAGTTGTTATCGGCGTGTCTGCCGCCATTCAGAATGTTCATGTGCGGAATCGGGAGTTCACGGGCATTTACTCCTCCCAGATAGTTGTAAAGCGGCAGTCCGGAAAATTGAGCAGCCGCCCTGGCTATGGCCATAGATACGCCTAAAATGGCGTTTGCCCCAAGATTGCCTTTATTCGGGGTTCCATCCAGATCGATCATCCGGCGATCCAGGTCAGCCTGCTCCAGACAGCTTCTCCCTTCTACAATTGGCGCAATGATTTCATTGACGTTTTTTACGGCAGTAAGTACGCCCTTTCCTTTGTAGCGCTTGCTGTCATTGTCCCTCAGCTCTACCGCTTCATGAGCCCCGGTAGACGCTCCAGAAGGCACCGCCGCCGTTCCAATCGTCCCGTCGGCAAGGTGTACATCGACTTCAACAGTAGGGTTTCCTCTGGAATCCAGTATTTCCCTCGCCAGTACCGTAGTGATCGTATCCATGCCCAACATCTCCTTTTATCCTACTTTTTATCTCGCTTGGACTCCATTTAGATGGTTTTAAATATATCTTTAATCTTGTTCATCCTTCCTAAAATATACTCGCTGTTCTCCTGATTCTCGGATAAGAGCCGCTCCATAACCTGAAGCTCTTCATTCATATAGGCCAGCGACTGGGACATTAATTGATCCATTTCCCGATTGGTCCGTTGGGTTAAACCTGAAGTCAGGCGATGGAGGTTCTTTTCCACTTCCTTGGGGATCTGCTTTTTAAAGAATTTTCGAAAAACGTTCCTGAATATAATCATAGGGAATAAAAACCAGAGCATATCAAGGTGAAAATCAAAGGAACGGCTGATCGATATATCCGGGTTCCTTATTTTATTTAAAGCGATGTCCCAGTTTTCGGGCTTCATTTTAATTCCCAGGACCCTTTCCAGGTTGGAGCTTAACCTTTCTCGGAAAGACCTCAGATAAAAGGCCAGATGCTTTTGCACGGCTTTTAAAAGCTCAAAGGTCTTCTCTTCTTCAAGCATTATCTCCCTCAACTGTTCTCCTAACGATTGCTTGAGCCAATCTTCAAATTGCCGGGTGATCTGATAGAGGTTGCCCTGCCAGGAAGCAAAAGCTTCATCATATTCCTTGGTCAGCCTCGACTCAATATCACTACTGAAGGTAGCTAAGTATTCTCGGATGCTTTCCCGGGTCTTCTCCTTATAACTGTTAATAATAAGCAAAAGCTCCCTGCGGACAAACCCGAAGTTTAAATGTTCCCCCAATATAACTTTTTTTACCTGGCTTCTTTCCAGATCCGCTTTCAAAGAAGCCTGGTAGGCAATATCCAGATAAGATATTATACTTTCCACTAGGTTTCTTTTCTTGTGGCGCAGTATCCGAGCAAATACCTGATCGCGGTTTAAGGTCAAGGGCTGAAAGATATTTTTGATCTGCCGGTTATAATAACCGGTATTTTGTAAGGCAGAGTATCTAAGGATCGGGAAATCACGGTCAAATGTACGTTTGATTACCTCGGCTGTAAAGCTCTCGATTTCCTTGAGCTTCTCTTCGCTGGAAAGATCGGTTTTGGTAATTACCATAGTTATCTCGGGCGAATAGCGATAAACTTCCTGCAATAGACTCAACTCGCCCTCGGATATAGGCCGCTCTGCGCTTATGAGGAAGAGGACCCCCCCGGTTTCCGGGAACCAGCCCGTGGTGGTTTCGGTATTGTGCCGCCATACGCTGCCAATACCAGGGGTATCAACCAGCCTGGTTTCCTTGATATCAGCCAGAAGCGGAGTCTCAATATCAACTAGAAGAACCTGTTTGTGATTTTCGGAATTTCCGGTTTCAGATACATATTGTTCGATATCTTCTATTTTTATTTCTCTCATGGAATTATTTAAGAATGTTACCCAGGTTCTTTCCCGGGGCCCGAACCTCAGCCTGGTTATAACCGAGGTCACCGGAATGCTTCCCATGGGCAACAAGGCCTTTCCGGTTAAACTGTTCAAAAAGGCGCTCTTGCCTACTTTAAACTGCCCTAGTACGGCAAAATCGATATAACGGTTCTGTTCGGCAAAGCTGCCTATGCTTCGTACTGTACTTTGCAGGGAATTCAGGCCAAAGTCTTCACAGGCCATTTGACTCTCTTGCAGTATTTCTTTTAAACGAATAAGTTCGTTGTTTTCTACGGTCATTTCTTATAACTGCCTCCCAAGTGAGTTTCCAAGGCTAGCAATTAGGGCCCAATCCGATTGCTGTTAGGCTCGTAAAAAAGAGTTTAATTTTTATGCAAAGAAAATGACCCCTGCCTTATAAGACAGGAGCCATCAGCTTTCGCATTTTAGCTATTAAGCCGGGTGAGCTCCATCACCCGAAGATTAATTTTTTTTAAAATATATTCGATTGAGTCAGTACTGTCAATGACTATATATTTTATTAGTCTTCATTTATTTGCTTTTCTTCTAAATAACTTAGTCGGCTACTGTTAATGACTAGCTTTCTTCGGTTTTTAAAGGTATCATTTTTAACAAATGTAAATCATGGTGGGCGATGGGGTTCGCCTTTAAAGGACTGATTATTCAGTTAATGACTCCTACTTGCGGGTAGGAGTCTTTGTTTTTAGGAGGACCGTCTTGGAAGTACACGGCATTTTTATAGTTGAGCTGAATAAAGCCTTGCGCACCCCCGGGTGCCCCATCTGCAATATAAGGGACCAGGCTTCCGATCGTTACTTTCGCTTCTTTCTGCATGAAAATGTTAATGATGTAGCCACCCGCATTATCCTGCAAGGCTCCCTGGGATTTTGCAAAAAGCATGCCTGGCAGTGTCAGGAAATGGAGGCGCGCGACTATCAGGATGGAATGAAGCACGGCATTCTCTATGAATGGCTGCTGCAGACCATACTGAAGAAAATACCGGAAATAAAGCAAAACCTGCTTGCTCCGGAAGAGCCACAGTCCCGGTTCTGGCAGAAGAAAAAGTCCGGACAAAATTCGTCTCCACTGACCAGGACCCGGTATTGCCCGGTCTGTGTTTCAGAGAATGAAGCGGAACGCCTGTATTTACGTCTCCTGATTAACGGGCTCTCAGACGCCAAGATTCTGACAGCTTACCAGGCGGGTGACGGGCTTTGCCTGCCCCATTTTATTAAGGCCATGAATCTCGAAATTGAGAAAGAACCATTACTGATGCTGTGCGACCTCCAGATGACCAGAATAAAGGGTTTAATACCTCATTTGACCTCCTATGTCGAAAAACACGATTATCAAAACCAGGAATCATATACCGAGGAAGAGTTAGATTCCTGGATTAAGGCCGTTCAAATCATGGCCGGGAACAAAGATTAAATCTGCAGCCATCAGTACCAGCACCATCGGGTCAGTAAATTGCACAAAAAAAATGGCCTTATATTCCAATGAACTTAGCGTTTAATATTCTGGCGTAGTGAGATTACCAGAACAAGCGTTTGTGGTATGATTATAATATCCTTTTAAATCTACATACATCCGATAATGATGGTAAAATATATTCAACCGTAACAGGGAGGTTATTGCAATGGCCAAAGAATGGGATGTGAAGGTAGCCGCGGGTATAGAATTCTGGATTATGAGAAAGTCTGTAGATTCAGATGAATATTGTATAATGAGGAAACCTTCCGGACGGTCCGGTGTTAGCGAAGCTATAAGATACTTTACTGCCGATTCCCCCAATCATGCAATAGATAAGGGCTTTGAAATAGCCAAACAGTATAAGCTGTTGTAAATGCAAAAAGTCTGGGATTTTCCAAAAATAAACCGCCTCGATGGGCGGCATTGGCCGGGGCCGGTTATTTAGTAATGATGTTCAAGGTTTTGGTAGAAGTATCCCACTGCAACTTTTCCTGAGGGATGCCGAGTTTTATAGCAATTATACCGGCCGGCGCATAATTCCGGTCATCAACCAAGTAACCATCAGCCACCTTCTCCCCGTCAATCAGTATCGTAGTCTTATCCAATTTGAAAATCGCCTCCTCCGCCATTTTCCGCAGTCCATACATATCCATGATCTTGATGAGTTTTGCCGAGTAGACCGGGTCTGTGGCATACCCGCAGGCCTGCAGCTGCCTGCAATATTCATCCGGATCGTTAACCGCTGCCCGGCATGGTGCATACCGGTCCGTCTGCATTAAGCGAACATACGATGCAAAGCCCTCTTCATAGTTGCGGTAAGCTTTGAAATAGGCCTGCACCTTCTTTCTCACCCCGTTATAGACTTCCCAGGTATTCACCAGGACGCTGCCAGCTGAGCCGGTCCCTTTGATATTGAACAGGTTATAGCTGTACTGACCGGTATTGATATCGGTAGCCACATATTGGCCATAACCCGTTTCCAGGCAGACCTGGGCCGTAATCGCAGCCGCATTCAACCCGTGTTTCTTTTGGATCGCAACGGCTGCCCCCATGACTTCAGAAATGAACTGTGTCTTTTTGTCAGCCACCTGTTTCCACCTCCTTATTGGCATGATATTCCAGAAAGATAGGACCGGTTCTACCCGGATATCAACTTTCCTCTGCTAAAATGAAAAAAAAAGGTGTACTGCAAAGTACACCTTTTTTCCCGAGTTTAATTACTATTTTTTCTTGGCTTTTTTCTTCGCAGCCTTGGCAGGAGCCTTTTTCTCTACAGCAACTGCTTCTTTAAGGGATTTGCCAGGTTTAAATGCGGGAACCTTGGTTGCCGGCACTTTGATTTCTTCTCCGGTTGCCGGGCTGATAACCTTTCTTTCCTTGCGGTCGCGCACTTCGAAACTTCCAAAGCCAATAACTTGAACTTTGTCTCCACTAGCTAAGGCCTTTTGAATGGTTTCCACCAGGGCATCCAATGCTTTGGCTGCATCCTTTTGAGTTATCTCCGCTTTTTCGGCTAACGCTTTTACCAGTTCCGATTTGTTCACGACAGAATCCTCCCTTTAAATTTTATTGACCACATGTAAAAATTCCTCAAAAAAAAGGCAAATCCTGCTATATAGTCGGATCTTTTAAAAAAAATTTTTTTGTGTAACACCGAGTATGTTTACATTCTGCCAACATCAGAGGTTTTTTATGCACAACAAACCCCTATTTATGGGCACTTTTTAACCCACCTTAACCGTCTATCACCTCCAATACATGAATTGAGCGGTCCAAAGCCAGGTTAAAAAATTCTTCTCCTACCTTTACAATAGGACGGGTGGGCTGAATTGTGTCCACAAAAACGACTGTGCCTTGCAACTGGTTGGACAATGTTACCTGGCTTCCGATTAAAAAGGGTGTCATTTTGCTGTAAAAGAACTTGCATATAGCGGGATTTAGCTTGCCAAATGATTCTTCCCAAATAATATCGGCGGCTGTAAATGGGGATCGTTTTTTGGAATATACTCTATCGGCAGTTATCGCGTCAAAAGCATCACAAACTGCAATTATGGCCGCATAGGGATTATTTCCGTAATTTGTGGCGCCGGTGGGATAACCGGAACCATCGGTGCGTTCATGATGATATAGAACCGCCTGGGCAACTTCGGGGCTTACCCAACCCTGCTTCATGAGGACATCGTGCCCCAAGGTGCTGTGCTTCTTGATCTCCTCATATTCTTCATCGGTTAAACGCTCCGGTTTATTTAGGATTTCATCCGAAATAAATACCTTTCCCAGGTCATGGAGCAACCCGCTTATACCCAGATCCCGGATTTGCTGCTCCTTTAGCTTCATCCACCGCCCCACCAGCATGGCCAGAATAGAGACATTAATGGCGTGGGTAAAGAGGTATTCATCCTTGCCCTTCATTACGCTTATGCCTTTGAAGACATTCAATTCATCAAGAACCTGGTTGAGCAGCGAGTCCACGGTTGAATTGACTTCCTGGGAATCGAGAGGCTGTCCCAGTTTGGTTTCCATAAGAAAAGACTTAACCGCCAGCAGGGAATCGTCATAAACATCATCAAAGGATTTGGTGCTTCTTTTGACTTTTTTCTCTTCCGCAACGAATACTTCGATAATGCCCCGCTTGGCGAAAGAATCTAAATGCTCCTGGTTAATAACCGTACCGGCCGGAAGTAAAAGCTGGGCATCGTCGGAAAATAGATTCTTGGCAAGTTCCACTCCCGGCTGCAAGCTATTTACCTTGATTTTAAGCATCATTTTCACTTCCTTGCGTATTTGTACAATAAATTCTGTAAAATACGGCAAAATCCTTGTAATTACCAGATAAAACTTGGCTGTTTAAAAGTTTTTTAGGCAATCCGGTTCATACAGGTTCATCACCTGGCAGTCCAGATGCTTGGCCTCCAATTCCTGTTCAAGCATTGATGACAGCATCCCAACCATGATCTGTTCACTTCCATGGTGCCCGGCGTCGATCAGGCATAACCCCAGGTCACGGGAAAGGCAGGCATCGTGGTATTTAACATCACCGGTAACCAGCACGTCCAGCCCTTCGGCGGCTATCGATTTAATAAATGATGCCCCCGAGCCGCTTACCACTGCAACCCGGTTTATCGATTTTTCCAGGCCGCCCGCTACCTTAATTGAACTGAGCTTCAATACCTCCTTTACTCGCCCGGCCAAACCCTCTAGAGTAATTGTTTCGGGCAGACTGCCCTTTCGTCCCGGACTTATTAAACGCCCGGGATTGGCCAGCGGATAAAGGTCGTAGGCAACCTCCTGATAGGGATGAACCGCCAGCATTTTTTGCACCGTTTCTGAAATGGACCTCTGGTATACGATGGTTTCCAAGCGGTATTCAGCCACTTTTTCAAGCTGGTTAGGGCTGCCGATGTAAGGCTGGCTGCCCGGCAGGGGCTTGAAGGTACCTTGACCGGCAACGCCGAATGAACAGTGACTGTAAAGCCCGATATGCCCTGCTCCAGCTTGACCCAGTGCCTCGCGCACCACCTCTAGATGGCTTTCCGGCACGTATACGGTCAACTTGAAAAGAGATTCCCGGCGCCCGGAAGACAGGGGCGTTATATCTTCGAGTCCGATAAGTTCGGCCAGATGCTGGTTTAAGCCCCGGGGAGCGCTGTCCAGGTTGGTGTGGGCCGAATAGACAGACATATTGGAATCGGCTAAAATTTTGATCAGGCTTCCGGTCGGAGTTCGATAGTCTATCGTCTTAAGCGGTGCAAAAAAGAGGGGGTGGTGGGTTACCAGGAGATCGGCCCCTATGCTTACGGCCTGTTTAATAATATCCGGGCTTGGATCGAGAGCAACGGCCAGTTTGGCTACCCGCTGCTCGCAGTCACCGATCTGAAGCCCGCAATTATCCCATTCTTCGGCCAGATACAGCGGGTAATGCTTCTCCAGGATGGCCATTATATCTTTAACTTTAGACTCCATTTAGTATGTCCTCCAGTTTATGCAACTTCATCTGAACTGCGGCAAGCTCCTCCTGTCGATTAGTCTGGCTCAATCCATCCCTAATCTTGCGGTATTTCTTAAGCCATTCCAGCAAATAGTCCCGATTTCCTGCCGGGCCAGAGGCCAGAACCAGTGGTCCGATGTCAGCTTCCAGGGGGCTCAACCGGTAAGGAGTGTTTCCGGGAGCGGCCTTTATCACCGCAAAAAAGCGAGAATCTTCTCGGATTACCTGTTCGGTCCTGATGGGCCATCCCCTTTCCGCCAGGGTATTGCGCAACACCCAGGCGCGGCTCATCGGCTGCATGATATATTGCCTGAAAGATTCGGCCTTTTTCCAGTCGCTGCACAAAATACCGGCAATCGCGTCCCCGCCCAATCCGGCAATAATTATCATATCTGCCTCCCCTGGTCGAAGCGGCTGCAGCCCGTCACCCTGACGGAGATCTATTAACCGCGCCCCGGGACTGACTTGGGCAGCCTGTTGGGCCCGTTCATAAGGTCCCCTGGCAATATCGGTGACGATGACCTTGGGGGCCAGCTTCTGTTCAACTAAAAAGATCGCCAGTTGGGCGTGATCGGCGCCTATATCAGCACATATCTGACCCGGCTGAACCAACCGGCTGATGGCGTACAAACGCGGGCTCAATTTGATGCCGGGCTCTCTATCCAAGCAATCGGCTCCTTTACAGGGTTTTCCGCCCTATATTATTATCGGCATAATTAAAGAAAACCTGCGTATTTTTATGGAAAAATCTAAAAATAATTAAAAGTCCTGACCTTTTGAGGTCAGGACTTCTATTGCGCGGCTTTTCATTTCTTTCAAAGGCTTTACTTTATCAGCGGCAAGGTGGCCAGGCTCTTTTTCATTTCCTCTTCGGAGAACTCGATGTTTTCCGTTTCCCCGGACAGGAACCGGTCGTAGGAGCCCAGGTCCAGGAGACCGTGTCCGCTCAGGTTAAACACTATGGTTTTGCCAACGCCCTCTTCCTTGCCCTTTATGGCCTCGTCTATGGCCACCCGGATGGCATGGGCGGATTCCGGAGCCGGAATGATCGACTCGGTCTGGGCAAAGAGCATGGCCGCTTCAAAGGTATCATTCTGCATAACCGCCACCGCTTCCAGCAGGCCGTCGTGGTAGAGCTGGCTGACCAGCGGCGAATCCCCATGGTAGCGGAGCCCTCCGGCATGGATGCCGGACGGGACGAAGTCATGGCCCAGGGTGTACATCATGGCTACCGGCGCAAATCCCACATTGTCGCCGTAGTCGTAGGCAAAGACGCCTTTGGTCAAAGTCGGACAGGCGGCCGGTTCCACCGCTATCAGGCGGATATTCTTCCCGGCCAGCTTGTCGGGAATAAAGGGGAAGGCAATGCCGGCCAGGTTGCTGCCGCCTCCGCAGCATCCGATAACGATATCCGGGTAATCATCCACCATCTCCAGGGCGGTCTTTACTTCCTGCCCTATTACCGACTGGTGCAGGCAGACGTGGTTCAAAACGCTGCCCAGGGAGTAATGGGTGTCTTCCCGGCTGGCCGCATCCTCCACCGCTTCGCTGATGGCCATGGCCAGGCTTCCCGGGGTGTCCGGATCGCGGGCCAGGGCGGTGCGCCCCGCTTCAGTCAGGGGGCTGGGGCTCGGTATGCACTTGGCGCCATAAACCTCCATAGCCGAACGGCGATAGGGCTTCTGATAATAACTGACTTTAACCATGTAGACCATTATTTCCAGGCCGAAGATCTTGCCTGCCAGTGATAGGGCAGTGCCCCACTGGCCGGCGCCGGTCTCGGTGGTCAAGCGTTTGATTCCCTGCGCCTGGTTAAAGAAGGCCTGGGGCAGCGCCGAGTTTAACTTATGGCTTCCTACCGGGCTGGCCCCTTCGTATTTATAATAAATGCGGCACGGCGTGTCGAGGGCCTTTTCCAGGTTGCGAGCCCGGATCAAAGGGGTGCACCGGTACTGTTTGTAAATATCGCGCACCTCTTTAGGGATTTCGATATAGCGCTCCTGGGAAACCTCCTGCATGATCAACTCCATAGCAAACAGAGGAGCTAGATCGTCCGGCCCCATCGGCTGTAAAGTAGCCGGATGCAGGGGCGGCTGCAAGGGATTGGGCATATCGGCTTGCACATTGTACCAGAATTTCGGAATTTTATCATCAGGCAGGACAATTTTGGTGAACTCTTCTCTACTCATCTCAACTGGTCTCCTCTCTACTATTAAAATAATAACAGATAGATTTTAGCACATAAAATCAGCCTCAAACAAGCACGCGCTAAAATTTATCGTATTTTCTGCCCCGCTTGACAAGACCCCGGCAAAGTCAAATAATAATAGCATAAAAAGGGGAGCTGGTTCCTACCGGCTGAGAGTGGACTTTCGTGATGTCCTTACCCTTGAACCTGATCTGGGTAATGCCAGCGTAGGGAGTATAAATCTTTTAGCTTACTCTCTCGCTGCCCAGTACCCGGGGCGGTTTTTTATTTGCAAAGGAGGCTGCCAAGTATGGCTGAAACGCACTTAAGCCTGCAGGTTTTGCCGGTGGTACCCGAAGCCAGCGTATATCCGGTTGTCGACCTGGTGATCGACCTTATCCGCCGTTCCGGGTTGCCCTATATCGTCGGACCCATGGAAACAAGCATCGAAGGCGATTTGGACCAGTTGCTCAACCTGGTCCAAGAGGCGCAGCACATCTGCGTCGCTGCCGGCGCCAGCCGGGTTGTTTCCATAGTTAAGATCGACTATAAGCCAGCGGGGGTCAGCTTTGATGAGAAACTGGAGCAATACCGCTAATATCTGGCCCGCTGCCGGCCTGTTGCTGTTCCTGGGGATTTGGGAGGCGGGAGTAAGGCTCTTTGCCCTGCCGGGCTGGCTGCTGCCCTCTCCCAGCGCAGTTTTTTCCAGCCTGTTAAACAACTTTTCCCTGATCGCCGCTCATTCGGCCTACACGCTGCTGGAAGCCGGTATCGGCTATACCGTCAGTGTGGTTCTGGCCGTTTTTTTAGCCTTGATCTTTGCGCTGTCTCCCCTGATCAAAAAAATTCTTTATCCCTTGTTGATCCTTTCCCAGACTATCCCCCTGATCGTCTTGGCGGTGCTCTTCACCATCTGGTTTGGCTGGGGGCTCCTGCCCAAGATTCTGGTAGTCGTTTTGGTGTGTTTTTTCCCCATCGCGCTGAGTTTGATGAATGCCATCAGCAATGTAGACCTGGATTTGATAAGCCTTTTCAAATCCATGGGCGCAGGCCCCCTGGCTATTTTCCGCATGGTGGAACTGCCCCTGGCCATGCCCGGCCTTTTCTCCGGGCTGCGCATTGCGGCCACCTACAGCATTATGGCAGCGGTGATCGGGGAATGGATGGGGGCCCAGCACGGACTCGGCTATTATATGATCCTGCAGCAGAAGAGCTTTGCCATTGATCGAGTTCTAGCGGCAGTTCTGGTTATCTGCCTGCTCAGCCTGCTCATGGTAAAACTGGTGGATATGCTGGAATACCTGTGCATCCCCTGGAACCGGGAACAGGTCCGCGCGGATTATCAAGCGTAAAATTGATTCATAATATAAACAGTTTGCGAGGAGTGGTTTTGCATGAAGAAAAAATTAGCGCTGGTTTTTATCGGTTTATTCTTAGTCAGCCTGGCCGGATGCCGCAGTCAGGCCCCCGCCCCGCCGGGCAACCCGCCCCAAAAGATCAAAGTGCTTTTAGACTGGGTGCCCAACACCAACCATGCCGGGCTCTATATTGCCAGAGACCAGGGTTACTACGCTGAAGAAGGTCTGGAAGTGGAGATAATGCAGCCGCCGGAAGGCGGCGCCGCCCAGCTGATTGCCAGCGAACAGGCCGATTTCGCGGTCAGCTACCAGGAAGAAGTCACCATGGCCAGAGCACAAAACCTGCCCCTTCTGGCTATTGCGGCAGTCATCCAGCACAACAGTTCCGGGTTTGCCTCACCCCAGAGCAAGAATATCCAAACCCCGCTTGACTTCCAGGGAAAAACCTACGGCGGCTGGGGCTCTCCATCGGAAACCGCCATGCTCAAAGCCTTGATGAAAAAATACGGCGGTGATGTGAACCGGATCAATATTGTCAATATCGGCACGGCTGACTTTTTTACCAGCGTACAGCGGGATGTTGATTTCTCCTGGATCTTTTACGGCTGGACCGGAATCGAGGCTGAGCAAAAAGGGCTGAAGCTCAATTTCATCCCCCTGGATAAAGAGGACCCGGCTTTTGACTTCTATACCCCGGTCATCATCACCAATGAAAAAACCGCCGCTTCTTCCCCGCAAATGGTGGAGCGCTTCATGAAAGCCACCTCGCGCGGCTACCTTTTTGCCGTTAACAATCCCGACGCGGCTGCCGATATTATGGTGAAGGCGGTTCCGGAATTGAATGCCGGTCTGGTAAACGCCAGTCTGCGCTACCTGGCGCCCCGCTTCCAGGCCGACGCGGCGCGCTGGGGTGAAATGAAGCAATCCACCTGGGACGCCTATACCGCATTTCTGGTGGAAAACGGCCTGCTGGCACAGGCTATAGATTCCGAAAAAGCTTTCACCAATCGTTTTCTGCCCGCGCTATAAACATAGAAAAGCACTGGCCAGCCCTGATTGGGGGCGGCCTTCCTTTGTAGTATAATAGGAGAAATTGTTAATGCACAGGAGATGCAAAAATGGCGGAAAAACCGGGCTCTTTAGAAAAATACGCGCTGGCGGCAGTGATGAGCACCTCGTTTATGGTTACCTTTATGGGCAGTTCGATCAATCTGGCCCTGCCCTCGATCGGCGCCGAATTTCACGCCAGTGCCATTATGAGCAGCTGGGTTATAACCGGTTATATATTATCTACGGCCGCCCTTTTGCTGCCCTTCGGCCACCTGGCTGATATCATCGGCCGGCGCAAAATTTACCTCCTGGGCACATCCAGTTTTGCCGTCATCACTATCGCTGCAACCCTATCCCACTCCATCGTACCCTTTTTAATCTGGCGTATTTTACAGGGAACCGCGGCGGCTCTGATCTTCGGCACCGGCATGGCCATCCTGACCTCGGTTTACCCGCCCCAAAAACGGGGGCAGGCCCTGGGCTACTCTACGGCCGTAACCTATCTGGGCCTTTCGGTGGGGCCGGTGCTGGGCGGAATAATGAACCAGAATTTAGGCTGGAGAAGTATATTTTACCTCACTGCCTGTATTGGCATATTCGCGGCCCTGATCATTTGGAAGCGGCTTAAGGGAGAATGGGCCGGGGCCGGCAGCGAGCGTTTCGACCGCCTGGGAAGCCTTTTTTACGCGCTGGGCCTGAGCATACTGCTTTATGGATTGTCCTCCCTGGCCAACGTCTCCTGGGCTAAATTTGCCGCAGCTGGAGGGCTGCTTCTTTTACTGGTGTTTATCGCATTTGAATTGAAGGTCGAGCATCCTATTTTACAGGCTTCTCTATTCAGGCACAACCAGGCTTTCACCTTTTCCAACCTGGCCGCTTTAATCAATTACAGCGCCACCTTTGCGATAAGCTTTTTGCTATCCCTTTACCTGCAATTAGTGGTCGGCTACAATTCGGGGCAGGCCGGACTTATACTCCTGGTGCAGCCGGTAATTATGGCCGTCTTTTCTCCCCTGTCCGGCTCTCTGTCCGACCGGATCGAACCCCGCCTGGTGGCATCCCTCGGCATGGGTTTGAGCACTCTGGGCCTTTTCGGACTGACTTTCGTTTCCGCTAATACCCATATCGGTCTTATTATGTCCCTGCAGGTGCTAAGCGGATTAGGCTTTGCCCTCTTCTCCTCCCCCAATACCAATGCGGTTATGAGTTCAGTGAAACCCCGTTTTTATGGCATCGCCTCATCCACTCTGGGCACCATGCGCCTGGTCGGGCAGGCTTTGAGTATGGCGGTAGTGACCATGGTAATCGCCATTTACATCGGTCATGCCTCTTTCAACGCCTCCAATGCGCCGGCGGTTCTATCCAGCATGCATACTTCTTTCCGGGTGTTTACCGTCCTGTGCGTTCTGGGGGTTTTGGCCTCACTGGCCCGCGGTCAGGTACGTCCCACTCCGGCGGAAAAGCAGCCTGCCAGTTGATTATTGCTCATTTAAGGAGGCGATCCGGTGGGCCGAATCCGGGTGGAAAACTTGAATAAAACCCTTGATGGACTGCATACCCTGGATGGAGTATCCATGACGGTGGCCCGCAATGAACTGGTTGTGGTCCTGGGCCCCAGCGGCTGCGGCAAAAGCACCCTCCTGCATATTATTGCGGGATTGATAACCCCTGACCGGGGCCGTATATTCATTGACGGGGTAGATAGCACGGGGCGCACCGGACTGGTGGGTTATATGCAGCAAAAGGATCTGCTGCTGCCATCCCGCAGCGTCCTGGACAATATCTGCCTTCCCCTCTTGCTTCAGGGTAAAAGCCGGCCAGCCGCCCGGGCTGAAGCCGCCCGGTATACCTGCGACTTTGGACTGGGAGGCTTCGAATCCTATTACCCCCGGCAGCTGTCCGGCGGAATGCGCCAGCGGGCCGCCCTTCTGCGCACTTATCTCTTTTCCCGGGAAATACTGCTCCTGGACGAGCCTTTTGCCTCCCTGGACGCCATTACCCGCCGCAAAATGCAGCTCTGGTTAAAGAAACTGCATAAGCAATTTGGTTCTTCCATCCTGTTTGTAACCCACGATATCGAGGAGGCCCTGCTGCTGGCCGATCGGATCTACGTATTTACGGCCCGGCCGGCCCGCATCCGGCTGGAATTAAGCCCCGGCCGGCCAGGCCGCCCCGAGTCTGAAATCAAGGAAGAAATACTGGCCATCCTTGAGGAGGAGGCTTCGGATTAATTATTACCAGTCTGGTTTATCCATCCACTCCCGCATGTTCTTGACCGCACACAGGTCGCCGCACATGGTGCAGGTTTCCTCATCGGGCGGGCTGGATTCTTCGCGGTAGCGCCGGGCCTTTTCCGGGTCCAAAGCCAGGGTAAACATGGCTTCCCAGTCCAGGTTCTTCCTGGCCCGGCTCATCTCATAATCCCAGGTATAAGCCCCCTTCATCCCCTTGGCTAAATCTCCCGCATGGGCGGCGATCCGGGTTGCTACGATCCCTTCCCGCATGTCATCCAGGGTAGGCAGGCGCAAGTGCTCGGCCGGGGTGACGTAACAGAGAAAATCAGCCCCGGAAGCAGCGGCGATAGCTCCGCCTATGGCCGAGGTTATATGGTCATACCCCGGAGCGACATCGGTTACCAGCGGGCCCAGGACATAGAAGGGGGCTCCATGGCACAGTTTTTTCTGCAGGATCATGTTGGCGGCTATCTCTTGAACAGGCATATGCCCGGGCCCTTCGATCATGACCTGTACATCTTTTTGCCAGGCCCTTAAGGTCAGCTCACCCAGGATGATCAATTCTTCAATCTGGCAGGCATCGCTGGCATCGTGAATGGAGCCGGGGCGGCAGGCGTCGCCCAGGCTCAGGGTGATGTCGTACTCACGGCAGATTTCCAACAACTCGTCAAAATGCTCGTAAAACGGGTTTTCTTTGCCGTTCGCGGCCATCCAGGCGAAGAGCAGCGATCCTCCCCGGGAAACTATGCTGGTCAGGCGCTCGCGGTTTTTTAATCTTTCCACCACCGCTCTGGTCAAGCCGGCATGGATGGTCATGAAATCCACCCCGTCTTGGGCCTGGCTTTCTACCACCTCCAAAAAGTCCCCGGCTTTCAAATCCAGCCAGGAGGGGTCGCAGGTATGGGCCAGTTCATAGACCGGAACCGTACCGATCATGGCGGGAGATTCTGCGGTAAGCTTCCGGCGGAAGTCCCCGGCCGCTTCTCCGCAGCTCAAGTCCATAATGGCCTCCGCCTGCATCGACCAGGCGGTCCGGGCTTTGGCCCATTCCCCCTGCCAGTCCCGGCAGGCGCCTGACACGCCTAAATTCACATTAATTTTGGTGCGCAGCCCTTTTCCAATGGCCCAGGGGTCCAGGCTTTTATGCCCCCGATTGGCGGGCAGCACTATGCTGCCCTCAGCCAAACCCTCGGCCAGAACAGCCGCTTCGATGCCCTCCCTTGCAGCCGCCCTTTTCATCTCCCCGGTAATACACCCCCGGCGGGCTGCTTCCTTTTGAGTCTTGAAGCTAGGTTCCAATTTTCTTCTCCCCCTGTCCGATTATTCTACTCAGTATTCTGATTACGTCATGAAAATCTTTAAAATGGTGAAAGGCTATGCTATTCTCCCGGCAGTGGCGGGCCAGGGCGTCTTTGGCCAGAACGATATCACAGCGCCCGGCGGCGCAGCGGTCGGAATACCCGTCACCTATATAAACACTGACTGCCCCGGGCGGGGTTTGGGCCTGCACTATGCTGCTTTTACAGGTGCCGCATTTTCCGCACTCGGGATTGGAGTGGAATGAGGTAAATATCCACCCGCCGGCATAATCCAGATGGTTGGCGTAATAGGGTATGGCCAATCCGTATTTTTGTAAGATCGGCGCAATGTAGTTGTCGTAGCCGTCGCTGACTATGTAAATCGATGCCGGCCAGGTGGATATCCATTCCAGGAAGGCCGGGAAACCCGGATCGAGCTCTTGCTCCAGGAAGAATGCTTCCAGTTCCGAGGGGCTGGCCTTCATTATATCCAGGGTTTTCTGGGCGCACTGGGCGGTGCTTAAAAGCCCTTCCTCCCACATGCGATTAATCTCTTCCCAGTCTGGCGCGGCAAAACGCTTTACCATATGATAACCTACGTCACGATAGGCCACGGTGCCGTCAAAATCCAAAAATATCACCAGGGGTTTTTCCATAATTCCACCATCTTTCGCGCCGCTTTTTCTATGTCCGGGGCGTCCATAAGGCAGGATACTACGGCTGCTCCGTCGGCCCCGCTGTCGCGCACTGCCGCCAAATTGCTTAAATCAATTCCGCCAATGGCCACGACCGGAATACTTACCCGGTTTTTTACCTCCCGGAGCAATGCCAGTCCGGTTGGATGCAAGGCATCGGCTTTGGTGGCGGTGGCATAGACCGGTCCCCAGCCCAGGTAGCTGGCGCCGTCCTTTTGCCCCTGGCAGGCCTCCCCCAGGCTGCTTACCGATAAACCGATGATCTTATCTTTCCCCCACAGCCTGACGACTTCAGGCAAGGGCAGGTCTTCCTGCCCGATGTGCAGGCCGTCGGCGTCAACCGCCATGGCCATGTCGAGCCGGTCATTGATAATTAAGGGCACGCCGCTTTCCCGCAATGCCTCTTTCAGGCCTAAAGCCAGTTGATAGAACTCCCGGCCGCCGGCCTCTTTTTCCCGCAGCTGAACCATGGTGACCCCGCCTCTGACCGCCTTCAATACTTCATCTAGCAGGGAGCGGCCCCGCAGGAAGCTCCGGTCGGTTACCAGGTACAGGGTATAATCTGTTTTCAGCATTCCAGACGCCCCGCTTTAATAATATCCCGGCCCTGCAGGCTATATAAGCGATCCATCAAGTTGATTCTGAAACTGCCCGGGCCGCTGCTCTGCCCGGCCGCTTTTTCCCCGGCGATATTGAAAGCCAGGGTCCCTGTTATGCCGGCCATCCAGGGATCATCCGGAGACGCCGCCAGGCAGGCCGCTATCACTGCCCCCAGCATACATCCCGCCCCGGTTATGGCCTGAAAAAGCGGGCTGCCGTTGGTTATCCGGGCGGTCTTCTCCCCTACCACCAGGTCCTGGGCGCCGCTGGCTACCACTACTGACCGGTAGTTTCGGTAAAGGGAACGGCAGGCCGCTTCAGCCCCTTCGCCTTCATCCAGCGAATCCACCCCGCACACTTTGGCGTCAAAGCCGGCCAGGCTTTTTATCTCAGCTTGATTTCCCTTCAGAATGGTGAGGGCTTTCGATTCCATAATCATCCGGCAGGCCCTCCGGTATGACATGATAACTCCACAGGCCACCGGATCGAGCACCAGAGGTATATCTTCCGCACGGGCGGCTGAAACCGCGCCGGCCATAGCCAACTCCTGATCCTGGGTCAGTGAACCTACGTTCAGATAGACGGCATTGGCCAGGCGGGCAAATTCGCCGGCGTCCTGCTCGTGTTCTGCCATGGCCGGTGATGCGCCGGCGGCCAGAAGTACATTGGCCACCTCGTTTATGCTTACATAATTGGTAATACAATGAACCAACGGTCTTTTGACCCTCAGTTTTTCCCACAGCTCGGCTGCCTGGTAGATCAATCTCCTTCTCCCCTTTCTTCACTATCCTGCAAATAAAAATGGTTGAGCAGGGCCGCTCCCTGACCGAGCCGGCAGGCCGTCTTTATCGCCCCTTCCACATAGCGTTTGGCTTTGGCTACGGCTTCCGGGACCGGAAGTTCCCGGGCTAAAAAGACGGCCAGAGCGGAGGCAAAAGCGCATCCCGTACCGTGATAGCCCGTCCCGGGAATCTTTTCGCCTGGATATACCCGAATTTTCCCATCGTGGCCCAGGATATCCAGCGGGTTTCCCGCATGGTGCCCTCCTTTTAAAACCACCCAGGCGGGCCCCAGATGAGTCAGTTCCAGACAGGCTTTTTCCATGTCGCTCCGGCTTTGGACGGGCCGGCCCAGGATGGCTTCAGCTTCCGGTATATTGGGTGTAAGCACGGTAGCCAGAGGAAAAAGACCGGCAACAAATTCCTCCCTCGCCTCTCTGTCAAGCAGCGCACTGCCGCTGCTTGACTCCAGGAGCGGATCGATGACCACCGGCAGCCCGGGGCGTTTTTCCCTAAACCGCTTCAAAAACGACATTACGCTTTGCACTATTCTTTCATTGCCCAGCATGCCTATTTTTACCGCGTCTACAGGCAGGTCCGCCTCCAAAGCCTCCAGCTGCGCGTCCAGCATTTGCGGCTCAATATACTGCACTCCCCGGATTTCCCTGGTATTTTGGGCGGTTACGGCGGTAACCGCGGTAAGCGCGTAGGCCCCCAGGGCGCTTATGGTTTTTAGGTCCGCCTGCAGGCCCGCCCCTCCACAGGGATCAAATCCGGCTATAGTCAGGACACAGCGCATTATTTTTCCTCCCATGCCAAAAAGGTGAACCAGCAGAATAATGGTTCACCTTTTATATTCAAGGTTCAGCACTTCCCTACGCTGGTATGATCCAGATCAGGTTTGAAGGGTCAGAGGCTTGCGCCTCTATCTCAGCCCCGCGTAAGGGGCCCCCCTAGTGTCCTTATGCAGTTGATTAAATAGCATTATATAGCAGTTGCCCCCTGACAACAAGCATAAAATAATGAGTGAATGAGTTCGGGGACGCTTCTTCAACTCATTTGCGTTTAGCTGGCGCTTAAGGTGCTTTCCCACTTTTTACAGCGGTCGCCCCAGTAGGCCAGGGGGGTGCTGCCCCGTCTGATGCATACCACTTCGCACATGTTGGGACAGCCGGAACACTCGTAACTGCGCGAGGAGAAATCCTCTCCCAGGACAAAATCGGCTCCCCGGAAGAGGCTGGGGCTGTTCTTGTATTGCTTTTGTTCACGAGCCAGCAGGGCCGCTCCAATAGCCCCCATAACCTCGTAATGTTCGGGTATGTTGATGGGAAGCTGTAGGACCTTTTGAAACGCGGTTTTCAAACCGGCATTGGCCGCCACCCCTCCCTGAAAAACGATTGGGGAGTTTATCTTTTTGCCCTTGCCGACATTGTTCAGATAGTTTCTCACCAGGGCCTCACAGAGCCCCATCAAGATCTCTTCCACCGGATAACCCATCTGCTGCTTGTGGATCATGTCCGATTCGGCAAACACGCCGCAGCGCCCGGCGATCCTGACCGGCTGCCGGGCCTGAACCGCCCTTCCCCCAAAGTCTTCAATGGCAATGTTGAGACGGGCGGCCTGCTGATCCAAAAAGGAACCGGTTCCCGCCGCACAGACTGTATTCATGGCAAAATCCACCACTATCCCGTCCTGCATCAGGATCAGTTTGGAATCCTGTCCGCCGATTTCAATGATGGTGCGAACCTGGGGGAAGGAATGGGAAGCCGCCACTCCATGCGCGGTGATCTCGTTTTTTACCACATCGGCTCCCAGTATAACATCGGCCAGATGCCTGCCGCTGCCGGTGGTCCCGACTCCCAGCACCCGTCCGCCGCCGGCTGAATCGCTGATCCGGCCAAAGCCCTCCTGAATTGCCTTTACCGGATTACCCTGAGTGCGCAGGTATAGTTTATCAACCAGTTCCCCCCGGCGATCCAGCAGGACAAAATTGCTGCTCACCGAGCCTATATCTACACCGAGAAAGTAAGCCAACACGCTCATCCTTTCATATTCAACTTTATAGCCGCCTTGTTTTCAACCGACCTGCTCGGGCTGGGCCCGGAAGCTGCCGCACCGCCGGCCAGGCGCTTGCGGCGTGCCAGCATATCGACAAAGGCCTCTAAACGGGTATAGACTCCGGCGGTTCCCGAATGCTCGTCAAAATACAAGGTCATGCAGGGGATCCGCAGTTCACGGCTGACCCTCCCCATCACCGACTGGGCCACAATTTCCGGCATGCAGGTCAGGGGGCCGATCTGGATGATCCCGTCATAACCGCGACGGGCGAAGTCCACGCTGCATCCCACCGTTTCACGGCCATGGCCGCCCACTGCGTAATTCAGGAAGGGGCTGGAAGCTTCCAATATGTATTTGTGGTTGGACTTTTTCACCCAGCCGCCCAGAATGTGATCATTGACCCAATCGCTCAAGTAAACCGATCGGGTCACTTCCGCGTTGATTCTGCCCAGGTGACGGGCAATATGGCAGTTGGTGGCGGGTTCAAGGATGGTATATATTTCGCCCACCAGTCCAATTTTAAGAACCGGCTCGTCACTGCGGGGCACGGCGCGCATAGCCTGATCAGCCCGGAGAGTGGCATCCTCCAGATCTTTTGGATCGTGAATCCCGTCGATGGCGCGAAGGCCCACTTCGAAATGCTTTTCAACCAGGGCTTTGTCAATGGCCCGGGGCAGACAGAATTCCAGAGTCTTTTCCAGTACTTCCACCGCTTTTAATTTGTCCCAGGCAAACTTCAAGGCTCTATAAGCCTGACTGAGGCTTACGTTTTCCCCCAGGGCTCTGAGCTGCCGAAGCAGGTCGGACAACCGTGAATCAGGAGCTTCCAGAACCACCATGGTAAAATTGTATCCCAGGTCTTTGAGTATCTCCCTTTCCACCTGGGCGAAATAGCCAAAACGGCAGGGGCCCCAGCCGCCGCCCATCACTATGGTGTCGGCTCCTTTTTCCATGGCCTCAATAAAATTGCCTACATTTATCTTCAAGGGCAGGCAGGCAAACTCCGGAGAGTATTTTACGCCCAGTTCCAGAGTGCGTTTGCTTACCGGCGGCGGCGATACCATCTCCAGTTTGAGCCCCCGGAACACTTCTTTTATGGCAATATACATATTACCCATGTGAGGAAAGGTCGCTATCACAGATGCTCATCCTCCTTCGCCGCAGCATGTCGCAAAAGGCTTCCAGACGGGTCAGCATACCCGCTTCCCCGGTGTGTTCGTCGATAGTCAGAAACATAAAGGGTTTATTTTTAATTTTCCGCTCGATGATTTCCCCGATGATGGAATCCGGTCCGCAGGCAAAGCAGGCGACATAGATGATACCGTCGACATCTTCCCTTTGATCGAGATGCAGGGCGCTTCCCAGCATGGATCGTCCCAAAGTCCAAAAGACCCTTTTGGGAACCGTAGCGGCCTGCTCCTCAACTGCTTTTCGTTCCAATCTCTCCGGCAGCAGCACTCGACTGCCCATACGGCGCAGTCGGTTTATCATATCCATGCTGATGCCCGGGTCGTAAATAGCATAACCATGGCCCAGCATACCGATATTCAGATCGGCTTCAGGCATCGTCGGGGCCGGCTGACCCTCCCAGATTTTTATAGCCTCGGCCATGGTATAGCCTTCCCGGGCCAGCGCCCGGCAGAATTCCAGTTCCTGAAGACCGTGCTGGTAAGCCCGCTCCCAGTCTCGGCGCTTAACCGCCAGCAGCCGGCCCAGTCTTTTCATCTCATCTTGAAAACCCTTCCGGCTTTTGCTCATATCGACCACGATATCGATAAGCGGGGGCGCCTCTTCGACCAGAGCCCGCACCATATCCGGGAGGCCCATAAATTTGGGACAAATAAAGCTTCGTTCTTCAATGCTGACCAGGCGCGGCACAAAGAGATAATCCAGGCGGCAGCTGCATAATTCCCGGATGTGGCCCATATAAACCTTGATGGGAAAACAGGCCTCGTCAACCGCTGTATCAATACCCATTTCTATGGTAAGGCGGCTGCTGGGAGAGGAAGTGATCACTTCCCAGCCCAGATCCTCAAAAAACGTCTTCCACAGCGGGTAATAGTAAAAATAAAAAAGGCCATGGGGTATTCCGATTCTCTTCATGCCGCTTAACCTCCTGACGAGATAATTGTGGCCCAAAGATGCAGGTCTTAAACGTCTAATCAAGCTGAAACTGCCAGGGCATTTGACCAGGCCCAGACAGTCATTCCTATCCTTTGGGATTAAATATAACCGCCATTACGTAGCCGAATACTACAGCTGCCACGATACCGCCGGCGGCAGCTTCCACCCCGCCGCTAAAAACCCCCAGAATTCCCTTCTGTTCCACAGCTTTCAGGGTGCCCTGGGTCAGGAGGTGGCCAAACCCGGACAAGGGGATGGTCGCCCCGGCCCCGCCAATTTGGACCAGCGGCTGATAGAGCCCCAGCCCGCTTAAAATTGCCCCTCCGGTTATATAACCGATCAAAATGTGTCCAGGAGTTATACCCGGTTTGGTCAAATCCATGATCAATTGACCAATCAGGCACAGGGCTCCGCCCACCAGGAACGCCATGTATAGAGGAACCATTGTCACCGCCCCCTTATTAAAGTCGTATCATAGACTACTGATTTTCTATAGCCACCGCATGAGCGATGGCAGGAATAGTCTCACCCTGATGCTGGGTGGTCGGGCTCATAAGTGCTCCAGTAGCCACCAGGAGAAGCCGGTTCAATTTGCCTTCCACCATCTTTTTCAGCAGGGGGCCGCACAGCATGCAGGCCGAACACCCGCATCCGCTCCCGCCTGAATCAACTCCCTGGCTGTCGTCATAGAGCAAAACGCCGCAGTCGCTGTAGTTGGGTTGGGGTACGATCCCTTCTTTGACAAAAAGCTGCTGGGCTACGGCCATCCCCACTTTACCCAGGTCGCCGGTGACTATCAGATCATAATAATCGACGGGACGCTTAAGGTCCTGAAAATGAGTTTTGATGGTATCTACAGCGGCCGGCGCCATGGCGCTGCCCATATCCGCCGAGTCGCTTTGGCCCAGGTCAATGACCCGGCCCAGAGTAGCACAGGTAATCCGGGGACCGCTGCCCAACCGGTCCAAAATGACCGCGCCGGCAGCCGTGGCCGTCCATTGAGAACTGGGCGTTCTCTGTATACCCTGTTCGGTGGGAAAACGAAACTGGCGTTCCGCGGTATGGTGATGACTGCAGGCCGAAGCGCTGACCCGGTTAAAAAATCCCCCATCGACCAGCATGGCTCCAAGCGCCAGTGATTCCGCCATGGTCGAACAGGCCCCGTACAGCCCTAACAGAGGAACCCCTATCTCCCGGGCGGCAAAACTGGTAGCTACGATCTGGTTCAGCAAATCACCGGCCAGCATCATTTCAATATCCCGGCTCTGGTAATTTCCTTTGCTGATGGCCAGTTTGACCGTTTCCCGCAGCATTTTGCTTTCCGCTTTTTCCCAGGTCTTCTCACCGATTGAATAATCATCAAAAATCCAATCGAAATCCTTTGCCCAGGGCCCCTGTCCCTCCTTGGGCCCCACTACCGCCGCCCACGAAGCGAGCACCGGCGGATCTTCGAAAGCTACGCTCTGCATTCCCCTCTTTTTGGCCGCCTCCACCTGTCCACCCCCTTAGCCTTTTAGCAGGATTTTTATAAGTCCGATCAAAACGGCGGTAACAAAGCCGAACAGCAGGGTAGGCCCAGCGATACTGAATATTCTGGCTCCCACTCCAAAGACATAGCCTTCCCGCTTGAACTCCATGGCCGAAGCAACAATGGAGTTGGCGAAACCGGTTATGGGCACAATAGAACCGGCTCCGGCCCGCTGACCGATCTCGTCGTAAACGCCCAAGCCGGTTAAAAATGCTCCCAGGAAAATCATGATGATGGAGGTAGTGGTTGAAGCATCGGTTTTGCCCATGCCTTGGCTTATGGCATAGTTGGCGATAATTTGCCCTAAAACGCAGATGGCTCCTCCCACGGTAAACGCCCAGAAGCAGTTTTTTAACACCGCCGGTTTGGGTTTGACGGTTTGAACCAACTGGTCATATTCCTTGACTTCGATCTTATGCAATTTCTCGGACGCACCCACTGCACAGCCCTCCTTCGGCCTATCTATTAGTACAAGGTTTCGTATATTGTGTATATAAGTTGGAGCAGATTTTTTCGAAGTACAAGGCCGCTCCTTGCC
>DHRK01000007.1:301939-402437 GCA_002410325.1 Syntrophomonas sp. UBA5314
CAGTAATTCGGAAAAATCTGCCCAAATTATGTACATAATATACGGAACGTTGTACTACATTATTGTGCTTAAATGGCACCTGCTTTATGCGATTAGTATTCCTTCTCTCCAATACCATCCGGAAGTTATAAATCCGGATACGGCTTGGAAAAAGGGAAACAAAATAGCACCATCCCGGTTTGTTTGAATACTCTAAAAGAAACAGTCCTACTTAAACGGAGGAAGATTCTTTGATAAAAGCATCCCTTCTGATCACTTCATACCTTTGCTCCCACCTGTTAAAATGGAATCTCGCGTCACTGGCCCGGCAACAGATGCCCTTTAGTTTTGAAACTATAGTGCTTAACGACGGCTTGCCCGATGAAAGCGAACAGCTCTGCCGGCTGTACGAAAACCAGTTAAACATCCGTTATGTATTTACCGGGCAGCGCAACCAGCCCGGACGCATGGTATACCGGGTTCCGGGATTCGCGTTAAATATCGGGGCGCGCCTGGCGCGGGGGGAAATTTTAATCATCTCCGGCGCGGAAATGTTTCACTTAAACCAGACTATAGCCCACCTGGTTAAGCCTTTACAGTACGATGCCCAGCTGCTCACCACCAGCATCG
The DNA here is from genome assembly GCA_002410325.1 of Syntrophomonas sp. UBA5314. Lineage (GTDB taxonomy): Bacteria > Bacillota > Syntrophomonadia > Syntrophomonadales > Syntrophomonadaceae > UBA5314. The sequence continues at coordinate 302,549 of DHRK01000007.1, forward strand.
GTATGGATGACGATGGCAGCTTTCTGGCCTATTTGGAGAAGAGCGGGGGGTATTTTGATTGGAACTCCTACTTTTCCATCTATCCCCGGCTAAACCCCCGGCTCCCCTTTCTCATGGCCATGAACCGCCGGCAATTTTTAGATATCGGTGGCTATGATGAAGATATGATCGGATTTGCCTACGATGACGACGATTTAATGGACCGCCTGCTCTTTAGCGGCTGCAATATATACCTGACTCAGGCCTTGACCATTCATTTATTCCATCATGGTCGTGTCAAGGAGCATGGCGACAGCCCGGAAACGCTCTATAACGCTCAACTGTACAGGAGCCGCAAAGGAAAAATCCTGCGCAATCAAAACCATGAATGGGGGCGCCTGGAGGTGCCGCCGGAAGAATCGCTTGAAGAAAGGAGACGACGTATTTTTGCCCTGGAAAATGTTTAAACCCAATCATGAAGCCCATATTTCCCAATATTTCAACGAGCAGAGTTTTCCCCACGGCGACCAGGGGACCCTATATACGAGCCGTTTTAAGGGAGAAGGAGACGCCTACCGAATTTACATGACCTTCGACCTTAAAGGGAAGATCGCCTGGAGAAAAGGCGGCCCTCCCCGACCCGCTTTTTTGCGTCTTTTCGTCCACCGCAACGAAATAGCTTCCGGGGCTATCAAATGTTCGCTTTTCCATGTGGCCGAGCCCTGGCATCCGGCTGCGGTTTGCTGGAAATACCAGCCGGCCTGCAAATTGACCGCGCGGCTGGATTTTGTCATTCCGGCCGGCTGGCAGGGCTATATGTTCCTGGATCTGTCGCAGCAAGTCCAGGAATGGCTCGACGGTGAGGTTCCCAACTATGGGTTCATGATCAAGGGCGATGAATACCGAAACAGCCTGGTGGCTTTTCACGGGGCTTCTTATCCGTTTTCCGGTACTGTTCCAGCGCTGCTCCTGGGAACCCGCTGATCGATAGAGCCCGACCGTCATACCATCCGGGCACCACGATTTTCGCTTCGCTATCGCTCCGCATATTATTGCGGTAGAAAAAGGCGAATCTCTAAGGTTTTTTCTCTGAACCCCGCTCAAGCATGAAGGGATGCCCTCCTAAAAGGCATCCCTTCGAATCGAATTCCACACAACCTATTCCCTTTTGCTAGCCTGCCTGTATCGGGCTTATGGCTATTTTGCCCGCTCTTACATTTTTTAAAGCTGACCCGGTGAAAATACCGGGTTTTTTCATTTTCTTTTGCTTATCCTACGTAGGCAATCTTGATATTGGCCTTATATTCCAGTATGCGATCGTCCTTGCAGTCGGCCGTCCAGTTGTAGACTTCCACCCCGGTAATATTCTTGTATTCCCGTGATGCGTCCCTAACCGCCCTTTCGATGGCATCCTGCCAGCTGACCGTTGATTCTCCTACAAACTCAGCTACTCTAACCTGCACGGGGCAAACCTCCTTTACATTTTCGTTTTTAGTGTGGATAGAGCGGCCCTGCTTTATACGCCGCCCAACATTATTTGCATATAAATGGCCCCAAAAAAATAAAGGAGAGCCAGTGCTCTCCCCCATTTCTACTGACGCTACTCAGGGGTCCTCCGATTATTCCATAGCCCCGCGCAGCTTTAAAAGCGCTGCTTTCTCAATGCGCGAGACCTGCACCTGGGATACGCCCAGATCATGGGCGATGTTCGACTGGGTGTCGTCTTTAAAGAAGCGGCGGATGATAACCGTCTGCTCGCGGGGATCGAGTTTGGCCATAGCCTCCCGCAGGGCGACATGGTCGAGTATGGCCTTGCTGCTCTCTTCACTCCCCAAAACATCGATCAGGGAAAGGGGTTCCCGCTCGTCCCCCGGAAATACATCGTGGATATAAGCCGGGGTCTGGCAGGCTTCCATAGCCACGACTATTTCCTCTTTATCGATGTCGAGAACGCTGGCTATTTCGTTTACACTGGGCTCGCGGCCCAGATCCCCCCTCAATTTGTCCTGAGCCCAGCGGATCCGGTGGTAAACTTCTTTGATGCCCCGCTGCACCTTGACCATCCCGTCATCGCGCAGGAATTTTTTTACCTCCCCGATGATCATCGGCACCGCATAGGTTGAAAAGCGCACATTATAGGACGAATCAAATTTATCGATCGCTTTTATCAGCCCAATCGAAGCGACTTGATAGAGGTCTTCGTACTCATAGGAAGAATTTTTAAAACGTTCCAGAACCATGTAAATCAGCCCCACATTGGCCTCGTAGAGTTGCGCGCGGGCTTCTTCGTCACCTTGCTGGGCTTTTTGCAAAAGCATCTCGTTTTCCTGATAAGTATTCCCTGAAGTCATATTTTAGCCTCCTTCAGGGAAATCATCCTCATCCGGCCTGCTAAAGGTGCGCCGGAGACAGATGCAAGTCCCCTCGCCGGGCGCGGTGACCACGTCCAGTTCATCGGTAAACGATTTCATGAACGTAAATCCCATGCCCATTCTGGCCGGGTCGCTGGAAAAGGCCGGTTCCATGGCCTGGTCCAAATTTGGTATGCCTTTGCCAAAATCCTGCACCACTATCTCCAGGGTGCCTTCATCCATGACCGAAACAATGATGCGGATTTTTTCATTGGGACGGTTTTCATAGCCGTGGATGATGCTGTTGGATACCGCCTCGGATACAACCAGTTTTATCTCTTCTATGTCGTCCAGGGTGCATTCCAGTTGGGTGGCAAAAGCCCCCACACAGGAGCGGCTAAAAGAAACGTTTTCGGGTTTGCTGGGGAATTCAAATTGGACGTAGTTTCTTACGCTCATTGTCATCCAGCCCGGGGCTGGCTTCACCTCCCTCTAATTGCTGATAATCTCGCGCTCGTTTTTATATAAAGGTATCAACTTGTTAACCCCGGAAAAACAAAGGATTTTTTCGACTGAAGCCTTGGCTCCAACGATAAACATACGTCCGTTTAAGGCCGTCATTTTCTTGTAGCGGCCTATCAGTACTCCCAGACCGGAACTGTCTATAAAGCTTACTCTTTCCAGGTCGATAATAAGAACCCTCACTCGTCCCTGGTCAATGGTCTCATCCAACTCCTGCCTCAACCGGTCGGTAACCATCATATCCAGTTCACCGGCCAACCTCACCACCAGGGTGTCTCTAACCTGCTTCTTATCTATATCCACTGTCTCCCCTCCTTCAATGGTGGAACACCTTAAAAGCTTCTACAGGCAGGGGAGAATACCTTCCCAAAAATTAACTTCATAATAGATAGGTTTCGGCAAATAGTTTCAGGATCTCCTGCCCCAGTCCGGCCCTGGGAACCTCCCGTACCGCCACCAGGTTTACCTTTTTCTGCAGCTGGCCGTCCTTCAGCACCCTGATTTCACCTAGCAGCTGCCCCTCCTGAACCGGCGCGTTTACATAGGGGAGCACTTCTTTTTCGTAACTGATCTTTTTTTCTTCTCCTTTTTCTACAATGCTTCCCACGTTTTCCTGGGCTACGGCTTCAACCTGATTTTCGGTGCCTTTGCCAACCGTCACAATCCCGCATACATTGTCTTTGGCGAAGAAGGACTGGAAGCTAAAACGGGCAAACCCGTAGTTCAAAAGCTGCATCGAATCCCTGAAATGTCCATTGGTTTCAGGGGTTTTCATTACCACCGCAATCAGGCGCAGAGAGCCCCTTTGGGCAGTTGATACCAGGCAATGCTGCGCTTCATTGGTCCATCCGGTTTTAAATCCATCCGCCCCCTGGTACCACCACAGCAATTTGTTGGTATTATACAGTTTGAACTTGCCCTGGCGCAGATTGTATTCCTTTATTGAGGTGTATTCCAGGATCTTGGGAAAGTTAAGGGCATACTGAGCCATTACCGCCATATCATAAGCGCTGGTTACATGCCCTTCGGCCGGCAGTCCATAGGCGTTGACAAAATGAGTGTTCATAAGTCCCAGTTCTTTGGCCTTTTGATTCATTCTCTCCACGAAAGCCGGGTGGCTTCCTTCCAGGTGCTCGGCTACCGCAACACAGGAGTCGTTGGCCGACCCAACCGCTATGGCAATGAGCATTTCTTCAAAGCTCATTTCTTCCCCGGGCTCCAGGTAAACCTGGGATCCTCCCATTTTCCAGGCATTTTCACTGGTGCTGACCCGGTCCTTTAAGCTCACTTTGCCCAGCTGCAGGTCTTCGGCGGCCAGTATCAAAGTCATTAATTTGGTCATGCTGGCTGGCGCCAACTTCTCGTGCTCATTTTTAGACAACAGCAGTCTCCCACTGTCCGCATCCATGAGCACATAGGCCTGAGCCTTCACGTCGGCAGCAGCGTTAGTGCTGCTGGCAGGCTTGGTTTCATCGGCCCCCAGAACTGGAGGATAGGCGGGAACAAGTAGAAAAGCAAAAAACAGCAACCCCAGGACAACCCGTTTGCACATCATCGGCAGGCACCTCCCCAAAAATCCGTTGTTAGATTATATTGGGGAAAACAGGCTATTATGCCAGCCTTGAACCGCATCTTGACATCCCGGGTTAGGCTGTCAAAGTTTTAGCAGAACGTATGGGGCTTTAATTAAATAGCGGTGTAATTTGAACGGCAACATCGGCCGGTTTTCCAAAATATACCCAGCTGGTGGCGAGGGCGTCTACACCGGTCAGGGCGTAGAGGGCGGCATTGCCTTCATTTATGCCGCCGGCTGCGATCAGCGTAATTCGGGGATCAATTCCCCGGATTGCTTCTATCATCCTGGCCAGCTCATCCGGCTTCCACTTATCGAATTGAATACCGTCGATTCCCGATCTGGCCATCAAGCGAGCCTGGTCTTCATCCTCGACTTCCACAATTATTTTCTTTTCCCTGGTTTCAATCCGAACCTGCTCCAAAAGAGCCGGCAGGGCCTCGAATCCGCCCAGGAAATTAACATGCTGTTTAAAGATGAGCACTGTTTCCGATAAACCCAGGCGGTGGGGGAAAGCCCCACCGGCCAGGATCGATTTGATGCTGAGCTGCTTGGTCCCGGGGAAGGATTTTCTGGTAGCCACGATAGAAATTTCCGGATTAACCGCCCTGGCCTCATCCACCAGTCTTCGGGTTCGAGTGGCGATACCGGAACAGTATTCAACCAGGTTGAGGCAGACCTTCCAGGCCATATGCAGCCCGGCAGCGCTCCCTTCTGCCGCAATAAGGAGGGTTTGGGGGGCGACCCGGGTGCCCGACGGCAGATAGTGCTGAACCTTGATGCCCAGTTTAGCAAAGATCCTCACCACTTCTTCAATTCCGGAAAGAACCGTCTCTTCCCGGGAGGTGAAAGTTATTTTGCCGGCCTGGCCGCCTATTCCCAGGACGCTGGTGGTTAAGTCCAGATAGGGAACGTCTTCCTTTATCAGCTGATCTAAAAATTCATCGCTCATATACACCATATTTTACCTTCCCTTGGCGCTCCCTCACGGCTTGCGAAGCCACGGCACCTACGATTGTTTTTTGGTGCGGGAGCCTTTTTATTTAGCTTTATCAAAGCCGTATTTAGCAAACACCTGCATGGCTTGATCGCTCTGTAAAAACTTCAGGAAATCTTCCGCAGCGGGGCTGTTCTTGGATGAAGCTATAACGGCAGCGGGCAGCACCACCGGCTCATGGGTTGAAGGCAAAGCAGTTGCCGCCACCCGCACCTTGTCCGAGGTCATGGCAATGGTATTCCAAACCAGCCCGGCATCAGCATCCCCTGATTCAACCCACGAAGTTATCTGCATCAGGTCTTTACCCACGACCAGTTTGGACTGCACCTGGTCCCACACTTTAAGCGCCTGCAAGGTCTGCTGAGCGGTCCGGGCCGCCGGAACGGTCTGGGCTTCACCGATTCCTATATTCTTAATTTCCGGTTTGGTCAATTCTTCAAAGCTGTTGATACTAGTATTGTTCTTTCCTACAATTAAAACCAACTCATCACTCAAAAGATTTACCCGGGTGCCGGCTTTGAGCAGGTTCTTCTGCTCCAGGTCATCCATTTCCTTCTTTCCCTGGGAAATAAAAATATCGGCTGCGGCGCCCTGCTCGATCTGAGTTTTCAAAGATCCGGAAGGACCGTAATTGAAGGTGATCTGTATATCGGGTTTGGAACTGGCGTACATGACTTTTATCTCTTCCACCGATGCCTTGAGGCTGGGAGCAACCGACACCAGCAAATTGGTCGGCGGGGCGGACGTGGTGTTCGCCTTTTCTTTATTGGAGCAGGCTCCCAGGGTGGACACGACCATCAGAAGAGCCAAAACCAGAACCAATCCCCGCCTAAAAGCCGGGCTCAATATTCTCTGCACTTTCATAAGCAACCTTCTTTCTGCATCCTTATTAATACCGTTTTTAAAAAGTCCGGTTGTCAAATGTATATATTCTCCATCTCCCTGAATTTATTTACGGCTTTAACGTCATGATCTTGTCCGACTCCAGGCAGATCTTCCAGGGCAGCGGCTGGTCTTTCAATTCCAGCCACCGCTCCCGGGGCATCTCCCATTGCAGATGATAGTCGCCAGAGCCGGACGGTTGTCGTTCCAGCGTTAAATAAACCGTGTTGCGAAACGGCGTATCGTTTACAAAACTGGGCCAGCAGTTGAAGACATTTTCCCGGCTGTCTTCCCCGGCCCGGCTCAGGTAATGCGCCCTGATTCCTATATGGCTAACTCCATTCTCCCCTACCGGTTTGACCTTGAGCTTCACACCCCAGTCCAGGGCTTGTACCTCTTGAGGCCCTAAAACTTTAGCTTCTGTAAAATTTTTGCATCCGGTCAGGCGGGCTGCGCTTACGGTAGCGGGGTTCTGGAAGACATCTTCCTTAACCCCACACGCTTCAATCCGGCCGTCGGCGATAACCACCAGTTTCCCGGCCATTCGGTAGATCTCCTCAATGTTATGAGTCACAAAAAGGGTGATTCCTCGATAATCGGCCAGGACTTCCAGGAGTTGTTTAACCATTTGACTGCGCAGGTGTTCATCCAGGGCGGAAAAGGGCTCGTCCAGGAGCAGCACTCGAGGTTCGGCGGTCAGGGCTCTGGCCAGGGCCACCCGCTGCTGCTGCCCGCCGGAAAGCTGATGGGGATACCTCTTCTCAAATCCTTCCAGTTTGATCATCTTGAGCATTTGGCGGGTTGTTTCCCGGTTTTGGGCCGTTTTTTTGCCATCCAGAGCAAAAGTTATATTTTCCTCTACAGTCATATTGGGGAACAGAGCGTAGTTCTGAAAAAGAAAGCCTACCTTCCTTTTACGGGCCGGCAGATCGATCCCTTTTGACGAGTCGAAAAGGACCTGCCCGTTAAGGATGATGCTTCCCTCGTCCGGTTTTTCCAGACCGGCAATACAGCGCAGGGTCATGCTCTTGCCCGCACCGGAGGCCCCCAACAATCCGGTAATATCGGCTCCAGCGGCAAATTTTACCTGCAGGGTAAATCCGGGCAGTTTCTTTTTTATATCCAGCCATAGTTCCATATTACTACTTGCCAGCCGGCGCCTGCTTTCTCTGGGCATCCACCCAGTAATTCATCACACTCATCAAAACCAGGGATATTAAGAAGACCATAAAAACCCAAGTCATAGCCTGCTCCATCTCCCCGTTTTCTACAGCGAAGAAGATGGCCACCGGAATGGTCTGGGTTTTCCCGGGTATGTTCCCGGCTACCATGAGCGTAGCTCCAAACTCGCCCAGAGCCCGGGCAAAAGCCAGTATAGTCCCGGCTATAATGCCCGGCCAGGCCAGGGGCACGGCTACTCTCCAAAACACCTTCCATTCTGACGCCCCCAGGGTGCGAGCGGCGTTAATGGTATTTATGTCGATCTGTTCAAAAGCTCCCCGGGCGGTTTTGTACATAAGGGGAAAAGCCACCACCGTGGCAGCGATGACCGTAGCCGGCCAGGAAAAGATGATTGCCGTACCCAGGAGGTATAAAATCTCGCCAAAGGGGCCGTTCTTCCCCAAAAGCAGCAGGAGGAAAAATCCCACTACGGTCGGGGGCAAAACCATGGGCAGAGTGAGCACACCATCTATAAAGCCTTTAAATTTTCCCCGGTATCCGGCCACCAGCCAGGCGGTTATAAGGCCTAAAAAAAAGGTTGCCAATGTTGCTGTAATTGCTGTCTTAAGCGATATCCATAAAGGATCCAGGTCCATATTAAACGATTATTCTCCTCAACTATTTAGCCAGTACGGTAAATCCATATTTCTCGAAAACAGCCTTGGCCTGGGGACCATTCAAATAAGTCATAAAGGCCTTGGCAGCATCAACATTTTTACTGCTTTTTATAATCGTTGCAGGATATACAATTGGGGTGTGGGTGTCTTCGGCAGCAACAGCCACAACCTTTACTTTATCAGAAGTTTTGGCATCTGTCTCATAAACAACCCCGGCGTCGGCATTGCCGGTGGCCACCCAGGTGAGCACTTCTTTTACATCTTTGCCGTAGACCGCCTTTCCTTTAACCTTGTCCAGGATATTCAGTTTGCTAAACACTTCCTCAGCATACTGTCCGGCGGGAACGCTCTTGGCCTCTCCCAGGGCCAGTTTTTTGATGCTGTCCTCGGTTACTCCTGAGAAGTCAGTTATATTGGCTTTAGAATCACTGGGAACGATCAGGACCAGTTTATTGCCCAGCAGGTTGGTAATGGTGTCGTCCATGGTCAAACCCTTGGCTTTCAACTGGTCGATCTGCTTGGTGGCGGCGGATATAAATACGTCAACATCTGCTCCATTTTCGATCTGTTGCTCCAAAGCCCCGGAGCCGCCAAAATTAATGGTAACTGTTACATTGGGGTTGTCCTTTTCATAATTGACCTTCACTTCGTCCATGGCGTCCTTTAAGCTGGCGGCCGCCGATACAGTAAGAGACACTTTCTGGGCCGGTGCGGGGTTGGATGCATCCTGCTTGGAACAGGCGGCCACACTGCATATTAGCATCAGGGACACTAATGCGGCCAGGATCATTCTGACTTTCTTCATTAACAATACCTCCTGCTTTCCCAAAACATTATCAAGGCATGCTAAATACTGAAACGTTATGTATACCAGCTCATCATCCCGCTCGAACATCCCCGTAAATAAGCTGTTCAAACATGTCACAGTTTAACAATATTCGCTGCTTTAGTAATGTTTTGTTTTGTTTTATTGCTTTTTATTATAAATAAGCAAGGTTCGGTTAGGCAAGTACAAGCTTTCCCGACTGAGAAAATTCACTGCAACAACAAATTGTTCCAAATTAAAAGGTCATGGCGAAAGTTAAGCCGACATGATATTATGAAAAATAATTGTTTTGGTATGGCAATTAATGTAACTTTATATTCTTTTACTCCATGCCGAAGGCTTTTTATTACTGCTGCCCCAGAATAAATGTAACATTGACTGCTTTAGAAACAAGCGAAAAGGAGAAACGACATGAGTGATAATGTTTCCTTGACTCCCCAGGAAGTAGCCGACATCTTGAAGATCGCCAAAAATACGGTTTATGAACTGGTAAAAAGAGGGGAATTGAACTCCTACCGGGCCGGTAAAAAAATTCGCTTTGACTTAAAAGATGTAGAAGAATATAAGAGCCGGACCTCCAGTATGAAAGAACCCGCTGTTTACTATAGAAACGTCTCCGACTCAGCTTTATACAATCTCTCCTCTGGTTTAAGCGGCGAAAAATCTTTGACTAACAGCATAGTCATCAGCGGGCAGGACATCATGCTCGACATTTTGGTCAGGCATTATCAGAGCCGCTACCGGGAGCTAAACGCCCTGCGCTCTTACGATGGCAGCTACAATGGCCTGTATAATCTTTACCTGGGTAGAATCCAGGTGGCTACCACCCATTTGTGGGACGGCGATTCCAACCAGTACAACATCAACTATGTAAGGAGGATGCTGCCTGGCATCCCGACCTTAATCATTCACCTGGCCTGCCGTATGCAGGGCTTCTATGTAGCTAAAGGCAATCCCAAGGGATTGAAAAATTGGACTGATTTCAGGCGGGAAGACCTGGTAATGGTCAACCGGGAAAAGGGAGCCGGAACCAGGGTTTTACTTGACGAGCACTTGAGGCTTCTGGGTATTTCTCCCTGGACCATCAAAGGCTACGACAATGAAGTTACCTCTCACCTGGCCGTAGCCGGAAGCGTGGCCAGGGGCCAGGCTGACGTCGGCATTGGCAATGAAAAATCCAGTCTGCAGGTCAAGGACATCGACTTTATTCCCCTGCAAAAAGAAAGATTTGAAATGGTCGTTAAAAAAGAAGACTCCAATAAAGCCTGGTTCGAAGCCCTGATGGGAATCATCCGTTCACCGGAATTCAAGGTGGAGTTGGAGGTAATTGGAGGCTATGATTTGCAGGAACTGGGCCATATTGTGGCCGAGACCTAAAAGGACGGCTTCACCACCTGCTCCAGCATGGCCCGAAGCTCTTCAGATGATGGTTTTACTATGCTGTTGTTAAGGTTTTTAGCCTGGGAGCAGATCTCCAGGAAGGTCTGCTTTTCTTCCTCGCTCAACTGCGGCGGCGGGCCGGTCAAATTTTGCATCACCTGAGCAAAATCGTGCAGCCCTTTAAACCCTGCTATTTCCAAAGCCTGCTGAGCCCTGTTCTCCCCTTTTCCGCCCAAAAACCAGGCCAGGGCCGGCATTATATAGCCGTTAGCCCGGCCATGGGGAGTCCCCTTGAAGTAGGTAAACGAATAGCCCAAAGCATGGGGTATGGAAGTGCCTGTCTGGCTGATAACCGTGCCCGCCAGCATGGAGGCGTAAAGCAGCTGATAGCGCGCCGCATCATCGGGCAGGTCTCTTTTCATGGCCAGTTCTCTCAGCCGCCCCCCTAAAAGAAACAGGGCTTCGCGGGCCAGCACATCGCTCATGGGGCTGCGCCTTACGGTCAGGTAGGATTCAAATACATGCGAAAAGGCATCGACCGCCGTATCAACAGTTACCTCCCGGGGAAGGGACCGGGTATAGGCCGGGTCAAGCAAGGCCACCCGGGGAAAGAGCAGGTTCGAAGCGATGCTCTTCTTACTGTTAATGGCCGGGTAAGTCAATATGCTGTACTGGGTGACCTCCGAACCGGTGCCGGCGGTAGTGGGAACTGCGGCCAGGGGAAGAGCGCTTTTGAATTGGGCATTGAAAAGCTCTTCATCGCTCAAGCTATGGCAGGCCAGAACGGCGATGGCTTTGGCCGCGTCCAGGGGCGACCCTCCGCCGATCCCGATGACAAAGTCGGCCTGCTCCTTCCGGGCGATTGCGGCCGCCTCGCGCATGGCGCTTACTTCCGGATTGCTTTGTACTTCATCATAAACCGCCCACTCAATATGCGCCGCTGCCAGGACCTGAAAAACATCATCCAGGGCTCCGTTGCGCCTAGCCGAGCCGCCCTGCCCGCAGACTATAAAGGCCTTTTGGCCCAAGGCCAGAGCCTCGGGATTATTCTTAACCGCCTGCCAGCCGAAGATTATCCGGGTGGGACAGATCCACTGCCAGTTCATTCTATCACTCCTCGTAGTTGGACTGGGATAATGAGTTTGGGGGGAATTAACTTACCGTCTCGATAATTAAAGGGCGCGGCTCCGGCACAGTATCATCTATCCGCAAGGCCTCCTCCAGGCTGCGGCAGGCCGCTTCCAGGTCGCCTTCGCGGCGGGCATGGATGATGGCCAGGACCTCGTTTTCTTGAACCGGGTCCCCGGTTTTTTTACAGAGTTCAACACCCACTGCCGGGTCGATCGGATCATCCAGGCGCTCTCTGCCCGCGCCCAGGCGGGCGGCTGTAATACCAACCTGCAGGGCGTCCCAGGCCCCGATAAATCCGCTCCGGCTGGAAGGCCAGGCATATTGCAGGGGCGCTTCCGGCAATCCATAGCCCGGTTGGGTAAAATCAAGACAACCGCCTTGAGAAGCAACGATTTCCTGTAGTTTTAAAAGGCCCCTTCCTTCGCGCAGAGCCTCTTTTACCCAGTTCTGCGCCTCTGGCAGCCTGGTGAAACGTCCGCCCAGCATCAGCATGTGAGCCGCCAGGTAACAGCAGGCTTCCTCTAAATCAGCCGGTCCCTGTCCCATCAGGGTTTGGATGGCTTCCTTAACCTCCAGAGCGTTCCCCACCGCCCGGCCCAGGGGCTGGTTCATATCTGAAAGAACCGCAACCACCCGGCGGCCCGCCCCGGCTCCGATCCTGACCATAGTCCCGGCCAGTTGGACCGCCTGCTCCAGGTCTTTCATAAAAGCACCCCGCCCTACCTTGACGTCCAGGAGAATGCCTTCGGCGCCGGCGGCGATCTTTTTGCTCATCACGCTGGAAGCTATAAGGGGGATGCTTTCCACCGTTCCGGTTACATCACGGATGGCATAGAGCCTCTTGTCGGCTGGAACCAGGTTGCCGCTCTGGGCTATAACCGCCGCTTTGATTTCCTTCACCTGCTTGATAAAGGCAGGCCGGTCCTGTTCCACCTTAAAGCCGGGAATTGATTCCAGCTTATCAATAGTCCCTCCAGTATGCCCCAATCCCCGGCCTGACATTTTGGCCACCGGCACTCCGGCAGCTGCCACCAGGGGCAGGATGACCAGGGTGGTCTTGTCCCCGACCCCGCCGGTGCTGTGCTTATCAACCTTGATCCCCGGTATCCCGGAAAGGTCAAGTACATCACCGGAAAAGGCCATGGCCATAGTCAGGTCCCGGGTTTCCCGGTCACTCATCCCTTGAAAATAGACGGCCATGGCCCAGGCTGCGATCTGGTAGTCAGGCAGCGAGTGATCGCTTATACCCCTGACCAGCCAGTCTATTTCAGCCTGGCTTAATTCGCCGCCGTTTCTCTTTTTTATGATCAGTTCCTGCATGTTCATAGCTTATTTCACCACTTCAGGTAAAAAGCTGCTGCCGGCCAGGTCTTGCGCGGATACTCCCAGGTATTCTGCAATAGTCTGCCCGATATCGGCAAAGCTGCTTCTGGTTCCCAGGTCTACGCCGGGCTTGACATGAGAGCCGTAGACCAGAAGCGGAACGAACTCCCTGGTGTGGTCGGTGCTGTAGCTGACGGTGGGATCGCAGCCGTGATCGGCGCTGATTATTAATAGATCATCTTCCTTAAGACCCCTCAGAATATCGGGCAGGCTCCGGTCAAACTCGGCCAGGGCCGAAGCGTAGCCCTGCGGGTCGCGGCGGTGCCCAAAGCTCTGATCGAAATCCACCAGGTTGGCAAAGATCAATCCGTCGTAGCTCTTGGCCAGCTCATCCAGCACCCGCTCCACCGCTTCCCGGTTGTTCTCCACCGGGTGGGTCTCGCTGATGCCGCTTCCGGCAAATACATCATATATTTTACCCACGCCAACTACCCGCTGCCCCGCTTCCTGAATACGGTTCAGCAGATTGGGAGGCGGCAGCAGGGAAAAATCATGGCGATGGGCGGTGCGCGTGAATTGACCGGGGCTGCCGATAAACGGCCGGGCTATTACCCGGCCCACGGCATGTTCACCGGTCAACATTTCCCGGGCGATTTTGCATATTTGATAGAGTTCCGCCAGAGGGATGATTTCCTCGTGAGCGGCTATCTGAAAGACGCTGTCAGCTGATGTATAGACTATCGGAAAACCGGTATTGATGTGTTCCTCCCCTAACCTGGCGATGATCTCGGTGCCGGAAGCCACCACATTGCCCAGGGTCTTGCGTCCGATGCGCCTTTCAAACTCGGCTATCAATTCCACCGGGAAGCCTTGGGGATAGGTGGGAAAAGGGCTGGTGAGCACGATGCCCATCATTTCCCAGTGCCCGGTAGTGGTGTCTTTACCCGCCGAGCGCTCCTGCATTTTACCGAATGACGCCTGAGGCGCGGGGTCGGGCTCTACACCCTGAATATAGGCAATGTTGCCCATACCCAACGCCTGGAGCCGGGGCAGATTAAGACCTCCGACCGCTTCAGCCGTATGTCCCAGGGTGTTGCAGTCGTGATCGCCAAAGAGCTGACAATCGGGAGCCGCTCCGATGCCCAGGCTGTCTAAAATTATCAAAACAGCACGCTTGTACACCATTTTCTACCTCCTATGCTCGTGGATGATACCTTTGAAACACTTCGCGCAGTCTGCTTTTGGTGAGATGGGTATAGATCTGGGTGGTTGAGATATCAGCATGTCCCAGCATTTCTTGCACAGCCCTCAGGTCCGCCCCATTCTCCAGGAGATGGGTGGCAAAAGAGTGGCGCATGGTGTGCGGGGTCACTTCCTTTTTAATACCGGCCTGCTCGGCATAGGCGGCCAGGATCTTAAAAAAGCCCTGCCGGCTCAAGGGCCGGCCATGGGCATTGACAAACAGGGTGCGCTCCAAATGGTTTCTTACCAGGTGATTGCGGGCTTGAGCCAGATAACGCTGGGTCCAGTCAATGGAGGTCTGGTTGACCGGGATTATCCTCTCCTTGCGCCCCTTTCCCATGCAGCGCAGGAAGCCGGCCAGGGCGTTTAAGTCCTCGATCTGCAGGGCCAAAAGTTCTGATACCCGGACACCGGTGCCATACATAAGTTCCAGCATAGCCCGGTCCCTCATGCCCAAGGCCCGGGTAACCTGGGGCTGGGAGAGAAGCAGGTCTACTTCTTCTATAGTCAATACGTGGGGCAGCCGCCGCTTGATCTTAGGCGTCTCCAGGTCCACAGTAGGATTTTTCCGGGCCAGGCCTTCCAGGGACAAAAACTTATAGTAGGTCTTTAAAGCCGAAAGAAAACGGGCGGCGGTGGCATGATTCAATCCGTTGTCCAGCTGCAGGCTCATATAATCCATAATATGCTGCTTTTCCAGCTCGTCCGGCTTATTCCCCACCTCCCGCTCATCGAGGTAATGGAAGAATTTTTCCAGATCCCGGCGATAAGCAGCCAGGGTGTTGGCGGACAGGCCTTTTTCGAAGTTTAAATAGTCGAGAAAGGCGGATAGATACAAGGTCAAGGCGTTTCCTCCCGGCTTTTTTATTATTCATTTGACAGCTGCGGCTTATTCTCCTGCCTAATTATTCCTCGGTGTAGAAATCCTGTAGCTTAAAAACAAAGCGATCCACCAGCTGGTTGAATTTACTGCTGTTCTGCTCCTGTTCTACCCGGGTGGGATTCCCGCTGGGCGGGTCATCCTCGAACCAGCCGTGGAAAACCGGAATATGCTCCAGGAAAATGCCGCTTAAGGTCGGGAAAGCAGCCGCCAGGGCTATAACCAGTAAAACGACGGTTAACATGCGCAGGAGTTTACGCTTCCAGTCGCGGATAATGATAAACATCTAAAACACCTCCGTATTTTACATAAACAGATTGAGCAGCCAGGGAGATAAATAGGCTTCGATAATCGCTCCCAGTAGAAAAAGGAGAAGGAAAACCAGCATCAACAGCGTATAGCCAGCCATCCGGCGCATCAAACCGGGAAATCCGGCATGCTCCCCCTTCAGCACCTGCAGGGAGAAATTGATCGATATGACTCCCCAGATGATGAGCAAAGGTATGTAGACCAGGTTTTGCGGGAGTATGGCCAGGAGGCCTATTAAGACCCCGCCCCCGGCTTTCTCGCTGATTAAAAAACCCAGCGTAAAACCGATGGAGAATCCGCGCAGGAAGACCACACCCAGGATTAAGGGTAAACCGATCACGGTTAAACCCAGAAACCAGATGGCCAGGACCAGGCGCGCCTGGTTGATAAAAGCCTGGAGCAGAACGCTGGAACCGTTAAAACTTCCGGTCATTTCTCCCTGAATATACTGGTCGACCAGGGACAGGAGCTGGGTCTTAACCGCTCCGTCGACCCCCGGTACTTTATAATTGCCGAGGAAGACCCCGGCCAGAAAAACGACCGCCAGAAAAAAGTACTGCCAGCGATTCTCACTTATGTGCCGTTTAATTAAATGCCTGTTCATCATAAACCGGCTCCTTTGGCTGGGCTTGCATCGCGTTGTTTTACAGCACCTGGCTGTATAGATATTTAAGCAGCCGTTTTATAGCTGGCGGCCCTAGAAAATAATATTTCTTGTCCATGCACTTTATGCCCCCAGCAGAAAATAATAAAACCTCCCGCTCCGGGGAAGTTCAAATTGTTTATAAAGTAAAAACTACCAGAGCGAGCGACGGAAGTGAAGAGCAAGGCGCGCAACCTTATTGGTGAGCGATAGCGAACATCTGAAGTGCCTGTGGTAAAATAGGCCCGCGATTGAGACGTACAAAAGTACGTTGATTGAACGGGCCTATTGAGCAACGCAGACGACGCCCACGGATGGGCTAGTGCGGCGGTGGCAGGACGCCATGGAGCCGCCGACGCCCACGGATGGGCTAGTGCAGTGATGCCAGGATGGCAAAGAGCTGCGAATTCGCTTTCGTCGTTCGTTCTGGACTCAGCCGAGCAGGTCTTTGCGGCGCAGCGCGTCATATATGACAGGCAGGATCTGCTTCTTGCGGGACATGACCCCGGGCATGTAGATCCGGTTCCGCCCGGACCCGCTTCCCAGGGCCTGGTCAAGCATGGACCGCTCCCGGCCGGCAATCAACAGCTCGCTGGACTCTTCGAGTATGTCGGTCAACATCAGACACATAAAAGCATATCCCCGCTCCTGGCAGAGTTCCTCCATCGCAGCCAGGAAGGCGGCCTTCCTGACTTCCAGCCCGGATACGTCGATGATCTCGATCTGGGCCACCGCAAAAAGCAAGTCCCCGCTGCTGTATTCCTTGAGGTCTGAGCCCACCAGCTCCCGTTCATCCCGGTCACCCAGCTGCATAGCCTGGGAGAAGATCTGTTTACCCCAATCGATCGGGTTTAACCCGGAAACCTGCTCCAGGTAAGCCGCTATTTTTTGGTCCTTGGGGCTGGTGGTGGGAGACCGGAAAATGAGGGTATCGGACAAAATACCCGATAGAAGCAATCCGGCCAGATGCTTGTCAAGCGTGAACGAACTGTCCAAAAACTTCTCTGCAATCAGGGTGGAAGTTGAGCCCACCGGTTCATTGTGAAAATAGATGGGCGAAATGGTCTGAAGATCGCCCACCCGGTGATGGTCGATGATTTCCAGGATTTCAGCCTGCTCCACTCCGTCCACCGCCTGTTGTTTTTCATTGTGGTCCACCAGGATCAGCCGCTTGCGCTTCATCTGCAGCAGGTGGTAGCGGGATATCATTCCCAGGTAGCTGTTCTTCTCATCAAGCACCGGATAGTTGCGAAAGCGGGACTTTAACATCTGTTTGCGCGCTTCCTCGACCGGGTCATCCGTTTCAAATACTACCAGATCGCGGCTTTTCATTATTTCTCCTACCTTCTGCTGCAAAACCCGCCCGAGTATCCGGGGGCTCTGCTCAACAGCTCCGGCGTCCCCCAGGTTTTCCATAAAGATCAAGGCCACGTCGCCGATAGTGAGCAAGCCCAAAAATTTGCCGGCCTGGTCAAGGACCGGAACGGTCTTGATTTTCTGTTCGCGCATCATCCGGCTCAATTCAACCAGGCTGGTTTCAGGATGCACATGCGGGAGCGGTTGGTCATCCAACAGATCCTCAACCGTATTGGCTACGCTTTTTAACCACAGCGGTTTTTGAAAACCCAGGGCGTCCAAAACGTAAACCGCTTCATCACTCAATTCGCCGGCTACCGCCGCCTGGAATAACCCCTCGCCGCCGGCCTGCTTGTAGGCCTGGTATCCAATAGCCGATGCCACCGAATCCAGATCCGGGTTCTTATGCCCGATTATATAAACTGGTTTCATCACTCCATGTGCCGCCCGGAGCTAGAGTTGACAGTATACCAGCCCCCAGGCGCTCCCCTTTCTGATGGTCTTGACATATTCTAGCATGAAATATGCTCCGGGTTAAGCTGGCCGATGCCCGGGCCATAATTCCCCGATCCGGTTATAATTGGATATAATAAGACTATTAAACTTACGCGGCCGGTACTTTAACTTTCAATCAGCGAATTACAAATGTTTATCTATATAAGTAAAAGTCAATAAACTAATGGGAAGGGGTTGAGGAAATGATAAACGAGGAGCGCCTGCAAAAACGCTTCATTGAACTGGTAGAGATCGACTCTCCCTCCGGGCACGAGGCTCGGCTGCGCGACTTCCTCAAAGACATCTGGCAGCAGCGCGGCCTTTTTATAGAGGAAGATGAAGCCGGCCGGAGGCTGGGCGGCGATTCGGGCAATATTTTGATCCGGGTTCCCGGAACCAGGCCGGGGCCGGCCATATTGTTCTGCGCCCATATGGATACGGTTGAACCGGGGCGGGGCATAAAAGCCCGGGTAGACGAAGACGGCTACATCCGCAGCGCCGGAGAAACCATCCTGGGTTCGGACGATAAAGTGGCCATAGCCGCACTACTGGAAGTCTATGACTGCCTGCAGGAAAACCAGCTGCCCTATCCGGATCTGGAATTTTTGTTTACGGTCAGCGAGGAACAGGGGCTTTTAGGTTCCAAGGAGTTCGATTTTTCTAAGCTTAAAGCCACCCTGGCCTACGTCCTTGATGACGGGCACCCGCCGGGTTCCATCGTAGTCCGCTCACCCTGCCAGAACGGAATGGAATATATAGTCAAGGGTCAGGCCGCTCATGCCGGGATGAACCCGGAAAAGGGCGTAAACGCTATTCAGGCGGCCGCCGCCGCCCTGGCCAAAATGCCCTGTGGAAGGATAGACGAGGAAACCACCTGCAATTTCGGTCTTATTCAAGGCGGAACGGCCCGCAATATCGTGGCCGATTACTGCAAGATCTACGGTGAAGCCCGCAGCTTGAATGAGAAAAAACTGGAATCATTAAGCGAGAAGCTCAAGTCTATCTTCATTGAGGAGGTTGAACGCTACGGGGCTTCGGCGGAGGTAAATGTCAAATTCCTGTACCCGGCGGTAACCCTGGACGCCAGTCAGGAGGTTTGCCGGCTCGCTCAAAAAGCAGCCTCCCGGATCGGCTTGCCCTGCCGGGAAGTAAGCACCGGCGGCGGCAGTGATGCCAGCATCATAAACGGGCACGGCATCCCCTGTGCCAATTTGTCAGTCGGAATGCAGGAGGTTCACACCTGCCAGGAGCAGATAGCCGTTGACGACATTTCGCGGGTGGCCCGTTGGATTCTGGCCATAATTGAAGAAGCCGTTCAGAGCGTCGATTAAAGTGAATTTCTTCGTCATAGGCAAAATCCGCTCAATCAACGTACTATTGTACGCCTCAATCGCGGATTTTGCCTATTCCTTGACCTTCACTTCCATCGCTCGCTCTGAATATTCAATGTAGGTTCAGGCGTATAAGCTCAAGCAATGTTGTATCCGGCGGATATTGATGTAAAAAGCTCAGAATATCCTGAAATCGTCCCTGTAAAAATACGCCATGGGCATATACTTGTATCTGCATTTTTTTCACCTCTGAAGCAGTGTATGCACAGATCGCCCAAACCATACAAGGAGGTTAAACATTTGGACTTTACAGAAAAAACCCTGGAATCGACCAGCATATTTGAAGGAAAAATCATTAAACTGCGGGTGGAGCGGGTGGCTTTGCCAGACGGACGGGAAGGCAGCCGGGAGATTGTCGAGCACCGGGGCGCGGTGGCTATGGTCGCTTTGGATGAGGAGGGCGACATCATACTGGTCCGGCAATACCGTAAAGCCCTGGAACAGACCACCCTGGAAATACCGGCCGGAACCCTGGAAGACTGCGAAGACCCGCTGGCCTGCGCCCGGCGAGAACTGGAAGAAGAAATAAAAATGAAAGCGGCCCGCTGGGAAAAGCTCCTCGACTATTACAGCGCCCCGGGCTTCTGCAATGAAATACTGCATCTTTATCTAGCCCGGGATCTGTCCGCCAGCTTTGCCGAGGCCGATGAAGACGAATTCCTGGAAATAGTCAAACTCCCCCTGGCAACCGCCTATAAATATATATTTGAAGGCAAGATAGTGGACGGCAAAAGCATCATAGGCATTCAACACGCTTTTTGGGCCCTCCGGGGAGAGAGTCGGTGAAGACTTACTTCGCCGATCTCCATGTGCATATCGGGCAAGCCGAAGGCCAGGCGGTCAAGATCACCGCTTCCCGCGACCTTCAGCTAAAAACCCTGCTGTACCGCGACGCTCCCCGGAAGGGCCTGGATATCGTGGGGATGGTTGATGCCGCCTGTATTCCGGTAGAGCGGGAAATCACCGAACTGGTCAGACAGGGCGACCTGCAAGAGCTAGCCGCCGGGGGTTTTTTAGCCAGAAACGGAGTTTTGCTCATCGCCGCAGCTGAAGTAGAAAGCAGCGAAGGGGTTCATTCCCTTATTTACATGCCCTCCCTGGACAGCATTCACCGCTATCAGAAATATATCCGCAGCCGGGTCAAAAACCTCTCCTTATCGACTCAAAAAGCATCCGTCAGGATCAGAGAGCTCATCAATCTGAGCCTCATACTCGACGGGATATATTGCCCGGCCCACGCCTTCACACCCCACAAGGGGGTCTACGGCTGCTGTACAGCCAGCCTGGAGGATCTGCTGGGGCCGGATTTTGCCTGCCTTAAAGTTCTGGAGCTCGGTTTAAGCTCCGATTCGGATATGGCCGGTCTTTTGTCCGAATGCCGCCATTTCAGTTTTCTTTCCAATTCCGACGCCCATTCCCCGGCCAACCTGGGACGCGAGTACAATCTGCTGCGCATGCGGGAGAAGAACTTTGCTGAATTGAAGCTTTGCCTGGAAAACCGGGAGGGACGCAAGATCATTGCCAACTACGGCATGGACCCGGTCATGGGCAAATATCACCGCAGCTATTGCCCGTCGTGCGATCTTATCATTGAACTGCCCGCTCCGGTTCAGGCCTGCCCGGGGTGCGCCAGCACCAGCCTGATAAACGGGGTTTACGATCGGATTATGGAGATCAGGAGCTATGATCAGCCCCATCATCCCCTTTTTCGGCCGCCCTATAATTACCGGGTGCCTTTAAGGCAGTTGCCGGGGGTCGGAGCCAAAAAGGCCCAGGTTTTGCTGCAGGCCTTCGGCAATGAAATTGAGTTCCTGGAACGGGCGGAAATCGATAAAATTGCCAGAGTGGGCGGAAGCGACCTGGCCAGGATCATCCAGCGCATGCGCCGGGGCCGCCTGCCCATCAAACCGGGGGGCGGCGGCCGTTATGGCAAGGTTGCGCCGCTGAAAGAGTGGCCGGACTGAAAAAATTAGAAAAGCCATTTTATAAATTTCAAATTACTTACAAAGGTTATTGCCGATGATAAACGAAGTACCAATGTTATAAGTGTCTGTTGAAGCTTGTGAGGGGGTAAGTGGAGATGGATATCGAAACAGCATATAAGGAAATTATTGACCAAAATAAATATATGTCTGGATATATCATCGATGATCAGGGTTATATAGTATACATGAACAACACGTATCTACAGATTCTTAATCTGGAAAAAGATGCAGTGCTGGGTAAGCATATTCTTGAAATCTCACCCAATACAAAGACCCTTTCCGTTCTAAAGACAGGTGAGGCAATTAATGGCTATAACTGGAGGGTCAAAGGCCGGAACATGATTGCTTCTTCGATACCCATATATAAAGATGGCAAAGTGATCGGAGCTTTTGCCTATAGCCTTTTTTTGGATATTTTAGATGCCAAAGAGATGATCGAGAGTTTAATGTGGGAGCTCAACAAGTATAAAGATGAAGTCAGGATATTACATAGGGCTAAATATAGTTTTAGCGATCTCATCGGGAGCAGCGAAGAATTTTTAAAGGTAATAAACCTGGCCAGGCAGTTGGCGAGCCATCCTGATACCACGGTGTTGATAACCGGGGAAAGCGGAACCGGCAAGGAGTTATTAGCCAATGCAATCCATAATAGGAGTGCCCGGTCGGGATATCCGTTTATCAGAGTTAATTGCGCTGCTATTCCAGAAAATTTACTGGAGTCAGAACTTTTTGGTTACGATGAGGGGGCTTATACCGGTGCCCAGAAGGGCGGAAGAGCTGGAAAATTTGAATTGGCCCAGGGCGGGACTATATTCCTTGATGAAATTGGCGAAATGTCCTACTTGATGCAAAGTAAGCTGTTAGTTTTTTTACAAGAACATGAAATAGAAAGGGTTGGAGGAAGCCAACCTATGGAATTGGATGTAAGAGTAATCGCTGCAACGAATCGAAATCTGGAGAAGATGGTTAGCGAAGGTTTATTCAGGCAAGACCTGTTTTTTCGTCTTAATGTTATTCACCTGGAAATGATACCGCTTTCCTCACATAAAGAAGACATACCACAGCTTATTGAGCACTTTTTAATCAAGTTTAATAGACGATTGGGGACCGATATAAAAGGCGTAACGGACAAGGCCCTGAAATCCCTGCAGCACTACCGTTGGCCTGGTAATGTTCGGGAGCTGCAAAATGGGATGGAAAGGGCGGTGATTATAGCTAATATGGAGGGTTCCTCGCTGCTGAGCGGGCGTCATTTTAATTTTGTAAATACATCTGATGATCCGGAAAGCTTTTATCGCAGCAAGGACTTAAAGACGATCACTGAAGATGTTGAAAGGCAATTAATCAAACGCGCCTTAAAAGATGCTAACAACGATATTCAGACGGCCTCCAAATTTTTGGGCATTGACCGGGCTACTCTTTATCGCAAGATTAAGAAATACGGTTTTTCCGCATCATAAATGGTTTGCTTATTTAATAAAGGCCTTCTAAAATACTAGCCTCCAAAGGCTTTCTTTTTTTTCAGACTTCTGGCTGCCAACTAAAAAATCTCCGCCACTATTTTATAAGCCGATCCCGCAGCCCTAAAGGGCGGCATTCACGCTGTATTTCCCCTATAAAGCCAAGAAAAATATTACCCTGTTCAAAGATAAAAAAGCTTTTACATTCTGTTTATTGCAAAAGCTTTTATCATTTTGCTACAGCCTAAAAAACTCAACTTGCAGGAATCCGTTAACGAAAATGCGACAAAATAATACACCAAATAAACCAAGAATTTTAGGAAAGCTCATAAAATTGGGCTTTCTTTATGTTTCTGCATGATGGCATATTTATTGCTTTTCAAAATATCAGGTGAGGTAATTTGAGTTTTTAGGGGGTGAGATTTTTTAAAAGTGATTCGCTGTTCTTTCTATAAGGGGTGTTAGTTTTATTTTAGAGAAACGGGAGGTAAAATCATGGGAATCAATAAAGTTGGAGTGTTAGGCGCGGGAACTATGGGCGCCGGGATTGCTCAGGTATCAGCCGAGGCGGGGCTTTCCGTGGTATTAGGAGATGTGGATGCTTCGATAGTAGCTAAAGCTATGAAGGGCATCATGAAATCCTGGCAGAAAGCGGTTGAAAAGGGCAAACTCGACGAGACTGCCAAGGCGCAGCGGGTGGCATTAATTAAGACCACTAGTAGTATGTCAGAATTCTCTGATTGTGATGTGGTCATTGAGGCCATCGTTGAAAACATGGATATCAAGAAAAAGGTGTTTAGCCAGTTGGATGAAATATGCAAGCCGGACACAATTCTCTCTTCAAATACTTCGGCTTTAAGTATCACCGAAATTGCTACCGCTACGAGAAGAGCAGACAAGGTTGTGGGGATGCATTTCTTTAATCCGGTGCCGGTAATGAAGTTGGTAGAAGTGATTCCCGGCTCAGAAGCCACGGATGCGGCAGTCGATACTATCATGGAATTATGCCGGAAAATTGGCAAGGAGCCGGTTAAAGCCAAGGAATGCCCTGGATTTATTGTCAACCGGATATTAGTGCCCTACTTGAATGAAGCAGCATTTGCCTATCAAGATGGCGTGGGTACAGTGGAAGAGATCGACAAAGCCATGAAACTGGGGGCTAACATGCCCATTGGCCCGTTGGCTCTTTGCGATATGGTGGGAATTGATGTCCTGCTAAGCGTCTGTGATTATTACTGGAGGGAGTTTGGCGACTCCAAATACCGGCCTTCTTTGGCGCTCAAACAAAAAGTCAGAGCCGGGCATTTAGGGATAAAAAGCGGTCGGGGATTCTACGACTACAAAAAGTGAGGAGGCTGCGACTTGGAACTGCAAAATTTTTTATATGAAAAAGAGGCGGGAATTCGGATCGTAACCCTCAATCGACCCAAAGCCATGAATTCCATTAATGGAGAATTAATTGCAGAACTATCGCAGATTCTTGATGATATTGCAGCAGACCAGGCAGCAAGGGTTGTGATCCTGACCGGAGGAGAAAAAGTATTTGCCGCCGGCGGCGATGTCGCTTTTATGTCGAAGGCCAGCCCATTGGAAGTGGAAACCTTTGCATCGTCGGTAATGCATACCTTTTTAAAAATGGAGAAGCTGGACAAACCGATAATCGCCGCTATTAGTGGTTTGGCCCTGGGCGGCGGATGTGAAATGACTCTGGCTTGCGACATACGGATTGCCGCCGAGGGGGCGGTCTTCGGCATGCCGGAAATCAACCTCGGCATCATACCTGGGGCCGGAGGCACTCAGCGCTTAACCCGGTTGGTAGGGCCGGGATGGGTGAAGTATTTGGTTATGACCGGTCAGACCATAGATACTGAGACCGCTTTTAAAATCGGATTGGTAAATCAAGTGGTACCCAAAGAAAACCTGATGGATGAGGCTAAGAAACTGGCTTCCAAGTTAGCAGCCAAATCTCCGGTGGCATTAAAGGCAGCTAAGACTTGCATCAACTACGGTATGAATGTGGACCTGGCCTCGGGACTGGCCTATGAAGTTAAAAACATGGCTTTCTTATTCTCAACCGAAGACCAGAAGGAAGGGATGAAGGCTTTTTTGGAGAAGCGCAAGCCCCAGTTCATAGGCAAATAGTATTAAAGGGAGGACTTATTAATGGAAATAAATGAAGTTGTCATAGTAAGCGCCTGTCGTACGCCTATTGGTAGGTTTATGGGCAGCTTGAAGGATGTAACCGCTCGTGAATTGGCTATCACGGCGGGTAAAGGAGCTATTGAAAGAGCCGGGATCTCCCCGGAAATCATTGACGAGATATGCCTGGCAGAAGTCTTCCAGCAAGGGGTAGGCTCTATGCAGGGCCGGCAGGTATCCATGCGGCTTGGCATGTCGGTCAAAAGCAGTGCAGCTAATATTCATCAAAATTGCGCTTCAGGTATGAAAGCGATGGAAGTTGCCGCCTATAATATTATGTTGGGCAAAGTCGATATTAGTTTGGTTATTGGTACAGAGAGCATGACCAATATACCCTATCTATTACCCAAAGCACGCATGGGATATCGCATGGGCAGTGGAGAGATATTGGATGCCATGCTGTCTGATGGACTGGTGGATGAACTGGTTCCCGGACATATGGGGATTACAGCGGAAAATGTTGCGGAGAAATATGGAATAACCAGAGAAGAATGTGATGCACTGGCTTTGACCAGTCATCAGCGGGCGACTAAGGCGGTACAAGAGGGGATCTTTAAAAGGGAAATCGTGCCCGTAGAAATCAAAACCAGGAAAGGCACAGTCCTGTTTGAAAA
Source organism: Syntrophomonas sp. UBA5314 (assembly GCA_002410325.1). Taxonomy (GTDB): domain Bacteria; phylum Bacillota; class Syntrophomonadia; order Syntrophomonadales; family Syntrophomonadaceae; genus UBA5314. The sequence continues at coordinate 327,925 of DHRK01000007.1, forward strand.
TGACGAACACATGATCCCTGATGCGACCATGGAGTCGCTTGGGAAATTACCGCCCGGTTTCAAAAAGGGTGGCGTAGTAACGGCCGGCAATGCCTCCGGAATCAATGATGGTGCCGCAGCGGTCATCTTAATGTCTAAGAAGAAAGCTCAAGAATTAGGCATCAAGCCCTTAATGAAGCTGATTAATGTTTGCTCCGAAGGAGTAGATCCCAAAATAATGGGTGTGGGGCCGGCAGTTGCCATTCCCAAATGTCTTAAGCAGGCGGGAATGAAATTTGAAGATGTTGAATACTGGGAAATCAACGAAGCTTTCGCAGCCCAGTGGCTAGGCGCAGGACGCATGTTAAAAGAAGAATTTGGCATGGAAATTGACATGAATAAGGTCAACCATAATGGCTCGGGCATTGCGCTGGGGCATCCCGTAGGTTGCACTGCACTGCGTATTATTGTCAGTCTTTATTATGAATTGGAGCGCTTGAATCTGACTGTTGGAGGAGCTTCACTGTGCGTTGGTGGCGGTATGGCCATGGCATCTCTATGGACCAGAGATATCTAGCTGAGGCATTAAAATGAAGGAGGGAAAATAAATGGATTTTCGTATTTCTGAAGAGCACGAAATGATAAGAAAAATGGCCCGCGATTTTGCCAATAATGAGATACTTCCCAACTGTCAGAAATGGGATGAAGAGCATATCTTCCCGTGGGATGCAGTGAACAAGCTGCAGGAAACGGGTTTGCTGACCTGTGGAGTGCCGGCTGAATATGGGGGCCCGGGCATTGATCATTTGGGACAGGCTATTATTGCCGAAGAATTATGCCGGGGTGATGCGGGACTGGGGACCACGATGGCCGCATCTACGCTGCTGGGACCCGATCCGGTTTATATTGCGGCCAGTGATGAGCAAAAGAAATGGTGGTATGGGAAACAAATGGAAGGTGTGCTCAGCGCCTTCTGTCTGACCGAACCTGGCGCCGGATCTGACGCTGGTGGATTGGCGACCCGCTGTGTCAAGGATGGGAATGACTATGTCTTGAACGGGACCAAACAGTTTATCAGCAATGGCGGTGTGGCCGGTCTGTATACCGTTTTTGCCACTTTGGATAAAAAGCTGGGATACAAGGGGATGTGCTCTTTTATGGTGGATCGGAACACCCCTGGGATCAGCATCAGCCCTCCAGAAAACAAGCTGGGTATCAGAAGCTCCAACACCACTCAGGTCATTTTCGAAGATGTACGGGTGCCGGCTAAAAATCTCCTGGGCAAAGAAGGCGATGGCTTTAAGATCGCGATGAAGACCCTTGACATATCCCGCGCAGTAGTGGGTGCCATGGCCACCGGCGTGGCCCAGGGAGCATTTGAATGCGCAGTTCAATACGCCAAGGAACGGCAGCAGTTCGGTAAGCCGATCGCCAGTTTCCAGGCAATCCAGTTCATTCTGGCGGATATGGCTCTTATGTGCGAGACAGCCCGCCTGCTCTACCAAAAAGCAGCCAGTAATCAGGATCAGGGACTGCCCTATACCAAGGAGGCTTCACTGGCCAAGTATTGGGGTGGCGAAGCGGCCATGAAAGTCAGTACTGATGCCGTTCAGGTTTATGGCGGTTATGGCTACACGAAAGACTATTTGGTGGAGAAATATTTCCGGGATGCCAAGATATTCCAGATATTTGAAGGGACTGCTCAGGTGCAGAAACTGGTAATTGCCGGAGATGTTTTAAAAGCGTAATGAACTAAAAAAGCCGGCATTTAAGTTTAGCTTATATAACCCCCCTTTTATTAGTTCAATATACCCAATATTCAGGTGTTAGGCAGCAGGCTTTTCTCCCTTTTATGGATTGGCCATCATCATTAGTTTTGGATCAAAGCTGCCTGACTCCGCTCTTTTTCCTATTTTTCGCAAGTTCATCCTATAATTATATTTATATAAGGAGGAGAAATGAATGTTCGAAAGTGAGTATAAAGAAAAATATCGCACGCCTGAGGAAGCCGTGAAAGTGGTTAAATCCGGAGACTGGGTGGACTACATGTACTTCAACGGGTATCCCAAAGCTCTCGACAGAGCGCTGGCCAAGCGCAGGGACGAGCTGCATGACGTACACATCAGGAGCGGCATCTCCCTTCCCCCCTTCCCGGAGGTTCCGATAAGCGACCCCAAAATGGAACATTTCCAGTGGGATAGCTGGCATTTCAGCGCCTGGGATGCCAAACTGTTTGATCAGGGGATCTGTAGTTTTTCCCCATTGCTCTATCACGAAGTACCCGGTTATTACAGGAACAGAGAGGTCGAAGTGGATGTAGCCATGATGCGGGTATGCCCCATGGACAAATTCGGATATTTCAACTTCGGTATCAACACTTCCCATTGTGAAGCGGTTATTGAAAATGCCAAAATAGCTATTGTGGAAGAAAATGAAAGTATGCCTTTCGTATATGGCGGCAACGGGAACCAGATCCATATTTCCGAAGTTGATTTTGTGGTTAGAGGAGAAAATGAGCCCATGGCCAACGCAGCCATATTGCAGGCCACGGAAGCTGAAAAGAAGATTGCCGGATATATATTGGAGGATATCCATGATGGCTGCTGTATCCAACTGGGAATAGGAGGGCTTCCCAATTATCTGGGCAAGCAAATTGCCGCGGCCGGTTTAAAAGACCTTTCAGCGCACACCGAAATGATGGCTGATGCTTACATGGAGATGTGGAAACAGGGCTGCCTTAGCGGAGCCAGGAAGGAACTTGATCGGAAGAAAATGGTGTGCGCTTTTGCTTTGGGTTCTCCTGAACTTTACGAGTTTATGGATCGCAACCCCATGATTGCCACCTATTCGGTGGACTACACCAACAATCCCAATGTGATAGCGCAAATTTCTAATATGATATCCATCAACGGCTGTCTGGAAGCCGATTTCTATGGACAGGTGGCTTCGGAGATGCAGGGCCCCCGGCAGATAACCGGAACCGGAGGTCAATGGGATTTTGTTTTAGGAGCTTATCATTCCCGGGGAGGGAAGAGCTTCCTCTGTATGTCTTCCACCTATAAAGACAAGGCCGGCAATCTGCAATCCAAAATAAGACCCTTCCTGACCCCGGGGGCTGCATGCACCGTATCTCGCCAAATGACCCATTATATTGTAACCGAATATGGGAAAGCCTTAATGAAGTGCCAGTCAGTTTGGAAGAGAACTGAAAACATCATTGAAATTGCCCATCCCGATTTCCGCGATGAACTGATTAAAGAAGCTCAGAAACTGGGCTTCTGGAAAAGGAGCAACAAGATTGAACCGTAGAGGGTCAGGGCTATCACTTGCCTGAATTGTTACAGCAGATGGCGGAGATTTCTCATTAGGAGGTGAACCCAGGGAATATGGATTATATGAAGGAATATCATAAAAAGCTAGTATCTGCTGATGAAGCAGTTAGGGTGATTAAATCCGGTGATTGGATAGACATAGGGCCGCTGAATTCTCAGGTTGTGGCCCTGGATAAAGCGCTGGCCAAGAGAAAAGACGAGCTGGAAGATGTCAAGGTATGGAGCTTGTTGACGCTCCGACCACCGAAGATCGTGGAAGTTGACCCGGAGGGAGAAACATTCATTTGGCATAGCTGGCATCTATCGGGCTTGGACCGTAAAATCGCCGGGACTGGCAGGCCGGTATATTATTCTTCCATCAAGTATTCGGAACTGCCCCGTTATGTGCGGGAACATATAGAACCCATCGATGTGGCTATGCTGCAGGTGGGTCCTATGGATAGACACGGCTGCTTCAATTTCGGCCCGCAGAGCTCCCACACCAAAGCCATATGTGACCGGGCGAAAATTGTGATGGTAGAGATTAATGAAAAGATGCCGCGTTGTTTGGGAGGCTATGAAGAAGGTGTTCCTATCTCTCAAGTGGATTACATTGTAGAAGGAGAGAATCCGTCGCTGGTACCATTACCTGCATCGCGATCTTCCGATCTGGACAAGAAGGCGGCCCAATTCATAATCGAGGAGATGTGTGACGACTGCTGTGTACAATTGGGAATTGGGGGCATGCCCAATGCGGTAGGCAAGATGATCGCTGAATCAGACCTTAAGAATTTGGGCTGCCATACCGAAATGCTGGTTGATGCCTATATAGATATGTATGAAGCCGGCAGGCTAACCAATAGTAAGAAAAATATTGATCCGGGCAAAATGGTCTATGCTTTTGCTCTGGGCACCCAAAGAGTCTACGACTTCATTGACGACAATCCCCAATGTGCAATATTTCCGGTCAACTACACCAACAAACCATCTATTGCAGCGCTAAACGATAAGCTGATAACCATAAACAACGCCATTGAGGTTGATCTCTATGGCCAGGTTTGTGCAGAATCCAGTGGTACCAGGATTATCAGTGGCACCGGCGGTCAGTTGGATTTCGTGATGGCCGGCTATGAATCCAGGGGCGGAAAATCCATCATTTGCCTGCCTTCCTGCAACATCGGCAAGGACGGGCAGAAACGTTCCAGAATCATTCCTACCCTGACCCCGGGTGCTATAGTCACCGATCCTCGCTCAGTTGCCCAATATATTGTAAGCGAATATGGAATTTTTGAGATGAAAGGCATGTCGGTCTGGCAGAGAGCTGAAGGGCTAATTAAGCTGGCCCACCCCGATTTTAGGGATGCCCTGGTCAAAGACGCTGAGAGACAGGGCATATGGCGTCGTACGCACAAAATTGTTTAATAAAAACTATAGGGTTAGGAGGGCGGGTTTATCCTTGCCCTCCTAACCCCAAAACCATGAAATTAAGCCTGGCCGAGTATTTCTTGACTGAAATGGGCAGCAGCCTATGGAAGGGAGAATCGCCATGGAGGAAAGCATCATATTGGAAAGATTGGTCAGTATAAAGTCTAATGCTGAAAAGCGAGCTCTGCAGGAATCAAAAGATCATATTGAAAATCGATATTATATGAAAGCGTTTCTTCTCGAAAAGGGAATTGACGGCCTTATTATAGAAGTACAAAACGTTATTTTGTGGCAAAATCTCGCAGAGCCAATGCCCCCTATTATATCAAGCCGGTTTTTTAAACGGCAAGTTAATGAGCCCCTGATTGAGAAGTGTTTTGAAAAAGCCTAATTCACTACATATAAAAGCAGAAAATACCGCTTGTTTATCGGCTTTTGCTTTACCAATAAATAGGCGGTATTCTTTAGCTTATTATTGAAATTAGCTAGTACTCTGTTTTGAAATTTTAGCCGGCATCCCCCATTTAGAAGATCGCCAATTTGCCCGCCCCCCCCGCCATTGTCTGAATAGGCGACGTTATTTATAAATTTTGGAGCAATCTATAGACTTCCTGGTCCTGATCTCCAGTTACTTTCAATATTGAAGTAGTGTTTTTAAACTCCAGAAATTGAGGCAGGATTTTATCCTTTTCTTTTTGTCCAAAGGTCTTTTTGGATATGATAATTTTTTGAGAACAGGGAGCTCTCGTTAAACCCCGCGATATCGATGTTATTATCCCTAGGCCACCTTGATAATTATTATCTGATATCTGATCATAAAAAACGATCAAAACACGTTCACCTGTTATCCCGACCGTTTCAAGATTGATATAAACATGATAGCCGGACAATACAATGTATCCTTCATAATGTTTTATCTTTTTGTTTTCCAAATTGAGGCCAAAAGCGGCGATGACCAGATATTCGTTTTCTTCGTTGCTCAGGACTTGTAATTCACCTTCTTGAATCATTTCCTCACTATCGTCGGTATTGGTATTAAAATAATATAATCTGAATGGCTCCTGGCATTTTTCGCCTACCCTCCCGCATATATACCTCTTGATTCTATGGTTTATTCCCCTATAAGTACGAAATGGAAAATTTTCCGGCAATTGTCGCTTGTTTAATTTTTCAGTGATAAGGGCATCCATACTTAAACCCAAACTTTTTGATATTCGATAAAGGGTTAACGTTTGAGGCAGAATTTCGTTTTTTTCGTCTAGTAATCTTGAAAGAGTTGAACAAGGTATATTTAATTTATCGGCTAAATTGGTAAGACTCAGATGATTATAAGTTTTGTATATCAACTGAATGTTGTAATTGAATACGGTCAATAACTGTTTTTTGTTCCTGAACTGACTCATAACATTATCCCTCCTTTCACACAGGTAATTGAAGTCAATAAAGTGATTTCAATACCTTATGAAAAAGTTACCATCCCCCTTCACAAATCTAAATATCGGGCCCAATCATATCTGGCTTTGCTATAATTATACATTTCTGCTTAACCTCGTGGAAGCGATACCGCTGGTATTCCATTATTGGAAGAAGATCTTCCATTTTTGGGTTGATAGTTTTCACCCTTGAAAAAATACTGATTTTATAATTATAAAGGTGCCCGAATGAAAACCTGATCCAGTTACAAACCCAATAAGACCATTCGTTTCAAATCTGCAGCTTCGCATTATCTTTTCTTTAATTGGGCATCTCTCATCTATTTTTATGAAGCAAATCAGCTAAAGCTAGTTCATTCAATCCATTTGCATTGGCATTTTAATATTTGCGTAAAGGAGGGCAGTTAAAACTCTGTTTTAAAAACAAATTATAGGAGGTTCTTAATTAATGTTGGAAAATAACCTTGCCCAATCCTGGATGGATTTCCAGAAAAAAGTTTTTCAATCCCTGGCGGATAGTATGACAACCGGAGGACAAAGTGAATCTAAAACCAATACCCATCTTTTTGCCCAAAGTATGCAGCCTTTTCACCAAGCTTTACAAAATTGGGTTGACTTCGCCAATAATACCTATGAAAAGAATCTTAAGCAACTCGGCGAAAGCTCTCCTCTCTATAAAGAGACTATAGAAAAATATGCTGGTATCAACAGCTTTAATAACGGTTTAAAAAAATTCTGGGAAGATCTGAATGCCAGTATTACCGATAAGGAGAGCAGCATAAGCAATTTTTACACCAAATGGCTTGAAGAGTATTCGAGATTAGTATCCAATCAACTTCTCTTATTTTTGCCGGAAGATGCAAAGCAGCTTTTTGATAAGACCATAGATATATACCAGGCGTCCTACAGCACCGGCCATGATTTCTTCGCCCCCTGGATGGAGCAAGCGGAAAGTATGCGGGAGTTGCTGACCAAGAGCGCCTTCGGGGATCAGGACGCCTATATCGAATTTCTCAAGCTGTGGCAGACAACTTTTTCCTCATCATTTGGCAGGGTATTCAACATTCCGCAATTCCTGGCCAATCCCGAGCAGATACAAAAACAAATGAACAGCATCAATGCATTGATTGCATTTATCAACACGCTAAATGAATATATGGCTGTTTTGGTAAAAAAGAGCCAGGATACCCTTGACAAAATGATTAAGGATTATCAAGCCATGGTGATCGATGGCACCCATCCCAAATCCTATAAAGAATTTTACGAATTCTGGTGGAAGCAAAATGAATCAGCCTATCTGCAGCTTTTTGGAACCGAGGAATTTGCCCGGCTTATTGGCCAGGTTTTAGACGCCGGAGTCAGTTTTAAAAGAAAATATGATGATATGTTGGAAAAACAGCTGGAGTTTTTACCCTATCCAAGCAAAACCGATATGGACAGTGTTTATAAAACCCTGGATTCCCTAAAAAGGGAAATCCGCGCACTGAAAAAGGAAGTTGCCACCTTAAAACCAAAGGAGAAAGCCAGCACCGGAAAAGATAAACCAGCGGTTAAGGAGGGTTAAGCTCATGGAAACCATCATGCCCGTAGACATCATAAAAAACCTCGACGAAATCCTGGAAACCCAAAAGAAATTTGTCCACAGCCTTGATGTTCTTCTCAACCTGGGTGATCCCCAGTCGGATCAAACCCCCAAGGAATTGATTTACCAAGAAGATAAAATGAAATTGTATCACTATAAACCCCGGGCTAAAAAAGTTGCCAAAGTTCCCACTTTGATTATCTATGCGCTGGTCAACCGCCAGTATATGATGGATATTCAACAGGACCGCAGCCTCATTAAAAATCTCCTTGAACTCGGTCTTGACCTTTACATTATCGATTGGGGATACCCGACCGCGCAGGACAAATACGTCACCCTGGACGACTATATCGACGTTTACATCGATCATGCGGTTGAGGAAGTATTGCGGGCCTCCAGAAGCTCGAAGGTGAATATATTAGGGGTTTGCCAGGGTGGAACCTTCTCAGCCATCTATGCTGCATTGAACCCGGATAAGGTTAAAAACCTGGTCACAATGGTGGCCCCCATTGATTTTGAGGCCGGCGCGCAGTCTGAAAATGGCCTTCTTTTTAAATGGAGCAAGGAAATGAACGTTGACAACCTGGTTGATACCTTTGGCGTTATACCGGGCGAACTGTTAAATGAGGGCTTTGATCTATTGAAACCATTTCAATTAATGCTCAACAAATATGTGGATATGATCGACAATCTGGATGAACCGGCTACCGCCGCCAACTTCATTCGGATGGAAAAATGGATCCTGGACAGTCCCGGTCAGGCCGGTGAAGCGTTCAGAAAATTCGTGAAAGATCTGTATCAGGAAAATAAGTTGGTTAAAGGCACTTTAAAGATCGGCGCGCGGACCGTAAATTTGCAGAATATTACCATGCCGCTCCTCAATGTCTACGGAGAGCAAGACCACATCGTCCCGGCCACCGCCTCGATGCCTTTCAATAATTATGTGGGCAGCACCGATAAGGAACTGGCCAGTTTTCCGCTTGGCCATATCGGAATGTATGTCAGCGCCAAGTCGCAAAATTTGATCGCCCCCAAGATAGCGGATTGGCTTAAGGCCAGAAGTTAGAGAGAGACCTGGTGTAAGGAGGGTTATTTATGAGAGAAAACATATTTAATGAGCTTAAAATAGGCGATACCGGATACGTCGAAAAAACCATTACCGAATTTGATGTTTATCAATACGCTGGAATTACCGGCGATTTTAGCTGGCTGCATGTCAACGAGATGCGCGCTAAACGCGGCCACTTCCAGACCCGTATCGTACATGGCATGCTTCTGGTGGGCCTGATTTCAAACGTAGTGGGAAACCAGATGCCGGGCGCCGGAACCATCTATGAAGCACAGACGGTAAAGTTTCTGAAACCCTGTTATATCGGTGACACGGTGCGGGCTCAGACCGAAGTGATTGAATTGTTGGATAAAGGTCGGGTGCGCCTTCGCACTTTATGCGTCAATCAGGATGGAGAACTGCTTTTGGATGGAGAAGCCATTGCCATTCCTCCCCGCAACCATGTAGTGGAAGCTCCCTGCCCGGGTATTGAAGCGGCTCCCCCGCTGAAACAGAGCTATTTCCAGGCAACCACGGCCCCGCTATAAAAACCGCCCGGAACCAGACGATATTGTAAAAGCCCCTTAACAGGATTTATCAGGTTTTAGATGATTGATAAAAACCCGCTTTTCAGGTGTGAAAGCCTGGAAGCGGGTTTTTAAGATGATCCCGAATTTTAACAGCCATTGTACTAACTTATCAGGCCTTCCATGACGGCAAAGCTCACCAACTGAACCCGATCCGAAAAGCCCATGCGGGTTATCATCCCTGATATATAGTTGCGAACCGTGCCATGGGAAAAATAGAGCTTCTCGGCTATATCCCGCGCTGTCTTTCCTTCAGACAATAGTTGCAGTATGTTAATTTCCAAATCGGAAAATTGGCCGGTTTTGTCGGGGTTTTTCGGAGGCAGATGCGGCTTCAAAACAAATCCTTTTGCTGTGTAACGGATAATATCCATGAGTTCGGTCGCGGATATGGATTTTAGTGCATATCCGTCAGCTCCGGCTGCCATGGCCCGGGATATCATGCTTTCTGAAGACAACACTGTCAGCATCAGAATCTTTACATCAGGAAATCGGGCTTTTATCTTGGCCGTAACCTCTATACCGTTTCCGTCTTTCATTTTTATGTCCATAAGGATTAAGTCGGGACAAATCTTTTCGCAAAGTGATAGGGCCTCTGATGCGCTTTCTGTCTCACCTGCGCACTTAAGATCCTCTTGGGCGGATATGCTTTGAATGATGAGTTCCCTGAGCAGCTTCTCGTCCTCAACAACCATAACACGAACCATAACCATCCCCCCCCCCCTCTATGAGGATAGCATAGAACAGTATATAATTTTAGACGAATTGTTAAAAAGATATTCGGGAGCAAGAATTTGTAATGAGTCCAAAGAATTTGTCAATATCGGCAATCTTTATACTTCTATGCCTTTTGCTTCCTGCCTGCGAGGCAGACCGTGACGGCATGTTTTTCCGTTATGACACGCTCGATCCTTTATATCACCAACTGTCTGAAAAGAATAATACCGAAATAGTGTTCAAACTTGACCGGGAACTGATGCAAAAAGCATCTGAATACCGAGGCTTTATGCAGCTTTCCGCTTATCAGGCCTATTGCATTTCCACCATGGGAAACCAAGCTTTGACGCCGGTGATGGAGAAATCCTGCGCACCCGTAATAATGCTGGATAAAACCAAAGACGCAGCCCATATTAAAAGCTTCCAGGATTTGTTGGACGGCAACTATGATGTCGCAATCTACAACAGCGACTCGGACATGGTGAAATGGCTTGTTTATGTGGTCAATAAAACCATGGGGGGCAGCGCCTCGGATTTATCAGCCGGTTATTCGTATTTTTCGCAGCTTCAAAAAGAAAACCGCCTTTATAAGATTAACTACCGGCAGGATCATGACCCGGTGTCCTTTTGGCTGGCAGAGGGGGTTGAGGTAGTCATCTGTTGGGATTACCAGGCGGAGTACGTCAATGAGCTGGCCCAAAACCGCTTTCAGGTCATATGCCCCCGGGAAAATATACCCACCAAGCAATACCTCGTATACCGAGGCGCCCCGGTAAAGCCGCTGCCGCCGGATATTGCATCCTTGCTGAAAGAACAGGGCTTCGAAGCAACAACCGCCTTTGCCTTCGGTGAATCGGAGGAGCTTACGACAGCCTATGCCAATTACAAACCCGAATGGCGAAGAACGGTGCTGGGCACGCATATCAACACCACCGCGTCGGTGAATGAAAAGTTCGCTTTAAACGCTTTTGTGCTGCTCCTTCTTATATGTATTAATACTTCTATTTTTTTGAAAGCGAAAAACAGAAAGCGGATATTTATCGCTTATCTGATCATTTCCGGCAGCCTGCTCATGTGGCAGTTTTTATGGTTAATTAAAACTTTATTGTGGGAAGACCACGACCCGCTATACACCTTCCTCTGGCATACGGAGTTTCCTCTTATAATGGCGGCCGCTATAGCCTGGCGCATACTGTGTTACGAATTGCGATGGGATAGGGCTTTTCCTCGAAAATGGCTGTTTGCCATGATCGGGATAAATTTAATTCTAAGTTTATTGGCGTTTACAAATGGCTTACATCAACAGGTATTTCACATCAGTTATCCGACTAGCGAGGTATACTGGTACAACGATTATACCTATGGATGGGGTTACTGGCTCATTTACGCCATCACGGTTTGGTTTTTGTTTATCGGCGCCTATGACTATTTCCGATATGCGGTGACAAGAGAGCGCAGAAGGCAGCTGCTATTCCTTTTGCTTGCCATCACCGGAGCCCTTGCCATAAACTTTATGGTCGTATTTGAAGATGTGTTTGAAATCCACCTTGACGTTGCCTGGCAGACGTCCTTCTTGACGGCATTTTTCATAAATCTCGCCATACGCAACCGGTTTCTGGATCAGGGCCTGGACTTTGCCGCCGTATTGGACAAAATGCACATACCCGTGGCAATCCGTACTCATGGGGGCAAATGGCTGTATCAAAGCAAAAAGATGATTGATTTCGATAAGCTTCCGGAACACAAGGAGGCCGATCATGTGTGGGAACAAGATGTTATCGAAGACACCGGCAGATTCTATCGACCTGAGTATCAGGGTTTCATGGGAAAAACCGTTGTCTTGCTCCATGATATCAGCGATCAGATAAAGCAAGGCGAAGCGGTGAAGAAAGAAAAGGAGATCATGGAGAAAACCAGCGAGTTTCTAAAGGAAAGGGCGCGAACCATGGAAATCGCCCTTTCAAGCCACAACCAGCTTATTTGGAACGAGAGGCTTTCCGAGGTGTTTCATCATTTGCTAAAAGACCTTACCGGCACGCTAAGAAAGCTCCAGGTGGAAGGAATAAAATTGCATGGCGATTCAGGCCGGCTGGCCCAGGCTCAGGCCTCGCGTTCCGGCCGCTTGCTGAGGATCATGCTCTGGGGGCTGCAAGACGAAAACGTAAGCGGCAGACAGATGGCCGAGCTTCTCGCGGGCGAATGCAGCGACGCATGTATGCGAAGCCTTGACATGGTTTTGGCCATGAAGCCGGAAGGCTTGTTCCCGCTCCGGTTTGCTTACGGTGTTTTCGGATGTGTCGCGGCGCTCATCGATACTTGTCTTGATGAAGATTATACGCGCAAGCTGCTGGTGCGCGTCATTTCAGACCAAGACGCAGTGGTGCTTTTAATATTTCTTTCCGATACAGAACTAAACTTTAATAAGCTTGAAGAATTTGCGCGCTCGGTCGCGGCTGCCTATACCCGCGAAAAAGAAGACGACGCGCTGACCCTCAGAATTGAGTTCGGGAAGGAGGCGAATTCACTGTGACAGCATACGCCGTTCCCTACGTGATCCGTGTGATCTGTGCCCTCTTCCTGCTGCTTGCCATCTGCGGCAATGGCGTCATCCTCGTTTCGGCTTTATACCTGCAAACGGGACGCCAGAGATTATGGTGGGCTTCAGGCAGAGGGCTGATGCTTGCCGGGCTTTGCCTCCTGACTGCGGAGCTGGCGTTGTGTCAATTATACCTGTGGGAAGGCGCCATACTCCAGCCCCCGGCATTTTTGAGATTCAGCCTTATTCCAGGCCTTGTCGTGACCGCCTGCTGCTGGTTTGTGTTCGGAGAAAAAACACTTATTAAGGTTTTATCTGTAATACTCACCGTGCTGTATCTCTTTTACATGCTGCCGCAGCCGTGGTTTTGGCTGGCAGGCCTGGGCCTGTCGGTCGCCGCGTTTCTCGAAACCGCATACTGCATATATTATCTTTTTTATGAATATGACGGGGCGTCCGTATCTTATATTTTAACCGGGTTGTCTGATAATATCCTCCACGGTCTGGCGCTGTACGGCAAGAATGGAAGTATGATTGAACGAAATAGGGCTTATGAGGCTTTTTGCGGGGATTGTTCCATTGAGAGCGTAAATTTTAATGACCTCTGTAAGACTCTTGGCGCTGCCGAATCATTGGAAGGGAGACTTACCTATCTCGGTGGTCAGCGAACCTATGAAATTACCGTGGAAAACCTGTCAAACAGGAAAAGGGCGGTGTTCGTTAAGGATATCACGGCCTTTGCGCAGACCCTTGAAAGCGAAAGAAAGGCTGTCGCGCAGTTGGTTGAACAAAACCGCTTGATGGAAGAACTGATTAAACAACAGGAGCAGGCGGAAATCCTAAGGGAGAGGAAAAACGCCCTTTATGAGCTTCATGATAACGCCGGGCAGATGCTGGCCGTGGTGTCCATGTCGCTGGAAGCCATTCTGAAAGAAGGCCTGGATAGGGATGCCGCTGAAAGCCTTGAAAAGATTACATCCATACTTGAAAACTACACGAGAAAAGGACGGTTTAATATGTATTATCCGCTAAAGGACTCTTTGGATAGGCTCAAGATAAGCTATAAAGCTTTTGGGATAGAAATACTTGAAGCAAAGACCGTACCTCCGCTGATGCGAGATGAAGAAGAGGCAGTAGCCGCCATATGTCATGAAGCTGTACTGAACGCGATCCGACACGCTAAAGCAGACAGGATCGAAATTACCTGGCAGCCAGAGCCGCATGTACTTTTACGAATTGCAAACGAAGCGACTAAGATGGATGCATTCGTCCCCGGCATCGGAATTTCAGGCATGGCATCCCGGGCGAAACGGGTGGGAATGGAGCTTGAAACTGAAATTAAACATGGAAGTTTTATCGTGAACGTGACTAAACGGATTGCCGTTGCCTAAAATGACTGTTGCGCTTTTCTTTAATGACAACTGTCATTAAAGAAAATAACAGTTGTGAATAGAGCCGTAGCGGCTTTTTTTTTATTATATTTTTATACCTCGGTAAGAAAAAAAGGGGCATCGGAGGATTAACGCCATGAGGGTTGTTTTGATTGAGGATCAGGTACTGCTCAGAAGCACACTGGTCAAGGCTTTGGAGCAGGTATCGGATATAAAGATCGTGGCACACTCCGAGAAGGCAAGCGAGGCGGCGGAACTCTGCCAAAAACACAGACCCGACCTGGTAGTCATGGATATTTTCACGGCTGAGGGAAACGGGCTTGATTATACCGCTGTTATTAAGAAAACATTTCCCGATATCAAGGTGTTTGTCATGACCGAGGTGGAGAATGAACAGCTTGTGCAAGCCGCGGAGAAAGCCGGGGCCGATCTGTTCGCATGGAAGAACCTCTCCCTCGATGAGTTCACGGATTTGATCCGGTATTCCACAAAACCCTACCGCGTCTTCCCGAAGCCTTTAAATCATTTACAGCATAAGGCAGGATTTTCGGAGATTGAAATACAAATCATCAGCCTGCTTTCGCAGGGGAAATCCACCAGAGAGATTGCCGCCGAGAAGTTTTTGGAATATGGCACTGTAAGGGTGTATATTTCACGCATGTATTCCAAAACCGGGTTAAGAAGCCGCGCGCAACTGGTGGCTTATGCCCTGCGCTGCGGGTTGATCGAATCCGTTTAAGCATTAACAGCAATCATTATATATAAAAGAATAAGCCGCCCGCGCGGGATCAAACCGCCATGGGCGGCTTTTTTAGTGGTTCTTTACGCCCTCCGGCAAAAGAACTGACAGTTGTTAAGTCAAAGTGATAACATCTGTGGATTACGATCGCCTGGAAATTCTGTTTAAATTATGCTCAATAACAGTATAAGGAGGGTTGCTCGTGGACGCTCCAGGAAAAGGGCTGCTCAAAGTCGTCAGTGTCCTCTTCATAATCGCAGGTATTTTCGCAGTAATAACATCCATCTTCGGGGCAGCCGGATCTGCCTTGCTAACAAGTTTGGGCGTGCAGTCCGGCGGAATAATGATTGGCGCAATGCTTATCTCCACTATAAGCGGCGTACTTGAGATCGTATTCGGGGGCCTCGGGGTCAAGCGATGCGCAGATCCCGCGCAAGGCCAGTTTTTTATTACTGCCGGTATTGTACTTTGCGCCATCCAGCTTTTGAACATGATAGTGCATTCTATCGGCATCGGCTTTTTGCAAGTGTTTGGCCTGCTGGGGTTTGTACTGCCCGTACTCTACATCGTCGGCGGGATAAAAAACAAGAAAGCCCAAGAAAGCCATGATTTCATGACCATGTCAAAATCATGATAACAAAGAAATCGTTTTTGTTTTCTGTTCTCATCCTGCTCCCAGCAGTCTATCTTACAGGATGCGGCGGCCTCGCTGATCCTGTGAAAATCCTGGCTGACACATCTGCTTTATCTGCTAATGTAGTTGAATCCGAAGAGTCGGCAATCTATAAAGAGCTGATTCGAAGCCGCGCGTGGACGAAAGACTGCATGTTCGGAGATGAGGCGTTAGAGGATTTCTCGGACTATGAAATTCGTGGCGAGGAAACCGTTGATCTGGATGCCGACGGGATTGATGAGTTTTTTTGCGTCGCAGTGATGAAAGACGGTTATGCCGATTTAAGCAGATTCCCGGAAATGTACTCCTTGTTTTACACAATCCGAGATGGGGATGCAGCATGCCTCTTCACTTCCTATATGAGTTCAGGCAGCATGGGAGGTGGAGTGCTGTCGTCGGCAGTCGATCCTGTCAGCGGAGAACTGCTGTTGTGCGAAGCTTGGCAAACAAGCGGCTGGGGCGGGGACGCCAAAGGAAAGAACTATTTCTCCTTGCGGGACGGCGGGCTGGTAAATGTGCTGTCCTACGCTGAAACCTGCCGGCCGAAGGACTTGTACGAGAAAGGGCCGTTGACCGTCAGAACTCCATACTATGAAGATGAAGACGGCATCATCACGGATTATGAAGTCAATGGAAAACCGGCGACCGTAAAGGAGTACCGCCAAGCCGACCTGTTCGTCCCGGCGGAAGGCGAACAGTGGTTTTCGTCGGAGGCGGCGTTAACGGGCCTCGGCGCATATGTGAGCCATCTAAGCGAAAGAGCCGACGACAATCGGCGCGTCCGTGCATGGCTGGAGGATGGCAAAGCGCTCCTGACTCTCGACCGGGACTTTTGGCGCGAATATCTGGGCGTCGAAATCGCGGAAGACTTTTATCGGGTCAATGGATTGAGTAGACCTTGCGTGGGGGTGTACGTCGATACGCTGGGGTGGCGCGTCGCTCCGATGGTGCTGTTTCTGATGGAGGACGGCAAAGTGGAGTATCTGGATGTCGAGAGCGCGCTCCTGCAATCCGCCGATCCTGCGAATGGATTCAGCAGCATGGGGGCTTTGCCGGGCCTAACTGGCATTATCGGCTTTATCCCGGGCTATCCGGGCGACGCTGAAACCGATGACGGGGTCTATTCCGCCGATAATAAAACCGTTTTTGCTATCGACCGCTCCGGCCGGAAATTTGATGTATTCCTGGCTTATACAGCTAAGGGCTGGCTTGGCGATTGGGCAGCGGATGATGTCGATGCTGGCGGCTTCTCTCACTGGCACCGTCTCAGCCTAAGCGCGAACGGCGCGTTGACATTCTGTTATGGGCCGGGCCAGTTCGACGGCAACACGGGTGAAATGCTCAAGGGCTTCTGGCGCATTGCGCAGCCGGGCAGCGATGAAACGCTTCCGACCGGCGCGGCAGTCTTCCAAATGGCCGGCGTCAATGGGAAAGAGGATTTCTTCGGCGTCTACGATCTACGCATGGTCGATAACACCCTGAATCTGCGCCATATTAGCGGCAGCCGCCTGCCCTACGTCGATGCTTCCGAAAATGCGGAGCAGTTTCATCTCTAATCTTAAAAGGTTCAACAAACTTTGATTAATAAAACAAAACTATTTCACAAGTAAGGAGAGAACGTGAGAAAGTATGTGCTGATGATGAGGAATATATGGCAGCGACAATGAATATGCGTTGGGATTGGTTTTGATGGTAGCACTGGCTGCTAAAAAGGACAGACAAAACCTGCTCCGCTTGGTACAGCCTGCGCAGGAATAAATTAAAAAGGCAAACGGAATGGCAAGTTATGTATTCACTTAGCAGACTGTTTTATCCCAGATACCGCGTCACTGGAAGACCTGATACGCATTTTGGAGCAGCTGTAGGAGATGCGCGATGAGAGTGGTATTGATCCGAGACCGGCATTCCCGCAGTGACAGGTTGATCAAAATGTTGTGTCAGGTCCCGGATATCGAAATTGTGATGCAATCAGACAACGCCGGCGATGCGCCGGCATTATGCTCAGCGTATACGCCCGACCTTTTGGTAATGGATATTCTTTCAAAGGACTGGGGCCTCCTTGAATATATACCGCACATCAAGCAGGGCTTCCCGGCCATCAAGGTATTTGTCATGATCGGTGTTAAGGACAACAGGCTTGCGTTGAAGGCCAAGGAAGCAGGGGCCGACATTGTTGCACGGAAAAACATTTCCTTAGACGATTTTAAGCAGCTTATCCGACTATCCCAAAAACACTACCGTGTCTTTCCGCATACTCTCCCCGATTCTAAGGAGCCGCCTTGATTAAAAAAGCGCTCCCCCTGTCGTGCCCGCTCTATGTTTTTGGGTAAACCGGCTGCTTCGCGCCCGGCCGCCGCGCAAACTGCTAACAATTGTTAACTCATGTTTAGACAGCTGTGAATTACTATCCTGCATCTGCTCAAATATAATGATACTCAAAGTGGCGCAAAAAGGAAATTTTACATCTATGTCCAAGGAGAAGGCAAATAAAAAACCGCGTGATCAAAAAATATGAAGAAGAAATACGCAGTTTAAAGGAGGATAAATAGTGAAAACAACTAAGAGGTTACTGGTTTGGGCTTTAACCATGATGATTATCGCGTCCCTGGTGGGCTGTGGCGCCTCGACCACTACTTCGACCAGTTCGTCGGGCTCCACGTTGAAAAAGGAAATATCGCTGCCCCAGGGATGGGAGATGAAGGATGCGATCTCCGCTGAGGAGGTTGGTGCTATTGTCGGGGAAACGATGACCTACTTCGCGCAACTCGACAGCAACGCGCAGAATGGTAAACCCTCCTGCGCTTATAACGTTCCAGGCAAAGAGTTCTCCAAGATTTACTTTCGTGCCTATGTAAACGGTGGGAGCGAGCAATTTGAGCGCACCAAAAATTACGCGGTGAAAGACTCCCTCAAAGAAGTGAGCGGGCTTGGGGACAAGGCCTATATCTGTGATTCTACTGACGAGACGGTGATCGTGGTGCAGAAGGGTGAAACTGTGGTGAAGGTCTCCTGGCAGCCCAAATTCTACAGCAAGTTTGACAAGGAGGAGTTGAGCAAAAAACTTGCCGGCAAGCTGCTGGAGAACATGTACAAATAAGGGAGGAAGCATATGGAACGAATCCCGAACCAATATAATTTCAAAAATACGGACTTATGAACTGCAGGCGGCAGAAGATTTCGGAAAGGAGGTTGTTTAGAAGAAGTCGTTGATACCTGTCCAGACCATGGACGAAGAAGAAATACGCAGTTTAAAGGAGGATAAACAGTGAAAACAACTAAGAGGTTACTGGTTTTGGCTTTGACCATGATGATTATCGTATCCCTGGTGGGCTGTGGCGCCTCGAACACTACTTCGACCAGTTCGTCGGGCCCCACGTTGAAAAAGGAAATATCGCTGCCCCAGGGATGGGAGATGAAGGATGCGATCTCCGCTGAGGAGGTTGGCGCCATTGTCGGGGAAACGATGACCTACTTCCCGGAAGCCAACAGCAGCGCGAAGAATGGTAAACCCTCCTGCGGCTATACGGTTGCCGGCAAGGATTTCTCCAAGATTGCCTTTAATGCCTATGTAAACGGTGGGAGCAAGGAATTTGAGAGCACCAAAAATTTCGCGGTGAAAGACTCCGTCAAAGAAGTGAGCGGGCTTGGGGACAAGGCCTATATCTGTGATTTTACTACCGGCGCGACGGCGATCGTGGTGCAGAAGGGTGAAACGGTGGTAAGGGTCGACTGGCAGCCCAAAACCTACAGCAAGTTTGACAAGGAGGAGTTGGGCAAAAAACTTGCCGGCAAGCTGCTGGAGAACATGTACAAGTAGGGAGGAAGCATCATGAAGAGACCAGGCCTACTATCCTCTCTGCTGCTTATTGCGTTTATGACAGCCCTCCTGGGGTGCTCACAGAACGGCGCCCCAGGAGGCGAAGGCACAACCAGTCAGTCCAGCGTTCCGGCTATTGAGGGCAGCACTTTCGACGCCCCGGGATTTACCATAATAGTGCCCAAAGACTGGGAGAGTACGAGTTTTGACGGCGGAGTACGAATGTATAAAGGCACTAATGACATTATTGAGGTGTCCGTCCGCGGATATAATATGACGGCAGGCGAGGACAAATCCCAGAGTGAAGGCTTTGCCCAGCGTTACAATGGAACGAAGCCTGAACAAGTAGATTTCGCTGGCATGAAATTTTGGAAAACCACTTTTACCGCAGGGTCAGTATATCAAACAAGCTACATGAGCATGAAGAACGGGCAATTGGTAGCCGTAAAAATTGCCGGACCCGATCATGAAACGAACCAAACCATGAGCGGGATTTTAAGCACTCTGAAATTCAGATAAGAATTTAAGGAGGCGTTTATATACATGCAAGCAAGCGATATTATTATACCGCTGTCGTTTGTTATAGTCCTGGGCGGCATGGCCTGGTGGATCACTTCAGCTAAAAAAAGGGGCCATCAAGCTCGCGGCCGCCTGGCGGAATTAAACGGCTGGCAGTATGAAGCAGGCTCAGGGGTATATAAAATAGGAGATGACAAAGAACAAGCCAATATTCTGTACCGTGTTTCCGGAAGCCTGCCGGACGGGAAGTCGTGGCGCATGGAAGTCCGGATGCGCATGGAAGTCGACCAAACCGGCATGAGCGAGTCTACTGTTTGGCAAATGCCCTCTGGGGACATGACCGTACTGTTAATGCAGCGCAGTTCGGTGCCTGTATCCACGGAAATGAAGACCGCCGTTTTGCGCAAAAACGGCATCAACATCGATGTGGGCAAACTGCATACAGTAGAAATAGCCAGCCTTTCAACCGCTTCAGATCCGTATGAAGTCTACGCAGATGAAAGGGAGAAAGCCCGAGCGCGGCTGAATCCGGTTACGCCATTCATAGCCTACTTTTCCAGAGCCAAGGCACGCCCGTCGGTATGCATGACTCCGGGGAATACAGCGGTGCGCCTGCCGCTGTGCCTGGAGAAGCCTGCTGATATGGAAGCACTGATCCGCCTTGGCTTGGCGCTGTGCAGCTAGTTGCTTTATGGAGGATAGCCCATGTTTAAGGATAAGAAAAGGCTGCTGACGATATTGGCCCTTTTTACTATAATTTCTTTTGTTTTTTCCTCTGCCGCCCACTCCGGGGTCGGAAACAGCACCAGCCATTCATCGGGCTCCAAGAGTTCATCGGGCAGCAAATCGAAATCCAGCGGTTCAGGCAGTTCCAAATCGAGTTCTTCCAGCGGCTCGAGTTCAAGTTCATCTTCTTCCTCTAGCTCCAGCTCAGTTTCTGGCCAAAGCTCCGGTACAGGTTCGGGGTATACTGCCGGATCAGCCGGTGCACCCACGGGAAGCGCCAGTTCTTCGCCCACATCTTCAAAGGCGGCGGGTTTTGCCGCTGCCATGCTGGCTCTATTCGTCGGCCTTCCCCTGCTTGTCGTTTTGGCCGGCATTGTAGCCCTGGCAGTATTTCTGCGAAGGAGAAAAGGCACAGTCCGGCCGCAGGAGGCAGCCGTAGCCCCAAGGCAAATGCTTATAGCCGATCTCACCTCTTTAAAGGAACGTGATCCCGATTTCAATGAAGACCTGTTCATTGCCAAAGTCAGCAATATTTATATTCAGCTTCAGGAATCCTGGGAAGCCAAGGAGTGGCAAAAAGTCCGGCCTTTTGAATCGGATGAACTCTTTAACATGCACAAGCGCCAGCTCCAGGAATTTATCGACAGCAACACGACCAATGTGGTGGACGACATCGCTGTTCTAAAAGCACAAATCCACAATTACCGTGAATACGGCGACACTGAAACCCTGAATGTATACTTGAAAGCCAGAATAAAAGACTACGTCATAGATGACGCAAGTAAAAAGGTCATTGAAGGAGACCCCAGGCAAGAAATTGTCATGGAATATATCCTTAGCATGTCTCGCAAGAAAGGCGTTCTAAGCAGGAGCGGCGAAGGTACCGCCGTAAAAACCTGTCCTAACTGCGGAGCCAACATCAGTATCAATGCTGCGGGAGAGTGCAAATACTGCGGCAGCGTCGTTACCAGTGGAGATTTTGACTGGGTGCTGACCCGTCTGGATGTACTGTCACAGACTTGACATGTTTAAACGGCACTCCTAGCTTTGGCAGTTTCTGGCGGAAGCGACCTGGCCAGGATCATCCAGCACATGCACCGGAGCCGCTTGCCCATCAAACCGGGCGGCGGCTGTTACGGCAAGGTTACGCCTTCGAAAAACTGGCCGAACTTTGTTTGATTCAGATTTGCAAGCGTTCTCTTTATCAATAAAAAAGGTCCAACACCATACGCATACGATGCGGGACCTTAATCATTATTTAGTTAACGGTATTATCCCCTATTTCTTAACTCAATCTCTGTGACTAACCATTGTAAGTCAGGTAGGCTCATTTGCCCTATATAATCATTTTCTTTAATCGTATTTTTCAGGTCACTTTCGGACAATTTAATTAATCTGCGACTTAATGCATATGAAGCTTGATCCAGAGGAATTTTACGCCAATTTATAATTGGAATCTTAAACTTATCATAGAATGATGGTGGATCGCCAGGAGCTTTTGTTGTAGTGGTAACTAAAAAATAAATAGCATCTTTTGTTTTTTCCAGTATGATTGCTGGCCTAACTTTAGAATCGCTTATATCTTCATACTCAACTTCAAGCCACCATACTGACCCAACGCCAAACATCAGTCATCGTCTTCCATTATATAACGATGATCTTTATTGTTTTTGTCCAGAATAATCTTGCCGTCTTTGACTGTCTTTGGAGTAATAGAAATTTTATCTAATAACTCTTTGGATAATCCTTTATATTCCTGCTCCTTTTTCTGTATCGCTGGCATTTTATCTCCCCTCTCTTTAGGACTCTTCTCTTTTTTCTTGTCCATAAAGATCCCCCTCTGAATACCATGTTTATGTATATTCTTTCTGATTCAGAAGGGATATAGTCTTTGCATATACACATTATAACATCTAATAAAGCATATCATACCGTTTACATATTCCCTCATAAAAATAAACCTCCTTAGTCATTGGAAGCAACCAATAAATAAGAAAGTTTATTTCAATACGAACAAACAGTTTATTGCTTTATAGCGCTACAAAAACAGTTTATAGCTATAATTCATGCAAGGGCAATACATCTCTAACACCCAGTACTCCTCAGCTAGCTTACCTTGTTCTCCAATCTCAGCCGGTCGGCGATGATGGCTATGAATTCAGAATTGGTGGGCTTGCCTTTTTCCCCGCTGATGGTGTAGCCGAAGAACTTATTGATCTTATCGATGTCTCCCCGATCCCAGGCCAGTTCGATGGCATGGCGGATGGCTCGTTCCACCCGGCTGGGAGTTGTGTCATATTTCTGGGCAATGGTGGGGTACAATTCTTTGGTAACCGCGCCCAGATAGTTGATCTCTTCCACTACCAGCATGATGGCGTCGCGCAAATACTGGTAGCCTTTGACATGGGCCGGCACTCCGATTTCATGGATGACCTTGGTGACTTCCACTTCCAGGTTTTTCGGTGAATGAACCGGCATGCTGAGGGCGCTTATGGCCCCCTTGCTCTCGGTGCGGGGTTTAATGTCTCTCGCTACTTGACGAACCCGCTCACCCAATACCTGCAAGTTAAAAGGCTTCAATATGTAATAATCGGCACCCAATTCAACAGCCCTCTGGGTAATGTTTTCCTGGCCGAATGCGGTCAGAATGATAACCTTAGGTTTGGTCTCGGGTCTTAACTCATTCAGTTTTTCCAGGACGCCGATGCCATCCATATAGGGCATGATGAGATCGAGGATCAGTACTTCAACTTCTTTCTTCTCCAGCGTTCCCAGTACTTCCATGCCGTTTGAACAAACCCCGGCCATTTCAAAATCAGGCTCATTGGCAAAATAGTCCCTTAGGATTCCACAGAATTCTCGATTGTCATCCGCTATCAGTACTTTGATCTTGCTTTCACCGAACATCCAGCATTATTCCCCCTCACCCGTGTTTACCGGTTATTATGTTGATTTACAAACGGTTTCGACTAGGATTCAGGCATTTCCTCCTTTTATTTTCTACGAAATTAGTATATATTACCGCAACTAGAAACATTATGATACATAGAAATACAAAAGAAATTTGCCAAGAAATCCGGTAGATTTTCTATTGCCGGCCAGACGCTTCGGGCTGTTTTAAACATATCAGGCTTTTATTCGGTTTGTCGAAAATGTATGACATTATTGACTAAAATTGAAGTTCCGACAACATCTGATCCATATAAATTCCGTATCCCCTGCTGGGATCGTTTAAGAATACGTGGGTTATAGCGCCCACAATGCGAGAATCCTGAATAATAGGGCTCCCGCTCATCCCCTGGATAATGCCCCCGGTCATGTTTAACAGGCGGGGATCGCTTATCCTTATTACCATTCCCTTGCCGCTGTCCCCTACCGGATAGAGCTTCTCAATATAAATATCGAATTTCTCAATTTCTTCTCCATTGATTACGGTGTAAATCTGCGCCGCTCCCAATTGAACCTGGTGGGCGTAGGCCACCTCCAGGCTGCTCTCCACCAGGGGATTCTTGACATCCCGGGTGGTTTGGCCGTATATGCCGTAATAGGAGTTTTTGGCAATGCTCCCCTCTATAGCGCCCTGGGCGTTGAAAATGCCGATTTTTTCTCCCGGGTGCCCGGGAGTACCCGGCTTGATGCTCTGTATCGAGGCCGAGACGATTTTCCCCTGTAAAACATCGATCCCCTGTTTGGTGTCAGCATCCAGGATAATGTGCCCGAGAGCCCCGAAGCCCTTACTCTCAGGGTCCCAGAAACTTAAGGTTCCCACTCCCACCACCCCGTCGCGTACATAGAGTCCGATCCGGTAGCGGTTGGTTTCGGGGCAGAACTGGGCTTTGACCGGAATAGCCAGAGTCTCATTTTTTCTTTTTATCGTCAGGGTGGTAAGCTGACCTTTTTCTTCATCAATAGCGCGGGCCAGGTCTTCCTCGCTGTTGACGGCTTTATCGTTGGCTTGAAGGATCAGATCACCCAACGCTACTCCCTGTTCCCGGGCCGGATAGCTCTTTTGCCCGTCGACACCTCGCACTGGCGCATATCCCACGACCATGATTCCCCTCGATTGGAGAACCACTCCTATGGAATGGCCTCCGGGAATTAAGCGCCGGGTGGGCAGGGCCTCTACCGAAATCGATTTGATAGGTATGATTCCCAGCAGCTTAAACTCGACATCCACCACTCCCGGCTTTACTCCGGTTATCTGGTAGCCGTCAGCATTATGACTTACCGCTATGGGAGATTCCTGGGGAGCGGCAAATACGCTTTGCGAAGGCCTCAAGACCTTCATCTCAATTTTGTTGTCCAATTGCGGAGGGAGTTTTACAGGGATAAAGCAGGTCTGGCCCACCACCACCTTCTGATTGGCGGGGAGGCTCAAAATGGTGCGGGCCTGAGGCGTGACGCAGACAGCCAGCAAAAATAGAGAAATAATGATTCCCAGAACAGGCCGTATTCTTTTCAAAGGCTTTTCCTCCCGGGACGTAGAATATCACTATTCTTCCCGTTTTAACTTGCGCCTATGCAGTACAGCAGGCGTGTAGCAACGAGAGTCCCGCAGATTTTTTTCAATAAAAAGGGGGGTTAAGCAGGTTATTCAGGCAGGTATATTCAGGATGACTTCTCCGAGGCGGTCAGCATTTCCCGGGCATGCTGCAAAGTGAGCTGGCTGTAGTCTTCGCCGCCCAGCATACGAGCCAGTTCGTGGATGCGGCCTTCCCGGTCCAGGAGCTGCACCCGGACCAGGGTGGAATTTTGTTCCTGTTGTTTTTCGATTAAAAAATGGCGCCCGGCGTAAGCGGCCACCTGGGGGGAATGGGTGACCAGGATAACCTGGTGCCGCCCGGCCAGTTCCCCGAGTTTGCGGGCCATAGCCGCCAGTGAGGTTCCACCCACGCCTACGTCTATCTCGTCAAATATCAGGGTAGGCAGCTTGTAAACCGCGGCCAGGGCCTTTTTCAGGGCCAGGACTACCCGGGAGAGCTCCCCGCCCGATGCCACTCTGGCCAGCGGCCGCATCTCTTCACCGGGATTGGCGCAGAACAGGAACTCGAATTGATCCCATCCCGTGGCCACGGGATGGGAACGCCGGCCGATTTGAACCTGAAATTGGGTATGGGGAAGGTTCAACTCTTTTAATTCCCGGTTGACCTGCTCCTGCAGGACCGCCGCCGCTTCGGTTCGAGCGGTGGATAAGAGGCCGGCCCGATGCTCATATTCCCCCTGAGCTTTTAAAAGCTCCTGTTCGATTTTTTGCTTTTCTTCCTGGCTGTTCTCCAGGCGGTCGTATTCTTCCCGGCTTTTGGCCAGGTATTCCAATACTTCCTGGACGTCTTTCCCGTAGCGCGCTTTGAGCCGCTCTATACGATGCAGGCGTTCCTCCAGCCTATCCAGCAGCCCCGGTTCAAAATCCAGGCTCTCCCGAAAGCCGCCCAGTCTCTCGGCCAGGTCCTGAACAGTGTAATAGGCTTCTTCCAAAGGAGCCAGCAGGGCGGCAAAAAAGGGATCCTGGTGCAGACTGTGCACGACATCCAGAGCCGAGGCGATTTGGTCCAGGGCGCTGGCCTGCTGTTCCCCTTCATTGAGCAGCTTAAGCATTTGCGAAGTCCCCTCAGCCAGTTTGCCGGAATTGCGGACGCGCTCCCTTAGGGAGAGGTGTTCGTCCTCCTCGCCCGGCTGGAGGTCGGCCTGTTCTATTTCTTTAATTTGATAGGAGAGAAAATCAAGCATCTGCAGGCGGTTCTGCTCTTGCTCGCCCAGCTCCCGGAGCCGGCCCTGGAGGTCCATCCAGACCCGGTAGGCTTGTTCCAGGTTTTTCAGCAGAACCGGTCCCTGATCTATAAAACTGTCTATATAGCCGGTATAGAGTTCGGGCCTGAGCAGGGTCAGGTGATCGTGCTGCAGGTGCAGATCGAGCAGGCGGGCGGCCAGGTCGCGCAGAGCCGAAACAGTGACGTTTTTTCCGTTGATCCGGGCCGTGCTGCGGCCTTGCGGGGATATTTCGCGGGTGATGATGACCGAGTCATCTGTTTCATCTATGAGGCCGGCTTCCATGAGGGAACGGCGGGCGGTCTGGTCTTCGTCCAGGAAAAATACCGCCTGAGCTATAGCCCTCTGGGATGGATTTCTGACCAGGTCGCTGCTTATCCTATCGCCCATAACCAGGCCCAGGGCATCGATAATGATTGACTTGCCTGCCCCGGTTTCTCCGGTCAAAACGTTGAACCCGGAGCAAAATTCCAGGCGCAGTTCATCAATGAGTACAAAGTTCTTTATATATATCTCCTGAAGCATGTTCCCCTCCATTGGCGCCGGGTGAGATAATCATAAAGCCGGAATCAGGTGCGCAGCATCTGCAGCAGCTCGTTAACCAGCATCGGGGCCATTTCTTTAGGTTTTACCACCACAAAAATGGTGTCGTCCCCGGCCACCGTCCCGAGCACACTGTCCCATCCCACGGTATCAATAAGTGAGGCTACCGCCTGGGCAGCTCCGGGAATCGTCTTGATGACCGCCAGGTTTTCACTGTGATCGACGTATATGACCGAATCACGGAAAAGCCTTTTCGTTCTTTCCTGGACTCCGGCCCGCTTGGCGGTATCGGGAAGCGCATAGCGATAACCGTGCTCGTCCGGAATCTTGATCAGCTGCAGGTCTTTGATATCCCGGGATACGGTGGCCTGGGTAACATCCAGGCCCCGGTCGGACAAGGCCTGGCACAGCTCCTCCTGGGTGGCTATCCGTTCACTGTTGATGATCTCTCTGATGGCGAACTGGCGGGCAGATTTCACCTTATCCCTCCATTCAGCTTATTTAATAAAAGCAGGACCGCGGGATTGTTCAACTGGTTCAAGAAGCTTATTTCAATTACTTCCAGGTAATTCTGGGGAATTCCTGCTAAATACTCTTTAAGGGCCTGCAGTTCTTCCCTCCCCCCGGGGTGGCCGGTGTAGCATACCAGGGTAATACTGCCTGCTTCCCCCAGAAGACCGATGGCCTTTTCCAGTGCATCTATACTGGTCCGGGGAGCGGTGCTTATCCGGTGATCACCCCCCGGCAGGTAGCCCAGGTTAAACATGACCAAGCTCACCGGCTCGCCCACATAGCGGTCCATGAAGCGATGGTCTTCGTGAACCACTTCAACCCTGGCCGCCAGGCCCCTTTGCTCAATCAAGGCCCGGGTTGAGACTACCGCCTCTGCTTGAATGTCAAAGGCCCATACCCGGCCCTCTTCCCCTACCAGTTCGGCTAAAAAAACCGTGTCATGGCCCTGCCCGCAGGTGGCGTCAATCACCCGGTCCCCCGTTTTCACCCGGCAGCGGGCCAGAAGATGCGATATGTTCAGGGCATTTTTGTATATATTACGATGGGCCGCGTTCATTGAATTTCATTGCGCCGCAGGCGGCCTTCCAGGTTGTCAAACAGGAGTGCTCCGGTCAGGTTGACCATCCGCAGCGGGTTGGCCGCCCGTTTTATCCTCACGCTGTATTCGGGTTCAAATTCCATATGGACTTGCCCATCCACACATATAACCGCCTCACGGGCATCCTGGGGCTTAATGACCAGGGGGTGCTGGGCTCCGATAACCAGGGGACGGCGGTGGGTAATGCTGGATGCGATAGGAGTGACTATAAAAGCCTGTAAAGAGGGATCGACGATCGGGCCCCCGGCTGACAGAGAATAGGCGGTAGAGCCGGTCGGGGTGGCCACTATGAGTCCGTCCCCCCGGTATACACCCTGCGATCGCTCCTTTACGTAAAGCATGAGCTCTATGATCCGGGGAGCGGTGGACCGAAACACAACCTCATTCAAGCCCCCGACCGTCATAATGGGCCGGTCGCCGTCGCATACCTCGACTTCCATGACCATACGTTCATCTATGGAATAATCTCCCGCCAGGAGCCTTTCCAGTTTTTCCTCCAGTTGATTGCTGGCTATGTTGCTCAAGAATCCCACCCGGCCCATGTTTACGCCCAGCACCGGAACCCCGCTCTGGGCATATTCGCGGGCGGCTCTTATTATCGTTCCGTCCCCGCCGAGGACAATAAGCAGATCAATGCTTACCGGGCCCGGTTTCTGAACCCCGTTGTCGATAAACACCTCCGCCCCCATATCTTTAAGCTTCGTTTCCATCTGCTCCGCCATATGCACGGTATGAGGCTTGAGGCGATTGTTAAGTAGAAGAACCCGCATCTTTTTTCCTCCCCAGTTGTAAATGTGCTTCCTGCACGACATCACAGACCTGGCTGCTCACATCCCGCTCCTCTTCCGGAAGGGGGGATAGCAGGAGAAAATACTCGATATTGCCCTGAGGGCCGGTTATAGGTGAAAAGCACAGATCCCGGCAGTAAAGGCCGGCGTTTCTGGCCGACTCTATACAATTCGTTAAAACCTCCCTATGCACCCGGGGGTCTCGCACTACGCCCTTTTTGCCTACCTGATTGCGGCCTGCCTCAAACTGCGGTTTGATCAAGCTGATTACCAGGCCGTTATCTTTGAGCATAGGCCTGATGGCCGGAAACACCTTGGAGGTTGATATAAAAGAGACATCTATGCTGACGATGTCAACCGGTTCATCCAGTCTTTCCAGGTATCTTATGTTGGTCCGTTCCAGGTTGACTACCCGCGGGTCGTTGCGGAGCTTCCAATCCAGCTGGCCATAACCGACATCGACCGCATAAACCCGGGCAGCGCCTTTCTGCAGGGCGTAATCGGTGTAGCCGCCGGTGGATGCCCCTACATCCAGCACCACCCGGCCCTTGAAATCCACCCCGAATATTTCGCCCGCCTTTTCTATTTTTAAGCCTCCGCGGCTGACATAAGGGCAGGTTTTCCCTGCCAATTCTATAATGCTGTCTACTGCCACGGAAGTCCCCGGTTTGTCCAAAACCCGGCCGTTTACCCGTACCTGCCCGGCCAAAATCATCCCCCGGGCCTTTTCCCGGCTGGGGGCCAAACCCTGTTCAACTAGCAGCATATCAAGCCTATTTTTCTCCAAATTTAAGCAGCTCCAAGGATCGGTTGCGGGTCAGTTTGGGCCATTGATCAACGATCTTGGCCAGCACGGCAGCGGGGTCCATACCCAGGTATTCGAACAATTGCTCAACCCGGCCATGCTCAACGAAGTCGTCAGGCAGGCCGATACGAATCAACTGGCAGTCATGCAGGCCCTCATCAGCCATAAGCTCCAGTATGGAACTGGCAAATCCTCCGGCCAGACAGTTGTCTTCAATAGTAACCATATAAGTAAAGCGCCGGGCCAGGCCGGTAATGCCCTCCCGGTCAAGCGGTTTGGCAAAACGGGCGTCGTATAACATAGCCGATATTCCATTTTGGTTAAGCAGCCCGGCCAGTTCACGGCCCATCTTGACCCCCCGTCCAATAGCGATGATAGCCAGGTCACGGCCGTCTTGAATGATTCGGCCCTGACCGATTTCAATGGGGTCGGGCTCGGTGCCGACACTTTCCGCAATTCCCCGGGGATAGCGGATCGCCACCGGTCCGTTTATTTCCAGGGCCTTGTCAAGCATGGCGGTAAGCTCGCGGCCATCCGCCGGAGCCATAATGGTGAGATTGGGTATGATTCTAAGGTAGGCCAGATCAAAAGCCCCCTGGTGAGTGGCTCCGTCCTCGCCTACCAGTCCCGCCCGGTCAACGGCGAAGACCACCGGCAGGTTTTGCAGAGCCACATCATGGATTACCTGGTCAAAGGCCCTCTGTAAAAAGGTCGAATAAACAGATACCACCGGCTTAAGTCCGGCTTTGGCCATACCCGCCGCCATCGTTACCGCGTGCTGTTCGCATATTCCCACATCAAAAAAGCGCTCCGGATATCCTAAAGCGAAATCAGACAGTCCGGTTCCGGAAGCCATGGCGGCGGTAATGGCTACCAGCCGCGGTTCTTCCTGGGCTTTCTGCACCATATAGTCGCCGAACAGCTGGGTATAGGTTTTGCACGGTTTCCTTACCTGGCTGCCGGTGTCGATGTCAAAAGGTCCCACTCCATGAAACACGTCCGGATTTTCCAGGGCCGGACCATATCCCCGGCCCTTCTGGGTGATGGTATGGATCAAAATCGGTCCTTTCATGCGCTTGGCATTGGACATTACCAGGGTCATATCCTGCAGATTATGCCCGTCCACCGGGCCAATATAGGTAAAGCCCAGTTCTTCAAAAAGGATGCCGGGCACCATCAGATACTTTACCTTGTCTTTAAATCGGCTGGCGGCACTGGCCAGACTGCTTCCAATCCGGGGAATTCGATTGAGAACGGTTTCTATTTCTTCTTTGGTGCGGGAATAAGAAGGGTCGGTGCGCAAACGGTTTAAGTAGCCGGATAAAGCCCCCACATTCCTGGAAATGGACATCTCGTTGTCATTTAATACCACCATCAGATCGGTTCCCAGGTGACCGGCATGGTTGAGCGCTTCAAAGGCCATCCCCCCGGTCAGGGCTCCGTCACCGATCACCGCTATTACCGAGTAGCTTTCCCCCAGCCGATCCCTGGCCAGGGCCATGCCCAGGGCCGAGGATATAGAGGTGCTGCTGTGGCCGGTGTCAAAGGCGTCATGAGTGGATTCGCGGCACTTGGTAAAGCCGCTCAAGCCCCCAAACTGCCGCAGGGTATCCATGTCCCGAAAGCGGCCCGTCAAAATTTTGTGCACATAGCTCTGATGGCCTACATCCCAGATAATCCGATCGGTATGGGTGTCAAAAACCGAGTGCAGGGCAATGGTCAATTCCACCACCCCCAGGTTGGAGGCCAGATGCCCGCCGCAACTGGCCACGCTCTTGACCAGTATATCCCGAATATCCCGGGCGAGCTTTTGTTTTTCGTCCAGTTTGAGTTTTTTGATTCCCTGAGGAAGCTCCAATTCCTCCAGTATGGTATACATAAGGATCACCTTCTATCGTTAAACAACTCTATTCCGGTGAGGCCTTCCCACCAGCTTATAAGCAACGCCACCCGGAATATGACCTGGTTGGCGTGATTTAGGGCTAAAATCTTTCCAAATGCCTTGCCCCCTACGGTCAGAGCAGCGATCAGGCTGGTCATCACCGCGCCCGCCAGGGTCAGATCGAGGAGGGTAAACTGCCGGGCCAGGCTTAGGACAATCCCGGCGCCCAGCGCCCCGCTCAGAGTCCCGGCGATATCTCCCACCACATCGTTACAGAAATTGGCTACCAGGTGAGCGTTTTTAATTATTTTTACCGCCTGCCTGGCTCCAGATATTTTTTTTGCCGCCCTGGCATTGAAAGGCGGCATTTCGGCAGCGGTAGCGGCAGTTCCAATTATGTCAAAAACTATCCCTAGAAAAATAATCAGCAACAGAAGGAGTAACGACAGAATAAGGTCGTTTACAACTTCAACCAAAACCTGCGACCCGAGATTTACCACCAGGGCTATAAAAAAAGTGATAAACGCGATCAGCAACCCGGATATCAAGTTCTTGCGGTTTATGGTTCCAAACAATGTCAACTTCCCTTTTTGGTTGACTAACACCGGCCAGAGGTTGTTCAGCGAGTAAACGCTGCGACATAGGTCCAGCAGGTTTTCCCAGCGGGCGTCCCAGTTGTTGCCAAGAGGGCGGTTTCCCTTTATGCCCGCTCCGCCGCGTTGCCGCTGGCGGGGCTGGATTGCCACTTAGTACGCACTTTAATCCTCGCCGAACCGTGCGCCCGGCACTCAGTCTAGGGGTTTTCCCCAACAATCCACATCAGTTCTAGCCTCTTTTGCAGACACCGGTTTCAAAGCGGGCGATAGGACCCTGGCCAAGGTCGTTATCCCCCTTATATGCCTATCCGCCGCCGCCACTCAAGGCAGGCTACACTGCACCCAGCAGCTACCAAATGCAGGTTTTCTCACCAAGTTCATTGATGAGCCTCCACGAATGAAGGGGTCAGTCCCGCATGCCATTGCGGGGTGCCCCAGCACCCTTAACTCCCAGCAACGACCCCTGACTGGGCGTCACAAGCCGATACCAGAATCTTCATCGATGTGCCCGGAACGGATTTTTAGGCCCGTCTTCGAAACTGATAAGATTGACTAGAATACTGCAACCTACTGACCGGTTGCTGTCGATAAGATATTATAGCACAGGGCTCGATTTCATGCCAGTCAGCCATTTTAATCAAAAATGCTCCCATTTACGGCATATATCGTAGCCCCCGTTGCATCTGCCTGATAAATATACGTTATGGTCTAACCCTAACTGTCCCTTTCCAGCAAAAATAAGGCCAGGCGGCGCAGAAAATCGGCTGACTCACCGAACCCCTGCAGGCTGTTAAGACAGGCTTCGACGTTTTCCCGGGCCAGGACCCAGGCTCCTTCCAGGCCGTAGAGCCGGGGATAGGTTATCTTATTATTCTTTTCGTCGCTTCCCACCGGTTTGCCGATCAGGGCTTCATCGCCTTTGACGTCTAGAATATCATCGGTAATCTGAAAAGCCAGGCCAAAGCCCCGGGCATAACTATCCAGGCAATTCAATTTTGCTTCGTCCATACCGGCCAGCAGGGCTCCGGCTCGCAGCGCGGCTTTAAAGAGCTCCCCGGTCTTGAGGCGGTGGATGGTTTCCAGGCCCGGTTCATCCAAAATCTTGCCTTCACTTTCCAGATCCAGAACCTGTCCCCCCACCATTCCCCGGCTGCCCGCCGCCTGGCTCACTTCTTCAATGACTCTCAGAACCCGCAGCGGGTCCACCCCGGGTATCTGCCTATTTTGGGCCAGCATGGCAAAGGCCCGGGTTAACAGCGCATCACCGGTGAGTATGGCGTTGGCTTCGCCGTAGACCCGGTGACAGGTGGGCTTTCCCCGCCTGAAGTCATCGTCGTCCATAGCCGGCAGGTCGTCGTGAACCAGGGAATAGGAATGGATCATCTCCAGGGCGCAAGCCGCTGGAACTACTGACGAACGGTCTCCTCCGGCCAGGCTCGCTCCTTCAAAGACCAGAATGGGCCGCAGCCGCTTTCCCCCGTTGAATACCGCATAGTGCATGGCCTGGTGGATTACCGGAGGAAAAGCATCCCTGTCACTCAAATATTGCTCCAGGCAGCCATCTACAAACTCCTTGCGTTTCTGCAGTTCCTGCCGGAATTGTTGGCAGTCAAATTCCATTACTTAACCCTCCCCGGGGCAAATCCGAAGATATTCTCCTGGTAGTTTCCTGGCCCCTTCATCCCAACTCTTCGGAACAAGTATGCTAAACATCAAGGTCGCTGAGCTCCAACTCGCCGTTCAGGCTTTCAACCAGGCGCTGAACGCGCCCCTGGGCCTGCTGCAGCTCTTTCTGGCAAAACAGGCTTAAGGTAATACCCTCCTGGAAAGTCTTGATCGAGGCCTCTAAATCCAGCTCACCGGATTCCAGCTTTTCCACCAGTTCTTCCAAGCGGTTTAGAGCTTCTTCAAATTTCATTTTATCCATAGCGCAGTTTCCGCTCCTTACTCTCAACTACAACTTGAAGATCGGTATCGTTTAAAGCCACGGTCAGACGGTCGCCGATTTGCGTTTCGCCGCCGCTCTTCACAATATGCCCTTCCCTGCTTACCACCGCATATCCCCGTTCCAGGACTTTTAAGGGACTTAAAGCGTCCAGAGAGCGGGCCGCCAGGGCCAACCGGTTCTCCTTTTCCTTTAGCGTAGCCTGGGCCAGTTTGATCAAAGATTCGCGCTTGGCCTGCCAAAGTTCCCATTTATCCTTAAACAAGGCTTCCGGCTCATGCCACAGCTTCTTGCCCATGATCCGGTCCAGGCATTCGTCCCAATAAGCCAGACGCCGTTCCAGAGCTCGCTGCATCCTTTTTTGCCGGTTTAGCAGCTCCTGCTCCAGCGCGCTCATATCCGGCACAGCCAGTTGAGCGGCCTGGCTGGGGGTGGCGGCCCTCAGATCAGCCGCCCAATCAGCCAGGGTGAAGTCTATTTCATGACCTACGGCCGATATTACCGGTATTTGCGATTCATATATGGCCTTTACCACTTCTTCGGTATTGAAAGCCATCAAGTCTTCCAGAGCTCCCCCGCCCCGCCCCACGATGATGATGTCCACCTGGGCAAAGCGGTTTAAGAGAGCGATGCCCCGGGCCAGTTCCCGGGGGGCTTCGGCCCCTTGAACGGCGCTGTGCACCAGAATGATATCAACCCGCCGGTGCCTCTGTTTTAAGATGCGGACCATATCCCGCAACGCCGCCCCGTCCTGAGAGGTGACAATGCCTATGCGGTTGGCCAGGGCCGGCAGTGCTTGCTTCTTTTCCGGGGCAAAGTAGCCGCGGCTTTCCAGGTCCTTTTTAAGTCTTTCCAGGAGCAGCAGGATTCCGCCCACGCCGTAGGGCTGCATTTCCTGCACATACACCTGGTATCTTCCCTGGCGTCCAAAGACGGCCAGGCTGCCCCGCAGCAAAACTTCCTGCCCATCCTGGGGTTTAAACTTGAGGGAGCGAACCCGGCTTTTGAACATGACGCAGCTGACGGCGCTTTCCTCATCTTTAAGGGTAAAATAGAGGTGCCCGGACTGCTGGTACAGCTTGCAGCCCGATATTTCCCCTTTGAGCCAGCAGTCCTGCAAAAGCTCGTCGTTCTCTAACAGCCGGTTTATGTATTGATTTAAGGCGCTTACGGTCAGGAATTCCTGCATGCAGCTCTCCTTCTGGCAGCCAGGGTTACGTTTTCCATCAGCTTGGCAATGAGAATGGGGCCCATGCCTCCGGGGACCGGAAGCAGGCGGCCGGAATACCGGGAGAGCCGCTCCCGGTCGGCGTTCCCCTGCAGCCCCTGCTGAGTTACGTAAAACCCGGCATCCAATACCAGACCGGGGCCATCCTGCCCCAGGCTCTTTATGATCCCGGCTCCGCCCTTTTCTATAACCGCAATATCGCAGTTGTCCAAAAGTTCCCCGGGCGGTTCGGGAAGGACCGTAACCCGGCAGCGGGCCTTCATTAACAGCAGAGCCAGGGGCATGATCAGGTCAAAGGATTCACCGACCAGCAGCACCCTTTTATCCCGCAGCGGCTGGGCATATCTTTCTATAACTTCCAGGCAGGCCAGGGCCGCACAGCTCGTAAAGGCCGGTTCCCCGCCCAGGAGGCCGCCCCGGTTTTCCTGGTGAAATCCGTCAACATCCTTTAGCGGATCAATGGCCTTTAAAAAAATTTCCCGCTGGGGTTCCAGATGCTCAGGCAGCGGAAGCTGCAGAATAATGCCGTCAACCGTGTCATCCCGGTTGAGCCGCTCTATCAACCCCAGCAAGGCAGGGCCGCTGACGGCTTCCGGAAGAGTCTCCAGGCAAAACCGCCCCCCTACATCCAGCGTGGCTTTTTCTTTGAGCCTGACATACATGGCGCTGTCTTCCTGGGAGCCTACCAGAATAACCGCCAGGCACGGCATAAGCCCCTGACCGGCGTTGTCATTGCGCAGCCGGGCTTTAATCTCTCCGGCAATCTGCGCCCCGCTTATAGCCTCCATCTGATTATTCCCCCCGGTCCTCGCTGGTCTGCCAGCGCACCGCTTCAACGGTGTTCTTCATCAGGTAAGCAACCGTGACCGCCCCGACCCCTCCGGGCACCGGGGTGATAAAGGCGGCCCTTTCCCGGGCTGCTTCAAATTCCACATCACCGACAATCTTATCGTTGACCGTGTTGATGCCGGCATCGATGACAATAGCTCCCGGTTTGATCCATTCCCCTTTTATTACACCGGGTTTGCCTACTGCCACTACCAGTATTTCCGCCCTTTTGACATGCTCCTCCAGGAGCCCCCGTTCGGCGGTGGCTACATGGCACATGGTCACCGTGGCCTGTTCATGCAAAAGCATTACAGCGGTGGGTTTGCCCACTATATCACTGTGGCCGACAATGGTGACCTCTTTGCCCTTGAGATCTACACCGGTGGATTTGATCATGGCCACAACGGCTTGAGCCGTGCAGGGCATCAAACCGGGGACGCCTAAAAACATGCGGCCCAGATTGTAGGGAGTGACCCCTTCGATGTCTTTGCGGGTGGGAATAGCCCACTGGGCCAGTTTGGAATCGATATGCTCGGGGAGCGGCATCTGCAGTATGACCCCGTTGATATAGGAGTCTTCATCGATGTTTTTTATAATATTGAACAAACGCTTTTGCGAGGTGCCCGCGGCATATTCCATCAGCTCAAAATTAATGCCGATGCTCTCGGCGGTCCGGCGCTGGGAAGTCACATAGACCCGGGAGGCCGCGTTTTCCCCCACCTCAACGGTCATAAGCAGGGGCACTATCTCTCTGGTCTTTAACTCCTGAACCTCCTTGGCCACCTCTTTTAAAACCTTATCGGCAATGCCTTTGCCGTACAGAATGTTAGTTTTTTTCAACACATCTACCCCCAGCAATCTTTACCGTTCCAAATCAGAGGCCAGCAAGGCGACCCCGACAGCGTTGTCGGAGCTCAGAAGTGGTTCGGCGAAAAACAGTTTTATACCCACCGCCTGGTGCTCCAGGCGGGACCTGAGCCTCTCTTTTATAATAGAGTTGGCCATTACCCCTCCCACCAGTAGTACCTGTCCCAGGTTTAATCGCTGGCATTCCCGGATTAAAGCCTTTTCCAGGGTGTTGGCAATAACCCGCAGGGTGGCAAAGGCTATATCCTCGGGAGGGATTCCTTCCCTGATATACTGCATGGCCCGGGTTTCCGCCCCGGAAAAAGAGAAGCCCTTCTCACCCACCGAGGAGGGCAGGTGGGGCAGCCGTTTTCCGTCCGATTGGAGGGCCAGTTTTTCCATTTCTCTTCCCGCCGGAAAGGGAAGTCCCAGGGCCACTCCTACTCGATCTACCAGTTGCCCGGCGTGCAGGTCGTTTCCGGTCATAGTCATCTCTACATCATAGCAATGACCTTGACCGGGTCCGACCTTTAAAATTTCCGAAGTCCCCCCGGAAAAATGCACGGCCAGCAAGCCATTTGCCTGGTTGAGTTCCGGGTTGCCTGCCATTCCGGCCCGCACGTGGCCTTCCTGGTGGCTCACTTGGAACAAGGGAACCCCGAGAGCGGCGGCCAGGGTGCGGGCAGTAGCCGCTCCGGCCAAGAAAACCGGCATGTAGCTTCCTTCAACCGGGCGGGGATAGGCGCTTACCGCAACCGCTTTTACTTGCCGGAATACTTCGGGCTTAAGTCTTTCAACCAGCTTGGGGAGGTTTTTGACATGCCCAAATAAGGCTTCTGATTGTCTTAAACCCCGCTTGCCCCGCTCCACCTGCAGCATAAGCCGCTCATCAGAAAAAATCTGGCCTGTTTCATCTACTAAGGCCAGAGAGGTCGTGTAGGCACTGGTATCAATGCCTAAATAATAAGTCATTCTCTTTCACCCAGAACCTTGTCCAGGATGGCATTTACAAAGCTGCCCGAACTTTCGTCGCCATATTTCTTGGCGATTTCAATCGCTTCATCTATAGCCACGACCGCCTGGCCGCGCTCCGTATGATGTATTTCATAGGAAGCCATGCGCATAATATTCCGGTCCACCGATGACATCCGGTCCAGGCTCCAATCCCTGGAATAGCGCGCCAGGCCGGCGTCTATTTCATCAATCGACATCAAACAACCTTCGATCAGGCTCCAGGAAAAATCCCTTTCCTTATCGGCCAGACTGTTTTCCCCCAGCAGATAGCTGAAGGCTTTACGCGGTTCAGCCCCCACCTGGTCCACCTGAAATAAAACCTTAAAAGCAAGCTCACGAGCCTTTCTCCTGCTCAATGATATCCCCTTTCCCTGTCAATCTTTGTCTCCCAAGAATTTTTTAATGAGGCTGTCGAAGCTCTGGTTGTCGTCAATTCGTTTTCCTATAAAGTACCCGACAACAATGCAGAAAATAACAAAAAGTGAGCGCCAGAAGCCGAAGGTGAGGATCAAAACGGCTCCTACCAAACCCACTACTACGCCGATAAGCTTGCCCCGGTGTTGTTCAAGAATATCCTGAAATAATTTTTCCCACATAAAAAAGCCCCCTTAAGCCCCGGCATTCCGGTTGGAGATGTTAAAGTCATCCACCAGGATCCTGACTTCGGACACTTTTAACCCCCCGGTCTCTTCGAGGTATTGCCTTACAATTTCCTGGACCTGCTGGCACATCTCAGGAACACTGTGGTCGGGGTTGATCATCATGTGCAGTTTGACGATAAGGCCGCCCGGGCCTTCAGTCACCGTGGGCTTGATGTCGCGAATGCCGGGAACTTTTTTTACGGCCTTCATTATTATCACGTTAATGGCGGGAACGGTGATTGAAACATTGCCGGACAGGCTCTGGTCAACGGTAACCGTTTTACCCGGGTCTTCGTATTTAAGGGCGGAAACCAGAGCGGTAAGCGCCACAACCACCAGGACCACGGCGCAGGTGCCGAATATTATACGGTTTTCCGGGGTAGAAAGGGCCATGTTTATGTAATTGACCGGTTCAGGCCTTCCCAGTGCTGCCACTACGGCCACCGCAGCCAGCACCAGCAGGAGAAGGTTGTACAATATCATTACAAAGCGCCACCAACTGGACATCAAATCACCTCTTCAAGCTAATTGATTAACCCCCTGCCTAAACAGGGGGTCAGAGCGTCAATAAAATTACGTCGGTATCACTCGAACACAGCTTAGTCTAAGTCGATCTCGGCGTTATCTTCTTTTTTGATGGAAACGCCCACAACGTGTATGTTAACCGCGGTTACAGTTAATCCGGTCATGGTTTCGACCGCCACTTTGACTTCTTTTTGAACGATTTCTGCCACCTGGGGTATTTCGTAGCCATAGTCAATGATAACGAAGATGTCTATTTTG
This sequence comes from Syntrophomonas sp. UBA5314, assembly GCA_002410325.1. Classification (GTDB taxonomy): domain Bacteria; phylum Bacillota; class Syntrophomonadia; order Syntrophomonadales; family Syntrophomonadaceae; genus UBA5314. The sequence goes on from DHRK01000007.1 coordinate 367,184, forward strand.
GTTTCCTGATTATTTACCTCAACCTTGATTCCTTTTCCAAAGTTTTTGCGCCCGAGCTTCTCTACCAACTCGGTTCCCCAACCGCCGCTCATCGATGATACTCCATCAACATCGATGGCTGCCAAGCCGGCGACCGTAGAAACGACCTCATCCGCTATGCGTACAACTCCGAGCTCACTATTTAGTTCAGATTTCTGCATTTCCATGATCAGTCCACCTCCAGATAATTTATGTTGGTATCCTTAACCGTATTGTACCAGAGATTTAGTAATATTATCAAATTAAGCAGTATTCAAGCCGGTAATAATGTTATCCATCAGCCATGCGCCGCTGGATAAAGTTGGTGTAGACCTCACCCCTTATGAAAAACGCGTTGCCCAGTACCTGTAAATGAAAAGGGATGGTGGTTTCAATAGCACCTATTTGAAATTCGCTTAGGGCCCGGCGCATCCGGGCTATGACCTCATCCCGGTCGGCTCCCCAGACGATGAGTTTAGCCACCATGGAGTCGTAATAAGGCGGTATGTTATAGCCGGGGTATACGGCCGAATCGACCCGCACTCCCGGCCCGCCGGGCGGAAGGTAGAGAGTGACGCTTCCCGGGCAGGGCCGGAAGTCACTGGCCGGATCTTCAGCGTTGATCCGGCATTCCATAGCCCACCCGTTGAGCCGTATATCATCCTGGGTCAGGTTCAATCTTTCCCCGGCCGCTATTTTAATCTGTTCCTTGACGATATCGATGCCGGTGACCATTTCGGTAACCGGGTGTTCGACCTGAATACGGGTATTCATTTCAATAAAGTAAAAATGGCGGTTTTTATCAACCAGGAATTCAACCGTGCCGGCACTGAAATAACCGGCTGAGCGGGCTGCTTCCACAGCCACCCGCCCCATCTCCTGACGCATCGGCTCATCAACAAAGGGTGAAGGAGACTCTTCCAAAAGCTTTTGATGCCTTCTCTGCAGGGAGCAGTCCCGTTCGCCCAGATGCACGATGTTGCCGAACTTATCTCCCAGCACCTGAATTTCAATATGGCGGGGCTCCTCTATGTACTTTTCCACATATATCTCATTGTTGCCAAAGGCGGCTCCCGCTTCCATGCGGGCCATATCCAGGGCCTCCTGCAATGAGGCGTCATTGTGGGCCAGGCGCATTCCCCGTCCTCCCCCGCCGGCGGAAGCTTTAATAATCACCGGATACCCGATTTGTTTGGCTATAGCCAGGGCTTCATGATAATCGCCGACCGCTCCCGGACTGCCCGGAACCAGGGGTACGTTGGCCCGGCTGACCACTTCCCGGGCTTTTACCTTGTCGCCCATCAGTTCAATAACTTCCGCGCTGGGACCGATGAATTGGAGATTATGGGTTTCGCACAAGGATGCAAAATAAGCGTTTTCGGCCAGAAAACCGTAGCCGGGGTGTATGGCATCGGCTCCCCGCGATAAGGCCGCCTGGATCACGTTGGGCATGTTCAAATAACTCTCCCGGGCCGGCGCTGCTCCAATACATACCGATTCGTCAGCCATCTTTACGTGCAGGCTGTCCCGGTCGGCTACAGAATAGACCGCCACCGTCTTTATTCCCATTTCCCGGCAGGCTCTGATAATCCGAAGCGCTATTTCGCCCCGGTTGGCTATCAAGACCTTGGATAACAATCGATCACCTCTAATCTTCTTCAATGACAAACATTATCTGGCCATATTCGACGGGTTCGCCATTCTCCACCAGTATGCCTGCGATAACCCCGGATACTTCTGACTTTATTTCATTCATCAGCTTCATGGCCTCTACTATGCAAAGGGTTTGCCCGGGTTTGACCTGTTCTCCCACCCGCACGTAGGGGCTGGCGTCCGGCGATGGAGCGGCATAAAAAGTGCCCACCATAGGCGCCACCACCTCTACCAGGTTTTCCGGGATTTCAGCGGCCGCCGGTTCTGCATAGACCGGAGCCGGAGCGGCTTCCCGGGGAGCGGCGGCCGGGGCCGGCGAACCCTGCTGGGCCCCCGGCTTCTTCAGCATCACCCGAAAACCGTCCTTCTCCACTTCCATTTCTACGATGCTGCTCTGATCCAGCATCAGCATCAGTTCTCTTATATCATCGATGTTCATGTCCTCATCTCCCTCTACAGCTAATCTCTTCTTAATCCTAGCGGGGGCCGGGCGCGGTGGGGCGGCCGCGATCTTCTCCTCTACCGCCATTCCCGCCGCTACTTCATCAGTGGTCTGAATCTGGGGTATATCTTCCAGCCCCATGTCCCTTCGATATTCAAAAAACTTGATGGCCGGCTGCGGGAACAGGGCGTAAGTAAGGGCGTCTTCCTCCGATTCCGACCAGCGGGCCGTTTCCTGCACGGCTTTCTCCCAGCCCGGTTCCAGCAGGTCAGCCGGCCGCACGCTAATAATCTCTTCCTCGCCGACAATTTTTTTCAGGACTTCTTCTCTGAGCGGCGCCGGGGGTTTGCCGTAGAAGCCCCGGGCATATTGCTTGACTTCGCGGGAACAGAGTTTATAACGCTCCCGGGCCAGAATATTGGCCACTGCCTGAATAACGATCAACTGGCTGGTGGGCGTCACCAGGGGCGGATAACCCAGGTCTTCTCTGACTTTTGGTATTTCCGCCAGGACTTCATCAATCCGGTCGGCGGCCTTTTGCTCCTCCAGCTGGGAATAGAGGTTGGTTATCATGCCGCCGGGAATCTGATGCTCAAACACCTGCATGTCGGTTATGCGGGTTACCCCCCGTTCAAAGCCCTTGTGTTTTCTTATCTGTTCAAAATGATTGGCAATTTCGAACAATTTATGCAGATCAAGGCCGGTATCCCATTCCGATTCCTGCAAAACCCGCACCACCGTCTCGACCGGAGGCTGGGAAGAACCGAAAGCCATGGGCACGCTGGCCGTGTCGATCATATCCACCCCGGCTTCCGCCGCCTTTATCAGGGTCGCTATGGCCAGTCCGCCGTAATAATGGGTATGTAACTGCACCGGCAGGCCCAGATTCTGTTTAAAAAGGCTGACCAGTTCAAATGAGGCATAGGGAGCCAGAAGCCCCGCCATATCCTTTATGCAGATCGAATCGGCGCCCATATCCTTCAGCCGCAAAGCGGTTTCCAAAAACTGCCGGTTGGAGTGAACCGGGCTGATGGTGTAAACCACACAGGCCTGGACGTGTTTGCCGGTTCGCTTAACCGCTTTAATCGGCACCTCCAGATTGCGAATATCGTTTAAAGCATCGAAAACCCGGAATATATCTATGCCGTTTTCGGCTGCTTTTTCCACAAACTTGTAGGCAATATCATCCGGATAATGGGTGTATCCCACCAGGGATTGCCCCCTAAGCAGCATCTGCAGTTTGGTTTTCTTTACTATTTCTCGAATCGTGCGCAGGCGCTCCCAGGGATCTTCATTTAAATAGCGGATACACACATCAAAGGTGGCTCCCCCCCACATCTCCAGGGAATGGTAGCCGATGTCATCCAGGGCCGCCAGCACCGGCAGCATATCGTCGGTAGCCATCCGGGTTGCCCACAGACTTTGGTGCCCATCCCTCAAGCTGGTGTCGGTTATCTTGATTTTGCCCATAACGTCCCTCCCCCTACTTCCAACATTATAATCCGTTCCAGACGGTTTCTCTCGGTAATTCTCCATAATACAAATAGGCCCAGGCTTAGCCTGAGCAAATACTGTTCCGTTCTCTATGCTATCAATAGCACTTCTATACTATTATAAAAATAATGGCGCATCTTTTCAATGGCCGGGATCGATGTATACATGGCCCCTTCGCCCTTTATATCGGCTGTCTTGATTCCCCCCTGCTATATATAGCTATATATATTGCCATATATATACTGCTACGGTTCAATCAAAGTCAAAAGCAATTTGCTTGAATTTTTGGTTTTTCCTATGGTCTGGCGAATATCGGTTTCCTGCTCGCTGCTCAACTGGCTGGCGGAAATCACCACGTTGGTGGCATCGTCCTGGAAGATCACCACGCAGTCGGAATAACCTTTGGATTTGATCAGGTTTTCGGCCTTCATCTCCCTTTCCATGTCTTCACTGATATTGACCAGGCGCAGGGAGGCGGCCTGGCGGACCGCTTTATCAGCACTCGGATCGTTCTGGATTCTGCTCAACATTTCAGTAAGCTTGCCGCGCAGGCTTTCCCTTTCCATCCGGTATTCAGCAAAAAATCCCTTTTGCCCCCTTTTCTCCTCCAGTTTGCTCACAATGCTCTTTTCCAGGTTTTTATCCTGGTCGGCCACTGAACTGCTCGGGGAGATCGGAGCGCCAAAGCGGCTGCCTATCGCCCAGACCATGATGATAAACACTGCTACGGCAGCGCCGGCCGTCCACAAGCGCCGGTTGGCTAAATTAAATACCATCATCATATTCCTCCTTCCCGGGGCATAACCCGCACTTTATAAAGGGGCACGTCCAGCAGGGTGGCCGTGGCCTGGGCAAGTTTTTCCCGCACTGCGGCATCCCGGGCCCCGTCGGCCACAACCAAAACGCCTATTACTTCGGGGCCTTTGCTTTCAAGCAGCAAGGGGTTGCCGGATGATACGGACAGGTCATTGCTGGTGTTTTCCTCGACCGTAGTCTTTGATGTCCCTTTGACGTCCTTCTCCTCAATAGTCCGCTTTTCCTGACGGGTGTTGGTGGCATAGCTCTTGCTGCCGTCGGACGCCAGGGTTATGCTCACTTGAACCTTTCCCGCCCCGGAGATCTGGGTTAATATCCCTTCCAAAGCAGTCGCTGTCTGGTGTTTAAGCGCCGAATCCCCGGCCTCTGATTGATAGGCATCGCCGACTGCCTGTTTGGCTGGTTCGGTTGAGGTAATCGGCCACAACAAGGCCAGAATCCCCAGGCAGACCAGGACCACCAGCAGGTGTTTGCCCCGGAAGAGCTTCAACCAGGGCCTGTTCCCGGCATCGGCTTTCCATTCCCTTATCCATTCCTCCAGCATTTCATTTAACCTCCTTCAAAAATAAATTCCACTTCAATGTCTTCCAGCCCATAGAAATTTTGCAAAAGGCTGGTCAGCTTGTTTTTTATCTGCTCCCGGTTCTTCTCCTCAACTTGCTTATCAATCAAGGCCGGGGTGACCTCCTCCTGCTCCGATTCTTTAAGCTCCTCTTTGACCCTTAAGCTCAAGGCTTTGATTCCGCCGTCCCGATCAAGCTCGGCCTGGCTCGTAACCTCGGCCACCCCCGGCACCAACTGGGCCAGTGAATTGATCTGGCCCTCCAGCTTCTGCTTGAGGTTATGGCTGCCCGCACTGCTTATCTGCTCCTTCAGCGCCTGGCCCTTCTGTTCTACTTCATTCTGATTGGAGACGACCTGGTACTGGGCGTCCCACCATTTGATTTCAAAGTCGTGATCCTGGAAAAGATAGCCCAGGACCGGATTTAATACCGCAATGATTACAAAGAGCCCGATGGCAAAGCGAACAAACGGCTTAATGCCTCCTTCCGGCAGCATCAACTCCAGGAAACTGGTTATGACGATGATAATCATCACGTGTTTGACAATTTCAGCCAGAGTGCTCATATAGGCCTCCTAATTGCGCAGCATGGCGAATCCGTTGGCCATGCCGGCCATAATAGCGATCATGATTAAAAACATCAGGCCCACGGCGGCTACCGCAGCCAGCATGAGGAAAATATGGGCGCTCATACTCTCCAGTATGGTGGCTGTTTTAGAATCTCCCAGCGGTTCGGCCAGAACCGCCGACACCCGGTAGATAAGACCAATAGCCGCGATTTTAAGCAGGGGCAGGAGTATTATCCCCAAAACCATTAAAACTCCGAAAACACCCAGAGCCTGTTTGAGCATTACCACGTAGCCGGCCGCCACCTCAACCGTATCGGAAAAGATTTTACCGACCACCGGTATGGCGTTGTCGGTTACAAACTTGGTGGTGCGCAGGGTTACTTTGTCGAGCACCGAGGCGTAAAGACCGCGCAGAGTCAGGATGCCCACAAACAGGGTCAGGAAAAAGGCCAGTGAAATCTGGGCCATCTGGGTGAAAAACTTGCTCATTTTTTCCACCTTAAGGCTGTCTGAGAGGTGGTTTACTATGCTTAAAACAGCCGACATGATGATGAGGGGAAACACGATATTCTTTATGGCGGCGGCAAAGGCGGTGGCGGCCGACATAAGTATGGGAAACAGCATCACCGAAGCGTTTACATTGCCCAGGCCGGCGGTCAATACCAGCATTTGCGGCAGCATGGCCAGCATAAAGTCCGACATGGTATCTATGGTCTGATGGCCGATCTGCAGCACGGTGCGAAAGGAGGCCAGAGCCAAAACCGCCAGGGCCAGGTAGCAGGCCCAGTAGGATATCCTGGCTACTCCCCCGGAAAAGGAATTCTGCAGGTTGATAAGCAGGGCGGCCAGGACCGATAACAGAATGAGCTTGCCCAGCAAACTGGAGTTGGCCATTATTTCCCCCAGGAACTTCTTTAACAGGAACTGGCCGGTGCTTTCGGCATCAAAATCCCAGTCCCCTTTTACAAAATCCAGAAACCACTGGCTCAGTGATTTATCACTGATATATTTACCCAGTTCGCTGTCGACCTTTTGCTTGTAGTCTTCCAGGGCGCCCAGATCCATACTCTGCATAGCATCTTGAAAGGTGAAAGCGGGTTGGCTGGCATCCCCGGTTTCCTCGGCTGCGGCCAGGTTGGGAGCCAGCATTAGCATTAGGCAGAGCAGAAATAAAGCGGCCAGCTTCCTTTTCATGAATGGGCACCCCCTTTCCTTTAATAGCATCGGTGACAGCCTGGCCACCGTCTTTTACGGTTTTCCCGGTAATATTAGAGCCAGTGCTAATTGGGCAGCAGTTGGAGCAGCGATTCCAGTATGGCCACCATTACCGGCAGGGCTAAAACCGCGATGATGATCTTGGCTGCAAACTCGACTTTCTTGGCTACTGCGTTCTCCCCCGCGTCCTGACAGATAGAAGCGGCGAATTCCCCCAAATAAGCAACTCCCAGTATCTTGATCACCGTCGCCATAAAAAAGTAGTTTACCTCGGCCCGGCGGCTCAACTCTTTCATCAAGTTGATGATAGAGCCCAATTTACCCATCATAAGCAGGAATATCATCACGCTGAAAGCAACGCTCAAAAGCACCGCCATTACTGGCCGTTCCTGCCTGAGAATAAGCAGCATAATGGTTGTAACCAGGGCCAGTCCTACGATTTGGGCGATCTCCACAGCCTTCTCCCCTTCATGTCAATATGGACCGCTAAACAGAATTAGGGTTAACCGAGTACTAGCAGCAAACGGTTCACAGACTGAAAACGGAGCGCACCACCGTAAAAAGCTGGCTCATCAGCTGAACTACAATGATCAAAACCACCACTACCCCGGCCAGGGTAAGCATTTCGGCTTGTTCCTCCTTTTTCGCCTGCTTCAGAACAATTGACAGAACCGAAATCAGAATGCCGATTCCGGCAATGCGGAAAATGATATCGATATTCATTGAATCACCGTCCCCCCTTTTTTATATGAGCAGGAGAACCACTACCAGACCGGCAATGAAACCTCCATAGGCATAGAGCTTTTGTTCGACCTGGGCCCGGTTCCGGGCCGTCTGTTCGGCCATGTTCAGGTGCTCTTGAATCAAGCTCAAGAACTTGCGCTGCCCGGAAGCGTCAGAGGCCCCCAGTTGATCGGCGGCGCTTTGGATGAGCAAGAGATCTTCTTCTTCCAGCGGTGAAAGCCGGGACAGCTTTTCAACCCCTTTCAACCAGGCATCCCGTGCGGTCATTCCGGACCGGCCCTGCAGCAAACCGCTGCTTACCGAAAAGAGCTGGGCCACCGGCTCCGGCGCGAATCTTGCGGTATGGGCCAGGGCCAGGGGGAGGGGGTTGTAAATGCAGGTAATTTCTTTTTCCAGGTATCCAAAGGCCATACTCAATTCTTGGAGATGCCGGGCCCGCTCCCTTAAGCGGCGGGCTCCGTAAAGGCCCCAACCTCCAAGACCGGATACTATTAAGGCCGCACCCAGTATTTTAATCAGCATAATCGTTCATCCTCACCAGGCTTTCCAGGCTGCCCGGACCCTGACGGCGCGAAAGGAATACGGCCAGGGAAAAAACCTTTAAATTAAGCAGTTCCTTAAGCATGGGCCTCTTCTGGAGTTCCTCCATGCTGGAAGCGTGCACCGTACTTATAACCTGCACCCCCGCGTTGACACATTCCCGCACCGCGTCTACATCCTCCCGGCTGCCTAATTCGTCGGTTATTATCACCCGGGGTGATAAAGCCCGCAAGGCCATACCCATTCCCAGGTGTTTGGGGCAGCCATCCAGAACATCGGTGCGCGGGCCTACGTTTAGCTGGGGAATCCCCTGGTAACAGCCAGCCAATTCAGAGCGTTCATCTATTAAAGCCACATTGCAGCCCGGCCATGAGCTGCCGCCTGATGACAGGAAGCGGGCCAGATCCCTCAAAATGGTGGTTTTGCCGCAGCGCGGAGGCGATATGATCAAGGTGTTTAAGACCTCCCGGGGCCGGGGGCAAACCAGGTTGAAAAGCGGGCTGGCACATCCCAATACTTCTCGGGCCAGGCGTATGCACAGGCTGGAGAAATCTTTAACCCTCCTGACCTCTCCCCCCTGAGCCAAAACCTGTCCCGCCAAACCCACCCGGTGGCCCCCGGGTATGGTTATAAAGCCCCGGTTGATATCTTCCTCAAAGGCATAGAGGGAATTGTCCATTATACAAGCTACGGTTCGGCGTAGGTCATCCTCGCTTACCGTATATCCCCGGTCCGGTTCATGATGAATCCGCCCCTTGTTGTCCAGGGTGCATTCCCGGTCATTTATGCGCAAAAGCAGGGGCCGCCCAACGCGCAGCCGGATTTCTTCCAATTCCCGGCAGTCCTTTTCGTCAAGATATTGCAGTATTTTTTCCAGGCCGGGCGGAAGGTAGGCAAGCACCTCCTTCACCCCTTTGGTTGCCGGAGAATTCTTCATCTGACAACACCACCTTGCAATACAATAGATATGGCATTGCACGTAAAATATTCCAGTGTAAATAATGCATCAGGGAAGACAGCCACATGTTATACGGGGCCCTTCTTTTTGTAACATGAGATTTTGGGTTACAAAAAAAGGGCCCCGGGTAATCAAGGTGTATAGACCGAAAGCAGCCAGAGCAGTAAAAAAGGACGAACCGTTTAAGGTGCGTCCTAACTTGTAGACAAAGTCTACAAGCTGCCAGAGCGAGCGACGGAAGTGAAGAGCAAGGCGCGAGATAGGCCCGCGATTGAGACGTACAATCGTACGTTGATTGAGCGGGCCTGTTGAGCAACGCAGCCTATTCGCTTTTGTCGACGCTCTGGGACGAACCATTTAAGGTGCGTCCCGGTATTGAGTCGCTTTTAGGGTGTCTAATTACGAATGCACCCGGCTGGTCCCCTTTTCTTCCTCTTCCTCATCGATGATAGCAGGTTCAAAATCGAAGGCGCCGTCGTGGACGAAGACCACCTCATTGCAGCTCGGGCAGATGATCTCGATTTTATCTTCGTCATCCAGTATCTCTGCATCGAAGTACAGTTCCTCTCCGCACTTGGAACAGGTCAACTCGACGTAGTCCTCATCATTTTCATATTCATCATCTTCATCAATCATACTCTCCTGTAATTCAAAGATATCGTCATCCAGATCCTGTAAGTAGTCCTGAAAATCACGCAGCCCGCCGCGCAGCTCCCGGGCTTCCAAGGCAAGATCATCCAAAACCGCCAGAATTCCAAGTATAATTTTGCCCTGGGAAGTATTTTCCCCTATATTCATACCCTCGCACAAGCCTTGAAGATAACTGATTTTTTTGCTTATTTCCCTCAATGATATATCCTCCTTTACTTCAGACAATTCTCTCGCGTATAGTTATTATTTCATCAAGAGACTATAAATACGCCTCAAATAAAAAAAACCATACCAGCCATATACAGGCTTGTGGATTATTTTTTTCGACGAAGGAAAAAAGCATGCTAAAAAATTATCCAATAAAAAAACGTGCCTGCTGGCACGCCTTTTTTATAAGCGGTTGATGTTTATACGCGCTCCATGTACTGCCCGGAGCGGGTGTCGATTCGCAAACGGTCGCCGGTATTGACGAACAGAGGGACGGATACTACTGCTCCCGTTTCCAGGGTGGCGTTCTTGGTGGCGCCGGTAGCCGTATCGCCTTTTATGCCGGGTTCGGTGTCCACTACCGTCATTTCAACAAAATTGGGTAAATCTACCCCGATAATATTGCCCTGGAAGAAGAGCACCCCGATATTCATGTTTTCCAGCAGCCATTTAACCCCATCCCCGATAGAATCAGCGCTGATGTTCATCTGCTCATAGTTTTCGTTGTCCATACAGACAAAATCGTCTCCATCTTTATATAAATACTGCATTTCCCGGCGATCCAAATGGGCTTTGGCCAGTTTTTCCCCGGCCCGGAAGGTCTTTTCAACAACTCCTCCGGTCTTTACATTTTTTAATTTGGCTCTGACAAAGGCCGCCCCCTTGCCTGGTTTAACATGCTGGAAATCCACCACCTGGTAGGCCTGTCCGTCAAGCTCAACTGTAACTCCCGTTTTGAAATCGTTTACTGAAATCATCCTATCCCTCCATTAAACTATTAATAAACCCTTATCTGACCGGGTAATAATTTCACATCCATTTGATTGTACCACAACCGTGTCTTCGATTCTTATTCCCCCCCAGCCGGGGATATAGATCCCCGGTTCGATGGTAACCACCATGTTCTCATATAACACGGCCCCGCTGCGCTGGGACAGGGAAGGGTACTCATGTATTTCCAGCCCCAGGCCGTGACCGGTCGAATGTTTAAAATAGGATTCCAAATCAGCTTTTTGCAGAACGTCGCGGGCCGCCCGGTCAACCTGGCGCGCTTCCACCCCATTTTTAACCGTATCCAGAGCAGCCATCTGGGCATCGAGCAGCACCCGGTAAAGCGTCCGGAAACGCTCGGAAGCCTTCCCCACCGCGACCGTCCTGGTCATATCCCCGGCGTAGAATTCAAAAAAACCGCCGAAGTCCATGGTAAGCATATCCCCCTCGGCCAGCAGGCGCTGGCCCGGATGGCCATGGGGCAGCGCGGCGTGCTCCCCTGCCAATACAATTGTATCAAAAGATTCTTTACTACAGCCCTTTTCCCGCAAAAGAAAGGATATCTGCCGGGCCAGCTGTGCTTCACTGGCTCCCGCCCGGATATGACCCAGCAATTCCCGGAATACTTCGTCTCCTATACGGGCGCTCTCCCTCAGACGATGGAGCTCCCCGGGTTCTTTATAGGCCCTTAGCATTTCCACCATATTTTCCTGGGGCATCAACTCGCTGGGCAGGGTTTGTTCCAACTGGCTGTAAACCTGGTAGCTTATATCATGGGCTTCAAAGCCCAGCTTTTCGATGCGACGGGCCAACCTGCTCAATTCACCCCATCCGGGGGGCTTTTCTTCGATAATAGTCCATCCCGGGCATTCGTGTTCGGCCTGTTCCAGGTAGCGCCCATCGGTAAGGATTATCGCCTCCCGGGCGTCAATCAGCAAGCGGGCGTCGCTGCCGCCGGTAAAACCGGACAGGTAAAATATATTTTCGGCCTTGGTGATCAGAAAGGCATCCAATTCCTTTTCCTGCATCACCCGGCGCAATTTTTCCATTCGCTGTTTAATGCTGTTCACCACCCTGTCAGGGACTCCGGGTTTGCTTATACTTCCTTCAATAATTGAGCCGCGGCGGCCAGGGCCAGGTGATAACTCATCGCCCCAAACCCGAAAATGCCACCCACCGCCGCCGGCGATACGTATGATTTATGGCGGAATTCCTCCCGCCGGTAGATATTGGACATATGTACTTCGATAGCCGGCAGGCTGATCGCTTTTAATGCGTCGTGCAGGGCGATGCTGTAGTGGGTGAGGGCCCCGGCATTGATGATAAGCACTTGATAATTTTCTTTATCGGCCTGGTGAATGCGATCGATCAATTCACCCTCGTGATTGGATTGATAAAAAGACACTTCCAGGTCCAGATCCCTGGCTGCCTCTTTCAATTCCGTTTCCAATTCACTTAAGGTCCGGCTGCCGTATATGTCTTTTTCCCGGCTGCCCAAAAGGTTTAAATTGGGGCCGTTTATCACCAGTATCCGTGCTGCCATATATGGTCCTCCTCTATTGACCTGCTACGCTCAGATGGGAAAGCCAAAGGCTGGGAGCCGCGCGCCCTCCGTAAAATTTCAGATCGCTTCCCACCGCTTCGACATTGCGGAATAGTTCCTTAAGGTTGCCGGCAATGGTTACTCCGCGAACCGCCCGGGTCAGTTCTCCGCCCTCAATGAGCCGGCCGGCGGCTCCCACGGAAAATTGACCGGAGACCGGATTTACCATATGCATTCCCATAACATCGGTAATATAAAAACCCCGCCCGACTGCTTTAAGCATCTCACCCGGCTTCATCGGTCCGGGCTGCAAAATAAGGTTGCTGCTGCCCACCGAGGGCAGGCTGCGGAAGGAGGCCCGGCGGGCGCTGCCGGTGGCCGGGCAGTTTTCACGAACCGCGGTCAGATAATCCGCCAGGTAGCTTCTCAAAACACCCTTATCCACCAGCGTAGTCTTTTGACCGGGCATTCCTTCAGAATCAAACGGGGTGCTTCCGATGCCGTTTTCCAGCAGGGAGTCGTCGACAATAGTGAGCAAGGGGCTGAATACATCCTCACCCAGGCAGCCTTTTAGCAAAGACCGGCCTTTAAACACCGCGTCGGCATCGAACATCTGGGCCAATACCGCTAAAAACCTGGTAACCACATAGGGGTCCATTACGCAAGGCATCTGCCCGGTGGCCAGGGGCTGCCCTCCCAGCAAATCCACCGCCCCTTCAACCGCTTCCCGGGCTATGCTCGAAGTATCCAGTTCATCAAAGCGGCGCCGGACCATAAAAGCAAACCCGCTCTGCACATCGTCTCCTGCTTCCGCCACCAGGGATACATTGACGCCGCAAAGGTTGACCTTCTTGAAAGCGTATATATCACGGGTGTTCATCAACAAGACACTGTATTCGGTCTCCTGGTAAGCGGAACTGTCCAGGCGTGCTACCCTTTTATCCAGTTCCCGGGCTTTGGTCTCCAAATCCCTGGCCAGGCCTATCTTGTCATCAAGGGACGCCCGGCCTATGGCCGGATCGAAAAGGGGTAACGTCGCATAGCTGACCCCCTGGCCATCCGGGATTTCATAAGGTTTGTCCCCAGCGCTGTACCCGGCCTGGCGGGCGGCGTCCCCTACCGCCTGTTCCGCGGCTTGCGGAGACAGGTCGGTGGTAAAGGTAAAGCCCAGTCGTCCCCTGTCGATAATCCTTATCCCCATGCCGCTCTCTTCGGCCTGTTTCAAGGTTTCCACCTCTCCGTTGCGGACCTCAATAGAAAGCTCCCTGCCTTTTATAATAAAAATCTCGCCGGTCAGGCCCCGGTTTCGGGCAGACTGTAAAACCTTCTCTCCCACCTGGCTGAAAGATGACTCCATTATCTTTACCTACTTCCTTTAAAGCTGAGCGCTTAAAACCCGGGCCGGCCGCTAAAGGCATGCAGCTTCTGCGGCCCCCGGCCGGCTGTGCCCCCCACTACCAATTCCTTGATCCTGATGGTAGGCTGGGCGTCGGCCACCGGAACTCCCTGCCCGTCCTTGCCGCATACGCCTATACTGAAACCCAGATCGCTTCCGATCCGGTCAATGTTCATCAATACCCGGGGACCGTTGCCGGTAAGGGTGGCTCCTCGTACCGGGGGGCCAATCCGGCCATTCTGAATCAAATAACCCTCCTGAACGTCAAATACAAAGTCACCGTTTATGGTGTTCACCTGGCCGCCGCCCATCTTTTTTACCAGCAGCCCGCTGGGGGTCGATCTGATTATTTCTTCGGGATCATCCTTCCCGGGCATAATCATAGTATTGCTCATTCGGGGAATCGGTTTATCCTGGTAGGACTCCCTCCGCCCGTTGCAGCTGTCCCGGCGCCCTTCGCGCCCGGCGCACACCCGGTCGTACAGGTAGTCCTCCAGAACCCCGTCCTTAATCAAATAGGTGGGGCGGGCCGGTGAGCCCTCATCGTCAAATCTATAGCTGCCATAGCGTCCCTCCAGGGTGGGGTCGTCAACCACGCTAACCCCGGGGGCGGCTACCAGCGCTCCTTTTTTGGAGTAAACCGACAGCCCCTTTTGCACCAGATCCGCTTCCAGGCCGTGTCCGCAGGCCTCATGGACCATGGTTCCTCCCGCTTCCGCAGCCATAACCACCGGCATACGGCCGGCCGGAGCCGGTTCGGCATCCAGCATTCTCAAAGCCAGCCCGGCCGCCTGGGCAGCCTGCCCGGTCAGGGAAGCTTTATTGAGCAGCTCCCAACCGCAGGTGCCGCCGCTGGAAGCGGAACCGGTTTGAATTAACGAATCCCGGGCGGCTATAGCGTTTATACTCCATCTAACCCGGTTGACCAGTTCCTCAACAACCTCTCCCCAGCTGTTGGCTATCTGCACCGATTTGCTCAGATCGGCCAGGCCGATGCTGACCTGCCGGATTGGGGCTCCGCACCCCCGCGCGGCCCGGTCAGCCGACATGACCAGCTCCACTTTTTTATCAATATTTATGGCTTCCGCCGGCCGGGAATAATCGGCGGTATTGTGCCCGGCAGCCTGGTGTAACTGAATGCTCTTCTCCCGGTCCCCGCTTCCTTTCACACTCTGCCCGGCCAAGCGGGCGGCTTGCAGCAGGTCGCTTTCGTCCAGCTGGTTGCTCGATACATAGGCGGTTCTTTCACCCTTCACCACGCGGATGCCGACTCCTTGTTCAAATCCCTGATTGATCTTCTCTATGCGGCTGTCCTCGCAGAACACGCTGCTGTTCCGCTTTTCCTCCACATAGACTTCCGCCCAGTCTCCGCCATAGCGCAAAGCCTCTTCCAAAATCCGGGTCAACAGTTTCCGGTCAAGCATGGTTTTTCCCCCAATATGTCAATTGACTGCTATTATCAGTCTCTCCAAGCCCGGTTAAATTACCTGAAAAGGATTTTTTCGCTGTAATGTATTTGATTTCCTCTATTTTGAACGCAAATAGGCTGAAAGAGCCAAAGGGATAATCCTTCCGGCCCTCACAAGTTTTGCTGTTATTAGCTGTGAATTAAGGAATTTAGAAAAGCTATTCAAATGAGTCGAAGAACCGTCCCCTAACTCATTAACTGAAGGGATTTTTGCCTTCAATACTGGGAACTACCGGTTCATCAACGCCTTTCATATGGTCGGCGGTAACCTGATCGAAGAAGCTCTGGAATTTCAACCTCAGCAGGATGCTGTTCCCATCGTAGGCGGCTGAGCCAACCAGTACCTGAGTCATATCAACCGACGATGTGGATGAAGTAGTCTTAGCGTCTCCTTCAGCTGGTGTTTCAACAGTTGTGGTGGTTACCTCCATGGATTTTATTTTTCCTGAGCTCATATCCAAACCGGTCAACACAAAGGTGCGGGGCGCATTTTCCACCGTGAGCATAAAGGTAAGGATGTCATAGTAGGTTCCGGTTGCTTCAACTTCTAGCTGGGAAGAGTTAACAGCCGCCGTGTTGGCGGTTTTTTTATCCTGTCCGTCGTCAGTTGCAGGAGTTGTATTGACGGAGGACTTTTCATCATATTTATAATCGATCTTCTTCAATTCCACCCGGCTCTGCCTGGCCGCGTCGGCCAGATACACGATCATCTCCGGCACGTAAGGATCTTCCGGCACCTTGTTCAACAGGGCCTGGTAGTCGGTTTTGAGCTTTTGCGCCACCAGGGCCGGTTTTTGCTGGTTCTGCTTCAGTTTTTCCAACTCGTGCAGGTTGGCCTGGAGCTTTTCGTTCTCCACGTTTACGGCGGCGGCATTATGGACCACCGGCATATAGATATAGTTGTAGTATATGTAAATAGACGCTGCGATCAGCAGGATGGTGAGCAAAACCATCTCTCTCTTTGAAAGCCTCATCTTCTCCCCGCTTTCCATTCCATACTGATAGAGAACTCAATTTCCTGGCTTTTTTCATCGAGTTTAGAAGAAGCCAGAGCCACGTTTTTAAACACCGGACTCTTGCGTAGGCCGGCTAAAAGCTCGGCAACCCCTGTGTATTCATCGGTATAGCCCTTGAGGGTGATCTTTTTTTCCTCAAAAGTTATGTCGGTCATCAGCATTTGGGCGGGCATGGCGTTTTCGATCTCGCCCAGGACATCCACATAGGAATCCTTTTTCGCCTCCACCTGTTTTACCGAAGTTTCTTTTTTAGTCAGATCGGAGGGGAGCAGCTTTTGGTCCACCGGTACAGTGCCCTCTTTTTGCAGGGCCTGGGCTTTACTCTGCAGCTGGGCGTTTAGTCGCTTGGCGGAACCGTAATCGAGCAGAGCGTTATAATAGAATCCCGCCAGAGTCGCAAAAAAAGCCACATATATCAGGATGCAGAAAGCCAGAGCCGCTCTGGCTTTCTCCCGCGAAGTGTCCCTCTCAATCAGGTTGATGTAAACAGTATTGCCGGGCTTCACTAGATAACCTCCCTGGCGGCCAGTCCCAGTGAAATAAGGTAGTCATAGTTCAGGTCCTGTCGTTCGCTTTCCGGCAGCTTGGATGAAAACAGCAAACGGGCTGATACGTCCCCGGTAACCACATTGTGATCCAAGGTTTCACTCAAGGTCTTATCCAGTCCTCTGATCCGGGCGCCGGTTCCGCACAACACCAGAGGGGTTTGCAATTCGTCGTTAAACTGCACGCGGAAGTACTCCAGAGAGCGCGACGCCTGGGTAATCAAATCGCGCACCAGATACTGGTGGCTGCTTTCCATATCAACCTCAAACAAAACCTGATGGGGATCCTGTTCGGGATCCAGGGCCTGGCTGATGGCAGAAGTGCCGGAGGAAAAATAGCGCTGGAAAATAAGGGCTCCATTTTTCATTACACATATGAAAGAGCGGGTGTTACCCATATATAGATAAGCCTGCGGCCCATCCCCATCCGCGCCCCCCATAGCCCGGTGCAGGGCAATGGGATCCAACTCAACCGCGACCAGGTCCAAACCCGCTACTTCACAGGCAACCCGCAGATTCTCCACCTGCGGGCGGCGGACCGCCACGAAAAACAGTTCGGTTTGTTTGCCGTCCTCATCTTCGAAGTGGCGCACCGGGTATACATCTATGGCCGCCTCTTCCACCGGAATGGGCAAAAAAGTAGTGGCCTCAAATATGGCCGCTTCCTTCAATTCGTTTATTTTCATGCGGGGTAGGACTATGTTGCGGATAAATACCTGCGGCCCGCCGAGCGAGGAAACGACTTGCTTTCCCTTCAGGTTCATCCGCCCCACCAGTTCTCCCAAAGCCTGTCCCAATTTTGCCGGATCGCTTATGAGCCCGGCATCAGCGGTGCCGGCAGGGACGGGTATACTGCCAAAGCCTGCTACCTGCAGCTTTCCCTTGCTATGTTTAACCCGGGCTATTGTAGCTTGTGTAACACCTACCGCCAAGCCTATACCAGGCGCCGCTTTGCGTCTATTGAACACTTCCGTCCCCCTAATCTGCCGGTAGTATAATCCCTGTGGATTAGTGGTCTGGGTAATTATATCAAATATTGTAATAATAAGCTGTAGTCAGATAAGGTTAATATTTGAAATGACCGCCTTAAAGCAAGACAATAACCCGACCTAAGTCGGTAATTATAGCAATAAACCGCTCAATAATAAAGCACCTGGAAGCTTACTACCTCGCCTGAATCCTCGAATTGCCGGTCTTTAAACACTTTTTTGCCGTAACGATCGATTTCATATCGATTAATGTAATTAAACTCACATTTTATTACAGTTCGATATTGACTGCCCATACCCTTCCCCAGGCAAATAAATTTATAAATACAGGAGCTTTCTTCCTCAGCTTCCAGCACCGCGCCAGGCTCCTCTACTGAATACGAAGCGGAGCCATTTGGTCCCAGCGGCACCGGGCCGCATGACGCCACAGCGGTTGGGGGCAGCGCCTCTTCCTGGCGGTGAGCGACCAGGCAGGCATAGATTGCTTCCTGGGTCCAGGCGACTCCTGCCTCCGCAGCCTGTTCCGCCTGTTTGACATCAAAATCATACTGGCTCTGTTTTCTTTCCAGGAAAGCGGTATTCAATGAAGCGGTGCAGATTACGGCCATGATAAAAAAGAGAATCATCACGAAAACTAAAACATAGCCCTCTTGATCGTTTTTCTCCAAGCCCGCCACGCCTCCCCGGATGCCACTGTACTCATATTCAATGCTTACGGGTGCATATGCTGCTGATAAAGAGCTCGGTTTGACTCTGTTTGAATTCGACATCAACCCGAATGGTATCGCCGCTTAAATCACTAAATGTAACCTGGTCAGTGTTTTCGGTAATCGGAATGCTGTTTCCCCCGCTACTCCTGACCACCTGCCCCCGGTTGAGATAATAGCGGACACTTCTACCCTCTCCATCTTTCAGGGAGAGCACCTGTCCCTCGTTTAGCACTTCTGCTGAACTGCTCTCCTTGACATCGCGGGAAATCTGTTCCAACAACACCCGGGCATAGAACTGCTGATCAGATTGCTGAAAAATCCTGTCAAATCCATTCAGCATCATGCCAAATATTGAAAAGGCCGCCAGAAGGACCAGCATAGCCAGGGGAAGCGCCGTCAACAATTCAATCAGAGCCGCCCCCCGGTGGTCCAGGCCTTCCTTTAAGCGCCGCTTCCCGTATTTTAGTATGAAGTTCCACCCTGTTTTTACTGCCCCGCCGCTGCCATTCCACCCTGACCCCCGCTTGGTAAAGCCCTTCTTCCGCCCGCTGCAATTTGATATAAACATTTTGGCCCCTCATTATAGTCAAAGGGAAATTCCCCCCGGCTTCCTTCAGGTCAACCCACTCATTCTTCTCCAACAGTTCCCCATCCATGGGCAGGCTCCCGCTGCGCAAGGCCTCCAACAGGGAATACGAAACAGCACCCGCTCTGGTTAAAGCGCGGGATTCGGCCACCCATTCGCTTGACTGTACATGCACGCCTAAAAGCCCAATAAATGATGTGACAAGAATGGACATGGCAAGCAGCACCTCAACCAGAGCTTGCCCGCGTATTCGAGGTTTTTTAAAGACTTGTTTGATCCGGTTCATTATAATTAAAGTAATTTCTACCTCGTTTTAGTATTTTCCTCCTTTTTCTATAATTGTTAATTATTTTTCTTTCTTCTTTTTTAGACCATTTTTTTAAAGTTATACGAATTGACCATCGATAATACCCATAGAGTTTTTCTGATTAAAGCTCGGTTTTTCCCGGGCTGGCGAGGATGTTACACCCATGTTGGAGCAAAAGCGGCCTTTAAAAAATGAACGGGGCATGACCCTGATAGAAGTTCTCGTGTCCCTGGTTATCCTGGGGCTGCTTGTCAGCGTCTTCGTTCCCCTGTCCATCATGATCGCCAAGAACATGCGCGACAATAAGGCCCGAATCAGCGCCGCTCAAATTGCGGCGGCGGTTATAGAAAGGGAAATTTCGGCCACAACTGGCGAAAACTATTCAAAACGGCCAACCGGTTATACCGTCAGCCAGGAAACCATGAACGGCATCACTTTCACCGTGGAAACCGATATAGAATGGAAAAACGATCCCGCTGACGATGATGAATCGGGGAATGATCCCATGCCCTTTGACTACAAGACCATTCAAGTCACGGTATCGGCTCCAGGGGCGTTTTCCGGAACGGTTACCCAATTCGCCGACTATCGCAGCTTTATCACCCGGGAAGGGGGCGAGGATCCCTTCGCCGGTATCGAAGTAACGGTGCTGCGCGGCTGGGACAAGAGCCCGGTACAGGGGGCCCGGGTTACCCTTACCCCGGTAGCTGGAGGCGCAAGTTACACTCTGTCCACTGATGACAAAGGGAAGGCAATTCAGCCGCTTGAATTTACCGAGGAAACGGAAGACTATAGGGTCACAGTGATGGAAACCCCGACTCTTATCATGCTGCCCGACCCGGATAAACCGAACATCGTGCCCGCCACCCAGTGGTTTACCCAAAAGATCACCATTGAAGTGGAGAATCCTTTCAGTATCACCCTGAACTTTACCGGCCAGCATGCCGGAGGGCAGGTCACATTGGATCATCCCATCCGAACCGAGATCGAAGGCTATGATTACACCCGGGAAATCGCCCCCGGACAATCCAGCGTCACATTCGCCGGTCTTTGGCCGGTGGGCAGCGACGGCGTCAACGGCTGGCAGGGCCAGTACGCCGCCATACTGAACCTGAAGGTATATGAACAGGACTTTTCCAAAGGAACTGGGGACTACACCCGCTGGGGGGAACCGTCATCAGAGACCCAGAATATATGGATGCACAATGGCAGCAGTTGGTATGCTTCAACGAGCAACTATCCTCCTGATGCTTTATATTATCCCGAAGAGGAAAACCAATTGCTTTCACCCCTGCCCCTATTCGATTTTTCGAGTTATTATCCTCAATCGGGCTTTGCCCTGACCGGTAGCCTGAGCTGGCAGCAAAATCTGTCTCAAGGAGGCAGCGAGCCACCCGGATTGGTTTATATCAGCCCGGACGGACCAGCAGCCCCTAATGGCAGCAGCGGCACCTGGGAGTGCATTTTGACCACCTGCGATAACGGCATCAGCCGCCAAAAAGTTGGCCTGGGAGCAAAGTATATGACCAACAACTTCCGGCTTCGCTTCGATGCCAGCCTGCTGATGTCCTATTACCAGATTGATTGGGTAAGCCTGGAATGTGTCTATAGCAAAAATGATATACAATGCAATAAACCCGGACAGAGTCTGGTTTTCAATGTCACTCGCTAACAGGGCCGGAATGGAGAAAAAAATGGATTATTTGCCACCCAAGCATAGCCGATATAACAGGTTGAATAATCAGGCCGGACTAACCCTGGTGGAACTGCTGGTCGCCCTGGCTATCACTGTTTTTGTAGGGCTGGCCATCTATGAATTATTGCACGGCATAATGGGCGACTGGACCAGAACAGAAGCCAATGCCAACGTTACGGCCGATGCCAACATCTTTTTAAGCCAACTGGGCCGGGACATTCGCCTGGCCCAGAATCCCAATAAAAACACGAAAGCGGTGGTAGTAGTGGTTGAGAAAAAGAATAAAGTTGAGGTAAAGAATCACCGTCTGGATATCTATCATTACGATGAAAGCAGAAATACCTACCGGCGTATTGAATACCTGGTCGAGGGTTCCATTGAGAACGGCGAAACTTTAAGGCTCAAGCGCGGGGTGGCGGAAACCAACGACCCGGGCAGCGGCGAAAACCCGCAATACGGGAACATTGCGAATTGGCAGATCCTGCTGGAAGGGCTTGACAGTCCGGCCATCTTCTATGATCGCACCGCGGATGTTGACGATGACCGCCGCCTGATAGAAGTGCTTGCTACTTTAAGCGACAAGAAGAACAGCCGCCCCCAATACACCAATTTCAAGATCCAAACCAGCTTCATGTCGCGCAGCCAGCAATTAGGCACTGGAGGCTAAAACCGCTGTTGAGCCAGGGGGAGATTATTGGGGAGGTTCACCATGTTTCAAGCATCTAATGAAAAAGGCAATACGCTGGTTCTGGTTTTAGCAGTCATGGCGGTTGGCGCCCTGCTGCTCATGGGAGCCCTGCGCCTGTCCGACAACCAAACCCTGCAGGTCTTCGGCTTCCTCAACCGGGAAGATGCGCTCAAACATGCGGAACTGGGCTATAATAAATACCTTTGGGAATTGAACCAAGATTCCACTTTTTACCTGGATAGCAGCCGCTTTATCAAAACGCTGGACAACAATGCAAAATCGGTATACCAGCCCATCGCCCAGCCCAATGAAGACAACTATCTTGTGGAAATCGAGATTCCCAAGGAGCTGCTGGATTCCACTTACGTGCCGGTATCCAACCGGGTAACCATCAGAAGCACCGGCTGGACAAATAGAGAACCGGATAAAAAGCGCACCCTGCAGGTTGGCCTGGTTAAGCGTTCCTTCGCCCAGTATTGCATGATTACCGACAGCGATCTCACTTCAGAAGGAGAAAAAATCGTTTGGACTTCGGGGGAAAAGTGTTATGGGCCGCTGCACACCAACGGAACCCTGTATATCGATGGCAGCCCTGGCCCTGTTTTCTACGGGCCGGTGACCTACGGCGTAGCCATCAACCCCAGCTCTAAAGCCAAGGACAAATCCATTTTTAAAGCCGGTCAGGCCAAAACCACTCCCCTCAACTGGCCCAGCAGCAACAGCGTGTTGATGAAAGCAGCCCGGATCGGAGGACTCGGGCATTACTATAATGGACGCACCTGTATCATGCTCCACGACGATGGCTATGATGTGCGCCGCTGGGTGTCCACGGAAATCATCGGCAACCAAACCATTGACACATGGGAATATAACGGCCACCTTTATCAATTCGAAAAGACCACCAACGCTGACCTTTACCAGGACAAAGGCAACTTCTATTTTCCCAGTAAGGCAGCCCGCGACGGTAAGCCGAGCTTCACTTCTTTTAGTGAAATTCGTTCTGCCTACCGCAGCCTTTCTTATCCGTCCAACGGAGTTATCTACGTAAACGGCGGCACAAACCCCGATTATACCAACGCTACCAGTAAATGCGATCCCACCCTGGGCAATGTCTTCATCTCCGGGCAGATGGAGGGTCAGTTGACTATTGGCTGCAGCAACGATATATTCATCACCGCCTATGACCCGACCGACTGGAGAAATCCCTGGAAGAACGGGGACTCAACCGTTTTTAAATCTTTCACCAAAACCGGAGGGGTGCGTTACCGGAGCAGTTCAACCGATTTCAAACCGGTAAAGATAGGAGGAGTATGGGACCATACCGAGGTAACCGGCAGCAATCGCGACGACATGCTGGGCCTGGTAGCCGACAACAACATATTTATCCTGCATTATTCCTGGCCGGCCCAGATTACTCAAAAAGAGAAAATCACGGAAAAGCCGCCACGCAGCGATACGCTGTATTATGGCGCATACGGCGGCTGGACCAATGGAACCAATGCCAATGGAATCGAGACCTTCCCGACCAAGAACTCCGGTCCGGACTCGGCGCCATATGACATTCTGATTCACGGCGCCCTATTTACCACCAAAGGCAGTTACGGTTACGAAGAGTGGGACCTTGGCCCGGAAAAGGGGAAAATCACTCTGGTCGGTTCCATCGCTCAACGCAACCGGGGCGTGGTTGGAAGGGTAAATAAATCAGGCTACGACAAAGACTATACCCATGACCCGCGCATGCTCTACACTTCCCCCCCCCATTATATAGAACCCACCAATACCGGCTGGCAGGTGGGAGAATGGAAAGAAATAAGCACTCAGGTCACCAAAGCTTCAGATTAAAAAGCGTACGACCGGATCATTTAAGGGAAAGCCATCAACCGGTTTTCCCTTTATTGTAATTACAGATATGTTTCGAAGATTACAGAGTACTCAAATAAAAGGCTACTATCTGCTTCCCCCATATAAGGGTTATAAAAGCGCCCAGGGCCAGGTAAGGGCCGAAACGAATAGCGCTCTTGCGGTCTGCTTGGCCACGAGCCAGCAGGTAGCCGGCCGCTAGGCCGCCCAGCAGAGAGGCCAGAACAAATGTCACCAAGGCCCCCTGCCAGCCAATGAAGGCCCCTATCACCCCGGCCAGTTTTATGTCTCCCCCGCCCATGCCACCTCGGGAAGCCACGGCTATTACAAAAAAAAGAACGGCAAAACCCAATGATCCCAGCAAAGCGCTTTGTAAGCCAATAGTGAACCAGGCCAAGGCCAGACCGGCGAGGATGCCCGGATAGGTCAAACGATCTGGTATCAGCCCGGTCTGCAAGTCGGTAAAAGCCGCGCACAGTAATATGGTCACTAAAACGCAGCCGGCCAGACTCTCAATAGATAATCCATAATATCGATATACCAGCCAGTAGCCCGCTGCACTCAATATTTCCACCAGGGGATATTGGCGAGAAATCGGAGCCCGGCAGTAGCGGCAGCGCCCCTTTAAAAACAGAAAACTCAGGACCGGAACCAGATCCATGGTCCTGAGTTTATGTTTACATGATGGACAGTGGCTGCCCGGCCAGACCACCGACTCCCCTTGGGGAAGCCGGTGGATAAGTACATTTGTAAACGAGCCTATTATAAGTCCAACAACGGCAAAACTAATCTCCAGCATACTATTCATTTCAAAATTTAGGGACCTGCTGGCGGAGTAGTTGCAACAACAGGATAACTCTCAGTTTCGTCCCAGTCTCCATCCGCGTCATCTTTGGTAGCTTTTCCTGGTGTTACTGAAATAGCTCCAGTGCCTTTTGTAATAGTACATCCATACGTCTTGGTCGTATCATAGGGTACTTCAATATTATCACTTGAGAGAAAACCAGCATTTTTTAGGTCCGCCATTGTAACATCTTCCGTAGGACTTCCGTGCGAAGCGATATACATCTCTGCGGCTTTATAAATCATCGCCACATTCTCGTTGTGAGCATTGTATTTCGAATCTTTCAGCATCTGACCGAATTTGGGCACAGCCAGGGCGGCTAGAACAGCCAGGATGGCCATTACTACCAGGAGTTCCACCAGGGTAAATCCTTTTTGATCGCGCACCTTTTTAAACAGGGCATTGAACTTCATGAGCATTATCATTACCTCCTAATCATATATATCTATCGGATTAAAGAGACTGATCCCCCCTCTTGATTGTCTTTAGCTTAGTTATCGAAAGATTACATTCCAATGTTTATAACAATTTAACATTTTTTTCATTACCCAACCGTACTTACGATGTCAAAGACCGGCAGTAGAGTGGCAACCACAATGGCCCCCACCATCAGAGCTACAAAAATAATCAAGAGTGGCTCCAACACGGACATCAGGGCATCAACCATATGCATGACTTCCCGTTCAAAGTAATCGGACATCCGGACCAGCATGTCATCCAGGGCTCCGGTTTCCTCCCCCACCGCTATCATCTGGGTCACCATGGGTTCAAATACTCCGGTGGCCGCCAGGGGCTCGGCGATGGAATCCCCTTCGGTAATGCTGACCCGGGCGCTGTGAATAGCCTTTTGCATGACCACATTGCCGGCCACTTCTTCCATCACTTCCAGGGCCTGAAGGATGGGTATGCCGGCTCTAACCAGGGTGCCCATGGTCCGGGCAAAGCGGGCCACCCCGATCTGTCCGATGGTCTTGCCCACCACCGGCAGCTTGAGATAAAATTTATCCCAGAATTCCCGCCCGCCTTCGGTTTTGCCCGACTTCTTTAAGGCGTATATTATAATAACTACTGTGGGCAGCCAGAACATCCAGTAGCCCCGCAGAAAATCGCTGATCTTGATCAGCATCCGGGTGGGACCCGGCAGCTCGGCACCATACGAGTTAAACATGTCTACAAACATGGGCATTACAAATATCATAATTCCCATCATCATAATAATGGCAAAGATGCTGATGATCGCCGGATAAATCGAAGCCGACTTGATCTTGGCGTTGATCTCCTGCTCCCGCTCCAGATGCAGGCACAGCCTTTCTAATACTTCGTCCAGCATGCCCCCCAGTTCCCCTGCTTTTACCATACTGACATATACATTGGAGAAAATGCGGGGATGTTTGGACAGAGCCTGCCAGAGAGGCAAGCCTTCAGAAATGTCCTGTTTTATTTCTCGCAGGGCGGCCTTCAACTTGGCGTTGCTGGCCTGAAGCTCCAAAATATTGAAGCACCTTATAATCGACAGCCCGGCCGCAATCATGGTAGCCAGCTGCCGGGTAATTAAAACCAGGTCCTTGGTCTTGACCCCGCCAAATGAGAGATTGATCTCCTTGCTCGAAGTGGTAGCCTCTTTCAACGACAGAACCGAATAATTTTGAGCCAGCAGGCTCTGGATGACCGCTTCCCGGTTCTCCGCTTCCAGAACCCCGGATAGGTGTTTACCCTGCCTGGTCCGGACATTGTAGGCGTATTTCACCTTTTATCCCCTCTCCTTATATGCAAATGCCTGCTTTTCACCTAACGAATATATCTATCAATATCAACCGAGCGTTTTTTAACTTCCTCCGATGAAATAAGGCCTTTCCTATACAAGTCCTCAAGTGATTTATCCATGGTTCCCATGCCGTACTGGGCTCCGGTTTGAATGGCTGAATAGATCTGGTGGGTTTTGTTTTCCCGTATCAGATTGCGGATGGCCGGAGTGGCTATCAAAACCTCGGTGGCCAAAGCCATACCCTTTTGGTCGGCCCGGGGAATAAGCTGCTGGCTGATTATGCCTTCAATGCAGTTGGATAATTGGAAGGTTACATGATCCTGCTGGTGGGGAGGAAACACGTCAACGATCCGTTCGATGGACTGGGTAGCATTGGCCGAATGCAGCGTGGCCAAAACCAGGTGGCCGGTTTCAGCCGCGGTCAGGGCCGTAGCAATTGTCTCCAGGTCGCGCATTTCACCTATCAGTATCACATCCGGGTCCTGCCTCAAGGCGGCCCGCAGGGCCAGGGGAAAACTGGGTGTATCACTGCCTATCTCCCGCTGGTTAATGATGCAATTGCCATGTTTGTGCAGATATTCGATGGGATCCTCCAGGGTTATTATGTTGCAGCCGCGCTTCTGGTTGATCAGGTTTATCATGGCCGCCTGGGTGGTCGATTTTCCGCTGCCGGTCACTCCGGTGACCAGGACCATACCCTGTTCCTTCAAAGCCAATTCCTTGACGATCGGCGGCAAACCCAGGCTGTCAAGATCCGGAATCGCTTCGGTTATCAAGCGGATGGCTATCGCCCAGGTTCCGCGCTGCATGTATATGTTGGCCCGGAAGCGGCCCAGACCGCTCAGGGCATGAGAGAAATCGCTCTGTCCCCACTTCTTTAGTTCTTCCCGAATTTTATCACCGGGTATTATCTGCTCGGCCAGCTGGGTGGCGTCATCCTTGCTCAACACGTCGGCTCCCGGACAGGGCTGCAGCCTGCCGTAGACCCGCAGCATGGGCGGTCGGTTTACGGTAATGTGCACATCGGAGGCATTCATTGCCACCGCCTGCTGCATCACTTCCAGCATGCTCAATTTAGCCAATTCTATCCCCCCAACAGCACGGCCTTCATCACCTCTTCCAGGGTGGTGAGGCCCTGCCTTGCTTTCGCTATACCATCCTCCTTGATGGAAATAAAGCCTTCCTGGCTGGCTGCTTGTTCGATAACTCTTTCGTTATGCTCGCCCCGATTTATATACTGGCGCACCGTATTGCTTATCATCAAAACTTCATGGATGCCCATGCGCCCCTGGTAACCCATATTCCGGCACATGTTGCAGCCGGTCGCTCTATAGTACTGCTGGCCGGCCTGCTCGGGCATTCCCAGGCGATGGGCGGTCTCTTCATCCAGGGTGTAGGATTCGCGGCAGTTGGTGCATAGCCTGCGGATAAGCCGTTGTCCAATCACCCCGGCTAGGGAAGAACCAATCAGGAAGTCTTCAATGCCCATGTCATTGAGTCTGGCCAGGGAACCGGCCGCGCTGTTGGTATGCAGGGTGGAAAACACCAGGTGACCGGTCAGAGAGGCTTGGACAGCCAGTTCAGCCGTTTCCCGGTCTCTTATTTCACCCACCATGATGACGTCCGGGTCCTGGCGCAGGCAGGAGCGCAGGCCACTGGCAAAGGTCAAGCCGGCCCGGGGATTGGTCTGCACCTGGTTGATTCCCGCCAGGGTGTATTCCACCGGGTCTTCCAGGGTAATGATGTTCTTGTCCATAGAGTTGACTTCGTTCAGGACTGAATAGAGGGTAGTGGTTTTACCGGATCCGGTGGGACCGGTCAGCAGTATCATCCCGTAGGGGCGCCGGGCCAAATGCAGCAAATATTCCTTATTCCGGGAGGAGAGTCCCAACTGCTCAATCCGGGTCAGGGCGTAGGACTGGTCCAAAATACGCATAACCACCTTTTCCCCGTAAGTGGTGGGGAGGGTGGAAAGGCGGAAGTCAACCTCCCGCATGTCAACCTCGAAGCGAAAACGGCCGTCCTGGGGCAGGCGTTTTTCCGCAATGTCCATGCCGCCCATTATTTTGATGCGGGAGACCAGAGCCGCGTGATTTTGCTGGGGAATGGTCAGGACCTGATACAATTCCCCGTCGATGCGAAACCGCACCCGGGTTTCTCTTTCCTGGGGCTCGATGTGTATATCACTGGCGCGGCCCTGAATGGCCTGAACCAGCATGGAATTGACCATGCGGATCATGGGCGCGTCATCCACTACCTTGATAGGCGCAGCTTCCTTTTTCGGCAGGATTTTTTGCTCGGTATGCAGTTCCCCCAGGATTTTTTCTATGTTGGGGTCCATCTGAAAAGCCAGGTTTTGCCGGATAGCCACATCCAGGTCGTTTTCCCCGGCTAAAACCGGTATAATGTTGAGGCCGGTGGCCATCTGAATATCGTCGATAGCCTTTTGATTTTGCGGGTCGGACATGGCCAGGGTCATGGTGTTTTTGCGCCGGGAAACCGGCAAAACGCGGTGCATCCGGATCAGGTTGATGGGCACCATTTTCAACAGTTCGGAGTCGATCTCCACATTGCTCATTTTAATATGGGGTATACCCATCAAAAATTCCAGAGCTTCTATCAATTGCTGCTCAGTCAGAATACCCCTTTGCACCAAAATACGGCCCAGTTTTTCACGGGTACGGCTCTGTTCGCTCAAAGCTGCATCCAGCTGATCCTGGCTTATTATCCCCATCTGAACCAGGGTTTCCCCGGTCATTTTCTTTTGCGCTGACATGCTCCCTCTCCTTGAATAACGGCCCGCCTGCTCCGGTGTATAGAATCAGGTCTCTATGCCACCGACGAGTCAGGCCCAAGCACCTTTTCTCTATACATGTTATCGTCAAATAGCGGCCCGCACTTAACCGAATACGGCGTCGAATTTTACCCCAATTACCGGAATCAATGCTTAAAAATCGTCCAACCGGTGGACATTGCCTTTCAGTTTTGCTATGTTGATTCTAGTTTTATAAATTTGCCTGAGGAGGAAGTGAAATGCCCTATTCCCTCTTGCGCTATTATTATTTTCTAGAAGACGATCTGTCCAGGGTTGAACAGTTTAATGAAATCCTGACCGGCAACGGCTTTGCTCCCGGTACAACGGTTTTTAATTCGGGAAAATGGCATAACCGGCTTCTTTACGGCAATATGATCATTCTGGTCACTGCCCTAAGCGACGGAACCGGGTGGGAAACCAGCCGATCACAGCTGGAGGATTGGGAAAAGCAGTCAGGCATTAACAGCGATCTTTTGGCCCGGGTCACTGTATTGCATGACTCCTCGGATGCTTTTGACAGTTCTCTCGGATTGGCCCGCAAACTCTGCTCCTACCGGGATGCGATACCCTTTGGAAGCAGGCAGGGGCAGCTGGCCCGGCTGGACTGGAAATGGCCGCGCGGGCAGGCCTATTATCTTTATAGTGATCCGGAACCGGGTAAAGCCTCCAACTTCTTTGCCTCCGGCCTGCCCCTGGTGGAAGCGGCCTTAATCCGCTTGAACATGGTCAACAACCTTTACCGGGACCGCCATTCGATTGTCGACAAAGAGCGCCAGGAGATCGATAAAAAGCTCTCCCATATACTGCATATCCAGCTCGTTTCCGATCAGGCTCCGGTAAAAGAAGCCGAGGAACTGGAAGCCCAGATTCAAGAATTGGCCGCTTCTTATGGAATATTAGCCGGGGATTACAGCTCCCTGTCGGAAGCCTCCAACAAGATGCAGGACCTTATCAAAGCGGTAGTGCAGCATGTCCGGACCCAGCCCTTTTTACAGCTGCCGCCGGAGCTTTTAAATACGATTCTGCAGCCATACCAGGAGCGCTTGCGACAGCTTCAAAAAAGCCAGGAGACTCTGAACAGTTCGAGGGAAAACCACCGGGCGGCTATCGACGTGGTCCGCAGCCGGATTGATATCATGATGAGCCGGGAAAATATCGAAACCCAGGAACGAATTAAGGACCTGATGGAGATCAATACAACGGTTCAAAAGCAGAGTCTGGTCTTTCAAGTAGCGGCGGGGATCATTGAGTTTATCGTCCTGGCTTATTACAGCCATTCCCTGTGGAAGGCCCTGGCCCACAACGCCTACGCCATGATCCCTCCCTGGCTGCAGTTTATCGTGGTTCTGCTCTTCTCTTATACAACGGTTAAGGCCACCCATCTGGTGGCTGAATACCGCCAGGGCGACCACCACGTTAAAGGCAAATTGATAGTCTACGGAATCAGCCTGGGCCTAATCCTCGCGGTCATCATCACTGCCAGCGTGCTGATGGAAGCCCAAGGCGCCCACTAAACAGAGCTAGTGCTGCAATAGGGGGACGGAGATTTTGTTGCATTGCAAATGCAACAAAATCTCCGTCCCCCTATTGCAGCACTATTAGCCGAGTAGTTTTATGGCTTTCAATCTATCCGACAGGCGTTTATAATGGTTCTCTTCTTCCCGGGCCAGCTGTTCAAAAAGCAGGCGGCTTTCCGGGTCATCCGCTTGTTTGGCCAGATCCCGGTAGCGATCCCGGGCTTTTTCTTCAGCCTCTATAGCCATTTTCAGAGCCTCTTTCAGCATCATATCCATCACTCCCGCCAAGGCATATATTTCATTTAGTTATAAACAAACTCCCGGCGGCTGTCAATAATTAGGGCTGTATTTCTGGGCCTGTCGTATGGCTCGGTAAACCAGTTCCCGGGGAGGGGCTTCAACAACTACATAGGCCCCGATTCCCCTGGGCAAGATAAATCTCAGGCGATTATGGGACGACTTTTTGTCATTCATCATTCCGGTGTAGACCTCCTCGGGGTCATATCCGGGAAAGCGGGTGGCCAGCCCCAGCGCCCGGTACAGCAGGCCAATTCGGTTTAACTGCCCCTGGTCCAGATATCCCATTTCCAGGGCCATGAAAGCAGCTGCAATGGTGCCCATGGCCACCGCCTCGCCATGCCGAAAGGCCTGGTATTCCCCCAGCATCTCCAGGGAATGGCCGAAGGTATGGCCCAGGTTCAAAACCATCCGGTGCCTGGCTTCCTGTTCATCCTCTTCCACAACCTCCGCCTTGATCCGGCAGGCCTGGTAGATGAGTTCTTCAATACATTCGGGGTCTTGGGCCCTGACCTGCTCGACATGCTCCTCCAGATAGCCAAAGAAGCCGGCATCACAGGCTATGCCGTATTTGACCGCTTCGCCCAGTCCTCCCCGGTACTCTCTTTCCTCCAGGGTCTTTAAAGTGAGGGGATCGATGAGCACCAGTCGCGGCTGATGAAAGGCTCCCAGCAGGTTTTTGCCCCGAGGATGATTAACCGCTACCTTGCCCCCCACGCTACTGTCCACCTGGGCCAGAAGGGTTGTAGGAAGCTGGATAAAATCAATCCCCCGGTGGACAAGGGAGGCCACCAGACCGGCCAGGTCTCCAACCACGCCGCCTCCCAGGGCAATGGCTCCACCGCTCCGGTCTAAATTCCAGGCGATAGCCCGGTCTATGATCTTCATTGCTTCATCCATATTTTTATATTGCTCGCCATCCGGCATCAGGCTGACCAGCACCTCATAGCCCTGGCTTTGCAGGGCCTTTACAAGCTTTTCTCCATACAGGCCGTACACCCGCTCGTTGCTGACCAGTAGAAAGCGCCTGGCCCGGCTGGCTTCGGAGATGCCTGCGCCGGCCTGGGTCAGGCTGCCTGCGCCTATCCGTATTGAATAGCTTCGCTCCCCCAGATCCACCCTGAGTTCTCGCAAAGCGCTCACCCTCTCCCTGCTTCTTCTCTTTTGCCGGCCTGGACCGTATAGTTGATTATCAGGGCGACTATCTCTTCCAGCTCCTTGCCGCTGGTATCAATGGTCAGGTCAGCCGTGCTGTAAAAGGCCTCCCGTTGTTTCAGCATTTCTTGGATGTCCTCAATGCTGCTCCCCTTTTTTAAGAGAGGCCGGGTGCCCTTTTTCCGGTTGACCCTTTCCAGAATATCCTCCGGTTTGGCCTGCAGGCAAACTACGAGCCCGTTCTGTTTCAAGGCCTGTATATTCTCAGGATCCAGCACCACTCCGCCACCGGTCGCGATCACCAGATTCCGGCGCTTGCCTAGCTTCTCCGCCAGCAGGCGCTCCTCGGAACGAAAGCGCATTTCCCCATACACCCTGAATATCCTCTCCACCGGCATACCTAAAAGGTGTTCTATTTCCCGGTCCATATCCAGGAACTCCCGGTGCAGTTTCTGGCCTAAACGGGTCCCCACAGAGCTCTTTCCAGTGCCCATGAAACCGATCAAGACTATATTTTTTCCCATTTCCATACCTTTCTCACATACTGCCGGTAGCCGTCAAAGTTCCTGCGGATCTCTTCTATACTGTCATTACCGAATTTCTCTAAAAAAGCCTGGGCTATGACATAGGCGGACATGGCCTCGCCAACCACGGCGGCGGCCGGTACGGCGCAGACGTCGGAGCGCTCGGTCACCGCCGCCTCTTGCTTCCAATTTACGGTGTCGACGCTGGACAGGGGTTTCATCAAAGTGGGGATCGGCTTCATATAAGCCCTGGCCCATACCACTTCGCCATTGCTCATACCGCCTTCGATTCCCCCGGCATTATTGGTTAATCTGTAAACGCCCCGTTCTTCACTGAAGTAGATCTGATCGTGGGCCGATGAGCCGGGGGCGGCTGAATTGGCTACCCCTTCACCTATCTCTACCGCTTTTATGGCTTGAATGCCCATCAGGGCGGCGGCCAGCCGGCTGTCCAGGCGCTGCTCCCAGGAAGTATGGCTGCCCAGACCGGGCGGGACTCCGATGACTCCCACTTCAAAACTGCCGCCCAGCGATTCTCCCGAAGCCCGGGCGCAGTCGATAGCCTCGATCATCAACTTCTCACTGGAGGGATCGGCGCAGCGCACCGGCGAGTTTTCAACCACCCGCCTGAGCTCTCTAAGGCCGGCCCGCTCGACTCTGGCGCCGGGGCTTGATACTTCTCCGATGGCCAGCACCTGACTGTAAATATCCATCGAGAAGTTGCCCAAAAGCTGTTTAAAAACGGCTCCGGCGGCTACCCGCACCGTAGTCTCCCTGGCGCTGGCCCTTTCCAGGATATTGCGCATATCGTGATGACCGTATTTCATGGCCCCGGTCAAGTCGGCATGGCCGGGCCGGGGACGGAAAACCGCCTTTTCCTCCAATTGGGAGCATGCTCCGCTGCCCATTATATCCCGCCAGTTGGCATGGTCTTTATTTCTTATTAAAAAGGAGACGGGGCTGCCCAAAGCGCGGTTGTTTCTGACCCCCGACAGGACCTCCACCCGGTCTGATTCTATTTTCATACGGCCTCCCCGGCCATATCCCTGCTGCCGCCTTCCCAGTTCCTGGTTTATAAAATCCTGATCAATAAACAGACCGGCCGGAAGGCCTTCGATAATCACGAGCAGGCCGGGTCCGTGAGATTCGCCTGCAGTAGTAAAGCGCAGCATAGGCATCACTCCCATAATATCGGTTTAAGAATAGCTGTAAGCATTTCAATCGGTCCAGCCAGACGGCGGGCTGTTCGATACTCGCACCCGGCCCACTACCGGATTGACAATGATGTAGGCCTTTTCCCCCCGCTGGTTGGCCAGGACCACGGTTCCCGCCCGGGGCAGCGGCGCTCCGCCGGGGTGGAAGGTGCAGGCCGGCGGCCCACCGGAATAGGCTGGGGCAAAGGTGGTGTCCACGCATTGAACCCCTTTCCGGAAATTTAGATTCTTTCCATCCTGAACCCGGTAAAGGGAAGCATAGGGATAAATATAAACTGCGGCCGGCTGGCCGGTGCTTATGGCCTGCTGTCTGGCCATGCGCAAAGCCTGGGCTACATCCCGGGCATCGGATTGCAGGCGTATTTTGTCCAGGACGGGCAGCATCTGGGGCATTACCGCCATGCTGAGCAGCCCCAGTATGGCCATGACGATCAGCACTTCTAAAAGGGTAAACCCTTTCTCACCCGACTTCATTGGCCAGTATTGCTTTCATATAGTCGATGGGCGGGCTTACCCCGAGAAGGATCTCCAAGGTTAAGGCGGCCTGATGAACAAACATGGGAAGCCCGTTTAATACTTTCAAACCGCGGCTCTGACCCAGACGCAAAAAGCGGGTTAAAACCGGATTATATATTATATCGTATAATGCAAGATTCTCGTCCAGGATTGACAGGTCTTCAACCGGACTTTGGTCGATTAAGGGATGCATCCCCACCGGAGAACAGTTGACAATGAGAGAGGCTTCCCGGGTGGCATCCCGAAAGTTGGCCGGGTTCATAAGGGCAGCCCGGCACTCGCCCGGGATCTGCGATTTAACCTCGTCAGCCAGCTTCTCAGCCCGTTGCAGGTCGGGATCCAGCAGATACACCTCGCTGAAGCCCGAAGCCCCCAGGGTGAAAGCCAGCGAACGGGCTGCTCCTCCGGCCCCGATAAACACGGCTTTACCTGAACCGGGAAAACCCGCTTCGCGAAGGGCGGTCAGGAATCCCGGTCCGTCTGTATTGTGCCCGATCAATCGTCCCGCCCGGTTTTCTATAACATTTACCGAACGGCACCGGGCGGCGTCTCCTTCCAGGGCATCGAGATAAGGCAGCACAGCCTCCTTATAGGGGATGGTTACATTCACCCCTTTGAAACCCAGGGCCTTTATACCCTGCACAGCCCGGGCCAGTTCTTCGGGCGCGACTTTGATAGGAACGTATACCGCGTTTATTTTCAAGTACTGTAGAACCGAGTTGTGCAACAAGGGGGAATAGCTGTGTGCCACGGGATTACCTATCAATCCCAAAAGTTCCGTGCTACCGTCTATCGCCATATCATTTCTCCCTAAATCAGATTGAGAGATTTTTTGTATCTCAAATTATGGCACTCTTAGGCTTTCTTTTCAATTGCCGCAGGGGGCGGATTGTGCATGGGGCGGCTTTAAACAGCCGGCCGTCTCTTTCCCATATTTATATTTTATTTCCATATGGTGGGAAATGTAAAGGGCTGCGGGAATGAATTGTGGAAGTAGCAGTCCCTTCAAAAGAACTCCTGGGGCGAGTACAACGTTCCGTATATTGCGTATATAAGTTGGAGCAGACTTTTTCGAAGTACAAGGCGGGCGGCTCCTTGGCGTCCTGCCACCGCCGCACTAGCCCGTCCGTGGGCGTCGGAACGAGTAATACTGGACGTATTGC
>DHRK01000007.1:402548-407708 GCA_002410325.1 Syntrophomonas sp. UBA5314
GATTGACGACAACGCAGTAATTCGGGAAAATCTGCCCAAATTATGTGCGCAAATATACGGAACGTTGTACTAAATTTTACGATGACTTTTTTATTTTGCGAAGGACAAAGTACTCGGCCATGCGCGAGATCTTGGTCCCCATAAATTCGCGCCAGGCCAATGGCCGGACCAGGATGGTATAGAGGCCGGCACGGTTTCCGCCCCATATGTCAGTGAAAATCTGGTCTCCCACCACTGCGGTTTGGCTGGCGGAGACCCCCATCAGGGCCAGGGCTTTCTCAAAGCCAACACGCCGTGGTTTTTGGGCACGGTGAACATACGGTATATCCAGCAGGCGGGCCACCTTTATGACCCGCTCCTCTCCGTTGTTGGACAGTATACAGGCCTTAAAGCCCTGGGCTCTGAGCATTTCAAACCACCCGGCCACATCGTCTCGCAAAAGATGGCTGTTCCATTCCGTAACGGTGTTGTCCAGATCAAAAATCAAGGCTTCAATCTGTTTTTCCCGCAGGGTAACCAGCGGTATATCCAGCAGGGAGTTAACAAAAAGATCGGGATGCAATATTTTCATAAACCGCAACCTTTCCGATTTATCCAGCCGCCACAACGGATCTGTCCTGCAGGCTTTGGCGTAAAGCTTCGGCGGCGTATTCGGGCGCAACCGGATTGATAAAATAGCCGCAGCTCATCTCCATACCGTTTTGCACCATAAGCCGCGGGTTTATTTCCAGGAAGCTGTGGTATCCTGCTACTCCGGGCAGGTTAACCGGGCTGGAGTTTATCACCAGGTTGTAGGAAGGATCCCCCAGGCTTTCCACTAGAACCGGTAAGAAGGTGTGAATAGCCGATGCCAGATCGGCTATTTCTTCATCTGATAAAAAGCCGAAATGCTCCTGATGCTTTTTGGGAACTATCCAGGTTTCGTAGGAAAACCGCGAAGCATAGGGGCAGAAAATCAGGTAGGATGGATTTTCGTAAACGATCCGCACTCCGTCCCTTTGCTCCTGGTCAATGATATCACACAGCAGGCACCTTCCCTGGCGGTAATAGTACTCGCCAATGCCCCGGTGCAGCAAAGGCAGCATGGGCAGGGCCAGCACCTGGCTGTGGCTGTGCTCTATAGACGCCCCGGCAAACAAGCCCCGGTTTTTATATATTTGTATGTATTTTACCCGGTGGTCTGCAGCCAATGCACAGTAGCGGTCTCTCAGCATCCGGTAAACCAGTTCAAGATTATCCAGAGAAAACTGGTGCATCTGCAGACCGTGCAGGGGGGTCTCGATAACCACTTCATGCTGTCCCAGACCGTTGTGGCTGGTGTAGAGTCCTGACCGGTCAAGGTGGAAATCGCCCTGCAACTTAAAAGGGGAAAATTTATTGGAAACCGTCCTGACCAGCCATCCCGGGTGATTGGGCCGGGTGCATTCATCACGATAAGCGGCGATTTCGGGAGTAGTCATGGCTTCGTTCCCTTCGCAAAAAGGACAGGTCGCCTGGCTGCCCGCTATCTGCACGCCCTGCTTATTTATAGGAAAGTCGCGGGGTTTAAGACCCTGGTCAGTGGCAATAATAACCCATTCATCCCTTATAGGATCCTTGCGCATTTCCGGCACGGCCACTACCTCCTACGGGCTTTAAGTATTACTTACGCTATTATATATTAGTTGTCCTTTTTTCGCATACTCTTAACTCGATCTATTATATTCGCCTGGCTGCTTTCCCATACTACAAGTACGCCGGCATTGAAGGTTATATAAAATCGAATCGTATTATTAAAAAGACAGCCAATCAAGTGCTTCTGGAAAGGGGTTTTGTTTTATGAAAAAAACCATCCCGATAATCTTCTTGATCGTCCTGGTATGGGGCATGGCGGCCTGCACTCCGGCGCCGAAGAATCAAAACCAGGCCGCTCCCCAACCGGCGCCGCCTCAAGCTCAGGAGAACCTTCAGCCGCAAGCCGCCCAACCTTCGATCAGCGACTATTTCCCCGCCACCCCGGGAAGCACCTGGAGCTACCAGGGAGCCGGCAACGAGTTCGCATCCTTCACCCGGGAAGTTCTCTATGCATCAGCCCGTCAAGCCCAGATAAAAGAGGCCAACGGCGGCACCGAGTCCGCTTCCATTTACGAGTTTTCGGAAGGCGCTCTCAAACGGGTCTACTTCCAGGGCGAGAGCTATCAAGCGGTCAACCTGCTGGCCCAAGGCTTTAAGAGCAACGACAGCACAGTGGTATTAAAAGAGCCTTTGCAGACCGGCCATGAATGGACCACCGGCAACGGACAGCGCAAGATCGTGCAGACCGACGCTCAGTTACAGACCCCGGCCAGTGCATTTACCAACTGCATTAAGGTTGAGATATCGGAAAAGAACTCCAGCGCCCTGATCTATGAGTATTACGCCCAAGGGGTGGGACTGGTCAAGAGGGAGTTCATCGATGGCGGAGCGACCATCAGCTCAACTCTGGAAAAATATCAGGTTAAGTAAATTAAACCACCCCCTTCTCCAACCAGAGGGCAGATTGTTAGTGCTTTATTGGCTTGGGAGAATTTGCTTTGAATACCAAGCAGGATTAAAGGAATAAACCGAGAACTTTGGATAGAGGTTCCACTTAAGCCAACTGCCTTATGGGGACCTGATGAGAGGAGGATGAAAATTGACTACCCGTTCCGGCCAGATCTCGGTTTCACTCTTTTTAATACTGTTGTTGCTGCAATTCGCCAGTCCCCCGTCAGCCGGAGCAGCGGCGTTTAGCGATATACAGGGCCATTGGGCCGAGGGTTCCATCAATCAATTGATCGCCAGCCAGGCGATATCCGGATACCCGGACAATACCTTCCGCCCCGAAAATACAATAACCAGGGCCGAGTTTGCCTCTATATTGATGAAGGCCTTTAACTTTGCCCCCAAAGCCAATGTAGTGGTATTTTTTGACACCTATAAACACTGGGCCAAAGACGCCATATCCAATGCCACCGCTTATGGCATTGTCAGCGGCTATGACGCCATAACCTTTGGTCCGGAAGACTACGTGACCAGGGAGCAAATGGCCTTGATGATCTATCACGCCTGCAGCATGGAGGGCAGCTTCCAGGGTAAAAGCTTCACCGACCAGTCGTCAATTTCCAGCTGGGCTAACGACGCGGTAGCGGCGGTCAGTCAGAAGAACCTGATGGGCGGCTATGCCGACGGGAGCTTCCGGCCCCGGGGATTGGCCACCCGGGCCGAAGCGGCCACTCTCATAAGCAAGGCCTTAAAAGAAAAGAAATAGACCTGAAAAATAAAAGAGAGGCTGACTCAAAAGTCGTTAGCCAAAACCAAATCCAAAAAAACAGGCCCGTATCATCAGAAAGTGGTACGGGCTTGCTTATTTAATGTACTTTTCAAACTATAGGTGGGGCAAAATTTTTCTCTTCCGACTTTTGGTAAGCCTCCTTTTTATTGTCAAAGTCAAACCCTATATATGCAAGGCGCCCTGACTCGAAGTTCTTCGGGAACCTCTACAGCTTCTTTCGAAAAGCCCTCGAAAAACATACCACAATCATCCAACAACCCCCTTAATTATCTTTATCTACGGTTGATGGATTGCAAATCCCAATCGTGAGCCGCTGGATCTAACCGACGATGCTGGCCAGCGTAATCCTAGGCCATACGCTCAAGTATTCCGCCAGCTGTTCCGCTCTCCGCTCTCTGCCTGACTCCACGCTTTCCGGCTCTATGCCCGGGTAGCCAGTACCCAGGGTATAGCGGGGCCAGGGGGCGAAAGCGGCATGCGAAACAGGCTCACCGCTCTGGTCGGCATTAACCGTGCCCATTGTGACTCTGGGCCACAAATCCATCAGACCTTCTAGCGCCGCGCGGGCATTACCCACCGTGTCTTCAACCATCCATTCCACCGGTGTACCCATGGTAACCCGCGGCCAATACAGACTCCTAACCACATTGTTGTTCTCTTTGACGACTCTCAGCACCTGGGCAGCGCTCTCCTGCCCTTGTTCCTCTAAAGAATAGACCATTGCCATGTCAATTCCTCCTTATCGCTATTGATTAAGCTAAGGGTGACATGTGGTCGTTGGAGCCCTTCTTATGAAGCTGTAAAGGTCCGATTTACTCTTAACAATACGTTACTCCATTCGGCAGTGCCCGTCTAACGGCAAAAAAAAGGAGGGAGCCCTTCCCGGGCTGCCTACCCTCCTTGAACCTTGTTTAAAGTTGGCATGCTTATTGCATCTCGCTTTTTTGCCCTAATGGTAATTAATGTATGTCTGCTGACTCTCCAGCCCAATTTCCCGGCTCAGCTTCTTTAAGGCCCGTTTCACTTATAATTCGTACGATATTCTTGCATTTGTATTATTTCGTGCTATATGTTATAATTTTCGTACGAGGTGATAAAGATGAGCGATACTACAAAAGTAATTACCGCCACCGAGTTTAAGACCAACCTGGGCAAGTACATCGACTATGTAACCGATGACCACGAGGTTATTATTACGAAAAACGGCAATAAGGCCGTACGACTTACACCCTATATTACAGATATCGAACGATATTATGCCGTTAAGGAACATGCCCTGGACTACCAGTATGGGGGCAAGAAGGTTTCCTATGAAGAATTTATGGAGATTTATGAAAAAAGCGAACTAAGAATGGAGTATATCAACGGGGAAATAGTCCTTTTAGCTTCCCCCGACTCCTTCCACCAGGATATTTCCGGGAATCTTTATACCCATATCCGCGTATACCTGAAAGACAGGAAATGCAAGGTTTATTATGCCCCTTTTGACGTCCATTTCCATAAAAAAGAGTTCAAAACTCCCGATGTAATGCAGCCCGACTTGCTGATCGCCTGTGATTGGGAGAGCACTATTAATGAAAAGGGGCGCTATATGGGGACGCCCAGTCTTTGCATCGAAATTCTATCCAAAAGCACCCGCTCCAAGGATATGGTGGATAAGCTCAACACGTATATGCTGTCCGGGGTGCGGGAATTCTGGATCGTCGATCCCGGGAAACGTTCGGTTCTGGTATACGGCTTCAAGGATTTTGATATCGATGAATACACCACCTATAAGTTTGGAGAGACTTTGATTTCTTATTATTTTGAAGGTTTGGCGATCGAGGTGGAAGCGATATTTGAAAGTTAGTACAACATTCGGTATATTG
>DHRK01000007.1:407922-411709 GCA_002410325.1 Syntrophomonas sp. UBA5314
ATATACCGAATGTTGTACTAGCGTGCTTTGAACCCCGCTCCACTGGCTTCGGTTATTTTCCTGCATATTACAGTTCCCATATATTGATATAATTATATTTATTGGATAGTTATTTTATTTTGTAAAACCGCAAAAACCGAAATTGACTTAGATTGATGTTCCAGTTAATGGGAAAAAGCATGCGGAGCTAGAAGGTATTACCGGGGAGATTATTCAGAATGAAAAAAGTGCAATATGCAATTCTTATATTTCTTCTTGTATTACCTGTCCCTTGCAATGGTAACAATCATACTGTCCTTCCAGTTCAAAGGAGTTCTTCTTCTGAATCCGATTTAAGTAGCAATCAACCAGCAACGCTTGAACCAGCCAAAATGAAAATCACTGCTGTGGATATAGAAAATCCTCGTTATCTTAATGGAAATGTAATAAACACAATAGAAAGGGCTATTGATGAGGGAAAAGACTTCAGTTATTTTGACAGGTATGAAACTGGTACCGAATTAAATGTTGAGGATCTCCAAAACTACACATATTCTGCAAGTGGATATAGTTACGTTGTTTTCCTAAACGATCTTAATAAGCCAGACAATAAAATACATATCTATATGCTTGATCTTGATAACGATGGCTCAGACGAAATCATCATATCTCAATGGGATGGTGGTACTGCTGGCATAGTAGGTTTTGCAGTACTCAAAAAGGACGCCCGGGGCGAGTATTCTCCAACCATTAATTTTGATTACGATAATGGCATGGTATTTAATCTGAACGATTCATTGAAAATGGTCAAGATCGGTAATAAAAACTATTTAATGGTTGGTAATGCAGACTACTCACATAAAACTTTTTCAGGTATTACGCTTTATAGCTTTTTGAACGGCCAATTTTCTGAATCAGCATATTTTGATATATATTCTCAACAGAAATATAAAAAGAAAAGGAGTTTTTTCTATTCGCGATATATTGAATATGTTAATTCGGTAGATATGGATAATCTAATTAGAATGACAAAAAGCGGTGGGACAAAAATAGGAACAGCAGAAA
Source organism: Syntrophomonas sp. UBA5314 (assembly GCA_002410325.1). Classification (GTDB taxonomy): domain Bacteria; phylum Bacillota; class Syntrophomonadia; order Syntrophomonadales; family Syntrophomonadaceae; genus UBA5314. Next base: position 408,967 of record DHRK01000007.1, read on the forward strand.
AACCCTTGAATTCAAATAGTACTGAGTTTCAAGCAGACATTAACAATGACGGGAAAACTGAGATTATTAACAAGCATTATAGTTTTACTAGCATTTATTATTTCCCCTCTTATTTACGATTAGGAATTGAAAGTTCTTCTCCCAATTCCTATAATCCCTTGACTATGCTGGAAGGAACATCTCTCGATAAAAATAATGATACAAAAATCCTCCAGCAATTTTGGTGCGACCATATCGACAGGCAAAACGTTATCAATATTTTGTATAGATATCAAAACGACCCGGTATTTTATTTAGATATTTTTCTACTCAACGAATCTGAGCTCTTGAAGGTTGCATGGATTAAGGCTTCTCCCGAGAAAAATCTTGAAATAAAATACTATCAATATTCGGTTGTACCTGTTAAGGATCGAGATATTTGAGAGAAAAATTTTCAAAATGAAACGACGATTTTATATGGCTAAATCCTATCAGCTTTATTTTTTTCGATATCACGAGAAGGAAGATTTCCATGCAGAAAAATAGCTTTCCATCCTGGTTTAAATCCCGTTTTCATGATTGTGATAATGGCTCTATTACTGCTTTCCTGGTGCTTGTCTTAACCCTTAGTTTATTACTTGGAATTTTCATTTATAAAGCTCCCCAGGATGAAACGGATGCACCAGTATCGGCAAGCTCTTCTCCCTCCGAAGAAGATCAGTTGACCACTCCTATAACCTCATGCAACAAAGTAAATCAACAGCCTCTAACCAGCGCCGATTTCGGTAGGTTATTTCCCGGCTGGGTATTGTTGCAGCAGCATGCATTATCCTATGCAAACGGCAATTATTGCATCGTTGTGATGGGTCGTTACCAAGATGAATATAATAATGGCTTGCGTATTTCAGTATGCAAGAAAATCCGCAATCAATGGAATGAAACCTGGCACATTCCTAAAGATATGTCTACCCGACCCTTCGATTTATACCACCCCCCTGACGATTGGGGTCCAAACATAACGATAGTAACAAACACCAATAAAGCTTTGGTTGTAGTTAATTATTATACGGGTGGTGCACATAGGATAGATGAAGTTATAGCTGTAGTCCTGGATGATAGGGGGAAGGGTGTCATTTATGAGGAGAACTGGGCAGGAGCCATATCGCTATCCCTGGAAGAGGATAAAATCCTGGTCGAAGGAGAGGGATCATATGGAATACATATTTTTTCCCTAGATAATGACTGTTTTAAACTGGAAAAGATCCCGCGTAGTGAAATGGCCCCTTACAATTCAGTAGAAGCGCGTTTTACTATCGATGAAAATAACATGGTACATCCTATAGAAAGCTCAGAAATAATGCTTAAAGTTGGGCAGACCATAGCTTTCATTCCCAATGACGATAGAGCTAAAGAAAGATTTGATTCGGGAGAGATTTCTCTTTATTCGGATGCATGGAATGGCCCTCCAGTCACTGCATGTCATGCTAATGAAATCCTCACTGGCAATTATTATACTTTCGATAAACCTGGTGTTTATCATTTCCTGTTACAGGGTGTTTCTCATAGTTTGAATTCTGAGCCGACATTTACTATTACGGTTGAGCCTCTATCATTTTAGTGGTCTGTAACACCTAAAAGTTTAGGTTATCCGCCGAGAAAAATTTTCGCAGGGCAAGGCGAAGGAGGGAGTAATACTGGACGTATTGCGACTGACGACAACGCAGCCCTGCGGAAATTTGGCCGGTGGGAACCAAACTTTTAGGTGTTACAGACCACTAGCAAATACATGATTCCATGGGTAGACCCTTCTAGGTCTCCACTCCGATCTCCTTGATCAGCTTTTTTAAGGCCCGCTTTTCTATCCGCGAGACATAAGAGCGGGAGATGCCCAGTTTTCGCGCGATCTCCCGCTGAGTTTCTTTCAGCCCGTTGAACAGGCCGTAGCGCATTTCTATCACCTGTCGCTCTCGGCGGCTGAGCAGACCGATCTTGCTGCGCATTTTTTCATCCTGCATTTTCATTTCAACGATGTCCACTATCTCATTGTCGGTAGTCAGTATATCGATCAGCGATATCTCATTGCCTTCCTTGTCATAGCCGATGGGATCGTACATGTAGACTTCCTGGCGCATCTTTTTGATGTTGCGCAGGTGCATTAAAACCTCGTTTTCGATACATCGCGCCGCATAGGTAGCCAGCCTCACCCCCCGCTCGTTTTTAAAGGTCCTGATGGCCTTGATAAGGCCAATGGTTCCTATGGATATGAGATCCTCCATGTCCTCGCCACTGCTCTCGTATTTCCGTACTACATGGGCTACCAAACGCAGGTTGTGTTCGATCAGCTTGTTGCGGGCTTCATCACTTCCCTTCTCCATCCTGTCCAGCCACAGCTTTTCAGACTCCTCGTCCAAGGGCTGGGGAAAGATTTGGTGGTTGAGATAGCCCATCAACACTAGAGTGCCTTTCAGAAGGGCTGCACCCGCCAGCAGCCATGCTAGAATAGTCAAATTCTCACCCCCGTAGAGATTAAGCGCTCTACACTATATGAAGCGGGACAACAAAATGTGATAAACTTTTTAATTTATTAAAAAAAACGCGTCAACTCGGGCCTGGTGAATAAGCTCACATATGGAGCAAAAGGAATAGAAGGGTCATTTGCCGAATACTAGTACAGCGTTCCGTATATTGTGTATATAAGTTGGAGCAGATTTTTTCGAAGTGCAAGGCGGAGGAGTGAGTAATACTGGACGTATTGCGATTGACG
>DHRK01000007.1:411820-417711 GCA_002410325.1 Syntrophomonas sp. UBA5314
GCCCAAATTATGTGCACGAATATACGGAATGCTGTACTTGCAATTGAAATAGATGTAAGGGGGCTTAGCAAGTGGATTACCAGTACCTTCAATATGAAAAAGAAGACTCTATCGCAGTAGTAACCCTCAACCGGCCGCAGAACTTTAACGCCCTCAACCTTCCTTTGATGGCGGAAATAGGAGACGCCTTCACCAGGATGGAAAAGGAGGAAGATATAAACGCGGTGGTTCTTACTGGCGGAGAAAGGGCCTTTTGCGCCGGATTTGACATGGAAACGGTGATGCATGAAGACAAGGCTGCAATTATCAAAGCCTGCCAGGATTCCTTTATACGCATCCTGCGTTTCCCCATGCCGGTCATCGCCGCGGTCACCGGTCCGGCCCTGGCGGCCGGTTTTGACCTCATGGTCATGGCCGATTTCCGGGTATTTTCCGACAATGTCCGGGTGGGGCAGCCGGAAATCGTGTGGGCCCTCACCCCGTTAAGCGATCCGCTGTGGAAAATTATCGGGCTGGGCCGGGCCAAGGAAGTCACCATGACCGGCCGGATCTACGGCGCCCAGGAGGCCAAAGAGATGGGCCTGGCCAACTATGTCTTTCCCCGCGCCACCTATTTGGAGGAAGCTAAAAAAATCGCCCGCGATATCGCCCGATTCGACCGGGCCGCCCTGCAGGCCAACAAAGAACAGACCAACCGAGTGCCGGGTATGGAGGTCGAAGCGGCTATTCGCACCCAGATCTGGACCTTCCGCAACTTCGTCGGGAGTGAAGATATGACCAGGAGGATGACCCAATTTCTAGAATCTAACAAACAAAAATAGCGGGTGAAAAGGGGATGACTAGAATGAAGCTGGACGGAAAAGTGGCCTTGATTACCGGTGGAGGCACTGGCATCGGTAGAGCGGCAGCCGTGGCCCTGGCGGCCGAAGGAGCCAGAGTAATCGTAATGGGCAGGCGTCCCGACCCCTTGGAGGAGACGGTTGAGGAGATCAAAATAAACGGGGGTGCGGCTATAGCCTGCCCCGGCGACGTCACCGTACGCGCCGACCTGGAAAAATCCCGGGTGCTTATCAGCAACGAATGGGGCCGGCTGGACATCCTGGTCAACAACGCGGGCTCGGCCATGTTTAAGCCTTTTGCCCAGACCACCATGGAGGACTTCGATTACATTTACCGCATCGACCTGCGCAACGTCTTTGAAACCACCCAGGTAATGCAGCCCTTGATGATGGAAAACGGCGGTGGAAGCATAATCAATATTTCCTCGATTCTGGGGGTCCGGGGAAACGCTGATGCCACCGCCTACTGCGCCATGAAAGGCGGGGTTGTCAACCTGACCCGCGCCCTGGCTCACGCCCTGGGCCCGGCCATTCGGGTCAATTGCCTGTGTCCCTCCCACATCGCCACTCCCATGATGCAGGATGAGTTGGAGCGTCTTGAAAAGGGTGGCAAAATGAACAAATTGACCCGCCTGTTTCCCCTGAAGCGGGTCGCCCATCCGGAAGACATGACCGGCAGCATCCTCTTCTTTGCCGGTGATGATTCCAAATGGATGACGGGAAATATTGTCATGGTCGACGGAGGCTTGTCCTGTTATGTCTGACGCTGCCTTAAGCCGAATGCTTTGAAGCTGAGAGCTGCCAGAGCGAGCGACGGAAGCATCATCCAGGCACCACGATTTACGCTCCGCTTCGCATATTATTAATGTTGCGAAGAGCAAGGCGCGCAACCTTATTAGTGAGCAGAGCGAACATGTGTGGTGCCCGTGGTACTTTTGCCGACGGTCTGAAAGCTGCCCTATGCGGCAGCTTTTCAGGCCTATCTTGTATGTTTTTACGGGCGAAGTCCTATATAAGTTGAAGGGTTTTTTCGATAATATGTAATGGTGTTAAAAGATGAGGTTTCAGGTAAAAACCAGAGCCGGTTCCATTTTCCGGCTCTGGTTTTTCGTTGTAATTGAATTCTTTATTCTGGTTTAACTTCTTCTTTGGCTTCGGGCTCAGTCTTGTTATCGGGAACCTCTACCGCTATATCGGGAGACAATTTTATGTCCGGACCGGCTCCGGCGTTCTGGGTTTTTTTCCGGTTCCTGCGCTGGGAGACCCATTTCTTGATAGGATAGGCGATGATGAATAACACGATCAGGAAGGGCAGTATGGTGACCAAAACGATAAACAGGCCGTTCAACAGTTTTATCAGTTGGTTAAGGCTGCTCACAAAGCCCTGCCCAGCTTTTCCCAGGGTCCCTTTGGGGGCCTGCAGGGCGGCTTGGTTTTCCTCCAGAGTAACCGTAAAAGTCGTGTAGTCCACCATATTGCTCAAACGGTTCATGCGGGCCTGGAGGGCTTCCCGCTCACCTCTTACCCGGGCGATTTCCTTTTCCACCGCCAGAAGATCCTGGATGGTGGCGGTCCGGGTTTCCAGCAGATTCAACAGGCGCTCTTCTTCCTTGACCATGACCTTCAAGCGGGCCTCGGTGTCATAATATTCGTCACTCACATCGGTCGAGGTCTTGCTTTGCTCCAGTACCCGGCCGCTTTTCTCCAGGAAGTTTATCATTTGCGAAGCCTGGTTGGCCGGAACCTTCAGGGTCAGGCTGGCCCGGATTCTGTCCTCCTGAACCAGCAGGCTGCTGTTGGCCAGATATCCCTGCAGCCTTTCCACTTCCTGGCTTATGGCGGAATTGGCCTGCCGGCTGTCCTGCACCTCTATCTTAAATCTCCAATTGTCGCTCACCTTGCGCTCGGCAACAGTAGGCTGCTTGACCTGGTTCGCTTCGCTGCCGCCGTAACTGGTGTCGGCCGCCTGGGGAACCGCACTGCCAGCTGATCCCAGCTCATTGGCGCTTTGCGATTCCGTACGGGAAGTATTGATTGAAGCGCACCCGGCTATAGATACCAACATGACCACCAGCAGCCCCAGTCCTATCAGCACTTTTTTCCATCGATGGCCTGATTTATTAAACTTCACCTGTACCCCTCCCCTTTTAACATTTTCTGCTTTAAGCATAATACATTTCCAGGACCGAAAAACTTGCTTTTAGTCCGGAAAAGGGTTAAAAGACTCGTTATCTGCGAAATCGTCCGGCCAGATCATGCAGTTCCTGTTTCAGCCAGGCGGCCTTTTTGGAGTTTCTCTCGGCAAAAAACATGGACAAGCCTCCCGGACCCACATGGGTCCCCACCGCCACCCCCATCTGCATTATAAATATGTCGCCACGGTAATTGCTCTCGCGCTTTATTTTAGTCTGAAGATCACAGGCCGGTTCTATTTCCGATGTGTAGCCGATAATAATGAAGTCGGTAACATCCGGGTCCATCCTCCAGTTGAATTCATGAACATAGTAATCCAGAACCCTTCTTCGTCCTCTCTGCTTGGCAACTATGGCGCCCCGGCCATCCTTCATGCTCATAATCGGCTTCAGGTTTAAAAGCTTGCCCAGGTAGGCTCCAGCATTGGATAGACGGCCGCTCCTGATCAAATGATTGAGGTCATCAACCGACAAAAAGTGTTTAACCTTCAATTTATAGTTCTCATTGAACTCTATAAGCTCGGCAAAGCCGGCCCCTTGTTCTCGCAGACGGGCGCTTTTCAGAATCAGCCATCCACTGCCGTGACTCATGCTTAGGGAATCGACAACATAGATAGGCGTACCGACAGCGGGGTTTTCCTGGTAGAATTGCTGTACGGCCATAACTGCCGACGAATATGCTCCACTGGTTCCGCTGGACATGCAAATACACAGAATCTCTTTATGGCCTTCATCTATAGCCTTTTGGAACAGTCTGATATATTCCGACGGATTAGGCATAGCAGTAGTGGGAGGAACAACTAGATGGGGCTGCAGGCGGTAGAATTCATCAGGACTGATATCCAGGCGGTCCAGGAATACTTTATTGTCAATGGTGATAGTCAAGGGAGCGATCCCGATATCATACCTGTCTACAATCTCCTGGCTGAGGTCGCAGGTCGAATCCGCCATGATCTTTATCATCAATCATTCCTCCATGAAAATTATTCCATACTGTTCCCTTTTGGAGAACCAGACATTTCAATTTTTATCGTACCATCTTATAGGCCGGGAACCTAGCATCATTATATTCGAAATAACAAAAGCCCCCCTGACGGGAGGCTCTGGCAAATTGTCCGATGTTTAATGTCTCCGGCCCCGTCCGCCTTCAACCCTCTTCAGCGGCCGGCTGCTATGGTTCCAGGATTTGCTCCTGGAGCCGCCGACCGGCTTTTCCAGGCTGCGCAGCTTAATGGGAGGCGCTTCGGTCAACTCCTGAAAAGGAGCATTCTGCGGTTCTTTGGTCAGCATTTTCAGGGCTGCCGACAAGAGGGTTACTGAATCGTATTCAGATAAGAGTCCCTCGGCCAGGCTCTTGTAATGCCGGGTGTCTTCAAATTCAACCGTCCTTTGCAGGTTATCCACCACCCCGCGCTGCAGGCCGGCCAGGGCTTCGCCCATAGTCGGAATGGGTATGCGCTTTATCTGGTGCTTTATCATGTGCTCGATATATTTCAGATGCCCTATTTCCCTGGAAGTCACGAAGCTGGTAGCCAATCCCGCGCCGCCCGCTCTTCCGGTACGGCCAATGCGGTGCACATAGCTCTCTGAATCCTGGGGAATGTCAAAATTATAGACATGGCTCACCCCGTTGATATCCAACCCGCGGGCGGCCACATCGGTGGCCACCAGAATTTCGATCTGACCCGCTTTAAATTTTTGCATGATGGCGTCGCGGGTGTTCTGGGAATGGTCTCCGTGCAGGCCCTCGGCCATGTAATTGCGGCTGCTTAATGCCCCGGCTATTTCATCAACCCGCCGTTTGGTACGGGCAAAAACGATGCCCAGGGCCGGCTCCTGAATGTCCAGCAAGCGGCACAGCACATTCAACTTCTGACTTTCGGACAGTTCCACATACTGCTGCTCGATCATGGCCACCGTCATCTCTTTGGGGTTGATATGGACCGTTTGCGGCTCGTTCATAAACTCCCGTGCCAAATTCATTATGTGCGGGGGCATGGTAGCTGAAAAGAGCAGGGTCTGCCGCTCCCGGGGAATCTCTTGCAATATGGCCTCGATATCCTCTTTAAATCCCATGTTCAGCATTTCATCCGCCTCATCCAGCACCAGGACCTTTAGATCCGGAAAGCCTATGCTCCGGCGGCGCATGTGGTCCATAAGCCGTCCGGGAGTAGCCACGATGATCTGGGGGCCTTTCCGGAGCGCGCGAATCTGGCGCTCCATCTCCTGACCGCCGTAAACGGGCAGGGCCCAGATATGCTTATCCTGGCCGATCCGGTTCAATTCCTCGGATACCTGAATAGCCAGTTCCCGGGTCGGGGTTATAACCAGTCCCTGAATCCGCCTGCTCCGAGCAGTGCTTCTATCGATCAGGGGAATCCCATAAGCAGCAGTCTTTCCGGTTCCGGTCTGAGCCCGGCCAATCATATCCCGGCCTTCCAGGGCCAGGGGAATGGTCTGTTCCTGGATGGGGGTCGCTTCTTCAAAGCCCATTCTCTTTACTGCCTTAAGTATCATAGGCTCCAGGTTCATTTCTTCAAAAGTTTTCAAAAATATTTCTCCTTGCTTTAAATGTTTCTGCTCTCGCAAAACAAAAGGCATAACCGCTCCAAGGTTATGCCACGTTTCCATTACATTTCCTTTAGTTGTTCCGGCTTACTACCACGATTAACTATTATACAGACTCTGCACAAAATTGTCAAACCTCCCTAGTACTCTGTCAACCCTAATTCTATGTATTACGCGTCGAGGAAAATTTTTGTAGGACAAGGCGGAGGGCGGCTCTTTGCCGTCCTGGCATCGCCGCATTAGCCCGTCCGTGGGCGTCAAATGAGTAATACTGGACGTATTGCGATTGACG
>DHRK01000007.1:417786-422210 GCA_002410325.1 Syntrophomonas sp. UBA5314
ATACTGGACGTATTGCGATTGACGACAACGCAGTCATGCGAAAATTTACCCGACGATAATATATGGAATTAGGGTTGACAGAGTACTAATACAATCCCGATATTGGTAAATTAATATTTATTGTAAATGTTTATTTATTGTTAACATCTATTTACTATTTGCGTAGGCAGGTTTATACTTTTTCCATGATGATTATGGGCAGGTGTTAGGATGAGCAATCTGGATAAAGTGGTGGACGACTTCATGGTTTTGCTGAGTTACATGCGCACCTATTACTTCCGGCCGGCCGAGCATTTTACCCGTATGCGCTTCGGGCACAGCCATATGCACGCCCTGTCGCTCATTGCCAAACGGGGCTCTTGCACTATGCGCGAGCTGGCCGCTGAGCTGATGGTTTCCAAACAGCAATTAACCCGGCTGGTCGATCGTATGGTGGAGGCGGGGCAGGTGGTCCGCAAGCCCGATGAAAATGACCGCCGCCTGGTTCGTATCGAACTGAGTGATAAAGGCCGTAGCATGTTTAAAGAAATGGGCGCCGGGCTTAAAAACAATTTCCGGGAGAAGCTGAGTAAAATCCCGGATTCCGAACTGGACGAGCTGGAGGAGATGCTTCCGCGCATTCACAAGATCCTGCAGAACGCCAATGGGGGCCGGTTAAATTGCTGGGAAAAGCCCTAGTTTTTTAAAGTGAAATGGAGATTTAGCTATGCTCAGGTTATTTCGCGGCCTAAAACCATATAACTGGAGCCTGGTGGGGGTGGTTTTGTTCCTGTTCGCCCAGTCGCTGGCCGAATTATACCTTCCCACCCTCATGTCGGAGGTAGTGAACAACGGCATGATGAAGGGCGATACCGCTTACATCACCCAATACGGCGCCTATATGCTTATAGTGGCTCTGGCCAGCAGCCTCTGTTCCATAGTGGGGAGCTACCTCTCCTCGGTGATCGGCGTGGGCTTTGGCAGGGATACCCGCAACCGGGTGTTTTCCCGCGTGGAGAGCTATTCTTTGAACGAATTTAACCGGATCGGGACCGCTTCCCTGATCACCCGCACCACCAACGACATCGTCCAGGTTCAGACCCTTCTGGTAATCGGGCTGCGCTTCATGGTCAACGCCCCCATCATGTGCATCGGAGGCATTATCATGGCCTATTCCCGTGATACCCAACTTACCTTGATACTGGCGGTGGTGCTTCCCGTCATGCTGGCGTTTATCCTGGGGGTAGCCCGCAATATAGTGCCGTTATTCAAGGCTATGCAGATCAAACTTGATAAGCTGAACCTGGTCCTGCGTGAGAACCTGACCGGGATCCGGGTTATCAGGGCCTTCAATCGTCTGGCCGGTGAAAGCCGGCGCTTTAAAACGGCCAACCGCGACCTGACCGACAACGCCATCCGGGTCAATAAAATCATGGCCATGATGCAGCCCATCATGATAATCCTGATGAACTTTACCAGTATAGCCATCATCTGGTTTGGAGGCCTGCGGATCAGCGCCGACAATATGCAGATCGGCGATATGATGGCCTTCCTGCAGTATGCCATGCAGATTATGTTCTCCATCATCATGGTCACCGTCATGTTTGTGATGGTGCCGCGGGCTGAGGCCTCAGCGGTGCGTATCAATGAAGTCCTGGATACCGAAGCCGAAATAGTCGATCCGGCCGAAGTGAAGACCGGCTGCACAGAGCCCGGGCACGTGGAGTTCAGGAACGTCACTTTTTCCTATCCGGGGGCGGAAGAGCCCGCCATCAGCAATATCAGCTTCGCCGCCCGCCCGGGCGAAGTAACCGCCCTAATTGGCGGCACCGGCGCCGGCAAATCCACTCTTATAAACTTGATTCCCCGCTTCTATGATGTCGATGACGGCTGTGTCCTGGTTGACGGGGTAGATGTAAGGGAGATGAGACAGCAGGCCCTCCGGGAAAAAATAGGCTTCGTACCCCAGACTCCGGTGCTGTTCAGCGGCACCATCGCGGATAACATCCGTTATGGCAAGAGCGACGCCAGCGACGAAGAGATCCGGCACGCAGCCCGGATTGCCCAGGCCGACGATTTTATAAGCGGCCTGCCAGACGGCTATGATGCGCCAGTAGCGCAGGGTGGAACCAACCTCTCCGGGGGCCAAAAGCAGCGGCTTTCCATAGCCCGCGCCCTGGTGAGAAAGCCCGGCATTTACATCCTGGATGACAGTTTTTCGGCCTTGGATTTTAAAACCGACGCCCGGCTGCGCGCCGCCCTGAAGCAGGAGACGGCTCATTCCACCGTGATTATCGTAGCCCAAAGGGTCAGCACGGTTATGGACGCCAACCGGATCATCGTGCTGGACGAAGGCCGGGAGGTGGGCATGGGCACCCACCGCGAACTGCTGGATAGCTGCCCGGTGTACCGTGAAATAGTCCTTTCTCAACTATCGCTAGAGGAGATTGCCTGATGAGTATGAATCAATCCGGCCAAGCCCGGGACGCCCGCCCGGCGAGGATGGGACCCGGGCCCGGCCGTCACGGCGGCCTGGGCCAGCCGGTTGAAAAAGCCCGGGATTTTAAAGGCACGGTGAAGCGCCTGGTCCAATATATGCAGCCGCAGAAATACCGGTTTATAGCCGTGTTTATTCTAGCCGTGGCCAGCACCCTGTTCTCCATCATCGGTCCTAAAATCCTGGGCCAGGCCACCACCAAGCTGGGTGAAGGGGTCCTGGCCCAATATTCATATTATACGCAGTTGGAAGCCGCCATTAAAGCCCAAATGCCGGCAGCCTATATCAATCAGCTCAGGAACCAGCCCATTCCCGGATTTGATTTTGATTATATCGGCAAGGTCCTCCTGTTGATGATGGGGCTTTACCTGTTGAGCGCCTTGTTCAGCTATGTCATGGCCTATATCATGTCCTCGGTATCCCAGGAAACTGTCTATAATATGCGCAACGATGTAAAGGAAAAACTGGACCGCCTGCCTCTGAAATATTTTGACCAGCGCACCCACGGCGAAATTCTGAGCCGGGTTACCAACGACATGGATAATATCGCCAATACCCTGCAGCAGAGTTTGACCCAGCTGATAACTTCAGTGGTAACGGTCGTGGGAATATTTGTCATGATGCTTTCCATCAGCCCGCTTATGACCTTGATCGCCTTTTTTACCCTGCCGGCCAGCGTGGTGCTTACCCTGCTGGTCACCAAATACTCACAAAAGTACTTTGCCCAGCAGCAGAAGTACCTGGGTGAATTAAACGGCCACGTTGAGGAGATGTTTTCCGGACACAAGATCGTCAAGGCCTTTGGCGGGGAGGCTGATTCGGTCGAAAGGTTTAAAGAGATTAATGACCGACTCTACCGGGTGGGTTGGAAGGCTCAATTTATGTCCGGGGTGATATTCCCGGCCCTGAACTTTGTAAACAACATCGGCTATGTTCTGGTCTGCGTGGTGGGCGGCATCCTGGTGACCCGCAGGGCTATTGCCATCGGCGATATTCAGGCTTTTATTCAATACATGCGCCAGTTCACCCAGCCCATTATCCAGGTTGCCAATATCGCCAATGTGCTTCAATCGACCGTGGCCTCCGCCGAGCGGGTGTTTGAAATACTGGATGAAGAAGAGCAGCTTCCTGAGAAGGAGAATGCCGTGCTCCTACCCTTCCCCCGGGGCCGGGTAAATTTCGAGCGCGTCAGCTTTGCTTACCGGGAGGATGCGCCTCTAATGGACGATCTGAATATTCAGGTAGAAGCCGGTCAGACCGTGGCCATCGTCGGTCCCACCGGCGCCGGCAAGACCACCCTGGTCAACTTGATCATGCGCTTCTACGAGGTCCAGAGCGGGCGTATTACGGTTGACGGAGTGGATATAACCGACCTGAAGCGTTCCGACCTGCGCACCATGTTTGGGATGGTATTGCAGGACACCTGGCTGTTTAATGGAACCATTCGCGACAATATCGCTTATGGCCGGGAAGGGGCCTCCGCCCAGGAGGTTGTGCAGGCGGCCCAAGCCGCTCATGCCCACCATTTTATCATGACCCTGCCCGAAGGCTATGATACGGTATTAAATGAAGAGGCCTCCAACATTTCCCAGGGGCAGAAGCAGCTCTTGACCATCGCCCGGGCTATTCTGGCCGATCCGCCCATTTTGATACTGGATGAAGCCACCAGCAACGTGGATACCAGAACCGAAGTTTTGATCCAAAAGGCCATGGCCGGTTTGATGGAAGGACGGACCAGTTTTGTCATAGCCCATCGCCTGTCAACTATCCGGGATGCCGATCTCATTTTGGTTATAAACCACGGGGCCATAGTCGAACAAGGTTCACATAAAGAACTGCTTGACCGGGGAGGATTCTATGCGGAGCTCTACAACAGCCAGTTTACCGGCGCTAGTACAACGTTCGGCATATTGTGTTCATAAGTTGAGCAGATTTTTTTGAAGTACAA
>DHRK01000007.1:422330-427554 GCA_002410325.1 Syntrophomonas sp. UBA5314
ATACTGGACGTATTGCGATTGACGACAACGCAGTAATTCGGAAAAATCTGCCCAAATTATGGGCACGAATATACCGAACGTTGTACTAACCTGGAGGAGGAAAACGCCTCGTAATGATGCTTCAACTGTCCAAAGTGGGTTTTCAACATTTCTGGCGGTAAACTTTTCTTTTAAAAGGAATAAGATGGCCTGGTGCAGAATCTATCCAATTGCGTAGATTTATTATAAGGAGGGCTATCGACCTATGAGAAAGTTTGCCGCCATTGTCTGCCTGATCTGTTTAACTCTGGGGATGGCTGTTTTGCCAGTAGAAGCTGCGATGACCATAGGGGGCAAGCTTCATATTGAACAGCCCAAAAACCAGACCACGCCCAAAACCCGAACCACTACCCCGGGTCAGAAAAACAATACTCCCGCCCAGCCGGCCGCCCCCAGCATCTATATCAACGGGGTTGAGCTGGTCACCCCCAACCCGCCCATGATTGTCAACGGCCGGACCCTGGTGCCGCTGGCCGCTATTTTCAACGCCCTGCAGATCAGCGTCTCCTGGAATCAGGTAGACAAGGTCATAACCGCGGGTCCCATATGGCTGCAGATCGATAATTCCACGGCCCGAGTCAGCGAGCAGCCTGTTAAACTGGATGTGCCGGCGCAGATCATTGATTCGCGAACCTACGTGCCGCTGAGCTTTATTGCAGCCAGTCTGGGTAAAAATATCAATTGGGATCCGGATCTATACCGGGTGGACATCTATGATGAGGAACCGAGGAGTTCTGATCTCAGTCTATATGTCAATGCAGTCGATTACGGCGGCGGAGAAATCGTGGCCCAGGCTACCTTCACCAACGTGGGCGACGTTCAAATCACCAAGGTCAACTGGGTACAAGTACGGATTTACCTGTATCGGGCTGACAACAGCTATGTGCCGGTGGACGCTACCTTCCTCAACCTGCCCCTGGATCTCATGCCCGGCGAGACGATGGACTATGTCCTTACTTTTACCAATGTCCCTGACTACGAGGGCATAACCTCTTATGACCATGAGGTCCTGGACGGACAATACGTGTACATCTAAAAAACTTTTAAGACCGGGACGGCTTGGCTGTTTCCGGTCTGGCCCCGGGCTTAAGCCCGGCGAATACCCGAATTACAAATGATGAAAAGCGGAGAGGGTTCGCGCATCCTCCCCGCTTTTTTTGACTCGACATCCATATTTCCAGCTTTTCCTTATACTGCTCTTATCTCCAGACCGTTTTCATCGGCCGTGATCAGCACCTGGTCTTCCGGTTTCACTTCCCCGCTGACTATCTGGCGGGACAAAAGGGTCTCAACCTCCTGCTGGATGAGCCTCTTCAAAGGCCGCGCCCCATAGGCTGGGTCATAGCCATTTTTAGCTATATAGGCAAGAGCCTGGGCATCCCATTCCAGCCGGCCCCGGGTGGTCTGGTGGAACCGGGCGGCCAGTTTGTCTAAAAGCAGAGCGGCTATTTTTTCGATTTCGGCCGGTTCCAGGGCATGGAATACGATGATCTCATCTACCCGGTTCAAGAACTCGGGCCGGAAGTTCTGGCGCAAAAGGCCCAGCACCCGGTTTTTCATGCCTTCATAGTCGCCGCCATTGGCCTGGAAATTCAGTATCTCGTGGCTGCCGATATTGGAGGTCATGATGATGATGGTATTGCGAAAATCAACCACCCGGCCCTGACCGTCGGTCAAGCGCCCATCGTCCAGGATCTGCAGAAATACGTTGAACACGTCGTAATGAGCTTTTTCTATTTCATCGAAAAGCACCACTGAATAAGGCTTGCGGCGCACCGCCTCGGTTAGCTGGCCGCCTTCCTCATAGCCCACGTAGCCGGGAGGAGCTCCGATCAGCCGGGCCACCGTGTGCTTCTCCATGTATTCCGACATATCGATACGGATGATATTGCGTTCATCGTCAAACAGGGTTTCCGCCAGGGCCCGGGAAAGCTCGGTCTTACCCACCCCGGTAGGCCCCAGGAAAATGAAGCTGCCCACCGGACGGTTGGGGTCTTTAAGCCCGCTGCGGGACCGCAGTACGGCATCGCTGACCGCCTTTACCGCTTCCGACTGCCCCACGACCCGCTGGTGCAGGAGCTCTTCCATATGGGCCAGTTTTTCCCGCTCCCCTTCCATCAGACGGCTTACCGGGATGCCGGTCCAACGCGAGACCACTCGGGCTATATCCTGTTCGTCAACCTCTTCCTTGAGCATCATATTATGCTTTTGTTTGCCGGCCAGGAGTTCCTCTTCGGCCTTAAACTTGCGTTCCAGTTCGTTCAAACGGCCGTATTTTATTTCGGCGGCCTTGTTCAGGTCGTAATCCCGCTCCGCCTTCTCCATTTCCATGCGGCAGTCTTCGATTTCTTTTTTTATCTGGCGCAGCCTGGAAATGGCTTGCTTTTCGGACTGCCACTGGGTCTTCATGACGTCCGCTTCGGAATTAAGGTCCTGCAGCTCCTGCAAGATCTGGTTGCGCCTCTCTTTGGAAGCCGGGTCCTTTTCTTTCTCCAGGGCGGCCGACTCGATCTCCAGCTGCATGATGCGCCGGGTGATTTCATCCAGCGCGGTGGGCATGCTGTCAATCTCAGTTCGGAGCCGCGCCCCGGCCTCATCCATCAGGTCAATGGCCTTGTCGGGCAGAAAGCGATCCGATATATAACGATCGGACAGAACCGCCGCCGCCACCAGGGCGGCATCCTGAATGCGCACCCCGTGGTGCACTTCGTAGCGCTCCTTCAAGCCCCGCAAAATGGATATGGTGTCCTCAACCGAGGGCGGGTTGACCATGACCGGCTGAAAGCGCCGTTCCAGAGCGGCGTCTTTTTCTATGTGTTTGCGGTACTCATCGAGGGTGGTTGCCCCAATAGCCCGCAGCTCGCCGCGGGCCAGCATCGGTTTCAGCAGATTGCTGGCGTCCATGGCTCCCTCGGCCGCACCGGCACCCACCACGGTGTGCAGTTCGTCGATAAAGAGGATGATACGTCCCATGGCTTTTTCGACTTCTTTGAGCACCGCTTTTAATCGCTCTTCAAATTCTCCCCGGTACTTGGCCCCGGCCACCAGGGCGCCCATATCCAGGGCTATGATCAATTTGTCTTTAAGTCCTTCAGGTACGTCACGGGCCACGATCCGGCGGGCCAATCCCTCCACGATAGCCGTTTTTCCAACGCCCGGCTCGCCTATCAGGACCGGGTTGTTTTTAGTGCGCCGGGAAAGGATTTCCATAACCCGGCGGATCTCCTCATCCCGGCCGATAACCGGGTCCAGCTTGCCTTCTCCGGCCAGTTTGGTCAGGTCGCGCCCGTAGCGCTCCAGGGCTTCGTAGCTGTCTTCCGGGTTGTCGCTGCTCACTCGCTGGGAACCGCGCACGCTGCGCAGTGAATTGAACAGGGTATCGCGGTTCAGGCCAAAGCGCTCCAGGAGGTTGCGCAGGTCGTTTTCACCTTCAGCCAGCAGAGCCAGCAGCAGGTGCTCGACGCTGATATAGTCGTCCTTGAGGTCCTTGGCCTCTTGCTCCGACCGGTTTAAGACCCGGGCCAGCGCTTGACTGGTGTAAGCCGCGCCTTCATAGCCGTGCACCGCCGGCAGCCTGTCTAACAGGCGCTCCAATTCCTGGGTAAAGGTGGCCAGATTGACTCCGGACTGCAAGAGGAGCCGGGGGGTTATGCCTCCCTCCTGGTTCAGCAAGGCCTCCAGCAGGTGCTTCCCGGTTATCTCCTGGTGATGGCGCGCCGCCGCCCTTTGCTGGGCATCGACCAGCGCCTGGCGCGATTTTTGGGTAAAGCGTTCCAAGTCCATCTATTTCACCTCTTTCTCTTTATTCTGTCTAATTCTTCCTCGAGTTCCTCGATGCGCTCCATTAGATTGACGATGATCGAAGCGCCGTTGAGGTTGACCCCCAGGAAGTTCTTTATGCGCATGATCTGGTAGAGGCGCCGCAGGTCTCCTGAGCCGATGGTGCCTCCCGATATTTCCAGCATCCCCAGTTCGTTAAGGGAATGCAGAATATCGGGGTGAATTCCCAGCTCGGATATGGGTAGCCTCTCTTCGACACTATGGTAATAGATCCTGTATAGAGTCATAGCCGCACACCCCTACCTTTTCCTTATTTCCTGAATTTGCTTATAAAGCTCTTTCTCTTCTTCACTCAGATCCCGGGGCAGGTCAATCTTCAAACGGGCGTAAAGATCCCCCTTCTGCCCGTCCCGGGCCGGCATACCCCGTCCTTTCAAGCGCAGCCGCTGCCCGTTATGACTGCCGGGGGGTACATTGACCAGCAAGGTTTTCTCCAGGGTGGGAACCGGTACCTTATCCCCCAGCACCGCCTGTTCCGGGCGTATGACGATCTCTGTCTCCAGATCCTGGCCTTGCAGGCTGAAAACCGGATGAGGCAGCACATGAACCTTTAAATACAGGTCTCCCCGGGCACCGCCCCCCATGCCTTCACCCCCCTGGCCCTTCAGGCGGATGCGGCTTCCTTCCCCGATCCCGGCCGGTATTTTTACCTCCAGGGTTTTCTGTTCGGGGATTCCGCCGGTGCCCCCACAGCGGGGGCAGATGCTGCGGCCGCTCAGGCCGCTGCCCTGGCAGTTCGGGCAGAGAA
This sequence comes from Syntrophomonas sp. UBA5314, assembly GCA_002410325.1. GTDB lineage: Bacteria > Bacillota > Syntrophomonadia > Syntrophomonadales > Syntrophomonadaceae > UBA5314. Next base: position 426,958 of record DHRK01000007.1, read on the forward strand.
CCGAAGTTGCAAGCCTCAGCGACTTGGTTCCCCCGTGAAAGAGCTCCTCCAGGGTGAGTTCCATACCGCTTTCAATGTCCTGCCCGCGTCGAGACGTCTCATAGCCCCGCTCCCGACCGCTGAAGGGCTGCCGCCCCCCGCCTCCCCCGAAAAGGGAGGCGAAAAAATCGCTGAACCCGCCCAGATCCTCGGGATTAAAATTCCCGCTGGTATAAAAGTGAACGCCATCCATATCGGGTGGCGCGTCAAAATTGTCCCCGGCTCTCCAGTTGGCTCCCAGTCGGTCATACTTGCTGCGTTTTTCGGGATCGCTAAGCACTTCATAAGCTTCATTGATCTTCTTGAACTTTTCTTCCGCCTCTTCCTGCTTTTTACCCCGGTGCAGATCGGGATGCCACTTGCGGGCCAGCTTGCGATAGGCCGCTTTTATAGCCTTGTCGTCGGCATCCCGTTTGATGCCCAGGGTTTCATAGTAATCCTGAAATTGAACTGCCATCTTACCAACCTCCAAAGCGAGGGTTATTTGAGCACAACATTCCGTATATTCATGCACATAATTTGGGCAGATTTTCCCGAATTACTGCGTTGTCGTCAATC
>DHRK01000007.1:427628-433629 GCA_002410325.1 Syntrophomonas sp. UBA5314
CGTCAATCGCAATACGTCCAGTATTACTCATTTGACGCCCACGGACGGGCTAATGCGGCGGTGCCAGGACGGCATGGAGCCGCCCTCCGCCTTGTACTTCGAAAAAATCTGCTCCAACTTATATACACAATATACGAAACGTTGTACTAGGCTTCATCATAATCGACATCCACTACGTCGTGGTCCCCGCCCGCCGTTTTGGACGATTCGGCCTGACCGGCGGCCAGGTTGTCGAAGGCGTGGGCGGCCTGTTCCAATTCTTCCTTCAGGGACCTTATCCGGGCCGCGTCTTGCTTTTCTTTCAAAGCGCTGCGCAGGTCGTTTAACAGGTTTTCAATACGGGCCTTTTCATGCACGGCCAGCTGCTCCCCGGAAGTGTTGAGCTGTCTTTCCACCTGGTAGCACAGGCTGTCAGCTTCATTATATAACTCTACTTCCTGGCGGTGCTGCTTATCTTCTTCGGCGTAGCGTTTGGCGTCATCCAGCATGCGGTCGATTTCCCCCTGATCCAGGTTGGATGAGCCGCTGATGGTGACGGTCTGTTCTTTGCCGGTTCCCTTATCCTTGGCGCTTACCTTCAGGATGCCATTGGCGTCGATATCAAAGGTTACTTCCACCTGCGGAATTCCTCGCGGCGCCGGGGCTATGCCGTCCAGCTTGAAATGGCCTATGGAACGGTTGTCCCGGGCCAAATCCCTTTCGCCCTGCAGAACATTAATATCCACCGCCGGCTGGTTGTCTTCAGCGGTTGAGAAAGTCTCACTGCGCCGCACCGGGATGGTGGTGTTCCTCTCCACAATACGGGTCATCAACCCGCCCATGGTCTCAACCCCCAGGGACAGCGGGGTAACATCCAGCAGAACCACGTCCTTTACTTCCCCGGCCAGGACTCCGGCCTGGATGGCAGCTCCTACCGCCACCACTTCATCGGGATTCACCCCCATGTGGGGATCCTTGCCGGTCAATTCCCGAACCAGCTTTTGCACCAGGGGCAGCCGGGTCGACCCCCCTACCAGGATGATCTCATCCAGATCGCGGGTGCTGAGCTTAGCGTCAGCCAGGGCGTTTAGCACCGGTTGGCGGCATTTTTCCACCAGGTCGTGAATCAGGTCTTCCAGCTTGGCCCGGGTCAGCTTGATGTCCAGGTGCTTGGGACCGCTGGCGTCGGCGGTGATAAAGGGCAGGCTTACCTGGGTCTCCATCACGCTGGACAGCTCGACCTTGGCTTTTTCAGCGGCTTCGGTCAAGCGCTGCAGGGCCTGTTTATCTTGGCGCAGGTCTATTCCATAGTCTTTTTGGAATTCCCCGGCCAGCCAATCCACGATGGCTTTATCAAAATTGTCGCCCCCCAGATGGGTGTCACCGTTGGTCGCTTTTACTTCAAAGACCCCGTCTCCCACTTCCAGGATGGAAACGTCAAAGGTTCCGCCTCCCAGGTCGAATACCAGGATGGTCTCATTGTTCTTTTTATCCAGCCCATAGGCCAGGGCGGCCGCGGTCGGTTCGTTGATGATCCGCAATACGTTTAAGCCCGCGATTTTGCCGGCGTCCTTGGTGGCCTGGCGCTGAGCGTCATTGAAATAGGCCGGAACCGTAATGACTACGTCCTTGACCTTCTCGCCCAGGTATTGCGAAGCATCATCAGCCAGTTTCTTCAGGACCAGAGCCGACACCTCTTCCGGGGCAATCTGCCTTTCTTTAACCTTAAACCTTACCGCGTCACTGGGCCCCGCCACTACCGAGTACGGGACCAGTTTGCGCTCGCCCTCCACTTCAGAGTAGCGCCGGCCGATAAAGCGCTTGGCGGAATAAAAGGTCTTTTCCGGGTTCAAGGCTCCCTGCCGCTTGGCTACCTGCCCTACCAGGCGTTCGTCGTTATCTTTAAAAGCTACTACCGAAGGAGTCGTGCGAGCTCCTTCCACGTTGGCTATAACCGTGGGGCTGCCCCCTTCCATGACTGCTATTACCGAGTTGGTGGTTCCCAAATCAATGCCTACCGCTTTCGCCATTCTAACTACCTCCTTTTGCATACCTTCGGGCTTTAAGTCCGCCCGATTTCTAATCTTTCCTATTATTATTCCATTTAGCCGCATAAAACCGGCACCTGCCGCTTTTTAGTTGAAATGCACCTCCGCTTGATTTTGATCCATGTTTTTACTACCTGATGAGTCTATTATATTCGCGCCGTTCGCATTAGTCAATAAAGGTCAAACGGTTTTTTAAAAAAATCCGGGCGCCCGGCCCGGAATCATTTTGGCTTATTAGCAGCTGCAGCCCGGAAGTTCAATTTTCAGGCATTCGGCTTTTACGTCAGAAATTTGGTTTAATGCCTGACAAAGCTCATCGCCGCGTTTTTCCTCACCGCAAAGCTCCAGAAATATAAACCCGGAAGCATCGTTTTCCTTACTCAATTCCCGGTTGATTCCCAGGCGAGTCTTTATAATATCTCCAAATTCGCTGAGTACGGCTTGAACCTTCACCGCTTCTTCAACCCGGCGTCCAATTAAAATGAATACCACTTTCATCTTGAAACCTCCCTTTGTTTTTTGTTATCAAAAGTTACACTGTCATTTTAACTGACTTTTCTTTCCATCTGAAGAGTGTACTTTTTTGTATACAGTATACAATTATGTGTGCTTCCAGAGCTATTCCTTCCGGTTGCCGTTGTTAATTGGCCCGAGTTCCCAGGCTGCCTACCATGCTCCGGGCTATTTCCTTGAATACCGGAGCGGCGCTGCGGGCTCCGGACTCGCCTTCTTCGACTATCACTACAATCGCCCAGCGGGGCTCCTGGGCCGGGAAATAGCCTCCGAACCAGGTGTCCAGGATTTCCTGCTCGTTTTCCTTTAGCGCTCCAGTCTGGCTGGTTCCGGTTTTGCCCGCAACCTGCGCTTCGGGAAAAGCCGCACTGCTCCCGGTCCCTTCCTTAACCACCTTCTCCAGCAATCCCTGCACCGTCCTGGCGGTTTGCGGGCTTATAACCTGCTCCCGGGCCGCTTCTTGCGGGTAATGCTTTTCTCCCCGGGAATCCACCGTGCAGCTTAGAAGCCGGGGCGGCGACCAGTTTCCGTCATCGGCAATAGTTGCCAGCAATGAACAGATCTGCACCGGACTCAACCTGACGCCCTGCTGGCCCAGACTGGCATTGGCCAGGGCCCGGGGCCCGGGGTTAATGCTTATTTCACTGGCCGCTTGACCCGGATATCCTATAATAGCGGCATCAGTCAGGTGCAGCTTCCCGGCATAATCGATCAGCCGATTTCTTCCCAAGCGGCTCCCCAGCTCGATAAAAACCGGATTGCAGGAAAGGGCAAAAGCCTGCGCCAGGTTCAGGCGGCCATGGCCGGTCTTGCGCAGGCAGGAAAAAGAAAAACCGTCCGGCATCAGGTATTGGCCCGAACAGCTAAACTCCTCTCCGGGATCGGCGAGTCCTTCCTCCAGAACGGCGCAGGTAGTCAGAATTTTAAAAAGCGATCCGGGATAATAAGGGCTTAAGGCCCGGTTTATAAGCGGTGCATCGGACTCCCGGTTGGCGGCTGCCCGGTATGGGTCGAAGGTCGGCCGGGAAGCCAGGGCCAGGATTTCTTTAGTACGAATATCCATCACCACTACCGCGCCCTTTTTTACCCACCGGTTCATAGCCTCTTCGGCCAGGGTCTGCACCCGGCGGTCGATGGTTAAAACGACCGCCGATTTTTCGTCCTGCTGCTCCTGCCTTATTTTATACATCAATCCTGAAATGGCTACCCCCCGCGCGTCATGCACCGCAACCAGTTGGGTCCGGGGCGGATCGCGGCGCAAAACCTCATCATAGGCCTTCTCTATCCCGGAAACACCGCTGGGGTTATCCCCGCCCCCCAGGTATCCAAGGATATGGGCGCAAAATCCATCGTTGCGGTAGCGCTTGCTTATGGGAACCGTTAGCAGCGCAGGGTGGTTCAATGAATTGATCCGGGCCTGCTGCCGCTCGTCCAGGCTTTCCGCCAGCCTTACCCAGCCGCTATTCTGCTCCAAAGCCCTAGCCAATTCCTGTTCAATTTCGCCTGCCTCCTGACCCAGAATAGGCGCTAGAACCGAGGCTAATTGGCGGCAGTCTTCGCTGCCGCTGGAACTGGTCAGGCAATAGAGAGCCAGGCTGCTGGTGCTTCCGGTTAAAGGGAACAGATTGCGGTCCAGTATTTCACCCCGGGTCAATTCCTGCAGCTCGATGCGCTGGCTGCGCATATCCGCGGCCTGGGCGGCCAGGCGGGGTCCCCGTATGATCTGGCAATAGGCCAGATAAGCGGCCAGCAGGCTGTAGATACCCAATATGGAGAACATTAATATAAAAGTGCGGCGCCGACGCATAAAAACACCCCGACCATTATTGTGGGGCGAAAAGCGTCTTATTATGCAAAACAGCCGGCCTTAATCAAGCAGGCTGATAGCAAAGGGAAGAGAGGCCAGGATCCCCAGCATATCTTCACGGGTGTCACCGGTGCAGCGAATAACCACCAGACCCTGACGCCGGTCAAGAGTGGAGACAATCCCCAGATGTTCGTAGGCCTCTACTATTTTACTCAACATATCGATGTTGGCCGGTTCAACCCGGGCGTAAATATCATGGCTCATCCTGCTTGACAATCCTTCTCAAGACGGAGTATTCAGGAACTGCTTCAGGGCTGGGAATATAAACCCGCTGGCGGGCATGCCGGGCCCGGTCCATCGGCTCCATATCCCGATTGTACAAAATGGCAAGCGACAAGGGCTTCGCTTCACCGCCCGGAAGCAGCAGCTCCAGGGTGTCGCCCGGCCCAAAGTTGGCCCGCTGCTCCACTTCCAGAAAGCCTAAGGGGTTAAATCCCTTTACAATGCCACAAAATTCCGCCTTTTCGCCCTTCGAACCTTTGTCGACATCCTGCATTTCTTGATCGTGGTCGATAAAAGCGCTGGTAAAAGGCCTGGTGGCTGTCCGCTCCAATTCCCGCAGCCAGGTTTCCAGTTCATCCGGCTCGAAGGCCTTACCGGTTGCAGTGTAGCGTTCAATGGCCTGCCGGTAAACACCGGCGGTGCTGGCTAAATACAGAGGGCTCTTCATCCGGCCCTCAACTTTGAAGGCGTCGATGCCCATTTCGATCAAGCGGGGCAAATGGCGGAGCAGGCACAGATCCCGGGAGTTCAATATATAGGTCCCTCTCGGGTCTTCGTGGATCGGAAAGTATTGCCCGGGACGTTTTTCTTCCTGCAGGGCATAGCTGTACCGGCAGGGATGGGCGCAGGCTCCCTGATTGGCCGAGCGGCCGGTCATGTAGTGGGACAAGAGGCAGCGCCCGGAAAAGGCCACGCACATCGCCCCATGTACGAATAACTCCAATTCTATATTCATCTTGCGGCGGATTTCCTCGATTTCATCCAGATCGAGTTCCCGGGCCAGGACCAGCCGTTGGGCCCCCAGGTCGGCAAAGGCGGCAGCGGCCTCATAGTTGCACACATTGGCCTGAGTGCTTATAGTCAGGGGCAGATCGGGAGCGTATCTTCGGGCCAGGCGCATTACCCCCAGATCGGATACGATCAGGGCATCCGGCTTAAGAGACGCCAGTTCTTCCAGATAAGCGGGTAACGCCGCTAAATCACGGTTTTTAGCGATTATATTTACGGTTATGTAAGCTTTTTTACCCCTCTGCTGTAAAAAAGCAATGGCTTCGTTCATATCTTCACTATCGAGATTTCCGGCGTAGGCTCGCAGGCTGAAATGAGGCCCGCCCATGTAAACGGCATCAGCCCCAAACAAAGCCGCGACTTTCACCTTTTCCAGGTCCCCTCCGGGCATGACCAGCTCCGGAACGTTCATTACATTTTCCTCCAATTCAAAAAGGCTAGTGGTCTGTAACACCTAAAGGTTTAGGTTATCCGCCGAGCAAAATTTTCGCAGGGGAAGGCGGCGGCGGCTCCTTGCCCTCCTGGCATCGCCGCACTAGCCCGTCCGTGGGCGTCGGAAAGAGTAATACTGGGCGTATTGCGA
>DHRK01000007.1:433742-463736 GCA_002410325.1 Syntrophomonas sp. UBA5314
TGCGGAAATTTGGCCGGCGGGAACCAAATTTTTAGGTGTTACAGACCACTAATAAGAGCCTTTACAAAAGCGATGATTCAAACCCTTATTTCTGGTATTTTTTAATAGCAGCCAGGTGCTCCGCATTGGTTGCGGAAAACTGGTGGGTGCCGTCGCCTTTGGCGACAAAATAGAGATAATTGTGCTTCTGGGGATGGAGAGCCGCCTGAAGCGAAGCGAGCCCCGGGCTGGCAATCGGGCCGGGCGGCAGGCCGGTATATTTATAGGTATTGTAATAAGAGTCAATTTGGGTATCCGCTATACTCAGGGTCGGCTTGTCCTGCTTGAGGACATATAAGACCGTCGAGCACATCTGCAGGGCCATTTTTTTGTCCAGGCGGTTCTTGATCACTCCAGATATTATTTCCCGCTCTCCAGCGACCATGGCTTCCCGCTCGATGATAGAGGCAATCGTAACAAGCTCCAGGGGGCTTCGCTTCTGTTCCTGGGCCAGGGCTGCCATCTCAGGCTCCCAGGCTTTTTGAAACCGTTCCAGCATCAGGTTGACGATCTGGTGGGCCGGGGTGCCCAACTCAATGTTATAGGTGTCCGGAAACAGGAAGCCCTCTAGGCGCTGCTGCCGCTTGCCCCCGGCGGCAGGTAAAAAGCTGAAATTGTAGTCCGCCTTAAGAGCCGCCTGCCAATCGGCCGCTGTCACCAGGTTTTTCTCCGCCAAAAGGCGGCCTACCTGTTCCACCGTATACCCTTCGGGTATGGTAACCGTGGTGCTGACTATTTTGCCCTGCGCGATCAACTGGGCTATTTCGGGCAGGGTTTGGCTGCGGGTAAAACGATAATGACCGGGTTTCAAAACCGTGGCCAGATTAGATTGGGAGCAATAAAAGCGGAAGACCAGCTCGCTCCTTATCAAGCCGTTCTGTTTGAGGAGAACGGCTATTTGGCTAGCGCCGCTCTTTTCAGGGATTACGATATCAACCGGGGTTTTATCCTGGGGGGCCACGGCCGCATACTGAATCTTCCAGGTTTGCACCAGGGCCAGGGCTATAATAATCAAGCAGGCCAGGAGGCTGATTATTTTTCTGGCCCGTCGGGGCTTGTCAGGCTTAAAATCAAGTTGACGCATTTTTGAGAACCTTCTTGTCATATTTTTAAAATCCCGGCGAGTACAACGTTCCGTATATTCGTGCCCAAATTATGGGCACGAATATACGGAATGTTGTACTAGGTACGGACGCCATTTTGCGGTTTTGGGGAATCCCCCCCGCCGGAGTTGCTGTTCGGCCCGGGCGTCTGGGTTGACGGAGCATTGGAAGTCGCAGGGCTGCTCGGCCCGACCAGGACCAAGCGGTTCATAGGACGGTAATAGTCCTCGGACAAGAGTTCCTCCTTGATCACTTTGCCGCTGTCGTCCAGGAATTGACGATAGGCCCGCGATGCGTAACCCACCGCGCCGCCGCTTTCCACCCGTTCCTCGCCCGGCGCCAAATCGGGGCTCACTTCCCGGGTCTCGCCGTATCCGATTACCCCGTCAATGTAATGGAGCAGTTTTACGTTGACCTTGTCTTGGAGATTGCCATAGACGCTGATGGTAAGTTCACCGCCATTGGTGACCGCCCGCATATAGATCGGGGAAGCGGTTATATTTTTAAACTGGAAATCCTGTACGCCATAGGATACGGTGGCATCCAAACCCATCGGCACATAGGTGATGGCCAGCCCGTGGTTGTGGCGTTCCACGATTTCCATTCCGGCCAGCAGGACTGAATTGTAAAGAGTGGAAGACACCTGGCAAACGCCTCCGCCCAGCCCGGGTTCAAAACGGTTGCCGACAATTACCTTGGCTTCGCTGTACCCGCTTTTTACGGTTCGCTCCCCCACCGTATCGTTAAAAGAGAACACCGCGCCAGGAGGCACCATATGGCCGTTAATGGCTGTAGCAGCCAGCCGCAGGTTGCTGGAACGGTTGATTTCATAGGTTTTGAACTGGGTGGTGTAAGTGGACAGCTCACCCATCCCCTGAAGGTCGCTGGCCTTGATATTGGGTTCGGTTTCCTCGATGGGCAGCAGAATATCTATTGTCGAAGAAAAATCAGCCCACTGATTGGGCAGTTCCTTTATAACGCTGTCCGCTCGAACTCCTCGCCCCGGCTTTTCAGGAATGATAGTCATACCTTTTTGGGCATCAATCTCAATACGCGCGTCTTGGCTGGCATTTCCCAACTGGCTGTTCCAGATTTCAACCATGCTTTTAATAACCGGTTCCTGGTACTCCAGGGCGGGCTTGTAGACAATCGGCGTGGAGCCGCCCAGGTTAGAGAGTTTAGAAAAGAAGCCTCTCTGCTGTTCAGCCGTCCAAGCATCCTCAACTATCTTTGAGACATCGGGAGCCACACAGAGCCGTGAAAGATATGTATCATAGCTGAAATCGTCTTTGAAGAAGTGTACGCGAATTTTTTCAAAGCGTTCAACCTTTTTTTGAAGCTCGGCAGCAGCTTCCTGGCGGCTGAGTCCCTCAACCTTCACTCCGGCTATCTCGACCCCGGGAAGAAATCGTTCTGAAGAATAAAACCACTGCAGGATCGATGCGCCTGTCGCAATGAGTAACCCAGCCAAAATGGCAACAGGGATCCATAACTTCAAGGAATCGCGGTTCAAATCTTTACCCCCAAAAACCTCAAATTCTACCGAATCTCCATATATTATATATCATTAGACTTTAAACATGTACAGTTATTAAATACCTAGTAGTCTGTAATATCTAAAAGTTTAATTTATCCGCCGATAATATATGGAATTGGACTTAATAGAGTACTATGTATGTATATTGGGGATCATGTGTGATTTTTGGCCGCCCGGTTTAATTCACTGGGAAAATAAATTCGGGGACGATACCCTTTTGCCGTAGCCAAGGGTCGTCCCCAATAATAGCTGTCACCGTTTATAAATATTCATTAAAAGTCGCCGGTTTCCTCCAGTTCCTTCCAGGCGTCGGCGACCATTTCCCACTCTTCATCATCTTCAATATCGGCCAGGAACTCATTGCCGTCTTCATCAAACATAACCTTGAAGAAAAATATCTCAACCTCGTCTTCTTCGATCTCTACTCCCTCTTCCAGTAACGGAAGAAGCACTTTGTAGGTATTGTCTTCGATTTCCAGCTCGGCCAGGAGTTCGAAGTGGTGTTCGGCTCCCTCTTCGTCCACCAGGACCATTATCGGCAGCTCATCATCAAATATCTCTTCATTACTCACGCTTTTCACCTCTTTCTAAACACTACCATTCTAATATTAGCCTGGGGACTTGTCAAATGCCGTTTTATTCTGACTTTGTCTATCCAAATAGCCCTGCAGTATATATACTGCCGCTACCTTGTCGACCAGTCCCTTGCGTTTCTTGCGCGACAGGTCGGCTTCCAACAATACCCTTTGGGCACTGACAGTGCTCAGCCGTTCATCCCAGAAGACAACTTCCCGGCCTGAACGTACCCCCAGCTGTTCAGCCCACTCCTGAACCAGCCGGGCTCTGGGGCCTAGGCTGCCATTCATGTTGAGGGGCAAACCGACCACGATTTTCCCGACTTCATATTCATCGCAAAGCCGGCTGATGGTTTCCAGTACCTGGTCGTCGCTCTTTCTTTCCAGGGTCGAATACCCCTGGGCGGTAAAGCCCAGCGGATCGCTCAGCGCTATGCCGATACGCCGATCGCCTACATCCAGTCCCATCAATCTCATTACCAGGCTCCTTGACGGTTCAATTGCACATGCTTATTTTTGCAGGTAGTGCTTGATCAAAATCTCCAATATCTCGTCTCTATCCACTTTGCAGATGAGGTTGCGAGCTTCATTGTGGCTGGTTATGTAGGCCGGATCGCCTGATATCATGTAGCCAGTCAACTGGTTGATCGGATTGTAACCCTTTTCATCAAGAGCCGAGTATACGGTTTGCAGTATGTTGCGAACCCGGTTTTCACCATCTTTCTCCAGATTAAATTGAACAGTGTGTTCTCCATCTTGAGACATAAACCGCACCTCCTCTACTCCATATTACACCATCAGTGCCGTTAATTCCGCACTCAAATCAAATTTTTATTGACCAAAGCCCAGGCCGCTTCCAGGGCCTCCTGAATTTTCGAAGGATCCTTGCCGCCCGCTTGAGCCATATCAGGCCGGCCTCCGCCTCCGCCTCCGGCAACACGCGCCGCGGCTCCAACGATATCACCGGCGTGCAGGCCCCGCGATAGCAGTCCCTTATCCACAAAGCAGACCAAAAATACCTTGCCCTGATTCTCTGAAGCCAGCAAAACCACCGACTGCCCCAACTTGTCCTTGAGATGCTCGGCGTTCTCGCGCAGGGAGGCGGCATCCTGGTTGGGCAGGGCTTCTATCAGCACCGCCACCCCGTTGACGTTCCGGGCTTTGGAAGGAAAATCTTCAATTGATCCACGAGAAATTTGGGTTTTCAACGCCTCCAGCTCCTTCTCCTTTTCCCGATAGGCCCGGTTTAAGGCCTCCAGCCTGGCCCCCACATCCTGCGGAACCGTCTTTAAAAGAGCCGCTGCGCTTTTCAGTTCACCTTCCACCTGCGTCAAATAGGAAAAGGCCTGGCGCCCGGCCACGGCTTCTATACGGCGCAATCCCGAGCCGACGCTGCCCTCGCTCAAAATCTTAAACAAGCCGATTTGTCCGGTGTTTTGCACATGGGTGCCACCGCACAATTCCAGGCTGAAATCACTTACCCTGACAACTCTGACTTCCTCGCCGTACTTTTCTCCGAACAGAGCCATGGCCCCCATCTCGCGGGCGCTTTTGACATCGGTGACTCTGGTGTTGACATCCATACTGTTCCATATGGCGTTGTTGACCTGGGTTTCAATAGCAGCCAGTTCTTCGTCTTCCAAAGCCGCCAGGTGGGAAAAATCAAAACGCAGGCGATGGGAATCAACCAGCGAGCCCTTTTGCTGAGCGTGTTCGCCCAGGACCGTCCTCAACGCCTTGTGCAGCAGATGGGTGGCGGTATGGTGCCGGGCGGTATCCAACCGTTTTTCCCGGTCAATCTCCAGGCTGACCGGCTCGCCCTGTTTTAAAGTCCCCTGCAAACGCCCCAGGTGCAGGAACCAGGAGCCGGCCTTGCGTACATCATCCACCGTCAGGAGCCCCGATTTGCTGCGGATGAGCCCGGTGTCAGCCACCTGCCCGCCGCTTTCCGCATAGAAGGGCGTCTCTTTGGTGACCACCAGGACTCTACTGTCGGTGGAACTGGCCACCAGTGCCCCGTTATCGATAATAGCCAGTACGGTGGACTGGTCTCCGGTCTTGTCGTAACCGGTGAAAACTGTGGCCGGCGTATCTCGCAAGAGTTCCGTGATCTGAATCTCCTGGCCAAAAGCGGCCTCCATCTTGTTGGCCTGGCGGGCTCGCTCCCGCTGCTCTTCCATCATCTGGTTAAACCCGTCTTTGTCTACCAGGAAGCCTTTTTCTTCGGCGGCATCCTCGGTCAGGTCAAGGGGAAAACCGTAGGTATCATACAAAACGAAAGCATCCCGGGCGGCTACCACTTTTTCGCCCCGGCCTTTTGTCTGGCGGATGATTTCATCAACTTTTTTCATGCCTTCATTGAGAGTGGCAAAGAAGCGTTCTTCCTCCAGACGTATAACTTCCTTCACAAAATCGCGTTTACCCTCCAGGTCGGGATAGGCTTCTTTCATCAGATCCACTACCACGTCAACATGGCGGTAAAGGAAAGGGTCCTCCAAACCCAAAACCCGGCCAAAACGCACCGCGCGGCGCAGAATGCGGCGCAAAACGTAGCCCCGGCCCTCATTGCTGGGGAGGATACCGTCGCTGATCAGGAAAGTACAGGCCCGGCTGTGATCGGCAATGACCCGGAAGGGGAAACCGGCTTCACCGGGATCGTAAGTTTTTCCGGTAATCTCTTCAACAAAAGTCAGGATCGGTTTAAACAGATCGGTGTCAAAATTGCTGGGAACATTCTGCAGGATGGAAGTAAGCCTCTCCAAACCCGCCCCGGTGTCAATGCTGGGCCTGGGCAGCGGGGTCATATTGCCGCTCTCATCGCGGTTAAACTGCATAAACACCAGGTTCCAGATCTCCAGGTAGCGGTCGCAGTCACAGGTGCCCAAACCGCAGTTCGGACCGCAGGCCAGGGCTTCGCCCCGGTCGTAGTGTATTTCACTGCAGGGCCCGCAGGGTCCGGTGTCACCCATGGACCAGAAGTTGTCCTTTTCGCCCAAACGAACGATGCGGTCAGCCGGCACCCCGGCAACTTCCTGCCACAACTGATGGGCCTCGTCATCGTCTTTATATATGGTAATCCACAGGTATTCTTGGGGGATGCCGATTACCCGGGTTAAAAGATCCCAGGCGTAATCGATGGCTTCCCTTTTAAAATAATCTCCAAAGGAGAAATTGCCCAGCATTTCAAAGAAGGTATGGTGGCGGGCGGTACGGCCGACTGTATCCAGGTCATTATGTTTTCCCCCGGCCCGGACGCATTTCTGGGAAGTCGTGGCGCGCACATAATTGCGCTTTTCCAGGCCGAGAAATATGTCCTTAAATTGATTCATACCGGCATTGGTAAACAACAGGGTTGGATCTTCGGCCGGTACTAACGATGAACTATCAACTACCGTATGGCCTCTTTCGGCAAAATAGTCTAAAAAGGTCTTCCGGATCTTACTGCTGGTCCACACAACGAAGCCTCCTCTTTCCCGCATTCTACACTTTGTTATTTATTTTCCTGGATATATCAGGCTCTGTCAACAAATCCTTATTATCCATATTTTCCTGGTTGGAGCTGATCAGTTTTTCAAACAGCCAGACGGCAATCACCTTGAGGACGGCAACCACCGGAACTGCGGCCAGAAGCCCCCAGATGCCGAAAAGCTCTCCTCCGGCCAGCAGGGCAAAAACCATCAACAGGGGGTGCATGCCCAGGCGGGTCCCGACAATGCGCGGGGTCAATATATTGCCTTCCAGCTGCTGAATAATCAGAACGGCCAGAGCCATATACAAACCGGTTTTAAGCGACTGGGAAAAAGACAAGATTAAAGCCGGTACGGCTCCCAAAAACGCCCCGAAGAAAGGGATTAATTCGGCAATGGCCGCACCCAGGCCGATGAGCAGGGGAAGCCTGACCCCCAAAAAGGCGGCGGTTATTCCTACCGCGCAGCCGACAATGACCGCCACCAGCAGGTTGCCTTTTAAAAACTCCATCAAAACCAGGTCTATCTTGTGAAAAAGGAATTCCGCATCACGCCGCCCCCCTGGGGTAAAAAGGCCCAGGAATCCACTCTTAAGCCTTTCCCAGTCGTTCATGATGTAAAAAGCCAGGATGGGCGAAAAGACAACGGCAATAACCCGGCTAAAGAATATATCCAGGCTGTTTAAAAAATTGCGCAGGCTATCGTAAACCGCGTTTTCAATCGAAGCCATATTATCGCCGATCATGCTTCCAAGGCGGTCCGGCATGGCTGAATTCTGCACGGCGCCGCTCAATTGCTGGGCCTGCTGGGCATACTGGGGAAGCAGTCGGGCCAACTCACCGATTTCTTTAATCATAATGGGGATAGTAACCCATAAAACCAGGGCTAGAAAGGCCAGTAAAACCGCATAGAAAAGCAGAATTGCCCAGGTCCGTCTCAAGCCCCTTTTTTCAATAGCCAATACCGGGCGAAAACAGACGTAGGCAATCAAAGCGGCCATACCGAAGGTGAGCAGGATTTCCCGAACCTTATACAAAAGGTAAACGAGGGCGGCAGCAGCTAGTAAAACCAGGCTTAAACGGAACAGCCGGCTGATCTTCTTTTGCATTTAAGCCTGCCTTTTGCCGGGCAGACCCAACTCCTGTCCGACATAATTGAGCAGGTTTATCGTGCGCTTCACCCTGGCCATTACCTGCCGGGTCCCATTGCCCCTGGACAAATACAGCATGCTGGCGATTGAGCCCAGCATCACACCGACAAACATGGGACGTATATATCTCAAAAAATCACCTCCCGGCTTTTATATCAGCTCCGGGGAGCGTTCCATAGCCATCAGGCTTCCATCCTCAGCGACTTCATAAAGGTTCACCCGGCCTTTGTTAAAGTTGAACTCGACAAAGCAATTCCAGCAATAGAACTGGTCGCTGCCCACCCGGCCTACCTGCGAACTTCTGCATACGGGGCACTTGATAATCACAACGGATCTCCTCCTCGGTCTTCCACCAGCATCGAGGTGATGCTTTTCCAGGTAACCTGCTCCAGCGGTATCTGCCGGCGGCCATCGATAAGATCGTCGATGAGGCCGGCCGAGACTTCCACCGCATCGACCAGTTTGCGGTCCGGGGATACGATAAAGTCGCTTAAAACCCCCAGCTCCCGGCCATCCTGATCATATACCGCATCCCCCACTTTCAGCTGGTATATTGATGATTCTTCCCCATGCGCATAAGATTTAATCATATCCGGACGGTCTACGATGACCGCGTCCCGGCCCAGTTCAAAATCGCCTCGTTCTAGCATGCCGGTTTGACCGTCATTGAGCTCTACCACCAGATAAAATAGCACAAAGTCATCTCCTACCACTCCCCGCAATACCTTGCCTATGACCCGGGCTCGCTCCCGGTCAAACAAGGGCATGTTTTCCATATCCCGCAGCCTCATTTGCTTTCCCATCCCATTTCGCAATATCTCTACTTTTTAAGTTTTCCCCGGGATCTAAAAAAATGCACACGAAATAAAGCAAGCCAGAGGGAAAAACCAAAAGGATCGTCCGTCCCTCTGGCCCTCTGGCTCCAAAATAAGCAATAAATAAAATAAACTTATTTATCGAGGCTATTATTATCACTACGGGTTTTATCAAGCATTCTGCTTAGCCATGAACCAAGCAGGTCGATTCCAGTGAGTTCCTCCAGGGTTGATAACGCGCGCCGGGCGGTCAGCAATCGTTGATTCAATCGTTCCATATTCGGGCCTCCTTAAATACCTTTTCTCTGAAAGCGGCATTGGTTTGAGTAAGGTCAATTTACCCAGAACGGTTGAATAGGAAGCCAGAGGGACGGTTCTTCAACGCATTTTTGCCTTGTCCGGCTTAGCTTTCGCATAATCCTGACAAAAATGAGTTGAAGAACCGTCCCCTAACTCACTATGCGGCCACCGCCGACGACGTAGTCACCGTCGTAGAAGACTACTGATTGACCGGGCGTAATGGCCCGCTGGGATTCTTGGAAGTCCACTCTTATCAGCTTGTCCTGGGGGGTTATAACAGCGCCGGCCAGAGCAGCACGATAGCGGATCTTGGCCTGGACCGCCAGGGGTTCAAGCAACGCGCCGATAGATATGAAGTTGCAATCCGCGGCCAGAAGGCTTTTAGAAAATAGTTGTTCATTGTCGCCCAGAACCACCCGGTTGCTTTCCTTCCGCAGGGCGCTGACGTACAGGGGACGCCCTCCGGCAACCCCCAGACCTTTGCGCTGGCCGATAGTATAAAAGGGAATGCCGCGGTGGGTTCCCAGCACCCGCCCCTGTTGATCGACTATATCCCCAGGCCTAGCTTCGACCCTATCTTTGAGAAAGTCACGGTAATCACCAGCCACAAAACATATCTCCTGACTCTCTTTTTCCTCGGCAACGGGCAACCCGCGGCGTACGGCCAGAGCCCTGACCTCATCCTTGCTGTACTCCCCCAACGGAAATACGATATGCGCAAGCTGCCGTCCGACCAGAGCATATAAAAAATAGCTCTGGTCCTTGCTTTGATCTATTCCCCGTTTAAGCAGGAAACGTCCTGGGCCGTTTTCCTCCACCCGGGCGTAGTGACCGGTCGCCACCCGGTCGCAGCCCATTTGACGAGCGGCTTCAAGCAAGGCTCCGAATTTAACCCAGCGATTGCATTCCACACAGGGGTTGGGGGTTTCTCCCCGCTCGTAGGAGCGGCAAAAATAATCTACCACCTTTTCCTGAAAAACACCGCGCAGATCCACGACCCGGTGTTCGATTCCGAGGCCGCGGGCGGCGGCGGTTGCCTTGTGAGCGGCTTGTTCATCCCAGGCTATCATGGTCAGACCCAGGATCCGGTGTCCGGCTTCCTTCAACAAAAGAGCGCTGACGGTGGAATCCACCCCTCCGCTCATCAAAACTGCAATTTTCAATCCCTCATGCTCCCTTTCCCGGGAACTATATCAGTCAAACCCCAATTTTTCCTAACTATAGCATGGGCTGCGGCCACTGGCAAACCCTTATTCCACACTTTTCAGTGCCTCCACCATGTTGATGCGGTCAAGGATACGATTTGTTATCCCATTGACGATGATAGCAAAACAAAATGTAATTGCCGCTGAGATCAGATAGCTGACGGGTTCTACGTGCACCGCAAAATAGATGGACGGCATGTTGAGCGCAGTGGTGAGAAAACCGCTTAAGACCTGCCCCACCGGCAAACCAACCAGGATGCCTGCCGAGGTTAAAATGAGCATTTCTTTGTTGACATACTGGTGCACCTCATGATCGTAAAAACCCAATACTTTAATAGTCGCCAGTTCTCCAACCCGCTCAGAGATATTCGTATTCGCCAATGTAAACAGCACCACCAGCGCAAGGCCGCCCGCCATGATAGTGATAAGCAAAACCACCGCATTGATAAGGTCAAAACCGAAATCCTCTTTCAGCGCGCTTATGCTCACAGTAGAAAGCACGGAATCGTTATCGAGAAGCGTTTCGGCATATGCCGCCTGATCGGTGCAGGCAGGAGACAGGTGCGCGAGCACGCCATTGGGGGCGTATGTGCCGAACAGCGATTCATATAGCTTTTGCGTCATATATACGTTATTGCCCAGATAGTTCTTCACAACACCGGATACGACGGCCTCGCGCTGCATAAGCTCCATGTTTTGTAAAGAAACTATTGCGCCGCTTTTGAGTCCCAGGATTTGCTCCGCATTTTGGGTGATAATAATGCCGTCATCATCCAGATGGGCCAGCGTACCCTCCGAATTCTCCAAGCGAATATAGTCCTCTATTGCCCCTCCCTTGGGGATGACCATAAGCTGCACCTTCTCCGCTTCTCCGTCGGTATTGATCAGCTTCACGCTCTCCATCCGCAGGTTCAGATAATCCTTGATATTAGCGTCGCCTGTTAACTGCCCGATCAGATTGTCGTTATCATCTTCATCGAAAACCGCCATCAGGTCATACCGATATATATTTTCATACTGCTTGGGCGCCAAATCCGCAACGGAATCCTTGATCGCAAAGCCGCAGAGAATCAGGGCGGTGCACCCCATGATGCCCCCTACCGTCATGAACAGGCGCTTCTTATAACGGAACAGATTGCGTGCAGTCACTTTATTCAGGAATATGAGACGATTCCAGATAAAAGAGACGCGCTCCAAAAATACACGGGCTCCTGCACCAGGCGCTTTGGGGCGCATGAGAGTTGCCGGCATTTGCTCCAGCTCGCTGCGGCAGGCGAGCGCCGTCGCTCCCACTATGCCCACCATAAACAGCATCACACCCCCCACGCCATAGAGAACGTCAAAGCTCAAGTAGTATTGGGGAAGGCTGTAAAGCACCTCTAAAATAACGGTTACAAATTTCGGTATGAGGATGAATCCCAATATGTCGCCCACAATTCCGCCGAGCAGGCAGGCCGCAAAAGCAAATACGATATATTTTCCATAGATACCGGCATTGCCCAAACCCAACGCCTTATAAGTCCCGATAAGCCCGCGTTCTTCCTCCACCATTCGGGTCATTGCAGTCAAACTCATGAGCACCGCTACAAGTAAGAAGATAACGGGGAAGACCTTACCTACGGCTTCGATGGAGGACAAATCGCTGTCGAGACTGGAATAGCTGCCCAGTGAGCTGCGATCCTGAACATACCACTGTGTCATATCAATGTCGTCCAGCTTGGCGTACGCGTCGGCCAGTTTTTGATTGGCTTCTTCTTTTTTGCCGGCGTATTCCCGCTCTTGTTCAATTAATTCAGCCTCGCCGTCAGCCAGTTCTTCTTTTCCCCCCGCGATCTCTTCCCGCGCTTCGGCTATTTTCTGCTTGGCATGGGCCTCTTCCGCGTTCAGCTTCGCCTCAGCGGCGGCCAGATCAGCCTTTCCGTCAGCCAGCTCAGCTTTCCCGCTTTCCAGCTCGGCCTTTTTGGATTTGAGCGTCTGACGCGCGGCTTCTATCTGCGTCTCGCCTGCGGCCAGCTCAGCCTCAGCGGCGGCCAGTTGCCGTAAAGCAGCTTCCTTTTGTTGCGCAAAGGCACTTTTCTGATAAGCCAGGATCTGCTGTCCGCCTATCATCTTGCCCATACCCAGCGCGGCCTGCACACCGGCATCAGGCAGGGAAAGCAGTTGCGCCGCCTGCCCATTCAATTGCTCAATCACGGCAGCGAGTCGTGCCGCTTCGGCGCTCTTCGCATAGCGGGCAGCCGTCAGGTTCGCCATGGCTTCGTTCGCAGCGATCTCAATCTGCCGGTTGAGAGCAGCCAACTCCTGATTCGCGATATCCAATACGGCTTGTGTCTGGCTTATCTGCCGCGTCAGAGCAGCGTTCATGTCGTTTAACGCACTGGCAAGGGCGGCGCTCTCCGCAGCGGTGCCCTCAGCGATGACACTGTCATCCGCACCGGTAGCCGCCAGGGCAGCGGCCGTACTGACCAGCGCGTTCCAACTACTCGCGGGCCATCCGCCGCCCCATGTACTTTTCAGTTGCGATATTCCAGGTTCCAGCTGTGCGCGGGCCACATCCAGCCGGCTTTGGGCTTCGCGGAATTGCCGCTCGGCTTCGGCAAACTGCTCTTCGGCCTGCTGCCGTTCTTCGGCCAACTGCTGTTTACCCTTTTTAAGCTCTTGAGCGTTTTTGTTCAGCTCTTTTTCGCCCTGTACAAGCTGCTTTTCCCCCTGCGCAAGCTTGGCCTCGGCTTCTGCGAGCTCCCGCTTACCATTCTCGATTTTTCGGCGCGCTTCGGCAATTTGGCGTTCCGCGTCTTTTTGCTCATCGGTCAGCATGGCCTCACCATCGGCCAGCTCCTGCCTGCCCTCGGCTATATCATTCCATGCATCGGCAAATTGCCGGTCTGCCTCAGCCAACTTGCCGTTCATGGTAATCTCGGCTTCTTCGATCTTCGTGCGGGCTTCCATCACAATAGAGTTATAACGCGTCTGTTCCCGCTGGGCTTTGATGTGACTTTCGATATTGTGGATAACGCTCTGAACCGTATTTTCATATTCATCGGAAAAAGAGTTCATCCCCCGGGTTCCCGTCAAGGTGATATATACCGAAGTAAAAATATCGTTGTTAGCATCGACGCCAGTGATGAAAAACGTATAGTCGGCAACTGCCGTGGAACGGAATTCATTCATGCTGTTATTGCTTCTAATGTCCATTGGGTCCATCACCACGCCGGTAATGGTATAGGTGGTATTGGGAAAAGTCGGCGTTTCCGTTTCCCCTTCCAGGTCCATCTCCATATCTGAATCAATATCCGTCTCTGAATTACTATCCCCGTCCGGGGCGTCTTCGACGTATGGGGCGGTCTGCGGGTCTTTCGTATTTTCTTTGCCCTGATCTTCGATATCTTCCTTTATAGCCAAGCTATGGCCTACGGATTTACCGCTTTCATCCAGGTATTTTTGGGTAACGGCGATTTCCCCTGTTCTGGCGGGAAGCGCGCCGGCGACTAAATAAGGGGAGTTCAAACCCTTGGGGCCCAGCACGGTCATTTCCGCTTTCTTGCGTATCCCGTCCACATCCGTATGAACGGTTTCGCTGTATGCGCCTTCGGCCATTTCCACGCCATCCACCTGGGACAGAGCTTCCACGTCTTCCTCCGTAAGGCCGAGTGTGGACAGGATTCGGATATCAAATAGCTTCTGTTTATCGAAGAACCGGTCGGCCGAGTCATGCATATCAAGACACGCCGCGTGCAAGCCTGTCAGCATCGCCACGCCCAGTGCCGTAATGACGAAAATGGATAAAAACCGTTTCCAGCCTTTTTGGATGGAACGCCGAATATCCTTTTGATAAGCTGTATTCATACTCTCACCACTCAATCCGCGCGATGGGCGTGGGCTGTTCATTTTGCGCAGTCTTTATGACCTTGCCGTTCTTAAAATGAATGACCCGGTCAGCCATAGGTGCGAGCGCCGAGTTATGGGTGATAATGAGTACGGTGATTTTTTCGCGGCGGCAGGTGTCCTGTAAAAGCTGTAAAATCTGCTTCCCGGTACTGTAATCCAGCGCACCGGTTGGTTCATCGCACAGAAGCAATTTCGGGTTTTTCGCAATGGCGCGAGCAATGGATACCCGCTGTTGCTCCCCTCCGGAAAGCTGCGCGGGAAAATTGTTTTTACGCTCCGCAAGACCCACTTTTTCCAGCGTTTCAGACGCACTGAGAGAGTCCTGGCAAATCTGCGCGGCCAGCTCCACGTTTTCCAGCGCCGTCAGATTCGGCATCAAGTTGTAAAACTGGAATACAAAGCCAATGTCCGTACGGCGATACCCTACCAGCTGTTTGTGATTATATTTGGAGATATATGCGCCGTCGACAATTACATCGCCGGAGCTAACGGTATCCATACCGCCCAATATGTTCAATGCGGTAGTCTTGCCAGCGCCGGAAGCACCTAAAATGACGGCCAACTCGCCTTTTTGCACCGAGAAACTTGCCTCATCCAACGCACGGATTGCCACCCCATCAGAAGCGTATTCTTTTACAACATGATTGAATTCAATGTATGCCACCAGATTCTCTCCTTACAGGTTTATTAAGCAAAAGGGGTCTGCAAGCTGCAAAAAATACAGACTTGACTTTTACCTATTGATTTATTAGTATATAGACATGGTGTTGTTTTGACAATCATCAGATGTTTATAAAACGTAGAATTCAGAACAAAGCACCTTGTAAATGTCGATTTCACAACAAAACTCGCAAAATTACTCTGTAAGGAGATCCGTCTTAATGAAAGAACTAAAAATGGATAGAAAGACACGGTATACCCGGATGGTGTTACAGGATAGCCTGATCGAGCTGATGAAGGAAAAACCGATCACGAAGATAACCATTAAAGAATTGTGCGAAAATGCGGATATAAACCGGACGACTTTTTATGCGCATTATACCGACCAATATGACCTTCTCCGGAAAATCGAGGATGAGGTTCTTTCATGGTTAAAGGAGGCCATTGCCTCCCTTATCGGTAAAACGGACAAGCATGAAACAATAAAACTCATCGAAGAGATTTTTCAATATGTTGCGGAAAACAACCGGCATCTTCAGGTTCTGATGAGCGAGCAAGGCGATATTGATTTTCAGAAGGAGTTATTTACACTGATCTATCAAGAATGCGGGATTAACCCCTCAGCCGATAATAACAGAGACGGAAACACGAAAGAGTTGTATTTTGTATTCGTAGTCACCGGAAGCGTTGGCCTTATACAGCACTGGCTAAAAAATGGACTCAACCGTTCCGCAAAGGAAATGGCGGAGATTATATATAACATGGCTGTCCTGATCCAGTAAGCCGCGATAGCCAGCCCATATTATTTCCAACATTTGTCGTATTTTTCTTATAATCTTCAAAATCCCCACCCGTGCCAACTGCACTGGCATAGTAGTATTGATATAATATAGAGAATAGCAGGGATTAGCCCGGCACCCGGAGGTAATTGGCATGAATCTGTTCGACCAGGCTTACGGCAAAACTGGAAAAACCTATCAACCGCTGGCTTTTCGCATGCGCCCGCGCAGCCTGGATGAAATCGAGGGGCAAAAGCACCTGCTGGGCAAAGGAGGCGCCCTGCGCCGCGCTATCGAAAAAGACCAGTTGACTTCAATGGTTCTCTTTGGACCTCCAGGCACTGGTAAGACCAGCCTGGCCAGGCTCATTGCCCGGCATACCAACAGTCATTTCGATGAGCTGGCAGCGGTAACCAGCGGCGTCAGCGACATTCGCAAGATCGCTTCCGATGCGCAGAGCCGCTATAAATTTTACCAGCAGAAGAGCATTCTGTTTGTCGATGAAATCCATCGCTTTAATAAATCCCAGCAGGACGTCCTGCTCCCCTTTGTTGAGGATGGCACCCTCATTCTGATCGGCGCCACCACTGAGAATCCCCTGTACGAGCTAAACAACGCCTTATTGTCCAGGCTTAAACTGTATATTCTCAAAGCCCTGGATGAAACCGAAATTGCCGCTATCGTTGAACGAGCCTTGAACGATGCAGAGCGGGGGCTGGGCGGACAGGATATCGAACTGGACGGGGAGAGCCTGGACCTAATCGCCCGCCAGGCCAAGGGCGACGCCCGCATGGCTTTAAACATTCTGGAAACCACGGTCAATTCCTTTAAACAGGAAGGCCCCCTGCACATCACGGTTGACCTGATTGCCCAGGTAACCGGGCGCCCCATCATTAAATACGATAAAACCGGCGACTTCCACTATGACACCATCTCCGCGTTTATCAAAAGTATCCGGGGGTCTGATCCCGACGCGGCGGTCTTCTGGCTGGCAGCCATGATAGAAGGCGGCGAAGACCCGAAATTCATCGCCCGCCGGCTGATGGTGCACGCGGCTGAAGACATCGGCCTGGCCGATCCCCAGGCCCTGAATATTGCCGCTTCCGCGGCAGCCGCCGTACAACTGGTAGGGCTGCCCGAAGCCCGTATTCCCCTCTGTGAAGCAACCATCTACCTGGCCACCGCCCCCAAGAGCAACAGCGTGGTGACGGCCATCGATCAGGCTGCGGCCGCCGTACGGCAGAGTAAAAAGCTGCAGGTGCCCGCTCACCTGGCCGACGCTTCCCATTCCCAAGCAGGAGCCTTGCTGGGCAAAGGCCGGGGTTACAAATATCCTCACAGCTACGGCGGCTATGTAAGGCAGCAGTACCTCCCCGACGAACACCGGGACCTGCAGGTATACCACCCCGGCGATCAGGGTTATGAAAAGACCATCCGGGAATTCTTGAGCAGGCTGCCCAATAAATGAAAGACCGCCCTTATACCGGACGGTCATCTATGGCTTCATTATTTTAAGCTTTTAATTATTTCAGAACTTCGTCAATATGCTGCTGCAGCTGCGGTTTCCCCTGGGCACCGACAATACGCTTCACTTCAGTCCCGCCCTTGAAAAAGGCCAGGGTGGGGATGCCCCTTACTCCGTATTGAACTGCCAAATCCTTGTTTTCATCCACATTGACTTTGGCTACCTTGATCTTTCCCGCGTTTTCGGCGGCCAGGGATTCAACCACCGGCCCCACCATTTTGCAAGGCCCGCACCAGGGCGCCCAGAAATCAACCATAACCGGGATATCCGACTTGATAACCTCCGCATCCCAGTTGTCAGTACCTACTACATTTACTTCCGCCATCTGCAATCCCTCCTTGCTCTTTTTATCCTATTTCATCAATCTGCCCATAAGCGTGACGATCTCTTCCAAATTATCCCCTTCTTCTTGCTGTTGCAAGGCGATCCCGATACACTCCCGGGCGTGGGTCTCAAAAATCAGCAGACCCACCTGGGCCATGGCTGATTTCACCGCCGCCACCTGGTTCAGTATATCGCCACAACTAGCTTCTTCCTCAATCATCCTTTGTATTCCTCTGACCTGCCCCTCAATGCGGCGCAGTCTGAGCAGGACATTCTCCTGTATGTTATCCTTCTCCATCTATTTTTTATACCCCCCTCGGGTATTTTATAAAATTATAAAATACTGTCTGCTTCTTGTCAAGTACTGGCTGCCAGTGTATTTTCTTTACCAAAACATAAAAGGGAAGGACTTTGAAGCAAAGGCTCCAATCCTCCCCTTAATTCAGGCAAATAATCACAATCTATTTAAACAGCTTAATAATCACCGGATACAAATAATGAATTCCTATAGACACCGCTGCGGCTATGGCAATCCACACGAAAGTGCGAATGCTTTCCATCTTTACCTGTTTCATCAGTTCTTCCATCGTTAATCCTCCCTCAATGTTGTGTCTTAACAATTAATTATTATAGCACAAGCCGGGTTGAGACTGAAAGATATAAAGAGCATCCAGATTAAGTTAATGAATCCACTATTTTTTACTTGTTAAAGATCATAAGCGCTCATGATTAAGCGGCGCCGCTGCCAGAATATAAACAGGACTATTTTTATCGGAGGTTTGAGATGATGCGGACATTGTGGAAAGGTGCGGTCAGCTTTGGCCTGGTCAACATACCGGTTGCCATGTACGTTGCCACTGAAAAGAAAGACGTTAAATTCAACTACCTGCACCAGCAGTGCATGACGCCGATCCAATACCGTAAATTCTGCCCCAGCTGCGACAAAGAGATAAGCCCGGAAGAGATCGTCCGCGGCTATGAATATCAAAAAGGCAATTACGTGGTTATAAATGAGGAGGATCTGGAGAGAATCCCCCTGGAAAATACCAAGACCATAGACATCCTGGATTTTGTAAATCTGGCTCAGGTGGACCCGATTTATTTTGATAAAAGCTATTACCTGGAACCGTCAGCGGGTGGTGAAAAGGCCTACACCCTCTTAATTGAAGCCATGCAGCAAACCTCCAAGGTGGCCCTGGCCCGGGTGGTTATCCGCAGCAAACAATCCCTGGCCGCCCTGCGGGTTAAAGACCGCTACCTGCTGATGGAAACCCTCTTCTTTCCCGATGAAATACGCTCTCCCCAATCATTGAGCAGCGGACTGGAACCCTCCCGGCTGCATGAAAATGAGCTCAAAATGGCAATAAGCCTGGTTGACAACCTCTCCACCGATTTTGATCCCGGCAAATACAGCAACGAATATCGTCAGGCCCTGTGGGAAATGATTGAAGCCAAAATCGCCGGGCAAGAAATAGTCTCTCCCCAGCCCAGCGCCCAACCGGGGAAAGTGGTGGATTTGATGGAGGCCTTAAAAGCCAGCATCCAACTGGCCGAAAAAAACCAGGCTCCAAAAAAGCGCACCCGCAAAAAAGCCCCGGCCCCAACCGGTACCTGACCAATAAAAAAAGCTGCAATGTTGGAACACTCCTCCCACAATGCAGCCCTGAACCTTTAAGGTTTTTCTATTTTTTTAGTTTAGGGGAGCTCAAAAATATTCCCGCCACTTTATGGACATCGTTGTCTTCAAAAGTGATAAGCACCGTAACCTCTTCCGGTTCATCGGTATACTTGGCCGTATACTGTACCGACATATATTTCTGGCCGTTCTGGGTGGCCCGGGCGGCATTTTTGATCTGCTTGGACCCCGGCACATAAGTGCCTATTTTGTCCCGGATCAGCTTATTGGTTTCATTGCATTTGGCTTCCGGCAAAGCGGCTTTGAGCTGATCATTGGCGGTTTCCATATACTTGGCATAATCATCCACATTGGCCGCCAGCAGCATCCTTTCCGCAGCCGGATCAGCATAACCCGCGACTTCTGATTGGTCGACCGTTTTGGCGCAGGAAGCCAAAATTAAAACCATCAATAAGGCCATCAATAACAGACCCAGTTTTTTGCTCATAATAAATGCATCCATCCTTTCATTTGCTTAATCAATCAATTTTCGGGATTTTTTAATAAAAGCCAGCGCAATAAGCGCCGCTAAAAGAACATAGGCCTCGATAAGCACCGGGTTTTTCACCAAGGGTATGGGCAGGTTGACCAGCATATGCAGCATTATGGCGTAAAGCAGCCAGACATATTGCTTGAATTTTACAGAATACAGAACCACCAGGGACAGTCCTATCTGAATAGCCATGGCCATAAGCCTCTCCATGCCGGGCATCATAAGGTAAAACGGCGATAAAGTATCCAGAGCCGCGACTTTGTAAGCAAAGGTGACGCCCACCATTATCGCCTCAATACCGCCGTGGCCTATTCCGTAAGCCACTCCCCCCGCCCAACTGAGATCCTTGCCCAATAGATATTTAAATGCCAGGAACCGCCCGCCTTCCTCAAATACTCCGGCCGACAGGCTGTAAAGAACGGCCATGGCCCAAACGTTAAACTGAATATTATTGAAATACCAACTGGTTCCCTGCAAAGCTGCCAGCAGGGGTAGCCGGGTCAAGGGTTGGAAGACGATAAACACTAAAGTTCCTATAACCACCGCTTTGACCGGAACCCGTTCTTTTCTATAAAACAGCACCGTAAGGAGCAGAGGAACGCCGAAGCAAATTGCCAGGGTAACGCCATATGAGAACAGCGACCAGTAATTCCTTATACCCATCACCTCCCAACAGGATCTCAGTACTTATATTAAAAGCCGATATATCCGGATATACCGGCGTTCACGGCAGCATATATTCCAGGAGGCGGCTCAATCCCCAAAGCGATCCGGCCAGCATTCCTATCAGTAAATAGGCTTTGATCGAACCGTAGTTGAGCCCCCAGGCTATGCCAAAGCGTTTTTCCACAAACAGGGCCGGGTCCCCGGGATTGAAATATACCAATCCCAGCAGCCAGTGGCGGTCGTCATCCAGTCCGGATACACTTCCCGGCTCCGGCTCGGCAACCGGCAGACGAATCCTGCTACCCCCCTGGCCGGTCCACACCGACATAAACAAGATATCCAGCAGAATGAGTAAGAAAAGCAGGGGCTCCATTACCAGAACCAGCGGCAGTACATCCTTTAAAACCTGGAGGACGAACAGGTTCATTACGCTTAACCCGGCTACAATCATGGTGTTGAGAAAGATTACATTGGCCCCCCAGCGGTAGCGGAATATGCGGTTTCTCTCCCGGGATTCCCGGGGATAGGCAACACTGAGCTGCTGCTTCGACCATCCAATCGCCCTATAAAGCAGGAACATCAGCAGGGTGATAAAACTTTGGACTATCGGAAAGGCATATATCACCCCCAGGGACTTGAACACCCCTCCATCGACGTTTCCATCGGCGTCCCAGTGGCTGGGAATGATGATCGGAAGGTTCTCAAAGGCCGCGTTGCCCGCCGCGATATTGAGCAAAATCAAAGCCCCAGGCAGGATAAACCAGAGCAGTGAAGGAAGAACCCGGTTTTGCTCATCGTTTCTGAAAGATGTTTCAACCAGGACCACCTGTTTTTGGATTCCATTCTCTGCACGGGCCAGTTTGAATTCTTTAACCTTACGGTGGGCGTTGTAATACAGCCATGATGATAATAAGAAAAATATTATCAATCCGCCGAGTAGAATTACATTGTCTGGCATCTTCCATAAAAATGCGCCAAAGCACAGGGTATAAACGCCGCATACCAGGATATAGTGCTTCCGATAAGCCTTTTTATACCCGACCAGCTCAGGACTTTCCCAGAGTTCCGCCGGCAGGCGCACCCCGAACAGGATTTCCCGGCGGGCCAGCTGCGGCATGATCAGCCGTTGGATAAAGAGCATCACTATTAAAATACTTAAGGCGCTTAAGACAAACACTCTATAATCCATGTTTCCCATCCTCTGAAAAACTTTTGTAGATTCGGGCTATTTCCTGGATCAGTTCTTCCTCCTTCATTCCTTTACAAAAAACCTCGGCGATAATCGGGGCTAGCTCATCTCTAAGCTTTTCCCGGCAATCACCCGCCGCCATGGCCTGCCGGGTGTTTATTACCGCTCCTTTGCGCCTATCCATGATGATAAAGCCGCCTTCCTTCAACAGGCTGTAAGCCTTGTTGACGGTATGCAGATTTATGCCGATATCCTGGGCCAGCTGCCGTACCGAAGGAAGGCTCTCGCCCTCGGCCAGACGTCCTCTGGCAATGCCTTCGATAATTTGCTGCTTTAACTGGATGTAAATGGGCACATCTGATTGGAAGTCGACTGCCAGTAACATATCTACTCCTTTAGATCATAAAAGGCCAGCTCATCTGTTATATTTATACTATAACAGATGTATCAGCATGCTGTAAATGAAATACAATAATCCCGCCGTATACCCGTTGTTATTGAAGCAGGCCATAAGTTGATTTAAGCTTGAGGTAGGGGTTTACGCATAAATAAGCTTTGATGGGCAAAGGTAATAGGTAATAGTGTCTGGAATGCGCCTCCCGCTTTCCCGGCCCGCTACGCCGGCATGGGGGAAGCAGAGGACAGCTGGTGTGCATCTTCGGAAATGAAAGGCGGTTTTAGCAGTGCCTAAAGAAGTTTCCAATGTAGAAGTAAACGGCCATGTAATTCCTCTCTCCCATCTGGATAAAGTCTTTTGGCCGCAGGAAGGCTTAAAAAAAGTCGACTTAATCCATTATTACTCGGAAGCGGCTTCCTACCTGATTCCCCATCTCCAGGAACGCCCCCTGGTTTGGACCCGTTATCCGGACGGCATTAACAGCAAAGGCTTTTACCAGAAAAACGCCCCCGCCCACCTGCCGGACTGGATTGACACCTTTACCTACTACAGCCAGGAAAGCGACCGGGATATTCACTTTATACTGGTTTCAGGCACGGCTGATCTGGTCTGGCTGGCCAATCAGGCCGCCCTGGAGATGCATCCCTGGCTGTCCCGGGCGGCTGCTCCCGATTACCCCGATTTTGTAGTCATCGACCTCGATCCCTCCCCCGGCAACACCTATAAGCAGGTGGTGCAAGTGGCCTGGACGGTTAAGCAGGTGCTGGATGAGCTAAAGCTGCATTCCTATATTAAAACTTCCGGAGCGGAGGGCCTTCATATATATATTCCGGTCCAAAACCAGTACGACTACAAACAAATCCGTGATTTCGCCCAATCAGTGGCCGCCGCCGTCTGCCATCTGCTCCCGGAACTGGCTACTATCGAAAGGAAAGTCAATAAACGCGGTTCTTTAATCTATGTCGATTACCTGCAAAACGCCCGCGGCCAAACCCTGTGCGCGCCCTACAGCGTGCGTCCCAGATCCGGAGCTCCGGTTTCCTGCCCCCTGCACTGGGAAGAAATAGACCTGATTGAACCATCCCAGTTCACCATAAAAACTATCCTGCCCCGTCTGCACCAGTACGGAGATATATTTGCCCCGGTTCTAAACGACCGGCAGAGCCTGGCCGAGGCCCAGGAACGCCTTGGCATCCTGGCGGGCATGGTCTAAAAAGCCCCCCGAATACCGGGAGGCTTTCAGAGTGAGCGACAAAAGCACCACAGGCACCACACATGTTCGCTCTGGCATAAAATCCTTATTAGAATTCACAGGAATTAACGGTTCGGGGAAAAGGTATAACATCCCTTATATTGCTGACGCCGGTCACATACATAAGCAGGCGTTCAAATCCCAAGCCGAAACCAGCGTGCTTGACTCCCCCGTATTGGCGCAGCTGCAAGTACCACCACAAGCCCTCGTCTTCCATACCCAGTTCCCGGATGCGCCGCTCCAGAACTTCGGCCCGTTCTTCCCTCTGGCTGCCGCCTATCAGTTCACCCACCCCAGGCACCAGCAGGTCCATGGCGGCAACGGTCTTACCATCGTCGTTCTGCCTCATGTAAAAGGCCTTTATGTCCCGCGGATAATCGGTTACAAACACCGGTTTTTGAAAGACCTTTTCCGTGAGATACCTTTCATGTTCGGTCTGCAAATCACTGCCCCAGGCTACCGGATAATCGAATTTTTGATCGGCTGCCTGGAGAATTCCGATCGCCTGGGTATAGGTTATGGCGGCAAATTTAGCCTGGACCAGATCCGTAAGCCTCTGGAGAAGGCCCTTGTCTACAAAGGCGTTGCAAAACTCCAATTCCTCAGGGGCCTTTTCCAGAACGTACCCGATTACATATTTGACCATTTCTTCAGCCAGCTTCATGTCGTCATTGAGGTCGGCAAAAGCGATTTCCGGTTCTATCATCCAGAATTCGGCGGCATGACGGGCGGTGTTGGAGTTCTCGGCCCGGAAAGTGGGGCCGAAGGTATAGACCTCGCGAAAGGCCAGGGCGAAGGCCTCAGCTTCCAACTGTCCGCTGACCGTCAGGCTGGTCTTTTTGCCAAAGAAGTCCTGAGAAAAATCCGCCCTTCCGTTGTCCAGCAAAGGCGGGTCTTGAGGATCCAGAGTGCTGACCCGGAACATTTCCCCGGCTCCCTCGGCGTCGCTGGCAGTTATTATAGGAGTATGAACATATAAAAAGCCCCGGTCTTGAAAGAACTGGTGAATGGCATAGGCCAGCAGGGAGCGGATCCTGAATACGGCTGCAAAAAGATTGGTGCGCGGGCGCAAATGGGCCACTTCCCTGAGAAATTCCCGGGTGTGTCGCTTGGGCTGAATGGGGTAGTCTTCCGGAGCGCCACCTAAAAGGACAATTTCCCGGGCCTTTATTTCAAAGGGCTGTTTGGCCTGTGGGGTCAGGACCATCATGCCTCTCACCGTTAGCGCCGAGCCTACCCTGAACCGGGCTACATCCTCAAAATTATTCAGAGAATCTCTATCATAAACCACCTGGATGGTGCTAAAATGAGTGCCGTCATTCAAGGCTATAAATCCGAACGATTTCTGATCGCGGTTGCTCCTTATCCATCCGCTAAGCTCAACGTACTGTCCTGCGTAATCATGGCTGCAGCGCACCAGCTGTCTTATTGCCACCTTTTCCACCTGATATCCCCCCTGTCATACTTTCTCTTCCGTAATTCTATTCTAAGTATTTCGATTCCTATCCCATTTTAAAAGCCGGCTTTACATATTCCTGCAAGACGACCGGCTGAAAAACCGGGCAGTTGTTACGACTCCCCGGTTTACACTTTATGGTTGCGGGCCTAGTACAAGATACGGAATGTTGTACTAGTAATTATGCTTGAGATGGGTCAGCGATGGCGGGATGAAAGTTAACAGAGTACTAGGGTTCTTCTCCTGCGGGCGGGCCTTCTTGCTCGCTGAGCACCCCTGGACCAAACATTTCCCACATTTGCAGGGCCAGGTTATCAATGCAGCTGGCGTTCTCAACCTGGGCGACCATCTGCCCGGGAATAGCCTGAAAACCCAGCAGAGTACCCAGTATGGCACCGGTTATAGTCCCGGTGGAATCACTATCCCCGGAATGGTTTACCGCCGCCAGGGTTCCCCGGAGCCAATCGCTGTCAAATTTCAACGCACAATAAACGGCGATAGCCAGGGCCTCTTCACCGGCCCATCCTTCGCCTATCTCTTCTATGCATTGCTCAACCGGCCGATTGCTCCCCGCCAGCCGCAAAGCCGTATTGAGACAGCTTATGGTTTCATGGCTGCCTTCATATTCCTGCAGGGGCAAAAAGCTCAGTTCTACGGCCTGGGCCAGTTTCTTTCCCCGTATCAAATGGGATATCATTTCCGATAAAAACCCGGCCGGTAAAAAACCCGAGGTATGCCCGTGGGTTATGGCCGCAAATCCGGCTCCCTGCTTAAAGGCTTCCCCGGGACTGAAGACCAGGCCAGCGGGCGCAGTCCTCATTACCCCCCCGCAGCCTTTGCTGTAGTTGACCCGTTCGGCTATAGTTCCTATTTTCCCGCTGCGCAGGGCATCAAGGCAAGTGCTGCCCGGAGCCCGGTACTGTTGCGGAACCGACTGGGTATCCAGCCATTCCATATACGCCGTATAGACCAGTGAGGCCGGGTGCCAGATACCCCGTTTCATCCCCCGGGTCCATGCGCGTATGCAGCCTATGGCCGTGGCCAGAGAGAGCTGGGTATCGTCGGTATAGCTTCCGGCCGGAAAACCGCTCCAGGGCTCAAACTTTTCTATTCCGGCAGAACCATAGGTGCGCTTAATCTCCTGTAAACTTAAAAACTCAACCGGAGCGCCCAGGGCATCACCCACGGCCAGGCCGAACAGACATCCTCTATATCGTTCCTTAAGCAGACGGCCGTCCATCATGTAATCCTCACCTTCAGCTTCCATTGCCAGGATGGTCGTTATTAAGCAGCTATATGATTCATTCATTACACCAAAGGCTAATTCCTGCAAGCTCATTTACAGTCTGGACGATTTTTTCCATTTGACGGCCGGATAACGGCTTCCTCAAAACCCCGGCCGGCCAAGGTTCCCATTCAGTATCTTTAGGAATAATTTATAAATGATTAAGGGGACGATGGTCTGCACAGCAGACCTTATCGTCCCCACAGACCGTCGACAAAAGTGAATCGCTGCGTTGCTCGACAGTCCTGCTCAACCTTAATTGTGAGCAGAGCGAACATGTGTGGTGCCTGTGGTGCAATCAACGTACAAAGGTACGCCTCAATCGCAGGCCTATCTTGCGCCTTGCTCTTCCCTTCCGTCGCTCGCTCTGGAATGTATATCGTTGAACAGCTCAGCGACCCGGTCGGTTTAGAAATTTTTAAAAACCGAACTGGGCGCCCCGCATATGGGGCAGCGGCCCGGGTCTTCCCCGCCAACCCATCCGCATACCGGGCAAAGGTAAAACTGTTCGGCTGGGAAATCCGAGCCTCCCGCCACTGCCTGGCGGGCTTTTTCAAATAACTGGTGATGGATCTTTTCGGCTTCATTGGCATTGGTAAAAGAGAACTCGGCGGCCTGATTGCCTTCTTCCTTCGCCTCAGTGATGAAAGCGGGATACATTTCGGTAAACTCATGGTGTTCGCCGGCTACTGCTGCAGCCAGGTTTTCCAGGGTGCTCCCCACCCCTTGCATGACCTGGAAATGCTTCAAGGCATGAATGGTTTCGGCTTCGGCCACTGCCTGATAGAGGCGGCTGACCTTGTCAAACCCCTCTTTTTTAGCCTTTTCGGAAAAGGCCAGATACTTCCGGTTGGCCTGTGATTCACCTGCAAAAGCAGCCTGTAAATTATCCTGAGTCGACATATTAATAACCTCCTTTTATAATTATGGTCTGTTACTACATTCCTTAAATGGCAATTTTCATAGTTGTATTTATTATTCACCACCTCCTGCATTCTAAATCATTACAACAGATCTCCTACGGACAAATCCAGCTTGCGTATTATGTTAACCCAGCAAATCAGCCAGGCTGTAGCTTTTAAAATCATTTTCCAGCCTATTCTGTATATCAGCCAGGGCCTGGTGCACAAGACATTCCGGAGCAGCATGCCGACTGCAGTAGGACTCGTCTATCAAGCATCGATTTAAGAATATCGGTCCTTCGATAGCCACCAGAACATCCAAGAGGCTGATTTCCTCCGGTGAACGAGCCAGGGTATACCCTCCTCCTACCCCCCGCCGGGATTTGACTATCCCTGCTTTAATGAGGGATGGCATTATTTTTAACAGGAACCTCATCGGCACCACCTGCTGCCGGGCTATAGACTCCGCTTCCACCATCTCCCCGGCAGGTTGCCCGGCCAGGTAAAGCACGGCTCGAAACGCATAATCAGTCGCTTGATTGATATTCATAAGCCGCCTCTCGTTAATTGTTTACCTTTTTTGTATAGTTTATTGAAAAGGCCCTCCCTTTGTCAAGTCCGTGACCAAATTTTTTTCATTTAACTTTCCGCACGCCGGGGAAGATTTAGGTATGGATTCTTAGTAGTCTGCAATTCGGCGGGTAACTGAACTTTTAGATCTAGCTGTTTTTGGAAAAAATTTAAAGGGGATAGGTTATTCTTGTTTTCTTAGTTATAATAAATAAAAGTATAAATCGTAATAATTATCTTGTCGGGAGGGTTGTTGATGAAATTCAATTTTTGGAACGCTGTTTCTTACGCTTGCCTGGGCCTGATAATGCTGGCTATTTTCTGCACCGGATGCTTCGCTATCTATAAAGCGTTCGTATAAGGGTTCAGCAAGAGCGCCAACCGCCGCATAGCACGCCAGCGGCAGATAATTAGAATCAAAAATGAGGCTGTCCGCAAAGGGGCGGCCTCATTATTTATGGGCCGCCCAGTTCCTCATCATCGCCTTTAGTTCCGCAGCCGGTGCAAACCCAGCGTTTAGAGTTCTGTTTCAACATGCACCCGCCAAACATACACTTGCCCTTTTCCTGCTCCCGGAATATATCCCAGCGCGGCTGTCCATAGACCAGCGGAATCAAGGCTTTTTCTCCGCAACGAGGGCACACAGCCCGATCATACTTGGCCATGAATAAAATCTCCTCAAAAACCCTATGCTTAGTCTCATTATAGAACATATTATTTAATTAGAGGATTTTCAACTTGGAACGATAATTTATTGACTCCAGGATCGTTTTGCAACCCCTTTATAGGGTAAAATTCTATTATATGTACTGGTTAGGCGACGGACTGATTTCAAAGCGTATCGATCACGGTCTATTCTGATCTATATTTATGGGGAAGGAACGAATTGACATGATTTCAGACGAATTCTTCGATCTATCAACCATTACTGAAGCTATTTTGGACAACCCCCACATGGCCTGCGTACTTGTTGACGAAAACGCCATTATTCGCTTTATGAGTCAGACCTACCTGGAGTGGTTGAATAAAAAGAGCAAAGACGAGGTCATCGGCAAGCACATCCTCGAAGTAACCCCCCATTCCCGGCTCCCGGAAATAATAAAAACCGGAAACGTTGACACCATAGACCTGTGGGCGGTCAATGACCGGGAGACTATCATAACCCGTTACCCGTTGATAAGGAACGGAAAAATTATCGGCGCCATCGGCCAGACCATATTCCTCGATTCGACCGGAGCCAAGCTCCTTATGAAACAGCTTCATACGATGGAAAAGGAATATGCGACGGTTTCCGAAGTTCTGGTCCAGAGTCCGCACATGGTATATGTGATCGTCGACAAAGACGGCATAATAACCTTTATGAATCAAACCTACCTCGACCTGCTGGAAATGAAAAAGGAAGAAGTGGTTGGGAAGCACGTATTGGAAATCACCCCCCACTCCAAACTCCCGGAGATACTTCGAACCGGTCAAATACACCCGGTGGACACCTGGACTATCAACGGCCGCGATACCATTATCACCAGAACCCCCATAATTAAAAACGGGGAGATAACCGGGGCAGTGGGCCGTAGCATATTCCTTGATATGTCGCAGGCCAAAAGCCTGGTCAACAAGCTTTTAGAGACTGAAAAGGAACTCAATTATTACAAGGAAGAATTCCGCCAGATTTACAGGGCCCGGTGGCATTTTGACGACCTTATTGGGGTCAGTGACGAATTTCTTTTCTTCAAATCCATGGCCGAGCAGCTGGCCCACACTTCCTCGACCATCCTCATCACCGGTGAAAGCGGAACCGGCAAAGAACTGTTCGCCCAGGCCATTCATAACCAGAGTGAGCGGGAAGGTCCTTTTGTCAGAGTCAATTGCGCCGCCCTTCCCGAACATCTGCTGGAATCGGAATTGTTCGGATATGAGGAAGGCGCCTTCACCGGAGCCAAGAAAGGCGGCAAACCCGGCAAGTTTGAACTGGCCAAGGGCGGGACCATATTTTTAGACGAAATCGGCGACATGCCTCTCAATATGCAGACCAAGCTGCTCTCGGTTTTGCAGGAAAGGGTTATTGAGCGGGTTGGCGGAACCAGCCCCATAGCTATCAAGGTAAGGGTTATTGCCGCCAGCAACCGGAATCTGGAACAGATGGTGGCTGACAAAGAATTTCGTGAAGACTTGTATTACCGCCTCAATGTAGTACGGCTCAACATTCCCCCCCTACGGGAGCGAATGGCTGACCTTAATGCACTGGTTCAAGATTTAATGGCCAGAATTAATTTTCAGCTCAGCACCAGGGTTTATAATATATCGGAAAAAGCTCTGGAACTGCTGCAAAGCTATCACTGGCCCGGCAATGTGAGGGAGCTGGAAAACCTTTTAGAAAGAGCCATTAACCTGGCCACTTTAAAACGGACGACTAAATTGGACATCGATCACTTCCCGTCCCTGTTGGCGGGCGTTTCCGAGATACCCCTGGAGGAAATGAATCAGCAGACCCTGGCTGATAATATCGAAAAAATGGAAAAAGACCTGATAGAGCGCATGTTAAAAACCACTAACAACAACAAGTCCCAGGCAGCCAAACTCCTGGGCATCAACAAATCGGTCTTTTATCGCAAACTACGCAAATACGATCTCCTTGACTAGTACTCTGTTAACTCTAATTCTTGTATAAATCGTCGAGGAAAATTTTTGTAGGACAAGGCGGAGGAATGAGTAATACTGGCCGTATTGTGATTGACGACAACG
>DHRK01000030.1:0-888 GCA_002410325.1 Syntrophomonas sp. UBA5314
AAAATAGCACCCTACCGATGATTTTGCAACTAGTTTACATAATGCTTCTATTCCTGGATGGCCCCAACGATATTAAGGCCTTCGTGGAATAGGTATTATGGTAAACTAGTTACCCGATGTAAGAGTGCTAGCTAGCAAGCTATCTTGATTTTGATTTAAAAACCGGAGCCGGATTTGTGTCTGGACAATGGGGGGGACCAGGCGGGGGGGACCTATTGCCCGGGCGCAAACCGACTCCGGAGATTATTATTAAAGTTTAGAAATATCTTTGGCAAACAGTGCTAGGCTGTATTCTAGTTTGTCTAATATCGAGGATGAAGTTCCCGTCCCGTTAAGAGAGTTAAGGAGAATTGTCGTAGTTAAAGAACAAATAGTGCTTGCAGTTCTTGCTAAACGAGCAGCGGTAATGGCACTGATTTTTGTAATAGCCAATAAAATCACCTCCTTTCCATCTAGCAAGCTAGCAAGCTAGATTACTCAACCCCTTCTGCCAATTCAATTGGGTCTATGGCCACTAAAAGCTGTTGAAGTTCTTCCGGCTTTTCCTGCATGAACTTAATGAGAATTAATGAACCTAAAGCCGATGCCGATACTCCATACCTTTGAGCTAAAGCTTTGAACCTGGCATTAGAGGAAGCTGCTAAATAAACTTTAATGGGTTGAATTCCTGCCATTCTAAATCACCTCCTTTACTTAAAATTAATAATTACAGCCCGCAGGGGGGCTTGCCCTAGGCCGGTTAACCATTCGCGTTGGAGGCTCCGTGTCAAGGGCGAATGAGGCACGAATGAGGCGCAGCGTACCCTTGACATGGAGAAGGCGCGAATGGTAGCCTGGCACGGCGTAAGGCCCCCGAGGACTTTTTAAAATAAATAAGATAAAAATAAA
>DHRK01000030.1:1099-52625 GCA_002410325.1 Syntrophomonas sp. UBA5314
TATCATTTTTCCTCATGAAAAGTAAAGGGGGTGGTACCCCTGAATGAGCATTAACGACCGATTTATTGGGCTTAAAGCATCAAATAATAAAAATAAATAAATAAACAAGCAAATAAAAAAAAGAGAATAAAGAAACAACAATAAATAGAGGAGCATTAATGTAAACTAGAATGCCTAAAAATAGCACCCTACCGAAGATTTTGCAACTAGTTTACATAATGCTCATTATGGGAAGTTGAAAAATTATTTGAAAATGGGCTCTTCTAAAGATATAAAAGGCCCCCGGATATTCTCCTGGAGCCTCTCGATATCGCTTAATGATATATAGATTTATTAACTTGGTCTTATTCATTATTAATTTGCGTGAACTTCTCCAGTTTTCCTTTCTCTTTTAAAATAGTAGTCATCAGTTCTTTACCGGTGGCTGGCACCGGAGGAACCACTTCCCTTCTCCGCATGGAGAGAGCTTCGGTAGGGCAGACCGAAACGCATAGACCGCAGCCTATGCATTTATCCAGGCGTATATCAATAGTATCCTCTTTTTCTTCTATGGCATTTACGGGGCATCTATCCTCCGAACATACAAAACATCCGATGCATTCGTCAATATTAAGGCTTGCTATAAATGCCGACGTGGCTATTATATTGGGAGCATTATATTCGGTTATGCCGCGCAAGAGCGTACAGCAGCAGCTGCAGCAATTACAAATAAGAGTTGGTTTGTCTCCGGAGTTATTTATACAATGAACCAATCCCTTTTCTTCACAAATGTCCAGGACGCGTAGCGCTTCATCTTTATCAATCCATCTCGCCCGGTCTCTGTCTACCAGCACTTTGGCTATATTGTCAAAGGCCAGGCACACTTCTATGGGATTATCACATTTGTTCCCCATATGAACCCGGCAGGCGCAATTGGTTACACTGAAGGCCTTGGCCTTGTTGATCATTTCGACCACCTGGTCGTAGGTTACCACTTCAGAGGTAAGTGGTATGGATTTTTGCACCGGGATAACCCTCATCTGTGGGGTGGGCGACCCGGCAAAGTTTGCGGAAAACGCTTCTTTATGATACTGCTCCCACAGTTCACTTAATTCCTTGATATGCGGATTCCGCTCGGCACGCATAAAAGGAAATTCGAAAAGGCCGGGCACATTGGGCAGCAAACAATAAGCCGTCTGTTCCTTCAGCTTAATGCCAGTGATGGCCCCACGGTCCGCCAGGGCCTCTAAAAGCTCGGACAATCTGGCTTCTGCGATGCCAGACTTTTTGCTTATTTTACTCAAAGATTGGGGTACAAATGTCAAATAACAGGCCGCTTCAGCCTCTTCTTCCGAAAACATTATTTTTAATATCCGGGTAAAAGCCTCATGGGCCGGCGCGCCGGCCGCATGAGCATCCAGACGTTCCTGCAAGCGTTGATAAACGTCCACACAAATTCCCCTCTCTATTCTCGATTTATGATTGCCGATCTTCTACCAGCGAGCGAACAATATGATAGGGCGACCATTCACCATTACTGGCGTATTGAATAGGCATTTTTTTAGGAAACAGTTTCTGATAAATTTCTTTTATTTCCAATCCTTGTTTATGCAAAGATAGAACTCGGTCTTGCAGTTCTTCCAAATATTCCAGTTTGCGCCGCAGCAGCTCATATCCGTTTTCTACAATACCCGCGTGGGAACAGAAAATAGTAGCAAAGTCCTCACCTAAGAGCCGGCGCAGAGAATCCATCAGTACCGGCATATTCTCCTGCCGCATTATAACCTTGGTCGTGTAATGGACATACAAGTCGCCGGTAAAAAGCCTTCCCTCGTTTTCATCTAAAAAGACTACGTGATCTTCAGTGTGCCCGGGGGCAGGTATCACTTTTAAACGGGTGTTTCCATTATCAATCACGTCCGGCAGAGGCAGCGGGTCAAAGGCAGGCCGCTTTCCCCAGAATACCTGGCGATATAAAGGTAACCTTGCGGCTTTTCTGCATTTTTCAATATATAAAGGCGCTATGTAGGCGGGAACATGGTATTTTTGGCTTAAATATCCGGTGTTTCCGGTATGGTCTTCATGAAAATGGGTATGAACTATTTTATCCAAACGTTTTCCGGAACAGAATTGATCAATCCCCTTCTGTAATCGGAAAGGGCCGCTGTCGATCAGGATGCCATCTAACCAATAAATATATACCAGCAGGCTGGTGGTTAATGCATCAACCTTGCATTCATAATATTCCACACCTGGATAGCTTTTAGTTGAAACCATCAGGCTCAACTCCTTTATTTACGAATAGTGGTCTGTAACACCTAAAGGTTTAGGTTATCCGCCGAGAAAAATTTTCGCAGGGGAAGGCGGAGGAATGAGTAATACTGGACGTATTGCGATTGACGACAACGCAGCCCTGCGGAAATTTGGCCGGTGGGAACCAAATTTTTAGGTGTTACAGACCACTATAAAATAATCCTTCTAGCAAAGATCGTTCATAACCGCTAGAAAGGCCTGGTGGATAGCGTCAGTTATTTGTCCAGGTTCCAAACTGTCGCCAATTACGGTAAAGGGAATACCCGTTTCCGGCAGGGCTTCCGCCAATTCTCGCACCGGTCGGGAGCCCACCGCAACAATGAGGTTGTCAAATTCCTCACTGTTCAATTTTCCGTCTTTTTCATAGGAGAGCATACGATCATGGAATGAATGGACGCTGGCCCGATTGACAATCCGTACACCGTGCTTCCTGAGTTCATTCATCAGCCCCCATATGCTGCTTCGGCCAACACCATTACCGACTCTGGGCATCTTTTCAAAAACGGTGATCTGTTTGCTGCCCTGGAAGATCAATTGTTTGAGCCTTTCCGGGCTTTCCGCGTTATTGCTAAACAGAAAGCGGAGCACTGAATCAGAGATAGTGCCTTTTAAAGCCAGGAAATGCGCAGTTTCCAATCCGACCGCTCCTCCCCCCAGAACCGCGATCTTCCTGCCCAGGGGAGGATCGTTTGCTAAGACATCCCAGGCGTTAAACACCCCGGGACCGCCAATTCCTTCTATTGCAGGCTGCACCGGCCGGGCGCCCTCGGCAGCAATGATATAATCGGGTCGCAATTGCCGGATCAAATCCAGGTCAACCATGGTGTTCATATGAACTTTAATATTCAGGACTTTTATCATTTCACTATAATACTCAATGATGCGCCACAACTCCTGTTTGTGAGGCGGGGTTCCAGCAATCCAGAGTTGCCCGCCGATTCGGTCTGTCTTTTCGTACAATTCAACCTTATGGCCGACCTCCGCTGCTCGAACCGCAGCTTCGAGACCGCCCGGCCCCGCTCCGATGACCAAAACCCTTTTCGGCTTGTCGGCCTGTATAATATTTCTTTCTCCTTCATAGCCCTGCCGGGGATTGACCATGCACTTTACCGGGCGACCGACAACCAGTTCATCCATACAGCCCTGCAGACAAGCCACACAGGGCATAATCCGTTCCGGATGACCGGACCCGGCCTTTTGCGGCCAGAAAGGATCGGCCATCAAAACCCGGCCCAAATTAACCAGATCAGCCTGACCATCACGCAGGAGTTTTTCAGCCAGCTTCGGCTCAGGCACCCGGTTCGAGGCTATAACTGGAATCGAAACGGCTTCTTTGATAGTCTGGGCCAGGTAAATGTAAGCCCCGCGGGGAACGCTCATAGTCAACTGGGGCACATGGGCCTCATGCCAGCCCCCCGTAACACTTATCGCGTCAACCCCGGCTTTCTCGTAGACCCGGGCAATCTCTGGAGTCTCTAAGTCGGTATTGCTTCCCGCTACAAAATCATTGCCGGCCATGCGAACCGTTATGGGATAATCCGGCCCCAGTATTTGCCTCATCTCTTCAATAATCTCCCGTGCAAACCTGGTCCGGTTTTCAAAACTGCCTCCGTATTCATCCTGGCGTCGGTTTCTGAGCGGAGAGAGAAACTGGCAAATGAGATACCCTGCCGAACCTATGATCTCAACCCCGTCAAAACCGGCCATTTTCGCTCTGGCAGCGCTTTTCACAAAGTCCTCCTGAACAGCTTTAATTTCATCCAAGGTCATTTCCCGAGCTTCAGCTTTGCTGTATTGTGAATAGACAGGACTGGGAGCTACCGGCTGAGTTCCTCCCATGTATTCAGGACGGGCATAAGCTCCTGCATGCATGAGCTGCACCCAAGCTTTTGCCCCGGCTGCCTGGATTGCTCGCGCCAGGAGGGAAAAGGATTCTATTGCGTCATCGTTGTCCAACTGGGGCGTAAAATGCCCGATAGCCGATTCATCTATTCCCACCGGGCCTACTGTGACGATTCCCGCCCCTCCCCGAGCTTTTTCTACATAATAGTTTAGATATCTATCATTTAGCTTACCGTCCTGCGAATACAAGACACCCATGGAAGGGTACACTATTCGGTTTTTTATTTGGGTTTTGTTTATATGAATAGGACTGAAAAGAGTTTCGAACATTATTTACCCCCACTTCTATACACGGCATTATGCTTCCAACAATTGTGTAGCCAAATGTTTATTCGTAAACGTTTGATTATAAGTTTTGACCTATGGGGCAGGTGTGCAAGCATTTGAAACAAAAGTATTGGAAACCGATCATTTGGGCCTGGTACATCTTCATAAAATCTTCACTAAACAAAAGTTTCTTTTGCTCTTCGGGACTGCTTTTGACAAGCTTATTCCAGAAGCCTATGCTGGCTCCTATTCCATAGGGCTGAGAATTGCGCAGGCATTTCATATTGTCAGTCTTGCCTTCCTCATCTAAAGCTGATCCAGGGCATTCATCTACGCAGATATTACAGTCGGTGCACAGGTCTTCAGTCACCGGGGGATCAGATGGAAGATCCATTTCACATAATACTGCCGTAAACAAAACTTTGGCTCCTAAACGAGGGTGGATAATGAGATTATGCCGCCCAAAATTGCCCAGCCCCGCAGCCAGGGCGGCATGCCGCAGGGAAACCTCCCCGATCAATCCCATGGCTTGGCCCCCCATATCCAAGGGATAAGATGCTGGAATCGCCATAGCTTTGGTATGAAGTTCTTTCTCTAAAAAGCGGGTGAGTTTATAATTTACACCGCGGGAGAATTCCATAA
Organism: Syntrophomonas sp. UBA5314; assembly: GCA_002410325.1. Lineage (GTDB taxonomy): Bacteria > Bacillota > Syntrophomonadia > Syntrophomonadales > Syntrophomonadaceae > UBA5314. Next base: position 6,203 of record DHRK01000030.1, read on the forward strand.
GATCTATGCGTCCTCCCATTGCGATAGAAGGGCTGGGACTCTCCCCATGGGAAGCCTCCCGGTAGGTCAGAACAATCATGGATTGGGCGGAAGGAAACAATTCTTCTATTTTGGGTGAGCGGGGACTATTGTAGTCTTTGACATTGGCAAAACCAACATCATCCACCCCCAATTCTGTTGCATACTGGCGGATTCTCGATTTAACTTCTTCAGTATCCATCTTTACCCCTCCTCATATCTAAGCCGGTCTTACCGTCAATTTATCCCTGGCCTTCTGCTACTGACTGCTTGCTTCTCCCTTTTCACTCCTTCCTCTAAGCTCATAAAACCTGGTTCATCAATACTAAAAAAGCTTTTTGCTGCTCATCGCTGAGCTCACGGAGCATCCGGTGGTTGAACTCCCTAGCAATGGGATATATGGTAGCCGCAAGCTCCCTCCCTTTATCGGTCAGATAAATGAGAAACACACGCCGGTCCTGGGAATCAACCCGTCTAATGACCAGGCCTTCTTTCTCCATTCTGTCCACCAGACCGGTAAGGGCCGAATTGTCAAGCAACAGCTTTTCCGCCAAATTGCCTATACTCAAGCCTTCCTTTTGCTGCAGGGCAAAAAGAATAAAGGATTGTCCCAGGGTTATTCCGTACTGGCGGTATACCCCATTGTAGTAATTCTGTATTTTCCGAGCCGCCGCCCCAATTTGAAAACAGACAAAGTCAGTAAAATTCTCCATGCTTACTCCTAATTTATTTTATATGTCAAATATATTTATACAAAATATATCCTTATAAATTAATTATGTCAATGACTGAAAATAGAACTTTTAAGCTTTTTATTGACAGGTAATTCACAGGTATTTTATGTCTTTCTTACCAGTTCCCCTATTGCTTATCAGCTAATCCCAAAGCAGGACTGGACTGGTTGGTTCTACAACTAAAACCTTCATCAGTCCTTAATTTGCTATACTGGATAAAATTGATTAGAAGCCTATATTCTGATACAATAAATGCGTTTCTTCATTTCCTCAATTTGCATTGGGAGGTAAAAAATGATGTACATCATGTATGGATATATCGAACTATACCATCCAAATTCCTCGTCTCTAAAAGAAAAGAGGATGACTGTTCAGAGCATTACGGCTCGAATGCGAAAACGTTTCAATGTCTCCATGCGTGAAGTCGGCCATCAGGAATTGTGGCAGAGGTCGGCTCTGGGATTTTCAGCAGTAAGTGGCAACTACTCTGACCTGGAATTGATCATCGAGGCGGTTAAAGACACATTAAACACGCATAATGATGACTTTGCCGTTACCAGTTTCGAATCTCGCATAATAGATTGGGATTCTTAGAACTGATCGGTCAGCAATTTACCTGAAGTTAACCTGCAGATAAGCTTGACAGAAATAGCGGCGAGCCTGTTGATGCTTAAAGTCATTCCTCTCTAAGATGAGAAAGGATTGATTTATTTGCACAAATCGCTTCGCCATCGTTTTTTGCCCATATTTATGGCATTGCTATTCCTTATTATTAGCGGTCAACCTGCGCTTGCCGCAACCACGAGCACCGGCAGTTCGCCTTCCACCCGAACTGTCACTTTGAATTCCGGCACCAAGTATTCCACTCCCATGTATGTAATTGACTCCGGCAAACCCGGCCCGGTGGTCCTTATTACCGGCGGCGTACACGGCAATGAAAGCGCCGGCTATCTGGCGGCAGCCCGGATGAAGGAAACCAAAATAAGCAAAGGCAAGCTGCTGGTGATTCCCAAGGCCAACAAGGTGGCAGTGGAACGCGGCACCCGCTATATAAGCGGCGAAAAGGACCTGAACCGGGCTTTTCCCACCAAAAAGGGAACCACGCCAAGCTATAAGCCGGCCCGGGCCATCTACCAGGTAGTAAAGGATTACGAAGTAGACTGGGTTATGGATATGCATGAGGGATATGACTATGCTTCCAGGAGTTCTTCGGTAGGCCAAAGCATTATTTACTATCCCAGCACTAAATGCACCGCCATGGCCAAAAAGATACTGAATAAAGTAAACAGCGGCATAAGCACATCGTACCGTAAATTCGAATCCCTGCGCTACCCGGTTTCCGGAAGCCTGGCCAGAAGCACGGCTCAATACCTGGGCACCAATTCCTTCATATTTGAAACCTGTTCGAGGGATACGCTGAATACCAGGATTAACAACCAGGTGCTGGCAGCCACCACCCTGCTCAGAGAATTAAACATGAAGTAAGCAGTACAACGTTCCGTATATTGTGTATATAAGGATGTGCACAAATATACGGAATGTTGTACTAGCGAACCCGATGATTTCTGCGCACCTGGTGGGAAGTAATAACGCGACCCGTTCCCGGTTCCGAGGAACCGGATGAACGGGGGCGGCCGGCGCTTCGGGTTCTGACCGTCGGAGTTGCCGAATAAGCCGGTGTCCCCATAACACGTTTGCTTTCATCGTCACTCTCCCGCGCACTTCTTTTGCGGCTGCCCGCAGGAATCATCCAGGCCTTGCGAAAATCTCCGGTTTCATTCCAACTGCTCTGGGTCACAAGCATTTCGTGTAATTCATTGAGGTGTATCCTATATTCTTCAAACATATCAATCTTTTCAAGATGGGACCAGAGGCGCTCCACAATCGGGTAAAAGTAGTCCTTGTTGCCCTGATAAAAAGCCTGCTGGGCTTCAGATGTATTGAGGTAATTGTAGGGCAGCCAGGGGTAGCGGCTGATTACGATTTTGGCCAGACACAATATGGCCAGGGTTATGTTTTGAGACACCAGCCAGCTGGCCGGCGTTCGGTACTCAAACCCGCCGTACTCCTTGTTTCTATAATCACCCAGACGACCATATCTTTTCCGGCGCCTTGAGGCCGGAACCGGATTTTCTATCAGAAAAATAGGCAGTCCGACAAAATTGTCCAGAGCCCTTAAAATAGAGGCATTTACCTTTATATTGCTGAAATGAATATGCCCTCCTATAGAAAATCCTCCACCCGGCTGGCTTCCCGCAGCCCAGCGCACTCCTCGATAAGGAGCCATCTGATTGGCCATATGCAGTGCCTGTTTGATGTTTGAGGTGAGAATTATGGGCGAATAATCAGGCCGGGGTCTTACCTCAGCCACCGGGCGCTGGGTTCTATTGGGCATACGGATGTTGTCGCAGCCGACCATGCCTTCCCGGGGAAAGTGATTCGATGCCGAAACTATCTTTCCGGTGCGGGAGTTAAACATCATAAACTCCGGATCCGCACCCATTTTAATGTCTTTCTGCATAACCCTTTGATCCTGGCCCGATAGATCGGTGATTTTTTGAACTATCAGATCGATGTTTTTCTCTGACAAAGCAGGAGACGGATTTATAGAAAGGGCTTTATATCTGCGTCTAGCCGTATAGGCAATTGTTACCACGGCCAGATCGAGGCCGAGGAAATACACGATTCGCCTGGCCTGGTCCACTACTTTTTGATTATCCCGTTCCCGCAGGGTCTTGGTCTTGCCTCTTTCGCTGGCGCCCGCCCATACCTTCACTGATATGCAGGCAAATCCCCATAATAGTACTTCATAGGTTTTGATAACCGATTCTTCTACTTGAGAATTGCAGGCTATACTGTTGATATTCAAAATTGAGCAATACTTTTCAGAGTCTTGAGTATTTTCGATGGCTCTTCGGGTATTGATAACTCTGACCGGTCCGTTTATCTCTTTGTTTAAGCTTATATTTATATGCTCTTCACCGTTTATATCTACATGATCATATTTCGCGTTTTCAAAAATAGCCTTAATCTTTTCAAAGAGCATAAGTCCACAATCGTTTAGCTGGTAATTAATTTTTAATTCCAAAGACCTTTCATTCCTTTCGTTCTTTTCGTATTTTGTGCGCAGAAAATGAAATAGTCAACCAGTGTCTGAGTGTGAACCTTTCGTATTGCATCTTCATCAAAGCTGGCCGGTTTTGAATTAACTTCTATAAGCCAAAGTTTACCTTTATTATCAATTCCTATGTCCATCGAGAGTATAGCCAGCGTCAGTTTCAGTTCTCTTTCCAGCACTTCAGGTACAAGGCCGGTAATATAAAACAATTGTTTATTTATGTCATTATTTATCGTGGTTGATCCATTAAAGGCTTCATTCAAAACATCATCAAAGGCTTTCGCGGTCCCCCCGTTGGGAACGTGGGTTACAATTCGATTTGGACCTGCTACCCTGGCCCCCACTCCGGTAAGCATCCATTTACCCATGGCATCTTTTTGCACCTGGACTCTTAAATCAAACGGTCTCCCCCTGTAAGTCGCAAGAGGTATTGCTTTTTGCACCAGATAACGCATCGGTTTCAACCCATAATGCTTCATTTTTAAATGGGCCTGGGTAAGTGTGGAATGGTAATTGGAATAAGCCTTTGTCGCATGCTGTACATAATAGGTGCCTGCCGCTCCTTTTCCCAGTTTGATGATTCCTTTACCCCGTGAGTTGGCTATCGGTTTTAAATATAAAGCTCCATATTTTCCCAGGAAATATTTCAGGTTACGAGTATTGTAAAGGGCTGTTTCAGGAATGAATTCAGCAGTGGATGAGTTCTTTTTGAGCACTCGATATACTTCCAATTTGTTTAGGAAACGGGTGTTAAATAACTGGATTCCAGGATCGCTGGCAAAGATTTTTATAGCTTGCTTTACATCCTTACGGTTTTCTATAACCCGATAACGTATCCGGTTATATACTACATCGGGAAAGGGGAATGTTGCTGAATAGAATTTTCCCAGCCTGTCTATCGAATGGCCTTTTATCGTTTTGGTCTTTATATTTACCCCTTCGGGATAGAATTCAAAAAGAAAGACGCCCTGGTTTTGGGCAGCAATAAACATTTCTTTAAATATCCTGGCATTCTTGCCAACCGGATAAATACCATGTTTATCCCGGCTGGTCAAAATGCCTACCAGCGGTCCTAAACGTATGTTGTTGTCGTAGTATTGAAAAATACGGTATCGGCCCGGCGGAACTCCAAGCTTTTTACCCCATATATTATTTAAGATCGCCCGCTTTCCGCCATCATTTAGCTCACACTTGACCTGAGTCTGGATCGCTCTGTTTCCGACCCAGACTAAATAGTGATCATTCTTCAATTCACTGCATTTTGGACACTGCATCAAGAGAAATGAACCTTCGGTGGGATCCTGCCGCATATAGGGACTCCTTGCTGCTTTTTTAATGCATAATATGAGTATATTTCTCAGTAGGTGTCGCTCCGGCAAGACTAAGCAGAGATATATATTTATCTATACATTGAAGCGGAAATGTATGATATCCCCGTCTTTTACCAGGTATTCTTTACCTTCGAGACGGACCAGGCCCTTCTCCTTAAGCACAGGCACGCCGCCCCATTCTTTATAATCATCAAAGGCAAAAACCTCGGCCCGGATAAAGCCCCTTTCTATATCGGAATGAATCTTTCCCGCGGCTTTGCGCGCAACGGTTCCTGCCTCTATGGTCCAGGCCTTTACTTCGTCTTCACCAACCGTAAAAAACGATATTAGCCCCAGCAGTTGATACATGTTGCGGGCTATCTTTACCATGCCAGGTTCCTTAATATTCAGTTCTTCCATAAACATAGCGCGATCTTCTCCTTGCAGGAGGCTGATCTCTCTCTCTATGTCGGCAGATATTTCGGCAACCGGTATACTCAGTTTATCAGCATGTTCAAACAGCCTTTCCCGGTCCTGGTAATCGGGTGATTCGATCTTGTCTTCCGACAAATTTACGCATATAAACAAAGGTTTACTAGTCAAAAACTGATAACTTTGCAGTATTTCTCGAGCTTTGTCGTCCAATTCATCTAGAGAAATGGGCATTTCGTTTTCAAGCTGACTCTTCAGCTTTTCAAATAATTGTAGCTCTTCAATCATTTGATGCTTCTTTTTATTGCTGTTTATCCTATCAATACGCTTCTCCACCAAATCCAGGTCGGCCAGAATCAGTTCGTAATGCACCGCTTCTATTTCCTTCATGGGATTTATGTCATCCATCAAGCTGGCTACTTGATCATTGCTAAAGGCTCGCACCACATGCAATAAAGCATCAGCCCTGCGTACCGCTTCCAGGAAGTTGCTGGAAGCCTTATCCGAACCAGGGACCAGTCCTGGCACGTCAATTACTTCCAACTGGGCATAAGTGGTCTTTTTCGGCTTATAGGCCCGTGAAAGGAAGTCTATGCGCTCATCGGGTATCCGGGCCATTGCCGAATGAGCTTTCCCCTGGACCTGGTGGTCTTTAATTTTACTCTCGGTTAATAATTCGAAAATGGTAGTTTTTCCAACCTGTGGAAGGCCGATGATACCTAATTGCATATTTTTCTTCCTTTCTTTGGCACTCGGTTTTCTCTTTAGAATAAAAGGTATTGATGATCATTTTTAGTTTACATAATAAAAATTATTGTAGCCTATATTTGTCGCCTTCAATAATAAACGGCAGGTTCGCTTGCACGCCCCCACCGTAACGCTAGCCCGCTTTACTTAAGTGATATCTCCGACACGGAAATGATAATGAAAATTCCTGTAACCATAATTCCCAAAACCAAAAGGAAATACCCCCCATTGGGACTGAAATGGTAGAGGCGATTGGCGTTGCCCAGGGTGAAAAAGAAGAGGCATACGGCCAGCACCAGGAGCAGAACGATAATTTTGTAAGCTGGGTCAGCCGCGGACCAGGGAAAGAAAATACTCAGGTAAATCGCGTAGCACAAAAGAAATCCGATGTTTAGGCGCAATAGGAGTTTGTAAAAGCCGTCCTTAATCGGACTCTGACCTTTTACCTCCTCGGGCAGCTCATCCATGTTTACAACTTCTATTTCTTTTCCTGCTTTTTGAGCCAGCTCATTGATAAAATGGGGGTCTTCCGGAGTCAAGCCGAAAAAGCCTTTCCCGCTCTTTACATAAACAAAGCCTTCCCGGTACCGGGTGCCAAACATGCGAACCGGGCCAATCCCTTTAACCTGGTATAGCCCGGCGATATATCCTGACCAACTGGCTCCGAAAATAGCATAGAGGTTGCTTTCGCCCTTTACCTCTTTTACCTCGCTTACTTCTTCCCAGGGAACCTTCATGGTGGTCAGCCCCCAGTGTATGACCAGTTGTTTTTCTTCAATGGTATAAGCCTGATTGAATGAACCTATGAGAAAAAAGATAAAGCCGATCAAAACCAGAATAACCGGAAGATAAAGCATCACTTTGAGGGTCAGGTCTTCCGGACGCTCTAAAGAATAACCAATACCCCAGATACAGAAGGTAAATATCAAGCCACCTGCAATAAGTCCCGTCCAGGGTGCATAAGACTTTTTGGCCCTGTATTCCATCAAAACCCCTCCGATGCTTGAAATTGATGTGAAACCCTGCCACTCTTATTCGTTCATATAGTCATAGAAACCTTTTCCGCTCTTGCGTCCCAGATACCCAGCCCTGACCATTGACAGTAGATAAGTGGAAGGCCGGTATTTTTGGTCTCTAAATTCTTCATAAAAAGATAGAATGACTGATTGAATGTTGTCCAATCCCAGCGCATCAGCCATTTCCAGAGGGCCGAACGGCATTCCCGCCCCGTGTTTTAAAGCTGTGTCAATGTCATCCCGGCTGGCAATTCCTTCACCCAGTACAAATATAGCTTCATTGATAAAGGGTATTAATATACGGTTCACAATAAACCCGGGGCTTTCTCTTTGGACCAGAACGGATACTTTGTTGATCTGTTTTACAAAATCCTGGGCTGCGTCAATAGTAGCCTGAGAAGTATCCAGGCCCTTTATTAATTCAACCAGTTTCACTACCGGAGCCGGATTGTGGAAGTGCATACCTAAAATGCGATCCTGCCGTCTGGTGGCCGATGCTATTTCGTTAATCGACAGAGAAGAGGTATTGGTGGCCAAAATGGCATGGGGTGCGCATATGCTGTCTAGTTCGGCGAATAATTGTTTCTTTACCGCCATGTTTTCAACGACTGATTCGATAACCAGATCAGCTAAGCGTACTTTGCTCAGATCAGTTGTTCCATGGATTCGGCCCATGATCCGATTCTTTTCTTCCTGTCCAAGTTCTCCGCACTCAATGAGCCGGCCCAGGTTCTTGTCAATGAGGTTTAATCCGTCTTTGACCAGCTTGGTTTGCAGGTCGCGCAGTATTACCTGAAAACCACCCCGAGCCGCCACCTGGGCAATGCCTGCCCCCATCTTACCCGCACCGAGAACTGCTACTGTTTTCACCTGAAAAACGCCTCCAAGTTTATTTCAATACTTCGCTCAGTTGTCTCCAAAGGTAATTCCTATCGAACGAGCCGCCTTGATCATGAAATCATCGGGTGGAACCCGGCGGATATCCTTGATAGCTTCTTCTATGGGAACGGTCGTAATATCTGAGCCCTGCAGGCTTACCATCACCCCTGATTGGCCCTCCATCAACGCGTGCACTGCGCCTGCTCCATATTTGGTGCCCAGGATCCGGTCATAGGGTATAGGCTGCCCGCCCCTTTGCAGATGCCCTAAAACGGTAACCCGGATCTCAATGTCTTTCAAACGGCCGGCTATTTCTTCCGCCACTTTTTGTCCTATACCGCCTAAACGAATGGGGTCATGACTGGTCGGAACCAGATTTTGCACTACTATCTCTCCATTTTCGGGGAAGGCCCCTTCGGCGACAACGATGATGCTGAATTTTTTGCCCTGGCGGTAACGCTGGGAGATTTTTTTAATGATTGAATCAATGCGATAGGGAATCTCGGGGATCAAAATAACGTCGGCACTTCCTGAAATGCCGGCATTAAGGGCAATCCAACCCGAGTAACGGCCCATAACCTCCAGTATCATCACCCGGTGATGCGATTCGGCTGTAGTGTGAAGGCGGTCCAGAGCATCAGAGGCAGTGTTCACCGCGGTGTTAAAACCAAAGGTAACCTCGGTGGCCATCAAATCGTTATCAATGGTTTTGGGAACCCCGATCAATCGGACTCCTTTTTGGCCGAATTGGTGGGCAATATGAAGACTGCCGTCACCACCGATAATCACCATAGCATCCAAACCCAGATTCTGCAAGTTGTTTATGGCCCGGTCCGACTCGTCCACCGGTTCCTGCCCGGTCCGCCCGCCTGAATAAAAGTTAAACGGGTTATCACGGTTGGTGGTCCCCAGTATGGTTCCACCGGTATGGGCGATTCCCGAAACCGTCTTAAGGTCAAGGGTCATGTAGTTGTTCTCAACCAGCCCTCTGAAACCATCAACAAATCCGATTACGTCCAGGTTGTAATCGAGAATAGCTGTTTTGGTGACCGCGCGGATCACTGAATTCAGTCCCGGGCAGTCTCCTCCCCCGGTCAATACTCCGATATGTTTTATTGTTTCCACTTGTTACCCTCCTGATCATAGAATGTGAAACAAGAGGGTGGGACGGCCCACCCTTGATACCAGTACATATTTATTCTGCACTTAATTGTGCTTTTCCTGTCAACTTCCGGGCTTTTCTTCCAGGGTTATCGAAAAGCCTAGCTGCTGGGTGCCCCGGATAATCTTGAGATTCACCAGTTCACCGGGTTTTTTGCTCTTGAAAATAGCCTGAAAATCGTCGGCTGTTCCCAGGTCGGTATTATCCACGGTCAGAATGACATCATATTTCTTGACTCCCACTTTATCCGCCGGCCCGCCGGGCACTACTTCCACCACCAGAACCCCCCGGTTGGACACTCCCAGGTACCTGGCCATGTTTTCATCCATATCGCTGAGATACGCTCCCATATAGGCCCGGTCGATCTTGCCCTGGTTAATGAGTTCCTCCAGGACATCCCTGGCTGTATTAATGGAAATGGCAAATCCAATCCCCTGGGCGCTTACATTTACCGCCGTATTAATTCCTATCACTTCTCCCCGGGTATTGAGCAGGGGTCCGCCGCTGTTTCCGGGATTTATGGCGGCATCAGTTTGAATAAGATTTCTATAGCTGCGGTTTTCGATTTTCATAGGCCTTCCTTTGGCGCTTATCACCCCGGCGGTTACCGTATGATCAAGCCCATAGGGATTACCGATGGCTATAACCCATTCCCCAACCCGCATCTTGTCCGAGTTGCCCAGGGTTAAAGCAGTGAACTGTTCCGCCGCGTCAATCTTTATTAACGCCAGGTCCAACTCTTTGTCCTGACCGATTACTTTTCCGCTGTATTTTTTATTACCGCTGAAGGTAATAGTTATTTCGCTGGCACCTTCAACCACATGCTGGTTGGTCAAGACCAATCCCTGGGGGTCGATTACAAAGCCTGTTCCGATGGAACTTTGCATATATTCCCTGGGCCTCATCATATTGTCATCGAAAAAGTCTTTGAAAAAGGGGTCATTGTATATTGTTTCAAATGTAGAATTGGAGGGTGCTTTAGTCTCAATATTGACCACCGCGGGACTGACCTTGTCAACCACATCGGCAATACTGCTGGCTCCGGCCAGAAGGTTGTTGTCGGCCTGCACTAGATTTATGGCCGTATCGGGAGTTTTTGAGTCTATTTTTATCTCATAGCGGTTGGTGAAAAAAAGCAGTCCTGAACCGAGGGCTACCAGGACCAGCGAGGCCGCAAATGTTTTCCATCGTTTGATTTTGACCTGCTCCATTCAATCCTGTCCCCTCTTCATTAACCCTCATTGTAACTAATAGTAGCACCAAGCCTGTCCCAAGAAAAGTAGCAAAATAATTGCCCTACCCTGCCCTTTGAATGCTTATATGTCTTAGTTTTGGGACTTGGTGCCGAACCCGGCTAAAAAGGTGGCATATTCCAGGGGTCTGCGAAAAGTATTCTTCATTATCGACTGTGAATACTCGGTTTCGGTAGTTTTGCGCGGCTTTGAATTTACTTCAATCAACCAGGGGTGGCCTTGTTTATCGATCCCCAAATCCAATCCCAACTCCCCCCACAGGTCGCCGTTTCTCTCCATAGTGCTGGCTACTTTGAAGCACAACTCCTTAATTTCGCGGTTTTTTGCTTCAATCTGTTCCTTGGAAAAAATATAATTAAACACCCGTCGGCTGGGGACCGCTTCGCCGCCCCGGGCCATATTGGCAACGGCGCTGCCCGGCCGGGCCACCCGGGCAAATTTTTTTCCAATCTGCCATTCTCCCCGGCTGTTTTTCTGATAGATGATGCGCAGATCGAAATTGCAGCCTTTATAGGTGGCCAGGTTGAGGCCCTGCTGAACGATATACGACCTGTCCTGACGAAATTCCCGGGTCTTTTTCAACAGATCGGCCGGATTCTCAGCCTGGCCGCGGCGTCTGCCTCCCCCGTAACGGATGTACTGAAGCATGCCGGATGGCAGGGTTTTCACTTTTATTATACCGGAGCCCAGGCTTCCATTGGCCGGCTTCAAGTAAACCTCGGGATAGGTGGACAGCAAAATCTCCAGATTGACTTCGTTGAGTATCATAGTATGCGGAAGATAAGGCTTTAAGCCGGGGTGGGAGTTCAATATTTGATGGACCTTCCATTTATTTAAAAAGGCCGGGTTAAAATAGCGCAGGTAAGGCAGCCGCTTGAGCCGGGCTTTCATATACTTGGTTTTTTCCCGGCCCTCGCCGATTCGTGAACCGATCCGATCGTATACCACGTCCGGCAACGGATATATTCCTGAAGTCCAGTAGCCTTTCCCGTTTTTAGAGGAGACGTAATTGCATCCCCGAACGGTTGATCGGTTCCAATCAATGGAGCCCGGGGTAAAGACATAGACCTGGCCCGGAATTTTGCGCCCCACCTGGGTCAACATTATCAATTCGGCCTGCAGGCTTTTGGGATCACATTGCGGCCGGTTGGGCAATCCGGAAGCCAGAACGCCGATGGTCGGGCCAAAATGGATCATATGATCCTCAGGCTGGTACCTGATCAAAAGGCTTTTTCTCTTGTTGATATATAAAGCCTTGCGCAGCTCGGGTGAGAGGATATATGAGCTGCGCTTGCCATTTCCGACTACGAGTTCGGCGTTTACTACGATAGCTCCCACTCGTACCCTTATGGATGGCTGGCCCGGCGGCACCATTAATCTTGCTGCCAGCGAAGGTGACAGTATTAGCTTCCCTTTTGTCTCCACAGCATTACCTCTTTTTTAATATAGTGCGGCTTGAACCCTTAACTTGGACCCGGTATTATGTTCAAGCTGCTTTTGGTTTTGGCAAGGTTCGCTTGCTCTCGGGATGGAAAATATATAAGATATCATATGAGTCCTTCACCTACTTTGTTATCATTTGTAACACAGGCTGTTAAGCGAATAGCCTGCCTATAACAGACCGGAGGATATGCCATGATAATGGTCAGTGCCTGCCTTTTCGGCGTCAACTGCAAATATAACGGGGAAAACAACTATAACCCCAAAATCTGCCAGGCTTTGCAGGGGCAGGGAATACTGCTTTTCTGCCCGGAACAGGCCGGGGGCCTGCCCTCTCCCCGCCCTCCGGCCGAGATTCAAGGCGGAGACGGTCAGGCGGTATTGAAGGGTGAAGCGAGGGTTGTCAACCGGAATGGTGAAGACCTGACCCGCTGTTTTATCAAGGGGGCCGAGGAAATTGCCCGGTTGGCCGGCGAAAAAAGGCCCAGCCTGGTCATATTGAAAAGCCGCAGCCCATCTTGCGGGATCGGACAGGTTTACGACGGGAGCTTTACTTCCCATTTACGGACCGGCGACGGGGTTGCCAGCGCCAGGTTGAAGGAATTGGGTGTTTCTATTATGTCTGATGAAGAATTTATCGCTCGGAGGAATTAGAACAAATGAAGGCAATAGCTTTATTTTCAGGTGGCCTCGATTCGCAGCTGGCGGTCTGCCTGCTCAAAGAACAGGGAGTGGAAGTCATCGCCCTGAATTTCGCAACTCCCTTCTTTGGCGCCACTCCGAAAACCTATCAGGCAGCCCGGGATCTCCAGGTGGAACTCATGACCATAGATATTGGTGATGTCTATATGGATAAAGTGCTGCGCAATCCGGTGTACGGGTACGGCAAAAACCTAAACCCCTGCATAGACTGTCATGCTTATATGTTAAAGACGGCCGGCCAATACATGGAAAGCCTGGGAGCTTCCTTCCTGGCTACCGGTGAGGTCCTGGGGCAGCGCCCTATGAGCCAGAACAAATCAGCTCTGCAGGCCGTGGAAAAACTGTCTGGAATGCGCGGCTTGATTGTACGACCGCTTTCCGGTCGCCTGCTGCTCCCCACCATCCCGGAACAAGAGGGTTGGCTGGACCGGGAAAAGCTGCTGGACATTAGCGGCCGCAGCCGCAAGCGGCAGATGGAATTGGCTGAACACTATAAAATCACCGACTATCCCAGCCCGGCCGGAGGGTGTCTCTTGACCGACCAGAATTTTGCCCGCCGTTTGTTTGACCTGCTTAGCAAAAACCCGGCGCCGCGTACCGATGAAATAGAACTCCTCAAACTGGGCCGCCATTTCCAAATAGAGCCTGAAACGCTTCTGGTTATCGGACGCAATCACAGTGAGAACGAGCAGCTCAATAAGTTGAGCAGGCCGGGCGACCTCTTGCTGAAGGTGGCTGATCACCCCGGGCCGCTGGCCTTAATTCGAGGAAAGGATGTTTTGGAAGAACCGCAGCTACAGTATCCCGCCTCCCTGGTGGCGCGCTACAGCGACGCCAAGCATGAGGCGCTGGCCTCGGTTAAAATAATGGAGTTTGACGAAACCGAAAAGCAGATCATCCAGGTGGCTCCCGCTCCGCAGTCCTGAATGGCGCGCTTAATCGGTAAACAGCGATGGATCGATCTGGGCAAAAAGAGCCCGGTAACCGGCCTCGCTCGGGTGCGCGCCGTCGGCCAGCAAAAGCTCCTGCCGCAGCCGCCCCTCCTGGTCTAAAAAGGCCCGGTCAAATTCGATAAGCGGCAGGTTCTTCTGCGCGGCATACTCCCGGTACCAGCTGCGCAGCCTGACCAGCAGCTTCTCCAAATAAGCGCTGTCCACCGCGGTCGGCTGACCTAAAATCACTGTTATTCCCGCCGCCTCAGCCTTCTCCACCATTTCCCGGATATTCCAGGTGATGCGGTCGAAAGACTCCCCGCACAAGACATCATTAATGCATCCCGATAAAACCAGGTGGCTGGGTTTATCGGCCAGCACATCCCGCGCTAAGCGCCGCAGCATATTGCTGGTGGTATCGCCGTTTATTCCGCGGTTGATAAACTCTATGCCCGTGGCCCGGGCCAGCATTTCCACCCAGGAATAATGGGGTCCGAAAGGAAATCCCCAGGTTATGCTGTCGCCCAGGCACACTACCTTGGTGGCTGCCATCACTTATCCCCTAACCTGCCGTACTCTGTTCCAATTTGGCCAGAATCTCGTTCAACTTATTGATGTTTTCTCCATAGGCGGCCCAATTGCCCTGCTTAAGCATCTCCATAGCCGTATCATAATACTGCCGGGCCTGTTTTATGAGATCTGCGGTCGAAGCCTTTTGTTCCGGCTGCCCGCCCTCAGTCGGCGCCTGGGCGGGGATGTTGGCTCCTGCTCCGAACAGGCGCACCAGGGCATCCTGCAGGTTATTCTCCATTACAATCTTATCCCCATAACCCACTATAACCCGTTTATATTCAGGCATCTGGCTGTTTTCGGCCTGCAAATAGAGCGGTTCAATATAGAGTATCGAATTGTTCATCGGTATAACCAGTATTCCCCCGCGCAGCACCCGCGAGCCGACCTGGTTCCACAGGGTCAGCTGCTGAGATATGACCGTATCCTGGTTTATGCGCGCATCAACCTGCTCGGGTCCGAAAATGGTCTCCTGCTTGGGGAAATGATAAACCATCATTTTGCCATAATTGTCTCCATCCATACGCACTCCCATCCAGGCCACCATGTTCAAACGGCCCTTGGGCGTGAAAGGAAGCATCATTACATATTCAGCGTTTGGTTCACCGGGCAGCCGCATCAACAGATAGTAGGGCTCCACCGCCGCCGGTTTATTTTCCACCAGCTGGTTGGGAACTACCCAGGCGTCTTCCTTATTGTAGAAAACGTAGGGATCGGTCATATGGAAGATGCTGTAAATCTGGGTTTGAACATTGAACAGATCCTCCGGATAGCGGATATGGGAGCGGAGTCCCTCCGGCATTTCGGAAAGGGGTTTGTATAATCCCGGGAAAATTGCGGCATAGGTTTTTATCAGGGGATCGTTTTCGTCAGCCTGGTAAAAGGTCATTTCACCGGTGTAGGCGTCGGTGACAATCTTTACCGAGTTCCTGATGTAATTGCTGCCTGCCTGATCAAAAGGCTGCGAATAGGGATAGCGGCTGGTCAGGGTATAGGCGTCCTGGATCCAGAACAGCCGGCCTTCCGGCCCAATTACGATATAGGGATCGGAATCATAACGCAAATAAGGGGCAACCTTTTGGCTGCGCAATTTTATATTGCGGTTCATCAAAAGCTGGCTTTCCGAAACAACATCATTGGAAAGGAGCAGCTTGTAGTCCTTAAGCGTCCAGGCAAAGCTGAGCCGCCGAACGTATGAACCGATTTTTATGCCATTTTGGCCCTGGTAGGTGGTATAGACGTTTTGATCCCCGGAGGGGTAATCGAACTCCTTTTGGTTGGTGTTGACCAGGACATATGAATCAGTCTTTTCCCCGAAATAGATCTCCGGCCGGGTGATAACCAGATCGCTGCTGGAGCGGGGCGGAATATCTTTGATAAAGAAGCTGGGGAAACCCTCCTGGGCCACCTCATTGACCGGGCTGGCCACCACCCCATAGCCATGGGTATACATCAGGCGCTGGTTGATCCAGGTTTGAGCATTGGGCTGCAGCTGATTGGGATCCATTTCCCGGGCGGCCACCATCACCTGCCGGTATTTGCCCCCCACCGTATAGCGGTCCACATCCACATCATCAAATACATAATAGCTTCGCAACTGCTGCAGGTTCTGATAGGTGGTTTTCAATGGCCTCCAGTCCCAGAGGCGGATGTTTTCCAAGGTACTCAGGTTGGCCGGATCGGAGATATTCAAATCATAGGAAATGTCGAACTGTTTGCTGTCCACATCGGCCAGGTCGTAGGCCTGGCGGGTGAACTTGATGGCGTTCTCTATATAGGGCTTTTCCTTATTGAATTCATCCGGTTGAACCACGAACTTGTGGACAAAACCCGGATACAGGCCCTGCATAACCACTGCTACCAGAACCCAGGCCCCGGCAGCGTATATGATCCATTTAAAGCGCTTTATGAAGATGTTGACCAGGATCACGCCCGCAGTAACGATAGACAGAACCAGCATCGCCTTGTAGGCTATCAAGCGGGCGTAAATATCTGTATAGGACGCTCCGTAGATTACACTCGAGGATGAAAAGAGGACGTCAAAGGTGGATAGCCAGTAATTCCAGCCTTTAATCGCAAAAAACAGGGCCAGCAATACTGCTATATGGCCTTTGGGCACGGAAAATTTCTGCCAGCCGCCGCCTATTAAGGAGGCCGAAGCCCCGATGGCGTAACACAACACCACGATGATCAACAGCAAGACCAGTGCGCTTATCAATATCCCGCAGACGTAATCGTAGAAATTCAGGTTGAAAAAATAAAAGCTCAGGTCGCGGCCGAATATGGGATCAGCCACGCCTACCGAAACCCGGTGGATGAATTGCTGTACAATCAGCCAATTCTTGTAAGAGCCGGTGCTTATCAAAAAGGCGCCGATCAGACTGAGTCCGGTAAAGATCCACCGCCCCCAGGGGCCCTGGAGAAATTCCTCAAAAAAATCCCGGGCCGGGTTCATAAAGATGACTTCCCGTCCATCCTCGGTGATTCTGCTGGGACGCCCGGGATTGCTTTTTAGATGCCTTTTTACGACTAGTAAATTCACATAAAAAAGTATAAAGGTTAATACAAAGACAACCGCCCATAAAACGATCTGGTTTATCCAGGTGGTGGTAAAAACCGAAGCCAGGTTTATCGATTTAAACCACAGCCAGTCCACATAGATGCTGGCGGTAAGGGAGAAAACCCCTATGAGCAGCAGAAGAATTACCAGCCGCCCGGTGGCGGTTCTAGGATCGATCCACTTTGGCAAGGTTCATACCTCCTCTTTTCATTAAAACTTTTAACAAGCAACCTTAAAAATCCCTATCATCAAGCCGGCCTCAATGCACCAAACGCGGACCGGCACCTGTATCCCGCTAGTCCATTATAGCAGATTTATGTAGATATGCTTAAAAAGCGTCCGGCTTTTAACAGACCATAAAAAACGCCTCCTGACATAAGTTTCATCAACCTAAGTCACAAGGCGCTTTGAGAGTCTATTTAGTGCCTTTTTTCTTTCGTTCCTGGCTTTGCTGAATGATATCAGTGGCTGAATTCTTCTCAGCCAGGGTTAAAGCCCACTCCAGCCGTTTTATCACCTCATCGGTAGAACCTTTACCGGTATAAATAAGGGGCTGGCAGGATAAGGTCTCGAGAAATACGGCCGTTTCAAGGATTATTTCTTCCAAATCGCGCAGGGACTCCTTCAACCGGATCATATCGCCCTGTTCAAAATAGGCTCTGAGCTCGGCGACTTTTTCGGCCAGATCGCTTACATTGTCAGAAATTATACCAGCCGGTAAAAATAGGGTCATAGCTGCTTTCACTCCGATAGTAAATTATACTCAAAATTATAACCCCTTTATTTCTCAAGAGCCAGTTTTACCAGTTCGTCAACCAGTTCTTCAAAGCTCTGCCCAATCGCCCGGGCGGCATCGGGAACCAGACTGGTGGCCGTCATCCCCGGTATGGTGTTTATCTCAAGGATATAGGGGTTTTCATCTTTGTCAGCCATGACATCTATACGCGACACTCCCCGGCAACCGGTAGCTTTATAGGCTTCCTCGCATATGGTTGCCACCTTCTGTTTTAAACTCTCGCTGATTCGGGCCGGAATAATATGATTTGACATTCCCGGGGTATACTTGGACTCATAGTCATAAAACTCATTTTCCGCGGTTATTTCAATAATAGGATAAACCCTGGGACGGTCATTTCCAACAATCGTTACAGTCATTTGAATGCCGTCGATAAATCTTTCTAATATTACTTCATTGTCCAATTTAAAGGCATCCTCAATAGCATCCAGTATTTTATCGGCTGATTTTACAATGTAGGTTCCAATGCTGGAGCCCTGGCTGGCCGATTTGACTACCAACGGAAGGCCCAGCCTCTCAACTACGGTATCCACCACCAGGGCGTCAGGGCTGAAGCAGCTCTTTTTTAAGGTTATGAAATCAGCCGTCGGAAGTCCCTCGTAGGCCAGCAGCTTCTTGGTCAATATCTTGTTCATACAGATCGCACTGGCTGCCAACCCCGGACCAGTGTAGGGTATATTCAGAAGCTCCAGGTAGCCCTGTACGGTTCCGTCTTCACCGTTTTTACCGTGCAAGGCCAGATAAACCACATCGGGGCGGGCCTTGGGTATTTCACCCAGGTTTTCGGGCTGCAGATCCAGGGTCTCAACTTCATAACCCTTGCTTCGTAAAGCCTCACTCACCGCCTGGCCGCTTCTCAGAGAAACGTCTCTTTCCGTCGAAGTCCCACCCATCAATACCATTACTTTCATCTCGATTATTCACCGCCTAACTTATTTTCCCTTTTTGGGGCACCAAGCATCTATTCTTCATTACATTAATTAATACTAGACCCTGGTTACAAATATTTCATATTTTCCTCAATATCTTGTTCCTCTTTTATATGATAATCCTGTCCTTTCCGTATGCAAAGTCTTTAAGCTTAATAAAAATTATGATTGACAGAACACTTGTTCCCGCCTATAATTTATTTAATAGAACATTTGTTCGGACAAGAAAGGGTGATATATATGTTCGCAGGTTTAAGTAAAAAGGATTTTGTGCAGAGTCTACTCGGTGCTACCGGCATATTTGCAGTTGCCTATTTCTTTTCGGCATTGCTCCTGGGTATTCGGTAATCAATACCTGAACCGGCAGCTAAACCAGAGACTAAAAACGTCAAAATTACGCAATCCCCGGCTTGATGCCCTCTGCTTTTTATGATAGAATAATCAATGCTGAGAAGCTAAAGAAACGCAGGGGAGTAGCTCAATTGGCAGAGCATCGGTCTCCAAAACCGAGGGCTGGGGGTTCGAGACCTCTCTCCCCTGCCAAAAGTCGATAAATCGGGGATTCTACCCAAAGAATCCCCGTCGGTTTTTTCTGCCAGTTCCTTCGGTTTAATGCCTTTCCGGAATACGTTTTTGTTGTATGTGGACGAGAGTGGTGAAAATATGCGTACCGGTACAGCCGACCTGCCATTGCACGGGGGACAATGCCCGGCCTGGTTATTCAGACACATGAAAGCCCTAAGCGCGGCAATCATTGAAGTTATCATCGAGGACTCCGGGGTCCATACGGTTTTGGAACGGCTCAGCAATCCCTATTGGTTCCAAGCACTGGGATGTGTAGCGGGATTTGACTGGCATTCTTCAGGGGTAACGACTACGGTCTGCGGAGCCTTGAAAGAAGGCCTGGCGCAAATAGGGCCTGAGGCGGGACTTTTTATAACCGGGGGCAAAGGAAAAACGTCCCGCAATACGCCGCTGGAGATCGAGCGCCTGGCTGATAAGCACGCCCTGGCGGTCGACCCGCAAGCCATGATCTATGCCAGCAAGATGTCGGCTAAGATAGATAGCGCTGCGGTTCAGGATGGGTACCAGATCTACCACCACTGTTTTATTTTCACCGGTTCGGGACAGTGGACGGTCATTCAGCAGGGCATGAACGATAGTGCGGGTCAGGCCCGGCGTTACCACTGGCTGAGCACACAACTGAACGACTTTATCAACGACCCGCAAGCGGCTATCTGCGGTGATGCCTACGGCCCAACCTTAAACCTGGTTGCAACGGCCAATTCGCCCTTGCGCCAAGCCAGTTGCGCTCTGCTCCATACAAACCCGGAAAAAATCGTGGAAGAAATAGAAGCCATCCTTAATACCGATAAAAACCTCCAACTTAAGCTGCCCCCCGGCCATGCCATTCCCCGTACCGCCTATTTGAATAAATCCCTGCGCGCCGCTTATGAACAGCATCCCGCCGACTTCGAGCGCCTGTTGCAGATCCAGGGGGTGGGCGCCGGTACTTTGAGAGCCTTATGCCTGGTGGCCGAGGTGGCCTATGGGGTTGAAACCAGCTACCAAGACCCGGTCCGCTATGCTTTTGCCCACGGCGGCAAAGACGGTTTCCCCTTTCCGGTCAATGAGGCTGATATCGAAAACAGCTATACTACGCTGAACAAGGCTTTGCGCCGGGCCCGGGCCGGGAACCGGGAGCAGCTCGAAGCGCTGCGCAACCTATCCCGGTGGCACAGTCAGGCGGTTTCTGATTGCCGTTGCACGCCTTCATGGCAAGCGTTGGCAGATAAGGGGCTGCCTGCGGTGGCCGCGCCCCCGGTCAATTGGAATCAATCACAGCCGATTTTAACCCAGCCATCTTTATTTCCCAATGAATAATGGACATGAAAGCGTGGGCACCTGTTTATTTCAGTTCCGGTTTATCATCCTTTAATTGCCATTGAAACCCGCCTGCGGAAGACTCTCTGGCGGGCATCCGTTTCGGTAATAATACAACAGCCATATAGTATTTATAGATTGGTAATCTTTTTGAAAATACGTTCATCGTTTTATCTTATCCTGGCCTTTTAATAAAAGTTTTTATAGGTAAATTTTAGCGTAAGGAATGAAATAAAACATTCTACTTTATTACCAAACACAGTTATATATTTACATACATGGAAGCTGGCAAAAAACGGATTTCACGTGTGAGCTCAAATAAAATGACCCCGTCAAATTTCAGGAAATGACGGGGGTGATTCATTTTTATAATTATCCCTGAATCATCCTTTGCCAAAGAGGGCCTGGCAATGGTTTATGCTATCTCCAATCACTTTACTTACGTGCTCCATCTCAGCCAGGGTCTGCCGGTCCATACGCTCCCTGGGCAGCTTTTCAATTTCATTTTTGGCATTTTGAAGATGTGATATAGCGGCACTGATTACAACCCGGTCCATTTTTCTACCTCCTTACGCAGTATATAATTTAGTTTTTCCCAATTGCCCGGTTGTATGCTGAGCCTTACATGGCTTTCAATAGATTGAGCCTAGCAGTCCTGCCGCATTAATAAAAGGAATTAGACAATGGCGCTTGGTTAGACCTTATTGAGGAACCTGAAGGGCAAAGAATCGTTTGTCTTTTTTGAGCTCTTTTTATATGCCATTCATTCCTAAAAAAACCAGATCTCGTTGTGGCAGCCGGTTTCTTCACGTATCTAATCACAACGGCAGGTAAAAACTACACTCGAAAGGAGGTGTAGCAATGGCTGACAAGGGTAAGGAAAAAAACCGCCTGGAAAACCGGCGCGACAATAAAAAGGAGCGCCCGGAAAAAAGAGAAGAGAGCCTGGAAAATCGCCGCGGGCGTTAGTGAAACCTTAAAAAAGGTGGCAGTACCAATCTACTTCCACCTTTGCCTTTAGTTATTCAGGTTTCTGATTAGTTATATCTAGAATACTCAAGTTTATCTCTTCCCTGACCTGCATGAAATCTTCCCAGCGGGTGTTAATTACGAAACAACGCACCAAAATCTCCAGTACGTCTTTGCCGATGGTGTTCAAAGCGACGACCACCGTAGCCTGTTCTATCTCGGGATGCTGGTTCAAGACATCCCTGATTTGGAGAATGATTCGCTCAACTTGGGGGCGTTCCATATCATGAGCCAGGGGCAGAGTGAATTCCAGCCTTCTTTTGCCCATGCGGGCGTGGTTGGTAATCGGCTGGCTGGCCAGGGTTGAATTGGGTACGGTGATCAGAGCCTGGGTAGTGGAGCGTATTTTGGTGCTGCGGAAGGAAATATCCTCTACGGTCCCTTCGGCGCTGGGGGTTGAAATCCAGTCTCCTATAAGAAAGGGCTTTTCCATTATGATTACCAGGCCTGCCACCACATTGGCCAGGGCGTCCTTGGTGGCCAGGGCTAGGGCCAGACCTCCCAAACCGAGTCCGGCGATAAGGCCGTTTACGTTGTAACCCCATTCCTGAATGATAACCACTATGGCGATAGCCAGAATAAAGAAGCGGGTCAGCTTGGAGAAAAATGAAAGGATGATGTTGTCCAGCTTCAGCTTTTCCTGCATGCCTTCGTAAAACAGGGAATCCGTTCCGGCCAGATCATAAAGCACCCAGGCGGTTAAAAGGATTACCAGGGAGCGAAAGCCTTTGAGCAAGGCAGCTTCAACCGCCGCGGATAGAGGCAAGTACTGCATGGCAATATACAAACCGGCCAGGACCAGAAACATGCGGA
Source organism: Syntrophomonas sp. UBA5314 (assembly GCA_002410325.1). Classification (GTDB taxonomy): domain Bacteria; phylum Bacillota; class Syntrophomonadia; order Syntrophomonadales; family Syntrophomonadaceae; genus UBA5314. Next base: position 28,527 of record DHRK01000030.1, read on the forward strand.
ACGGTTTTTCCAGGGCCTTCATCAATTTTTGCCCGGAAGGCGTCTTATTCCCATCAAAAATACGGGACAGCACCCGGGCCGCCCACCTGGCCAGATAACCGCTCAGAAACCAAAACAGCACAAATATGCCGAAGGCTATCAGCACTGTCTTTATAGTGTCTACCGGGATTGACCCGGGAATGTAGTTGCCTGGCAGCCAGGGGTATATTTCGGCCAGCTTCAAGGTTTTTCACCCCCATTTAGCATTATCGCTCTGTATAGCCTTTTAAAACCAACAACCTTAAATGCTCAATTTAAATCCAATCAGTTTCCGGAAGACCTATCAATCGCTCCCGAAGTGGCATTGAGCAATTCTAGTTTACTTATTAAATATTATGTAAACTATGGGTAGCATTGATCGTTCCTGCTGACTAAAAATTGATTGGCTACTATTGAAAAGCCCGCCCCTGCGGGCGGGCCTGTTTAAGTCGTGATATTTATTTCTCTTTTTCTTCCTTTTCCTGTTTGGCCTTATCAATAATCTTGTCCGCGTACTGGGCCGGAACCTCTTCGTAATGCGAGAATTCCATTTTGAACTTGCCGCGGCCCTGGGTCATCGATTTCAGGTCAATGGTGTAGCGGGCCATTTCCGCCTGCGGGACCTGGGCCTTGACCATTTGCTTGCGGCCCGCGGGCTCCATGCCCAGCACCCGTCCCCGCTTGCTGTTCAGATCGCCTATAATATCTCCCATGAAGTTTTCGGGAATCTCGATCTCAACATTCATAATAGGCTCCAGGATGACTGGCTTGGCCATTTCCAGGCCTTTCTTGTAAGCCAGCCGGGCCGCCAGCTTGAAAGCCATTTCCGAGGAGTCCACCGAGTGGTAGGAGCCGTCATAGAGGGTGGCCTTGATATTGGTCACCGGGAATCCAGCCAGGACCCCTTCTTCCATCGCTTCGATCAGGCCCTTCTCAACCGCCGGGAAGTAGTTGCGAGGTACCGATCCCCCGAAGACATTGTCGGCAAAGACAAACTTTTCATCAGTGGGTTCGAATTTGATCCATACATGTCCATATTGACCGTGCCCGCCGGTTTGCTTCTTGTGTTTACCTTCGGCTTCCACCGTGCCGCGGATAGTCTCCCGGTAAGGTATTTTCATTTCCTTGGATATCACGTCTACGCCGAACTTCTTCTGCAGGCGTTCCACCAGGATTTCCACATGGGTGTCGCCCATGGCGCTCAATATGGTCTGTTTGGTCTCGACATTCTTTTCCACCTTGATGGTGGGGTCTTCTTCGAGAAGCCTCTGCAGGGCGCCGCTCAGCTTATCCTCGTCGCCTTTGCTCTTCGGCTCAATAGCCATGCTGAGGGTAGGCTGCGGGAATTCCAGGGCCGGCAGGGCCTCGCCGCCTTTGACGGCCAGGGTGTCGCCAGTGGTCGTGGCCGTCAGTTTGGCCAGTGCGCCGATATCCCCGGCATTCAGTTCGGGGACCGGACTCTGCTCTTTGCCGGTCATGACCAGCAGCTGGCTGATTTTTTCATCCTTCTCTTTATTGACGTTGTAGATTACGCTTTCCGACTTTATCTTGCCGGTAAAGACTCTGAATACAGTCAGGCGGCCCACATAGGGGTCGGCAATGGTCTTGAACACCTGGGCGCTCAAAGGCAGGTTTTCAATGTCTTTGCCTTTGACCAGGGGGTTGAAGCTGGGATTGGGAGCACAGTCCACAATAAAATCCATCAGGGGCTTTATGCCCATGTTGTTGTAGGCCGAACCGCAGAATACAAACACTGCCGAACCGTTGCCGGCGGCTTCTTTAATACCTGCCAGAACCTCGGCATCGCTCAATTCTTCTCCTTCCAGGTATTTGGTCAGGAGGTCGTCGTTGGCTTCGGCTGCCGCTTCGATCAGGGCTTCCTTGTAGGTTTCCACCTCATCGGCCATGTCCGCCGGTATGTCGGCTTCAGTGACCTTTCCGCTGCCCGCTTCAAACATCAGCGCCTTCATTTTAATAAGGTCAACGACCCCTTTAAAGCCGGCTTCTTTTCCTATGGGAAGCTGCACCGGAACGATGTTGTTCGAAAACTTGCTCTTGAGGTCGTCCAGGGATTTGTAAAAATCAGCATTTTCACGTTCCATCTTGTTAATGAAAACCATTTTGGGGACGTCGGAATAGTCTTCCCATACTACTTCGGTCTGCACTTCCACACCGGCTGACGCGGACATCAAGACCACCATGGCATCGGCCACCCGCATGGCTCCGACCACTTCGAAATAAAAATCGGAATATCCCGGCGTGTCCAGCAAGTTTATCTTATGATCCCGGTACTCACAGGGCACCAGAGATGCGCTGATGGTAATCTTCTTACGAATTTCTTCCGGGTAAAAATCAGACACGGTATTTCCGTCATCTACTTTTCCCATCCGCTTGGTAGCTCCGGTATTGAAGAGCATGGCTTCGGCCAGTGAAGTCTTTCCCGTCCCTCCGTGACCAACCAGAGCTATATTGCGTATACCAGCAGTCGGGTAAACCTTCATCGAACATCCTCCTTATACTTATACATAGCTGTAAAAATGGTACTATACTTTAGTTTAAACGGCAAAGTATTTTTATTTTTTCCTGATTAAGAAAAAAACCCAGTAAATCAGAGCTGCCAGCACCATAAAAATCAGTATCTGATATATAAACATCACCTTAAACACCCGGTTGACCAGGGTGAAGACCAGGCCCAATGCCAGGGGCAGCCCCACCAGCATGCTTAAAGGGCGATCGGGATGGTCGGGGTTGCGACGTTTCTCACCCAGATAGTTCCAGTTAATCAAAAGGAAGAACAAAAGGACATTAAAAACTAGGCTAAATAGCATTTTACTCCCCCGGTTTTAGTAGTTGATTCACCTCGTGGTAGGCTTTGCCAAAGCGTTTGATCAACCGGTAGTCAGTCAAATCCAGGTGAATCGGAGTTACGCTTATGTATCCGGATTTTATTGCCACTACATCACTGTCTGATTCCTGCTCCTCCTCAACCACCCCGCCGCCCAGCCAGTAATAGGTATTGCCCCGGGGGTCCTGTCTCTCTTCAAACAGGTTGTCGTAGTTTCTGGCTCCCAGACGGCAGAACCTGATCCCCTTGATGTCCGGGGACGGTATATCGGGGATGTTAATATTGAGCAGGGTTTTGGCATTCATTCCAACTCGATTTATATACTGGGCTACCCGCCCGGTGAACCGGGCGGCAAATTCAAAATCCATGTCATCGGCAAAGGAATTCAGGGAGACGGCCATGGAAGGGCTGCCCATGAGAACCCCCTCGGCAGCCGCGGAAACAGTTCCCGAATACAAGACATCGGTTCCCAGGTTGGGGCCGTGATTGATCCCCGAGATGACCAGGTCCATTTTCTCGTCCAGCAGTCTGGCTATGGCCAGTTTGACACAGTCCACCGGCGTGCCGCCCACGATCCAGGCCCTTTTGGCCCCGGGGATCTGGGTCTTCACTGACTTGATAGGCTCGAAAACGGTTATGGAATGACCGGTTGCACTGCGCTCCCGATCCGGAGCCACCACATAGACCTCGGCCATAGCACCCAATTCTTTAACCAGGGTATGAAGTCCCCGGGCATGGACGCCGTCATCGTTGGTCAGAAGGATCCTCATTGAAAGCTGACCCCCCGCTCCAGCAAGGATGCTCGCCCAACCGGCCAGAATATAGCCATAGCTTTCCCCTTTACCCGGTCCCTGGTCAGCCAGGCATTCCACTGGTGGCTGTCGTAACTGGCATTGCGATTGTCACCCAGGACCAGCAGGCTGTCCTGGGGAACGGTGACCGGGCCGTAGGTATAGTTCAGTGGTACGGCGTAAGGCTCGTTTAAGGCCTTCCCGTTGATGAACACCTGGCCGTTTTTCATTTCCACGGTTTCTCCAGGCAGGCCAATGACCCGCTTAATGAACATTTCATCACGGTTTAAAGACGGTGGAGGATCAAATATCACAATGTCTCCCCGCTGTGGGTCTTTGAAAAAATAAACGAAACGATTAACCAATACCCGGTCGCTGATCTTAAGGGTCGGCACCATCGACTCGGAAGGTATGATGCGGGCTTCAATCACAAAATAGCGGAGTATCAGACTGAGCACTACGGCAATGACTATAATGCTTATCGTCTCGGTTATAAAAGCTTTTATATCGCTCTTTTCCATTAAGTCACCTCATCAACTGATCAAAACTCGTAGATATTTATGGTCATTCCATCTTTTTCCCGATCTTTGGTCAATCCAAACATAATTCGCTTGTCTTTCAGACTCTTGTTCAGGAAATCTATAATGTAAACCAGGTCGGGATGGGCGTTGAAAGTCTTAAAAGCGATAAGTTCCAGTTTGGCTTTGTCTTCTTCCACAAATACACTCCTTTCCCTGTATTATTGTAGATTAAGGTGGTCCTATTTACAAGTTGGGGAAGCCTGCTCAGGTAAGCCCCAGCAGGTGATGCAGCTGCGGGAGCACCCTGACTTCCTTTAAAAACTGCAAACCCAATCCCTGCCAGGTCAGCATTCGATCCATGTCCGGGGATTGGCAGAAAGGGCCGGGGGTAGCTATCTGTAGAATTACCGGCGTATCTGAACTGATAGCGGCAATTCGTTTAAAAGCATCGCCGATCTCGCCTTCTTTGCTATCTTGAGAAATTACCATTTTGACATAGCAGGGCTTTTGTAGGGCCAGAGAAAGGAACTGTTCGTGTGCCGGGCTGTAATCCGCACCTACCGCAGACGGCAGCTTCCAATCCATGCTGATATAGTCAATGCCGGCCAGGCACTCGGCCAGGGCGCCGGGCAGAGTGCCGTTGGTCTCCAAAAAGAGCCGGTATCCATACGGCTTCAGCAAGGCAGCGCTTTCCTTAATATAATCCGCCTGCAGGAGCGGTTCCCCGCCGGTAAAGCTTACCCAGCGGGAAGCAAAATACCTCTGAATAATTGCGCTGAGCCGCGCGGGGCTTACCGGATTGGCCTCCTCCCGCACATTCAGGCGCCGTCCGGCCTGGGGATATATTTTGCATACCGCCGATGCTTCACGGCTTTCCGGCGTGTCGCAGTACGAGCAGTTCAGGTTGCAGCCGCTAAGGCGCACAAACACCTGCCGGCTGCCCATAAGCAGCCCTTCGCCCTGCACGCTCTCCATGATCTCCCGCAGGTTGGCCTTGATGAGATCAGCGGGTCCGGACTTTACAACGGGCATCATAAATCTGCTCCAATTCACGCTTATAACGCATCATGCAATTTTCGGCAAAGGACTGAATATCCTTTACCCCCAGCGCTTTGAGCCCTACGGTGGGCACCGGGGTTCCTTCGGTTTCAATATTGAGGCCTACATGGATCAGGGTCGAAATCAGTGAAGTCGTGGCAATAGATACCGACAGCTTGTTCTTGCCGACATACAGATCGTCGCCCCGTCTGGTTACCGATATTTCCAGCTGTTCCAGTTCCTCTTTAATACACACCATGAATAGGCGCTGGCGCATGATGGCCAGGTTCAAATCATGGTTGAAGTGTTCAATAATGAAATTGATCATCAAGGGCGAATAAATATAGGCTTGATCCATGACATCGGCCAGATCCACCATGTGATCAACCGGAACGTTCACTTCGCCGGAAAAGGCAACAATGGCATCTCCCAGCAGCTGATAGTTTTGATAAATCCAGTGCGGCGCCAGCTGCCACCCGTCGTACTTGATTCTCTCCTGAATATACAGTGTTTCCATTATACAACCCCCGCTTTCTTTAAGGCTTCCAGGTTACGCAGGCAGGAGGGACAGGCATTGCACGGTTTAACGCCTCCCAAATAACAGCTCCACATACGGTCTGTCTTCAGGCCTAAACGGGCGGCGGCCTTATAGATTTCCACCTTGTCCATTCCCTGCACTCTGGATATTACTCTTACCCCGTTTTTAGTTGAAAAAGAAAGGGATTGATTTACGCATTCCACGTATTCCCTGCTGTTGTCGGGAAAATCGATCCCCTCTTCACGGTTAAAACCGCATATTACCAGCCCTGCTCCCCGGTCTTCGGCAAATGCCGCGGCCAGGTTGAGAAACAGGCCGTTACGATTGGGAACCCAGGGTTGATCAACGGTAAGTCCGCTATCCTCCATCAACCCGGAATGAAATTCCTTCATAAAGGGCAGTTCAACAACCCGGTGGGCGATCCCGTACTCCCGGCATATATCCCTGGAATATTCAATTTCCCGCAGGGCCGCCCGCTGTCCGTAATCAATAGTCAGGGCCAGTATCACTTCAGCTTCCTCCCGGGCCAGCAGCATCGATACGGTGGAATCGAGCCCCCCTGACAATAATGCTATAGCCTTCATGCATCATTCTCCCCGTAGCCGGCACAGGCCGTTGAAGACTCCCAAACCTGCACCGATTTTACACGAAGTTGGGGAAAAGAAGTTTTAACCTCTTCGTAAATAAAGCGCGCGAGATTTTCGGCCGTGGGATTGACGCTGTCAAATGGCTCAATATCGTTGAGCAGACAGTGGTCAAATTTACCCACAATCCCTCTCAAAATTCTACGCACATCGCGGAAATCTACCAGCATGCCCAACTCATCCAGTTGATCGCCCACCAGGGTCACTTCCGTTTTCCAGGTATGGCCATGGATCTGGCTGCAATTCCCGGGATAATCCTTGAGCCAGTGAGCAGCGGCAAATTCCTCCATTACTTTAACGCCGTAAATGATTAACTCCTCCAGTCATGTGTCTTCTGGTTTAAACACTTATTATAAATTTTACCACCCCCCGGTGGATTAACAAACCAAAAACCAGCAGTTTCACAGCTTGTTCATGCATCCCTGCAAGCAATTTTCACAAAATTAGCAATATTTAAAAAGCAATATTCACTGACTTTCCTTAATATTATTGTTAATAGTCGATTTCATGATGTGATTCAGGGTGATTTTGTGCAAAAATGCAAGGACTATTTGCGTTTATGCATCATATAAAGGCTCTGAAGCTCTATTAATCTACCGGCATTTTTAACAAAAGTCATAAGATGCCTGTATTAGCGGCAGCCCGAATTTGCTCCTTTCTTCACAGGTTATTGGCATATTAATTGCAGTTTTAAAAAACGAACGATATTAATCATTTTACACTAAGTTTGACTCATATCGGGGGGAGGTGAAGCTTAGTCATCGGTTTTTCTGCTTTTCTAGAGAATTAATATAAGGGGGATCTTGGGCGGGGATACCGTTGATTCTAACATTCAGGGAACGCCAAACAGAGCGGACAAAGTTGAACCTTGATGGTTTAGAATCCTTATCTATTGGACAAGGAGGACGATTGAATGTCAATAATGGATGAATATAATAAGAAACTTATAACTGCTGAACAGGCAGCTGCCTTGGTTAAATCCGGCGATTGGGTGCAGTACGGCGAGTTTGCAATGCAGCCCGTCGAAATTGATGCCGCACTGGCCAAACGTAAAGACGAATTAAAAGATGTTAAGATCCGCATGGTTACCATGACTTTTATGCCCCAGGTATGTGTTGTCGACCCCAAGAGGGAAGCCTTCACTATGAATGACTGGCATTTCTCGGGTGTATCCCGTAAACTATCAGAAGCCAATCTCTGCAACTACATTTCGTTGACTTATCACGAAGGACCTAAACATTATTACAATGGATACGACCCGGTTGATATATGCTTCCAACCCGTGACTCCGATGGACAAGAACGGCTACTTCAACGTCAGTACTTCCAACTCCATATCAGCTTCGGTACTGGCAGTGGCCAAGACCAAAGTTCTCTATGTCAATAAATCAGCTCCCTGGTGCTGCGGTGGTCAAAAAGAAATCGTTCATATTTCCGATGTCGACTATGTGGTGGAAAGCCAGACCAATCATCCCCTGGCCCAGGTCCCCGGCGTTCCCCCAACTGACGTGGATAAACAAATCGCTGAAATCATCATGGCCGACATGCGAGACGGAGATTGCGTCCAGCTCGGCATCGGCGGCATGCCCAACGCGGTTGGCATGTTGATCGCCCAGTCCGATTTGAAAGACCTGGGTGTGCATACCGAAATGCTGGTCGACTCTTTTGTTGACATGTATGAAGCCGGCAAACTGACCGGCAAGAGAAAACAGATCGATAAAGGGAAAATGGTTTGGACCTTTGCCATGGGCACCAACAAGCTCTACAATTTCCTGGACAACAACCCGGTCTGTGCCAGCTATAATGTTGATTACACAAACGATCCTTATGTGATAGCTCAAAATGACAACATGTGCTGCATCAACAATGCCATCGAAGTAGACCTCTTCGGCCAGGTTGCCTCCGAAGCCTCAGCCGGTCGCCATATCTCCGGAACCGGCGGACAGCTGGACTTCATTTTCGGCTCCTACAAATCCAAAGGCGGCCGCGGCTACATTGCCCTGACTTCAACCACCAAAGATAAACAGGGCAATCTTATTTCCCGGATCGTTCCCGGCTTGAGCCCGGGAACCATCGTCACAGTGCCCCGTTCACTGGCCTACTATATTGTTACTGAATACGGCATCTTCAACACCAAGGGCAAGACTTCCTGGGAGCGGGCAGAAGGCATTATTAATCTGGCTCATCCAAACTTCCGCGATGACCTCATCAAAGAAGCCGAGAAGTTTAATATCTGGAGAAGAAGCAACAAGCAGCTGTAAATCTGGAACTATCACGAGGGCTGGCTCGTCTGAGCCAGCCCTCAGACCGTCGACAAAAGCGAATAGCTGCGTTGCTCAATAGGCCCGCTCAATCAACGTACTCAGGTACGCCTCAATCGCGGGCCTATTTCGCGCCTTGCTCTTCGCTTCCGTCGCTCGCTCTGGCAGCTTGTCGACTCTGTCTACAAGCTGAGGGCTGGCTCGTCTGAGCCAGCCCTTTATTTAACTTTCCTTATTATTTAGTCGACTGTCGGATTACTGCTGCTGTCTTATTCCATACTTATTGGCTTTGCGGGATATGGTTGAGGCGTCAACTTCCAGAATAGATGCCACCTTGTGGCAGGAATCGGCAATAGCAAAGGTTTTTTCCAAGAGAATCTTCTCCACGCTCTCCACTGCTGATTTCAAAGGAACAATACGGTTTACACTCACCGGTTGACCCGCATCATAATGGGCATTTTCCTCCACCCGGAATATATAACCGGGCAGATTGGCGCGCCCGATTTCATCGTTGTTGCTGGTTACGATCAGTCGCTCCACCAGGTTCTCCAGCTCCCGGATATTCCCCGGCCATTCATACATGGTCAGGGCTTCAATCGCTTCTGAGTCGATGGTTTTTTTCATATTGTAGCGCTCGTTGAAGACGCCCATAAAGTGCCTCACCAGATGGGGAATATCCTCTCTTCTTTCGCGCAGGGCCGGAACATGGATAGGCACAACATTGAGGCGGTAATAGAGGTCTTCTCTAAATGAGCCGTTCTTTACCAGTTGGCTAAGTTCTTTATTGCTGATCGAAATGATTCTCACATCTATTTTAATGGTCTGGGTTCCGCCCACCCGGATTATTTCCCGCTGCTGCAGGGCTCTTAAGAGCTTGACCTGCAGGTGCAGCGGGATGTCCCCTATCTCGTCGAGCAGCAGGGTTCCGCCGTTGGCAACCTCAAAGAGCCCCGGTTTGCCCTGTTTGCTGGCCCCGGTAAAGGCCCCCGCTTCGTAGCCGAAGAGTTCTGATTCAAGAAGGTTTTCAGGTATAGCCCCACAGTTTAATTTTACGAACGGTCCGTTGCGCCGGGCGCTGTTGCGCTGGATTATTTCACCGATAACCTCTTTGCCTACTCCGGATTCGCCGGAAATCAAAACCGTGGAATCAACCTCGCCGACCTTCATGGCCTGGTAGACAATTTTCTCCATGTCTTTGTTCTTGAATATAAAATCCTGGGAAAGGCGCATCCGCATTTCGTTCATCTGGAATTCAAAGTGATGGCGCAGCCCCTCCAGCTGCTCCACCTTCTGTTTCAGCACATTCAATTCGCTGACATCGCGGACGCTGGTCACGATCCGGTAGATCTCGCCGTGCTCGTCGAAAACCGGGGTAGCGCTTACCAGCAAATCAGTACCGGTTATGGTTTTCAAGGTAGTAGTAATGGGTTTTTTCTGATCGATAACCATTATGGAGGCCGAACGGGACAGTATGCCGGTGTCGACCAGCTCGCGCATGGTCTTGTTGACCAGGTCCTTTTCCCCCAGGCCGGTCATTCTCTCCACCGCCTGGTTTATGCGCAGGGTCAGACCCTTGTTGTCCGTTATATAGAGTCCGTCAAAAGAAGAATCGATGATGGCGTCCATTTCCTTGTTGAGGGCTTTTACATATTCCAGTTCCCGAGCTATCACTTCAATATCCGATTCATCGTAAACTACGGCAACGGCGCCGATTATTTTCCCATCTTCAATGATGGGGGCCCGGTTGGTAATAGTGCTTTTGTCGCCCAGCTTGATTTTGACCCCCAGCTCGGTCTTCCCGGTGGCAACCACTTTGAGGATTTCGCTTTCGGGTATGATCTCATTGATAAGCATGCCCAAAACATCCTCGCGTTTCCGCCCGGTCATGTTTTCAGCCGCTTTATTCCAGGTTATGATAGCCCCGGAACAGTCAATAGCTATTATGGGATTATAGGTTGAATTGATGAGAGTTTCCATTTGGCTGGAGATCTCAGAAATCTTGGTGTTGAGGCCGGTCATAAAATCGTTTCGGGTCACAAAACCCACTAATTGACCATCTTCCATAACCGGGTAGCAGCCGGTGTAAGACGCATCCAATTCCATGATGTCGGTGTCCGGGGCAACGCTGGTAAAATGGCTGGCCATGAAATCTCTGATCGGCCTGGTGAGATCCGCGTTGTCGGCAATAGCCTGGACCACGTGAGTACGGCTGAAAACGCCCAACAGCTCTCCATCTTCCATTACCGGAGCGCCTTCCAGCTTTTTGTCCATCAAAACGGCCGCCGCCCGGGCCAAACTCACCTCAGGAGTCAAAACCTCAAGCTCCGTCGACATAAAGTTACATATTTTCACACTTTCCCCCCCTACGGACATGTTTCCGTAAGCAAATAAACCCCCAATTTGTCTTTTATTATCTCAAGTTAAATTATACCCGTAATCCCTGTAATTTTTAAGCATATTCCATAATATAAAATGCGCTGTTTGAAAACCGAATAATCCGAAATTCTACTGCTTCTACACTATTCAGGTCTTCCACACACGGATCTGGCATGGGAAAAAAGTGAGGTTTGATATGTAATAATGGCGGACTTATATGATGGCCAAAGGACAACCGGTTCAAAACGGGAGGCGGCATAATCCCCCCTCCCGACAAACCCTGGTCGTTAATAGGTTTAGGCTTCCTCGTTTTTATTGGCGTCGAGATTGGCGATGTTGACTGGCTTCAAAGGAGCAACCGTGGAGATTGCATGTTTATAAACCAGCTGTTGTTTATTATCGAGTTCAACTACTACGGTAAAATTGTCAAATCCTTTGACTGCACCTTTTATTTGAAAACCATTTACCAGGAAGATGGTGACCGGCATCTTTTCCTTCCTGACCTGATTAAGGAATGCATCCTGCAGATTGAATTGACCTTTACTCATATATTTGACCCCCATTTCTACTACTTGCATCTTTAATGAATTCTACGCCCCGATAAATTGTCCTTCCAGGTTGTTTAAAATATTTTCGATCAGTATTTCCAGGCTGTCCTCGTTTTTCACCTTAATCCAGTGGATACGGCGGTCGCGTTTAAACCAGGTCAACTGGCGCTTGGCAAAACGCCGGGTTTCCAGTTTTATTTCCGCCACCATCTCCTCGTAACTTAAAAAGCCGTTTAAGTAGCATATTACCTGTTTATAGCCCAGAGCCTGCATGGCATTGGCACGATAATCACATCCGCTGGCCATCAGACCCTCCACCTCTTTAATGAGGCCCCTATCAAGCATCTGTTCGACGCGTTGTTCAATCCTTTGGTACAATTCTTTCCGCTCCATCTCCAAGCCAACCGCAGCCAGCCGATAGGTGTCGCTTTTACGCTGCTGCTGCCTGGAAAATGGCACTCCGGTAAGTTCGTAAACTTCCAGGGCTCTCACTATTCTCTTTTCATCATTGAGGTTTATTTTCCGGGCATAGTCCGGGTCTATGGCCGTCAGGTGCAAATAAACCGCTTCCAGACCTTCTGCTTCTATCATATTATGCCACTTTTGCCGAACCTTTTGCTTGGACACGATAGGATAAAACTGGTAATCATCCACCACCGCCTGGTAGTAAAGGCCGGTTCCACCGACCAGAACCGGTATTTTCCCCCGGGCCTGAACCTCTTCGATAATTCTTCGAGCCAGGGCCTGATAGCGGGCTACGTTGAAATCCTCATTCACGTCAGCTATATCTATAAGGTGGTGGGGCGTCATAGCCTGCTCCCGGCGGCTCACCTTGGCCGTCCCGATATCCATTCCCCGGTATACCTGCATGGAATCGCAGGATAAGATTTCCCCTCCCAGGCGAGAGGCTACTTCAATGGATAAGGCCGATTTCCCTACTGCCGTAGGCCCCACAAGGGCAGCCAATTTCATTCGGCCCATCAGGCCGGCCCCCTTTCCGGCCCATCCGGACCGGTTATTATTACCCCATAGGCCAGCGTACTGTGGTGGCCGCCGACTATTTCGTCAATGCCCAGCCGCTCAAACTCCTGGCTGCCATGCCGCTCTTTTACGACCACCCGGCGGCGGGCAACCCGGCGGGCCTCAGCAATCACCTCAAGGCGGAGCGGTTCATGGTTGGCCAGTGAACGCAGAGGTGAGATAGCTGCGCTTTCTAAAACCGGCCGGCGAAACATGGGGTCAAAATAGACCACATCAAAAGCATCATCGGGGAGGTCCTTCAGATATGTATAATGGTCGCAGTTTATCACCTGCACGCGCTGGATGGCTTCCTGCAGCCAGTCTGAATTGGCCCGATACATTTTCATCCCCCATTTTACGACCTGGGCGATGCCCGGAGCGGATTCCAGTCCCACCACCCGTCCCCGGGGCAGAAAATACGATGCCACGATACTGTCAGCTCCCAGGCCCACGGTGCAGTCCAGAAAGCCAAAATCGGACTGCAATTGACAGGCCCGGACCAGCGGATCAGGCGTTTGCAACTTGCGGAAGGCCCCCAGGCGGACCCTGGCCACGCTGGGATGAAAAAAGAATTTTTCTTCTTCCCGGTAAAGCACCGGCCCCTGTTCCTCCCATATGATAACCGCATCGGCTGCGTAAGCACGGGCCAGTTTATCTAAACTGCGCCGCTCCCGGGGATAAAAAGCAAAACCGCTGTCCTCCAGAAATTCCTCCAGCCGGGGATCGGCTCCCGCATCCCGGTGGGAAGTGCTGACTATGATATTCATCTTCACCTCTTAAACATTCTATCCAGCTCGTATTTGGAAAGCTTGATCATAGTAGGCCTTCCATGCGGGCAGAAGCGATAATCCGGCACCTTAAATAACTCTTGCACGATATTGGTCATCTCGGCGGCCAGCAAAGAGGTACCGTTCTTAACCGCCTTCTTGCAGGCCATAGTGCTCAGCGCGGCATGCTCATAATCCTCGCGGTCTTTTTCCGGCAGATCGGCCAATTCCAGCAGAACTTCTATTTCCCGGCCTGCCAACAAGGAAGGCGCCTCGCGGATAAGCATGGAATTGGGGCCCAGCGGCTCCAACCGGAAACCAAGCTGCTCCAGTTTATCAAACCGGTTTTCCATGGCATTCATCTGCGCCCGGCTAAACTCAATCGCCAGGGGTATGGCCAGTATTTGTCCGGGCCTCTCTCCCATGGCGCTTTTCAAGCGTTGGTACATTACGCGTTCATGGGCGGCGTGTTGATCCACCATCCAGAGGGCCTGTTCCTTCTCCAATATAATATAGGAGTCCAGGCACTGGCCGATAATCCTGAATTCCTGGTCAGGCGGCATCCCGGCCTGACTCTCGTCAACGGCTGCCAGATCCGGAACCAGCCTTTCTTTAATAATGGTATCCTTCCAGAGAAAAGGTATACCCGGCTGAGTCTTTTCCACAGCCGGTCTTTCCGGCGCCGCCGGCCTATAATCAGCCGGCTGCCTATCCCGGGACGGCAAAATCGTGCCTACCCTCATCTCCCCCAGGGTCTCGCGCAGCCCGTCGACCAGGGTAGTAAAAACCCTTTTTTCATCGCGGAAACGCACTTCATTCTTCTGGGGGTGTACGTTTACATCCACTTCATCTTCGGGCAGATTTAGATGAAGGATGGCCAGGGGCTGTTCTCGGGCCAGCAGCATTCCCTGGTAGGCCAGATCCAGGGCTTTAAATACCAGCGGACTTCTTACCGGCCGCCGGTTCACAAAAAACAGCTGGTTTTTACGGCTCTGGCGGTGTAGTTCGGCGGAAGAGATCAATCCCCGCAGGCCGTAACTGCCAAAGCTGCTATCCACCTCCAGCAGGTGCTGCCTCAACTCCCTGCTCCAAACCGTTAAAACCGCGTCAGAGAGACTTCCGTTGCCCGGAGTCTTGAAAAAAGTCCGTTTGTCGTTGCTGAAACCGAAAGAGACATCGGGCCGGGCCAGGGCATAGCGGCAGAGCAGATCATAGACCTGGTTGCCCTCGCTTACCGCGCTGCGCAGGAAGTTCTTCCGGGCCGGGGTGTTGAAAAACAGATCCTTGACAATGATTTTGGTGCCGGGCGGACCGGGCTGATGCTTGCTTTCGGCAACCTTTCCCCCAACCAGGCACATATAGAGCCCCGCTTCTTCTCCGCTGCGGGTAAAAACTTCCATCCGGGAAACCGAAGCGATGCTGGGCAGGGCTTCCCCCCGGAAGCCCATAGTGCTTATCTGGAACAGGTCCTCTTCCCCACTGATTTTACTGGTGGCATGGCGGAGAAAAGCCAGGGGCAGGTCCGCTTCACTGATCCCCACCCCGTCGTCGCTTACCTCTATAGACTCTATGCCGCCGCCTGATATGCGGACATCAATGCGGGAAGCACCTGCATCCAGGGAATTTTCCAGGAGTTCCTTGATCACTGAAGCCGGGCGTTCAACAACTTCACCAGCCGCGATCTTGTTTATTAGGCTCTCATCTAAAAGCTTGATGCTCATTTTTAAAGGATCGTCTCCTCACCGGTGGTCGTGTCCAAGCAGCGAAACTCGTCTTTGATCCGGTCCTGAAGGTATATATAATTGTAGATCGGCTTATCCTTCATATCCTGGTAGGATTTCCGGGCCTGTTCAGCGCAGCTCGGGCAGCAGGCCGCCGGCAGGGATACGCAGAACACCGAATAATAGCGGCCGTTTTTCTGGGTGGCCGAAGAGGATATGCGGCGGAATCCGCAGCAGTCTTTACAGAGCCTTAAGTCCAGCCTCTGCTCCTCATGCAGGTAATCGGTATCGTAGAAGACATTCTTCATGATGGTCTCGAATTCTTTGCCCTGACTGCGGTTTTTTTCCACCCTTTCCCCACGGGTGCGGAAGTTTTCCAATTGCTTGTTTACCAACGATTTAATGTACTGCATATTATTGGGAGACTCCTTAAACCGGGCCGGGTTGTAATCAGGCTCCCGGAGGTTGGAGAAGTCAATGCCGGCCATGGCCATAATAATCCCCATGTTAATGTAGGGTAAAGCCGTCTCCACCGAATAACCGCCTTCCAAAACCGCTATGTCGGGGCGCAGTTTCTGGTTGAGTACGGCGTAGCCCTGAGCGGTAAAGCTCATATTGGCCAGGGGATCGCTGTAATGATTGTCCTGACCGGCCGAGTTTATAACCAAATCCGGTTTGAATTCTTCCAGGATGGGCAGTACCAGATTATCCAGTATATAATGAATGCCCTCATCGGTGGTACGGGGAGCCATGGGAATGTTTATAGTGGTTCCATAGGCCAGCGGCCCGCCCAGTTCATCGGTAAATCCCGAACCGGGATAGAGGGTGCGTCCGTCCTGGTGAAAGGAAATAAAAAGGACGTCCGGATCGTGCCAGAATATCTCCTGAGTGCCATCCCCGTGATGGACATCGGTGTCCACAATCGCTATTCTTTTCAAGCCGTGCTTCTGGCGCAGGTATTCCACCATAACCGCTTCATTGTTTATGTCACAGAAGCCCCGGTTGCCATGGCATACGGTCATGGCATGATGCCCGGGCGGCCTTATGATGGCAAAGGCGTTTTGCACTTCCCCGTTCATGAAGGCATCCGCCATGACCAGGGCTGAACCGGCCGATACCAAATGGGCCTGGGTGACCCTGGTCTCCACGTCGGGAACACAAAAATGCACCCGGGATATCTCCTTGGCGGTGGCCAGACGGGGATGATATTCCCTGATCTGCGGCAGATCCATAATCCCTTCTTCAAATATCTGATCCCGGGTATAAAGCAGCCGCTCCTCCCTTTCCGGGTGGGTCGGGCTTATCGCCCAGTCAAAGGCCGGGAAAAAAAGCACTCCGGTCGGTTTCATTCCGTCACCCCCTCGTATTCGGGTATAAAGCCGGGAGCGATCTGAATTCCCACATCAAACAGCCGGCCGGCTCTATCCCAGCCGCGAATTACGTTAAACTGCTCTTCCAGATAGAACTGGCCTTGATCCGCGTAGCCTTTCATGCCCCGCTTTTTTCCGATTTCCGCCAGGTACTTGCTGGCCAGCTCCTTGGCATCCTGCAGCTGGAAATTGCGCTGGGTCACTTCTCCCCGAAGTCCTCCCGGCGACACGGTATATACACCGTTTTGGGTGTCAACATGCACCTCGACCGCCAGGGTCGGTCTGACCAGAGCCGCTCCCACCGCATTGGCCACCGGTGAGTAGCGGTGCAGGAAGTGCCCTACATCAAGCTCCCGGGCCAAAAGAGGAATGATGGCTGGTGCCGCCGCACCTATGCCGATGACCCGGTGCAGGACAAAAGACTTTTTATTGATGACTTCCCAGACCTTGTAGGCCGGTTCATTCTCCCACTGGGTGAACATGTACACGATGCTGCGGGTAAGCTGCTGGATCACATTATTGACGATGCGCTGGCAAAGCTCGCCGATTTCCGTGCCCAACTGCCCGGCCACCTCCTGCAAACCGGCCCGGGAAGCCTGTGCATCACCCAGGCCGAGTTCTAAAAGCACGCTGAAGGCGTCGGTTACGGTGGGGCTTACACCCCCGAAACAGGCCGCCACATCCCGGCGCATGGGCCCGATTTTAAGCTCCTGGTTCTCCACCCAAATCGTGCTGTCTCCACCCAGGGGAATAGAGTCGATGGCAAATGAATTCACGTGGGTGAGATGTCCCCTGATCAACGCTCCCCGGGAAGCATAGAGCGGTTCGCCTTCAATGAGCAAGGATATATCAGTGGTGGTTCCACCGATGTCCACGACCACTGAATTGGCCTTTTCCCGGGTCAGGGCGACCGCTCCCATGGTGCTGGCAGCCGGGCCGGAAAAGACCGTTTCACAGGGTTGTTTCCGGCTGGCCTCCAGGGTCATGGTTCCTCCATCGGCTTTCAAGATGTGCAGTTCACTGCCCGGAGCCCGGTCCTTGACCGCCTTTTCGATTTCATCAGCAAAGCGGTTCCACTCGCTCAAGGTCATGGCCGTATAATAACAGGTTACCGCCCGGCGCGGGAAATTCAAGCGTCCCGATATTTCATTGCTTATACAAACCTGCATATCAGGATACCGGTTGTTGATGATATCCCTGACCATCCTTTCGTGAAGATCGTTGCGGTTGGAAAACTTGCCGGCCACGGCCACCCGTTTTATCCCCAGGGCGTCAATCTCAGCCAGAGCCTGATCGACTTCTTTTTTATCCGGACGTTCAATCTCCCGGCCGCGAAAATCGATGCCGCCCTTCAAGATCCAGGTGTCGGGGCTGATCCGGTAGGCCGAATAAGGCAGCCCGCTGCCCGGTATCAAAAGAAGGGCGGTTCTCTCACCCTGGCCGGTAGCCAGGGCGTTGGTTACCAGGGTGGTGCTCAGCACGATTCGCCTGACCGGTTTAGCTGCATGGGCCAATAATTCGTCCAAAACCTCCAACAGGGTCTTCTGCAGGTTGGTTTCGTCGGTGATCTGCTTCACGCTGCGCAAGACCGAACTTCCCGAAAAAAGTACTCCATCCGTAAAAGTACCGCCCACATCAATGCCAATTAACATTAATATCACCTCCACAAATGACCTATACCGTATTTCACCTAAATATAGGTTCGATGCCAGCTGTCAGACATGTTAAACGGACATTCCGAACAAATAAGTTAGATCAGTTCCTTCCATTTGTATAGTATACCCAGAGCCTCGCGAGGGCTTAGCGAATCCAGATCCAAACCGCGCAGTTCTGTTTCCACCACGCTGTCCACGCCAAAAAGAAGCGGCTGCTCCAAAACGGCTGGCTTCTTAACAGCCTGATCCGCCTTTTCCAAGCCCTGCAGTATTTCTGCGGCCCGGAGTATGACCCTGGCCGGTATACCGGCCAGCTGTGCCACGTGCAAACCGTAGCTTTTATCAGCCCGGCCGGACAGCACTTTCTTTAAGAATACTACATTATCACCGGTTTCTTTAACTGAAACGCAAAGATTAAATATCCCCGGTAAACGTTCCTCCAGATCGGTCAGTTCATGATAATGGGTGGCAAACAGCGTTTTGGCCTTGATGTTTTGAGCTATGTATTCACTGACCGCCTGGGCCACGCTCAAACCGTCATAGGTGCTGGTTCCCCGGCCGATTTCGTCCAGGATGATCAGGCTGTTGTCCCGGGCGTTGTTCAGTATATTGGCCACTTCCAGCATCTCAACCATGAAGGTGCTCTGCCCGGCGGCCAGATCGTCGGCCGCTCCCACCCTGGTAAATACCCGATCAACCAGGCCGATGCCGGCCTGGTCGGCCGGCACGAAGCTGCCCATCTGGGCCATCAAAACCAGGAGAGCGGTCTGGCGCATAAAGGTGCTCTTTCCCCCCATATTGGGTCCGGTGATAAAAGCAAAGCGGTGTCCGCTTCCGTCCATATATAGATCGTTGGGAATAAAGCGCAGGGCTCCCAACGACTTCTCAACCACCGGGTGGCGCCCTCCCTGTATGGAAATTACCCCGCTTTCATCCACCCGGGGTCTGACATAATCGTTGTAAAAAGCCACCTGGGCCAGCGAACACAGGGCGTCCAGGGAGGCGATCATCCTGGCGCTGGTTAAAATCCGGGCTATATGCTCCCCCAGATGGCGCCTTAGGCGGTCGAATTCTTCATATTCCAGGGCATATAGACGATCGCGGGCCCCGAGGATCTTTTCCTCGTAGTTTTTTAATTCCTCATTGATAAAGCGCTCCGTATTGACCAGGGTCTGCTTGCGGTGGTAATCAGGGGGTACCATCCCCAGATTGGATTTGCTTACTTCAATAAAGTACCCAAAAACCTTGTTGAATCCTACCTTTAAATACTTGATGCCGGTGCGCTGTTTTTCCCGGCCTTCAAAATCCACCAGCCAGGCCGAACCCTGGCGGGACAAGCTACGCAGTTCATCGATCTCGGGGTTGAAGCCGCTTTTAATCACATCTCCTTCCCGGGGAGACAAGGGGGCTTCCTCGCTGATGGAGGCAGCCACCAGTTCATGTAAATCAGCCAGCGTATCCATTTTCCCCGCTTCCTGCAACAGGCCAGAGCTGCCTGACTCAAGTAGTCTCTGTATATCCGGCAGCACTGAGGTGGATCTGCCAAAAGCCAGTAAATCCCGGGGACTGGCGGTCTGGCTGGCTATGCGCGATGCCAGGCGTTCCAAATCGTACACCGAGTCCAGGGTTTTGGCCAATTGTTGGCGCATATCCAGGTTGTCTTTCAATTCTTCAACTGCATCCAGGCGTTTTTCAATGGGCTGAAGCTCCTTCAAAGGCTGCTCCACCCACTGGCGCAGCATGCGTTTGCCCATGGCGGTTGAACATCGATCGAGAATGGAGAGCAGGGAACCCTCACGCTTCCCTTCCCGGATGGTTACAGCCAGTTCCAGGTTGCGCCGGGTTGAACTATCCATCTCCAAAAAGCCATCCGGATTATAGGTGCCAAGGCTCAACATATGCGAAAGGCTTCCTTTTTGGGTGTCCTGCAGGTAGTCGATAATCAATGCCGCGGCCCGGATGGCCAGGGGTTTTTCCTGTATGCCGAACCCCTCCAGGGAGCTAACTTTAAAATGACCGGTCAGGATCCTCCCGGCTTCCTCCAGGGAATACCGGGGCAGCTTTTGCCCGCTTATCAAGGCCGTTCCCCAGCGCTGCCCTTCGTCAAACAACCCGGTCCAGTCCGACCACTCGGGCACCAGGCACTCCGAAGGGGCCAGGCGCTGCAATTCGCTTTCCAGCAAGGCGAGGCTTCGTTCACCGTGCAGTTCCAGAACCTTGAACTCGCCGGTTGATATATCGGCATAGGCCAGCCCAATGCCCGCCTCATCCTTTATGACCGCCGCCAGGTAATTGTTCCGCTGTTCATCCAGCATGAATTCTTCTAAAACGGTTCCGGGAGTCACGATCCTGGTTACGGCTCGCTTGACCAATCCTTTGGTTTCTTTGGGGTCCTCAACTTGCTCGCAAACCGCTACTTTGTATCCTCTATTGATCAATCGGGCAATATAGTTGCCCGACGAATGATAGGGTACGCCGCACATGGGAATCTTGCCATTCCCGCCGTCACGAGCGGTCAAGACTATCTCCAATTCCCGGCTGGCTACTTCGGCGTCTTCAAAAAACATCTCGTAGAAGTCGCCCAGGCGAAAAAAAAGAATGGCGTCATGGTGCTGGGCTTTGATCTCCCGGTACTGTTCCATCATTGGTGTATTGCGGGTCACTCACTTCATCCTTCCATCTATATCAGAACGGCCGGGTACACCCGGCCCCAGAGCGTCGACAAAAGTACCACGGGCACTACACATGCTCCCTACGGTCGCAATCAAGGTTGCGAATAGCTGCGTTGCTCGACAGTTCTGCTCAATCAACGTATTAATGTACGCCTCAATCGCAGGACTATCTCGCGCCTTGCTCTTCACAACATTAATAATGTGGGAAGCGCAGCGGAGCGTAAATCGTGGTGCCTGGATGGTGCAACCTTAATTGCGACCACCGGGAGCATATGTGGTGCCCGTGGTACTTCCGTCGACGCTCTGGCTAATATGGGTCTTAGTCCAACATTTTTATATTCTGTTTATCCGATCCAAAATCCTGCCCCTGGAACATTACAGACGGCTTCATTAATATGGTTCATACCCCCTGGATTGACAGTATGTTCCGCTGAATTTATAATACATATGAACATATATTCATATGTACAGAGAGGTATATATATGGACCATGATTTTGAGGAGCGCTGTGAGACCCATTGCGTTCATCAGGATAAAGTCATAGCAGCAAAAAGACAGATGTGCGGTTTGGGAGACCCGGTCCGCCTCGCGGAGTTGTTCAAAACCATGGGCGACCCCACCCGCCTGCGCATCATATACGCCTTGATGAATCAGGAGTTGTGCGTGTGCGATCTGGCCGCGGTTACCGGAGCGTCAGAATCGGCTGTGTCTCACCAGCTTCGCCGGCTGCGTCAGCAGCAGCTGGTCAAATATCGCCGCGAAGGGAAAATGCTGTATTACAGCCTGCAGGATAATCATGTAATGGTCTTGATGAAGCAGGGTTTGGAGCATATCAACGAATAGAGTGGAGGCTTTATGACATGATAATCCGTCTGGATGAACAGGTTGAAGAAATAACCCTGGGGCTTCCCCCCGAAACGGGCGAAGAGTGGAAAGCCGGTTTGCACCATACCATCAGTGCGGTCCCCGGAGTAAAGGATCTCATTTTTGATCCCGCTGACAATTCGGTGAAGATCATATTCAACCCGCTTCTCGCTTCCGCGCAGGAGATCTATGAAGCAGCTCAGGGATATGAACCGGTTATCGAACCGGCGCGGCTTAATCCCGATCTTGAACCGCAGTTCAGCGTTTTCCGGCTGGGAGGTCTGGATTGCGCCGACTGCGCGGCCCATCTGGAAAAGCGAATCAGCGTGCTTCCGGGGATAAGTGAAGTAAAGGTAAACTACGGAGCCGCTAAAATGCAGGTTAAATATGACGGTTCCCCGGAAAGGATCATTCAAGCGGTGCGCAGCATGGGCTACACCGCTCGTCCTTACGACGCCCTTCTGCCCGAGGATCGCTTCTCATTCTGGCGCAGCAACCGCTATGCCCGTTCAACCATTATCAGCGCCGCCTTCTTGCTGACCGCCGCCCTTATGCAGTTGCTGGGCACCCCGGCTCTGCCAACCCAAGTGGTATATTGTATCGGCATCATTGCCGGGGCTTACCTTCCCGCCCGAATGGGCCTGACCGTACTTTGGAACACCTATGAGCTGGATATGAACATCCTGATGACCCTGGCCGCTATCGGAGCGGTGGCTATAGGCGAGTATCAGGAAGGAGCGGTGGTGGTGTTCCTGTTTGCCCTGGGCAACACCCTGCAGGCCTATACCATGGATAAGACCCGCAATTCGATCCGGTCCCTGATGCAACTGAGTCCCGATGAGGCTCTGGTTCGCCGTAATGGCAATGAGCTTTTCATCCCGACCCGGGATATTAAGATTGACGATATCGTTATAGTCCGGCCGGGTGAGCGCATCCCCATGGACGGGCGGGTGCAAAGCGGCAGCAGTGCTGTCGATCAAGCAGCCATAACCGGAGAATCCATTCCCGTGGATAAAAACCAGGGCGATCAGGTATTTGCCGGGACCCTCAATACCTTCGGCGCCCTGGAAATAAGAGTGGACCGCCTGGCTTCCGACACTACCCTGCAGCGCATCATCCATATGGTGGAGGAGGCCCAGGCCCAGAAGGCCCCTTCCCAGCAGTTTGTGGACCATTTTTCCCGCTACTATACACCTGGAGTTATCACGGCGGCCATCCTGGTGGCAACTATCCCCACCCTGGTACTGGGCCAATCCTTCCATAAATGGTTTTATGAAGCCCTGGGTATGCTGCTGGTAGCCTGCCCCTGCGCCCTGGTCATATCGACCCCGGCATCTATCGTATCAGCCATAGGCAACGCCGCGCGCAACGGGGTTTTAATCAAAGGCGGCGCCCACCTGGAGGAAAGCGGACAGCTTTCGGTAGTGGTGTTCGACAAAACCGGCACCCTGACCGTTGGTCAACCGAAAGTGAGTCAGGTCTTTACCCTGGAGCCCGAGCAGGAAGAAGAATTCATAAAAATTGCCGCAGCCATTGAATCCCGCTCCGAGCACCCCCTGGCCAGGAGCATAGTCCAGTATTGTATAAGCCGGGATTACGAGTATCCCGCAGTAAAAGATTTTAAAGCCTTTGGCGGCCTGGGAGCACGGGGAAAAGTTGAGGAACAAACCTACTATATAGGCAACCCGCGGTTCATGGTGAGCCAGGGTTATCCGGTGAATAAATACCTGGTTTCGATTAACGAGTTGGAATCTGAAGGGCATACGGTTGTTTTGATGGCCAGTACCAAACACATACTGGGTTGGATAGCTATATCGGACCAGCTTCGTCCTCATGTGGATGAAGCGCTTGCCTCCCTGAAAAAGGCAGGCATCGAGAAAACCATTATGCTCACCGGCGACAACCGGGCGGCGGCGGCGGCTATTGCCCGTCAGGCCAATATCGATGAATATCGCGCCCAGTTGCTTCCCGAGGACAAAGTGCATGAAGTGCGCAAATTAATGCAGCGTTATAAAAAAGTTGCCATGGTGGGAGACGGCATCAACGATACACCGGCTCTGGCGGCATCTACGGTGGGAATCGCCATGGGGGTGGCGGGCAGTGACGCGGCTTTGGAAACCGCCGATATTACCCTGATGGCCGATGATCTTTCCAAACTGGCCTTTACCATTCACCTGGGACGGCGTACCCTGCAGATCATCCGGCAAAATGTGGCCTTTTCCCTGCTTATAAAGGCGGCTATCCTCCTGCTGGTTATCCCCGGATGGTTAACCCTGTGGCTGGCGGTTGTCGGAGATATGGGGACATCACTGCTGGTCACCCTTAATGGTATGCGTCTTTTAAAAAAGCCCAAGGCTTGAGCCAGTCCTTCCTCATGTTTTCTTAGCCCGGAAAGAGAGGGATGCAATAGTTTTTGGGAGAAGACCTCAATAATAGCTGAGACCCCCGACC
>DHRK01000030.1:52734-56257 GCA_002410325.1 Syntrophomonas sp. UBA5314
GGTCGGGGGTCTCAGCTATTATTTCTTCTAACATTTATTGGCCGCAGCCGCCGCCGCAGCTGCTGCAATCAGATTCTCCGCAGGAGCCTCCGGAGAGAGCCTGATTGATGGAAAAATACACGGCCTGCATCAGGTTGTCCAGTTTTTCCTGGGCTTCCATGAGATCCTTTACGACCACATTGGCCTTTAACTGCTGCTCCAGGATGTCAAAATGGTTTTCCTCGGCGGGGTTGAGGCTGAGCCCGTCTTCCATTTTGTGCTGAAGCTTCATTCGCGCGTCCTGATAGCGCATCAGCAGATCATAGGCGTCTTTGTCCATCATTAAACGGTTCTGGGCGGCCTGAATGCCGTCTATTACCTCCGACTGGGCAATAGCTTCACCCAGTTCATGGGCCATTCTGATAATTTCCTCCAGTGTCATTGTCACACCCTCCTTATTGAAGCGTCCATAGTTAAAAGGAACTACCGCAGTTCCCCAAACATCGAAAAAGTCTTGGCCTCAGTAATCGTAACCTGCGCCATCCGGCCGACCAAATCCCGAGGCCCCTCAAAGATGACAATCCGGTTGGTGCGGGTTCTGGAAGTCAACTTTTCCGAATTGGTTTTGCTCGGCCCCTCCACCAGAACCTCAAGCTTCTGGCCTTCAAATGCGCGGTTGAGATCGCTGGCGATTTTATACTGAATATGGTTCAGGCGCAATAAACGGCTGCGTTTTTCATCAAGGCTGATCAGTTCTTCCATCTTCGCCGCCTTGGTTCCGCTTCGTTTAGAATACATAAAGGTGAAGGCCGCGTCAAATCTTACCTTCCGCACCATATCCAGGGTGTCCCAAAAATCCTCCTCGCTTTCGCCGGGGAAGCCCACTATTAAGTCAGTGGTTATGGCCACTCCCGGTATCCGGCTGCGCAGGCGCTGGCTCAATTCCCAATAGTGCTCTCTAGTATATGAACGGTTCATGGCTTTTAGAACCGCGTTGCTGCCTGCCTGCAGGGGCACATGGACGTGTTCGCATACCTTGTCCAGGCCAGCTATGGCGCCGATCAGCTTTTCCGACATATCCTTGGGGTGGGAGGTGGTAAAGCGAATCCTTTTGATGCCGCCAACACCGTTCACCTGTTCCAGCAGGTCGGCAAAATCAACCGTCTCTTCCAGTCCGCGCCCGTAGGAATTTACATTCTGGCCCAGCAGGGTTATTTCCACGTAACCCTGGTCAGCCAGCTGGCGCACCTCTTCCATGATGTCATGAGGGCGCCGGCTTCTCTCCCGGCCCCTGGTGTAGGGCACTATACAATAGCTGCAGTAGTTGTCGCATCCATACATGATGTTTACAAAGCCGCTTAAACCAGTCTTGCGCACCACGGGCAGGCTTTCCACTATCTCGCCTTCCCGGTCCCAAACCCGGTATACCGCCTGCTGCCCGATCACCGCTTCTTCAATCAATAGCGGCAGCTCGTGGATGTTGTGAGTGCCGAAAACCACATCCACCCCCTGCTTGCGTAAATTGGCCCTGATTTCGGGAAGCTGAGCCATGCATCCCCCCAGGGCCACCAGCATTTCCGGATGGTGTTTTTTAAGCTGCTTAAGCTCACCGAGTTTGCCGAAAACCTTGTTTTCCGCCGAATGGCGAACGCTGCAGGTATTCAACACTACCAGCCCGGCCTCTTCCAGCCTCGGGCTGGGCTGGTATCCGGCCGCTTCCAACAATCCGGCGATCGTTTCCGAGTCGCGGATGTTCATCTGGCATCCATAGGAAAGAATCGTGTAATTTCTATTTTTTACCCTGTCAGGCTTTTTGTTCATAAACATACTCCCTGAGTTTTTCAGCATGTATTAAGATTTGCCTTCCAATGTCGTCAATATACCGGCGTTCCATACCTGCCCGGGCAAAGAAAAAACCTCCTTCTACATCAAGGAGTAGGGGGAGGTTCTTCAGGCCTGGCAACAGGCACTGGTTTATCCTCGGTTCAAACCAGCCTAGCCCAGTAAATCATTGATCGAAGTCTTGATATCGTTGCTCAAAATGCCGCCGGCAAACTTGGGCTGTCCGTTTATCATAGTAATAGGATAGGGGTAGCCCATTTGCAGAACCCGCCCCACAGTGGGATAGCTGCCCAGGCCCTCTTTATCGATATCGACAAATTTGACCTCAACTTTATCCCCAAAGCTGGCCGCAAGTTCATCGGAAAGCTTTTCGGTTTCCGCTTCCCAGTCCATTGCCGAACCACAGCTGCTGGAAGAAGCACAACCACTGCAGTTGCAGCCTCCCTGGGGAGCAGTTCCCTGTAAAATCTCTACCAGAACTTTATTAACTTGTTCAGACATGGTTTCCTCCTTGATGTTTACCTTACTCAACAACCTCTTTAATGCTGGCTTTGATGTCATCGCCTAAGATGCCGCCGGCAAATTTGGGCTGACCGTTAATCAGGGTAATCGGGTAAGGATAACCCATCTGGAGAACTCTTCCCAGAACCGGGTATTTGTCTAAGCCGACCTTATCTACATCAACATATTTTACTTCTACTTTATCCCCAAAACTGGCGTCGAGCTCTCCTGCAAGCTTCCGGGTTTCCTCTTCCCAATCAGTAGCTGATCCACAGCTGTCGGCCACTGAACAGCCGCTGCAGCTTCAGCCCCCGCCTGTAGGTTGAGTTCCCTGCAGGATCTCGACCAGCACCTTTTCCAATTTGTCAGCCATAGCAATTTCCTCCTCGTTTGGTCCTTGGAACGCTTTATAGTTCCATATATGGATGATAACAATAAAACCGCCTGAAAACAACGACTGCTTATGTTTTTTTAGCAGTATTATTTTATATGCGATCTAATATTCCGGTGAAGGTTTCCGTCTCCTCTACACCTGAAAAGCCTTTGACCAATCCTTCTTGAATTTTATCCAATAACTCTTGAGATTCCTGGCACAGTCTTCTTTGCCGGGTAAACTCACACCCGCTGGCTAGCTCCCCCAGATCCTTATCCAGCTTTTCGATATCCTGCAGTACGCTCTGCAACCGTTGGCGGGTCTTCATTGCAGCACCTCCTTATCCTCTGCCTGCCCATTGAGATGAGTTAGGGGACGGTTCTTCAACTCATTTTGCCCCTGCTGGGCTCTCTCTTTACCTTCCTCAAAATGAGTTGAAGAACTGTCCCCTAACTCACTAACTCATTTGTGTTCACTAATGAGGGCGGCTGTCACGTGAGTCTTCCCGCAGCAGCCAGTGCACCTTTTTACAGATATGGCACTTGCCCAGGCCGGCCTGCACTTGGCCGTCCTTTTTCACCTCAAACATGGCCACCGGTTCGGTTGTCGTTTCATGCTGGCAGGATACCGGTTCCAGCTCCTCGTGAAATATTCCATGATATACCCAGTCTCCGGTATCTTCACTGCAGTTTAATACCGCCGCCGCCGGGCCGTTCAAAAGCCATTCCGGTACGTGCACGAGCACCTGAACCATATTTCTCCCCCATTCATCACTTTTTATTTAGGATGCCCTTTTTGACAGATGGTAGTACAACATTCCGTATATTC
>DHRK01000030.1:56385-67197 GCA_002410325.1 Syntrophomonas sp. UBA5314
GAATTACTGCGTTGTCGTCAATCGCAATACGTCCAGTATTACTCATTCCTCCGCCTTGTACTTCAAAAAATCTGCTCCAACTTATGAACACAATATGCGAACGTTGTACTAGCCCGCTTAAGGCCTGATTATTGTCCGCCCGAATGCAAGCATGCCTATGTTAAAATTAATCCATAACCGGAAAAGAGAAAGAAAAAACCGGAGGAGGAGATACAAAAATGCCCCAAGACCTGGTTTTGCGTAAAGGCCGCCTCTCATTAAGCCTGACCGAAGAACTGTTCAAGTGCGGGGATTCCGGCTATGCCGCCTGGCGCCGGACCTCCTGGCAAGACAACCCGTCAATCATGATTTATAAAGCCTGGCGCGGCGGTAAAATGCTGGGTTGGCTGGTCTATGATCCCGGCCGCAGCACCATTGAAGAATTGCTGCTAAGTGATAAAGCGGCCGAAAAAGAGGTTCTCGATCAACTGATCGGCCGGGAAACCCTGCTGGCGGCAGAACTGCCCGACGCCAGGGCCGAGCTCATCGGACGCCTGGTCGATTATGGCTTTCGCCCCGTCCAGCGCCGCACTGAACAGGGCCTCAAGTTTATCCGCCTGGAGCTCAGTTCGGCCGTTCTACTCAATAAACTGGCGGCGGGACTGCCTGCCTCTTCTAAAAGCTCCCGGGCCCGGGTAGTAATTGAACGCGTGGCTGAAACCCCAAGCGAAAAGGAGATCGCCCGTTCCCTGAAATTACTCATGAGAAAGCTGGGCGGCGTCAGGCGCTATGTCAAACCGGGTCAGACCGTGGTTATTAAGCCCAATATGGTAAGCGACCACGGACTTAAGGACGGAGTCTACCATGGAGGCGTGGTAACCGATATCCGGCTGATTGCGGCCCTGGTCGATATGCTCCGGCCGGTAGCCGGCCAGATTATAATCGCCGAAGGCTCATCGATTAACCGCAGCGAAACATCAAAATTATTCCCTCTTTACGGTTATGATAAGCTGGCCGAAACGGGAGACGGTAAAGTAAGGCTGGTCGATCTCAATAACGATGAACTGGTGGAAAAGAAAGTCCCCCGGGGAAAACGCATGGTGGCCCGCAAGATCCCCGTTACTCTGGAACAGGCCGATGTATTCATCAATGTTCCGGTCATGAAGATACACTTTGCCGCCAAAGTGTCCCTCTGTATCAAAAGTCTGCAGGGCGCCGTGCCCCCGTTGGAAAAATATATGACCCACTTCTTTGGCCTCTGGCAAAACCTGGTCAATATACACCACCTTTTAAAGCCCCAGTTGTGGATAATTGACGGAATCACCGCCCAGGAGGACTTTGGCCCCCTGTCCGGCACCCCTAAACCCATGAACCTGTTGATTGGGGGAACCAACCCGGTGGCCATTGACGCGGTAGGCATGCGCATCATGGGTATGCAGCCGCAGGAGTCGCCTCCGGTTTGGCTGGCCCATCTGCAGGGCTTCGGCCCCATCGACCCGGCCGATATTGACGTTGTTGGGCCTTCCGTAGAGGAATTGCGGGATGCCTTCCTCCAGCCCCAGCTCAATTTGACCAGCGGCCAAGACTTTTCCATTCATGAAGGGAATGCCTGCCCGGGATGCCGCGGGTACTTGCATTTCGGCCTGGCCAAACTGCGTAAAAACGACCCTGCAACACCGGATCGCAAACTGATTGACCGGACCTTCACCAAAAAAGTCAACCTGTACCTGGGCCCTGATACGGCTCATGATATAAATCCGGATGAAACCAACCTCTTTATGGGGCTCTGCCAGCAACACCACGCCGCTGACGGGCTTCATATGCCCGGCTGCCCGCCCCATTCGGAAGTCATCTTAAGCGCCCTTTATTCCCTATTTCCGGATATTAAACGCCCCCACTACGCTGATAAAAGCGAAGAAGCCAAACTTGGTGAAATGCTCGATGAGATCCTGGCCATGGTAGGCGGCGCCAAAACCGTCCTGTAATAACCTATCCGGGGATGCTTATTAGAATCATCCCCGCTCTTGGCTATTACACTTTTTATCACATCCTTGGAATAATACTTACGACCGGGCTTAAGCTCCAATTTTTCATAGTAATTTAAGCATCACCCGTTTTCTTCCCGGTCTTTTTTCCAATTACCATATATATTTATATGCATCCTGGTGTATAATATATGCGAATGATTTGCATTTGCGTTAAGGGGGATATTATGGAGGAAACCAGCCATCATTCAGAGCAACTGCGTCTTCACGGGCAAAAGATAACCAAACAGCGGCTCGGCATTCTGGCCGTCCTGGAGACCGCCGACACTCCCCTGACAGCTCAGGATATACACCTGCGCTTGAACCTGGAACAGTTTCCGATCAGCCTGTCCACGGTCTACCGCAACCTTGATCGGATGCTGGCTGAAGAACTCATTGTAAAACAGGGCTTTTACAATGACAAATGCCAGTACGCCATAAAACGCAGCGAACATTTTCACAGCCTGATCTGCCTGGCCTGCCGCAAAGTGGTCACTATTGAGGAATGCCCCCTGGAGCAATTCAGCAGGGATTTAGGCCGGCGGGAAGGATTTCAAATAACCGAACACCACATGGAACTTTACGGCTATTGCCCGGAATGCGTCAGAAAGGAAGGTATCGCTAGCCATGCCCCGAAAGCTACTTAAAATTTTACTGGTTTTGGCTCTGTTAATTAATCTAATCGGCTGCCGCACCCAGGTCCCCACCGATTCGCAAAACGATAAAAAAGTGAGGATCATTACTTCTTTTTATCCGGTATACATTATGACTTTGAACCTCACCCAGGGCATTTCCGGCATTGAGGTCGAAAATATGGCCCCGGCGGCGGCCGGCTGCCTGCATGACTACCAGCTTACACCCCAAAATCTCATTGCTTTAAAGCAGGCTGATATTATAATTGTCAATGGAGGCGGGATGGAGTCCTTTATGGACAAGGTCGGCCAGGAAGTCCCCCCGGACCAAATCGTCACCGCCAGTCAGGGCTTGAAGCTGCTCAAAGATGATAATGGAGAAGAAAATCCTCATGTCTGGGTCAGCGTTTCCGGGGCCATTGATGAAACCCGTAACATCAACCGGCAGCTTGCCCAATTGCTGCCGCAATATGCCGGGCAATTACAGGCCAACAGCGATGCTTATGTCAGAAAGCTGGAACAGCTTAATGAGCAAATGAAAAACGAGCTGGCCGGCATTAGCAAACGCAATATAGTAACCTTTCATGAGGCTTTTCCCTATTTCGCCCGCGATTTCGGTCTGAACATCGTGGCCGTTGTGCAAAGCGAACCCAATACCGAGCCCTCAGCAAGGGAACTGGCCGTTATCATTGACAAGGTAAAACAGACCGGAACCACCGCATTGTTTATCGAACCGCAATACCAGGGGGTATCTGTCAACACCATAGCCCGGGCAACAGGTGCCCAAGTATATACCCTTGACCCGGCCGTTACCGGAGAATATACTCCCGACGCCTATATAAAAATAATGCAAAACAACCTGCAAACCCTAAAGGAGGCTTTGCATTGATGCTGCAGGCTTTCGATCATCATCCCCATGATCAAAGTGCCGCCCGTGGTTCCAGTTGCGGGCTGTGCTGCACTACCGTAGATGATCTTTCCGTTTTTCGAGGCGGGAAACCAATTGTGGAAAAGGTCAGCCTGCATATACACTGCGGTGAAATTACCGCCCTGGTTGGCCCCAATGGCGCCGGCAAAACCACCCTGCTCAAAGCCATTCTGGGCGAGCTGCCCCACAGCGGCAGCTTGAATTACCTGGATGCGGCCGGAGAGCGCAGTGGGAAACCGCGCATAGGATATGTTCCGCAAAGACTGGACTTCGATCTCAATTCCCCGGTAAGCGTCATGGACCTTTTTCAAGCCAGTAAAGGATGGCGCCCTACCTGGCTGTTTCCTTCCCGCCGCCTGCGGGGTCCGGCCCGGGATATCCTGGCCCGGGTGCAGGCGGACCATCTTTTGGACCGGCGTCTGGGCGCCCTTTCGGGAGGCGAACTGCAGAGGGTGCTTTTGGCCCTGGCTTTGAATCCCATACCCGATCTGCTGCTCCTGGACGAACCTATCTCCGGGGTCGATTACAAGGGGATGCAGCTTTTTTACACTATCGTCGGGGAGCTAAAAAAGGAATATGACCTTTCTATTATACTCGTATCGCACGATCTCCCCGCCCTGATTAAACTGGCCGACCGGGTGGTGTTTTTAAACCGGACTGTTCAGAGCAGCGGCTCTCCGGCTGAAGTCCTGAATCATCCGGACTTTCTGCAGGCCTTCGGCCTGGATTCCCACTCGCTGGAATTACTGGGGGCATTAAAATTACCAAGGGAGGCATGTCCGTAGATGTCTGAGCTGCACGCCTTGATCGGAATGCTGCCCTTTGAATGGGCCCAGCTGGAATTCATGCAGTACGCCCTTTTGGCCATCATTCTAGTGGCTCCCCTGTTCACTATGCTGGGAACCCTGGTGGTCAACAACCGCATGGCATTTTTCTCTGACACCCTGGGGCATTCAGCCTTGACCGGCATCGCCCTGGGGGTCCTGCTCGGAATAAGCGACCCGCTCTGGGCCATGCTGGTTTTCGCCATGATCGTGGCTTTGAGCATCAATTACATCAAAAACCGCACCGGCGTTTCGACTGACACCGCTATCGGGGTGCTGTCTGCAACGGCCGTCGCCCTGGGTATTGCCATACTTTCAAGGGGGGGAGGTTTTGCCCGCTATTCCCGCTACCTTATAGGCGACCTGCTCAGCATCACCCCCCAGGACATTATCGGCCTGGCCCTGGTCCTTTTTATGGTTTTTCTCATAATGCTGGGGGCCTCCAACCAGCTTTTACTGGTCAGCATCAATTCTTCTCTGGCCCGCAGCCGGGGAGTACATGTGGGCCTGGTGGAGCTGCTTTTCACGTTAAGCCTGGCCGTGGTTGTCACCATTTCGCTTCAATGGATAGGCATACTGATCATCAATTCCCTGCTCATACTGCCGGCCGCCGCCGCCCGCAACTGGTGCCGGGATATGAAATCCTACCATCTGATTACCTTCATTATTATATTGCTGTGTGGGGTGGCAGGACTCATCGTATCCTTCTACTGGAACATGGCCACCGGGGCCACCATTGTTTTACTTATCGCCGTTGTTTATGTCATAAGCTTAGTCTTTCACCGCTCCTAAATTATCTCCAATGAATCCTCCGTTCAAGGGTTGGGTTGTTATCCGGTATATTTAAGCATGTTGCTTCGTTTTACGATATTAATATAAATTGGCCTTTTTGCATCCCTGGTTTTTTTATATAAATAACCCATTTGGAGGGAGAATCATGAAGTTCTTCATTTTAAATGGCCCTACCGCGTCAGGCAAGTCAGCAATCATGGAGTATATTATGATCCAAAACAGCGATTACCTGGAGCCGGTAGTTTCCTTTACAACCCGTCCCCGGCGGACTGGTGAACGCCATGGCCGGGATTACTATTTCATCAGTTCCGACGACTACCTGGAACTGAGAAAAGACGGCCGGGTGGTAGAGGAGACCAAATACCTGGAATGGCGCTACGGAGTGAGCACCGGCGAGTTGGACCGGGTGGAAAGCACTATGAAAAACGGCCTTAGCATCATGAACCTGCATGGCATCCGGCAGATGAAACGCAGCATAGGCTACCAAAAAGTGGTGAGCGTCTTTATCTATCGCGATCTGGTTGAGATCGAAAAGTCGATAAGCGAAATGGAAATAAGCCCGGCTGAAGCAGCCCGGCGACTTGAAATGGCCAAAAAAGAACTGCGGGGCATTTCGAGTTGCGATCACGTAGTTTACAACACCGGCGTCCTGTCCGAATCCTGTCAGCAGTTAAAAGATATTATACGAAAAGAAATAAACTCCAGGCCTATGGAACGCCAGATAATGGTTGGCCAGAAATACCGTCATTTCAGTGGAGAGTGCTGTGAAATTGTGGCGGAACTGGCCGAACATACCGAAACCGTAAGCCCCATGGTAGTTTACCGCAGCCTGAAAACCGGTCTGCTTTATACCCGGCCTTACGAGATTTTTTTCAGTAAAAAGGAATGGCCCCCGGGCAGCAACATCATCATAAACCGCTTTGAACTTGAAACCAAGTAAAAACCCGGCCCGCCGTTGGCGGGTTTTTATTTAGGCTACTTCTCAAAAGCCTTTTGGATATCCTCCTGGCAGACCCGGGGTTGAGCGAAATAGATGCACACATCACGGTATTTATCGATCCATTCAACCCAGCGGCGGCGATAAATATCCTCCGGCATCCATTCCGGGCATTCCCGGGAAGCCGCCTGCAGGACCGCCTTTATTGAGCCCATGATCAATTCGCCCATATGATAGCACCCCTGCTTGCCCATGAGCATCCGGCCTACCATTTTGCCAAAGCCGGAACCTATGGCTCTGCCCTTGATAGCCTCAATGGTTTTTAAGCCCTCATGACATAATTCGAAAGGCACCCGCACTGCCTCCACTTCAGCATCCTCAAGCGTAAAATTGTGAGCGTTAAAAACCACTCTGGTGCGTAAATCGTGCAGATCATCCTGCCAATAACCTAAAATTTCAAATCCTACTCCTGGAATATCCCTTATTTCGTATCTTTCGATTTTCTCGTACATGAACCTTCCCCCGTCTACTGCTTACTATCTATTTCCCAAATTCAATAATAACCATTATAAAACGCCCGTCGCAGGAATCAACACCTGCCTTAAAAATTGGAATATTGCGAATATTCTTGCTCTTTGGTTTATAAACAATAGACCAGCGCATATTTCTCCATAAAAATTTAAGGGCCGGCTGCAAATTACCTGCCCTCTAGACAAACGCCGGTACTTGGCTCCTTATAGTCCCTGGCAGCCGTCGCAGTAGTAAATACTGCCTCCCAGATAACTCTCCTTGCGTATAGTGCCTCCGCATTTACCGCAGGCCTGGTTTACCGTATTTTTACTCAATCTGGTTTTATATCCTCCCGGGCGTCCGTACAGGTCTTTTTCGGTATCCCTGCCCCCCTGCTCAGTCATCGCGGTTAAGGTGCTTTTTACTGCTTTATACAGGGTAGATTGCTCCTGCCCGGATAGATCCTTGATTTTCTTCTTGGGGTGGATACCTGCGTTGTACAGGATATCCTGCAGAACCCCGTTGCCCAATCCCGGTACGCGCTGTTCGGTGGCCAGGAAGGCTTTGGCGCTCAGTTTTTGCACCTCCGGCGCCGTTGCCAGACCGAAAAAATAGTCCTCGCTAAAATCGGCAGTCAGCGGCGACGGTTTCTGGCAGGCTGCCAGGTAATAGGGATTATCCAGGCTTCCTTCTTCATAGGCTCCAATACCTCCATACATTTGAACCGATGCGGAAAGGGCGCTGCCATCTTGGAACTCCACCAGAAGCTGATGTTTTTTGGGGCGGGCTTCCCCCTTCTCATGAAAGCGCAGGTTTACCCCGTCTCCAAAGAGCATGCGCACTGGGCCGGACGCTATTTCTACCAGGCCG
Organism: Syntrophomonas sp. UBA5314; assembly: GCA_002410325.1. Taxonomy (GTDB): domain Bacteria; phylum Bacillota; class Syntrophomonadia; order Syntrophomonadales; family Syntrophomonadaceae; genus UBA5314. The sequence goes on from DHRK01000030.1 coordinate 63,882, forward strand.
CCGTACCCGGCCGCCCCGTCAACACTTTTTCCCCGCAAAAGATCGGCAAAGCTTTCCGGCTCGCCGTAAAACCAGGCCAGCTTGTGCGGCGTGTAACCTGTAATGACAGTGGATATTTTCTTCCCGCTCAACTCCTGGCGGATTTGGCCGGCTATAAATGCAGCTTCCGGTATTTCCAGCATTTTATCCCCTCTTTTCACAGTCTATGGCTTATTCCTCTTTCCACCCTTGCTTGAAATGTGCTCCATCACAAAAGGGCTTATTTAAACTTAAGCCACAACGGCAGAGGGCAAATTGATGATATTTCTTAATAAGATTTCCTCCAGCATCATAGATCTCGCTGGGACCCTCAATCACCAGAGGCCCGTTTTTCGCTACTTTAATCCTTGTAACAGCCGGCTCGCTCTTTTTAAAATGCACCCAGCCCGGCCCTCTGGCCATCCGTGGATCGACTTTCGAGCCTTCCGGCAAGTCATACATAAGAGCACCGGTGGGACAGATGTCGATCGTTTTAATAATTTCTTCCGGACGGGCGGCCTGTAGATCAACCCATGGCCTGCGTTCAGGATTGAAAACATCGGGCAAATCCCGCCAGCAATAACCCGGATGCGAGCATATCTTGGGATTCCAATATACTATAAGATCCTTTGTCGAGTATTCCTTGACAATGTCTTCAGCAAACCGCTCCTGCTTCATATATTCTTGAGAATCAGCCAATTTCACGCCCCCTTTTCACTATAGTTAATATATCACAATGAGTCCCCATCAGAGTCATAAAATAGCCGCCGCAGATAAGCGGCCAGCACAAACCAGCAGGCGGGTACGCACCTTGATATTTAATAAGCGAAGGGGAGATTATAAGAAATATCAATTTGAAATGATATTTCTATAATCTCCCCCACATTATTGAGCCTGTACAACTATGTCTTAGTGATCTACTGCCACCATGACGTTTGACGCTTTGACAACTGCATAAACCTCTTTTCCGGGGGCTACACCCATAGTTTCTGCCGATGATTTAGTAATAACTGACGCTATTTCGATTCCGCCAGGCAATCCTATGACAATTTCAGTATTCACTGCTCCTGGAGCAACGCTTTTTACTACACCTCTCAATTGGTTTCTAGCACTGATTTTCATCAGAACACCCCCTGTCGAATTTATATTACATGGTTAGCACTCTTTGAAAGGGTTTATAAATTACCGAAAGCCAGTTGAACTTATTAAATAATTTGGCCCATCACTGCCAAATATATGTATCAAGATTTGATTCCCATCAGAGTTTTTTATTTGGGCAAGAACCGGTTCCCAATCAAGAGTGTTAATTACCTTCTCAATCCTGTATTTTCAATGATTAATCTAAAAAAGTTCCAATGAACTGTTCTTATGAAATGTTAAAAATTAAACTCGTTTTCCCAATCAAACTCTCCCGAAGCTTCCAGGCTTTTTGGCCAGTGGCTGCACCAATCAGGCACGCGGGGCTTTTCCACCCGGTCCAGGCTGGGCGTATAGGGCTTCAGATCGATCACCGGGCTGCCGTCATGGGCATCGATGTAGGCAACTGCAATGCGAGCCTTTTTAGCATCGACCCAGAGTATTGAAGCACTTGACAGAGCTACCGGGTTGGGCCTCACCGGCGACCTGGTGGCAAAAACCCCCATGCTTGGCGGCCCGTTCCTATAGGGGGAAGAGGCCTCCAAAACCTCCCGGGACTGTTCATTGTCAAAATCGCTAAACCACCAGATGACATTTAAGTGGCTAAACCCGTCCAGTTCTTTTAAAGCCGGGGCATATTTTGCATCGAGCTCGATAAACACGCCCTCTTCATTGATTCTCACCGTACCTATGGGGTTTACTAGAAGCTGCCGCATAATTAAACATCCTCCTTCTTATTTATATGCTTGACTTACTCGCAGCCCTACTGTAAACCCTGACACAATGTGAGAGTCAATAGCCCCAATCAGGTTTTCAATTTTTCTACCGGAATTTGTATTTCCGTCAGATATTTATCGGGGTCTGCTTCGTTCCAGGGACCCCGGTGGCAGATTTGCCTGCTCTTCCCGGTCATTTTATATTGCTCATGCTTCATCAGCCACTCGGCCAATGACTGGTAGGCTGATGCGATATTTTCAAACGGGCCGTACACCATGGCGCAAGCCATGGCATCAATGTTCTCGGTCGCCCGGAAGATGAAGCCATTTCTGCTTTTACCCGCCGGGTTTGCCACCACGCACACCTCAACATCCACATCGGCGTCTTTGTGTTCTAAATCATGGTATATGGCAAAGCACAGGTTATTGGGCGATATATCCAGGCCTTCCTGTTCAATAAAGTCATACATCTCCTGCCACAATTCGGCTTCGGCGAAATAATCGGAAATGGTTTTGCGAAGGGACAAGACTTTATAGGCGGGTATGCTTTTCAAGGTGATATTATAGTTTATGGAGGTTTTTTCTTCTTCGATCTCTTTAAGGGCTATGCCTATTTTGACAAGCCTTTCCTGTTGATGCTGTATGCTTGACTCGATTTCCCGCTGTTTAGCTTTGAGATGCCGGGTTATTGAATCATTTTCCCAGTGATTGAGCGCTGCTGCAATTTCAGCAACATTAAAACCGACATCCCGTAGAAAAAGGATCTTATGCAACAGGGGGATCTGTTCTACGGAATAGGTTCGGTATCCAGTGACGCTGTCTATGCTGGCCGGTTTGAATATTTCGATTTCATCATAATAGCGCAGCATTCTGATGGAAACCCGGGTCAACTTGGAAAACTCACCGATCTTGAATATCGATTTCACCCCCTGACCGGTTATTTCTCCGCAGGGCTTGGGCCAGTTCTTCCATCTCCTGGCGGGCCAAATCGTCCCGGCCCGCTTTGGACTCCATATGGTGCTGCATTTCATGATATACCGTATCCAGGATCTCAGCTTCCCAAATCTCCCGGCTGCGCTGACCCAGCATTCCCACAAAAGAACCGTAGTAAAAATTTATGAAGCAACCCAGGTGGGTTCCTTCAATATATTCTCCCAGGACATAATAACCATTCTCCCGCTTCATTTCCTCCTGGAGATTGAACCCGCCGTTCAAGTCTTTACAAAATTGCGGCGGAATGCGGTTAATAACTTCCTCCAACATATCGGCAAACTCGTCCAAAGTAGGTGGCTTCATATTACCCTCCTCCAGGTTTTTATCTTTTCGGTTTATAATCCATCCCCATGTACCTGTCTCCCTGGCGCAGTTCCAAGAGCATCTGGTTCAAGCGTTTTTCTAGTACTCTGTTAACTCTAATCCTTGTATAAATCGTCGAGGGAAATTTT
>DHRK01000030.1:67340-97539 GCA_002410325.1 Syntrophomonas sp. UBA5314
GATTGACGACAACGCAGTGATGCAAAAATTTAACCGACGAGTAATACAAGGATTAGAGTTAACAGAGTACTAGCGTCTCAGGCCGCTTGGCCCGGTTTATCCAGCCGAGATAATCGTTTTGCTGGTAGGGAGGCCGGGCCAGGTATTTCTCCATCAGGTTTTCTTCTAGCAAGGCCTCTTTCACAAAGTCAGCCATGGGATTAAGGCTTCTTTTTAATCTGGAATAATCCACTCTGCCATCACTCTCCCCTCGCCATGGTCTTTTATAGGGATAATACGCCGAGATGCTCCAGGAGTATTCTCAGACCTATTAAGATTAGAATTGCACCCCCGGCAAGCTCCGCTTTGGATTTGTATCTGGCCCCAAAAACATTGCCGATTTTCACACCGGCAATGGAGAGAAAAAAAGTAGTGATCCCGATTATCGCAACCGCATTTATTATGTTTACTGATAAAAAGGCCAGGGTAACGCCTACCGCCAGCGCATCAATACTGGTGGCAACCGCCAGCACCGTCAAACTGCGCAGAGTTAGATAGTCCTTCATACGATTCTCTTCTTGGCGGGACTCATGAATCATTTTTAAACCGATGGCCAGCAGCAGTAGGAAAGCGATCCAATGGTCTATTGAGGTAACGTAATCCTTGAACTGGGTTCCCAGGAAAAATCCCAAAACCGGCATCAAGGCCTGAAAGCCGCCAAAAAATAAACCGGTGAGCACCGCTCGCTTATAGCTCATCTTCCACATGGATAAGCCAATACTGATAGCAACCGCGAACGCGTCCATTGAGAGACCAAGCGCTATAATAAAAATGTCCGGAGTAGTCATAGCATTATTCTCTCCTGTAATCAATGCTCCATCATGGTCTTATTCTTAAACATCAGCCAGCCCGTTTCTTCCGGATAATCCGTCCGGTAAGGAAAAACCCTTATATCAAGCGAAGGATAAGGTATTGCATTATACCCACCAGAGCCCCGATGACTGTTCCATTTATCCTTATCCACTGCAGGTCGTTTCCCACTTTGGCCTCCAGAGAAATTACCAGACCCTCGTTGTCGAGACTTTCCAGTTTTTCTTTGACTATCTGTCCGATTACCCCGTGGTATCTCTCCAGCAAATTGGCCAGTTCATCTTTAATCCGGTTCTCCAGGAGAGTCTTACGCTCCTCATCCTGGCGGATCAGGTTGATCTGTTTAATCAGCATATCGGTAAGGTAGTGAATGAATGGCAGGTTCTGTTCTTCATCACCCAGCTGATTCTTTAAAATGGTAAACATCTCGGTAATGGTCTCAAAACCGACCTCGCTTTCCGCAATATTCTTAAGCATGCTGTGCAATATCAGGGAAGTCGATTCAGCGTCGGCGATTTGCAGCTTTTGCAGTTCGTTCTTCACCTTGATATGATAGCGGTTTTCCGGATCCTGCATCTCAATGAGCAGGCGGTTGATCCGCTGGGATAAAGCCCGGGCGGCTTGATCATAATTCAAAATGTCCAGACTCTCACCCAAGCCCTTGCTTAAGCGGCGTAAAAAATTGCCCTGATTTGAATAGTCGTCGGCCGTTCTGGATATGGTCCGTTTGACGGCCCGTTCGAATTCATCTCCCCGGGTTGCCCCAATAGCCCAGTTTAGCAGAAGTTGAATCAGTTGGTCGCCGTACAGGTTTTTGAGCGAATCCTCCAGATGGCCGATAAGCTCCGAAGAGACCCTGATCCCACCTAAATTGTCCTTGAGCCCGGTTTGAACAAAATGAGCCACATCCTGCGGATTTAATTCCTGAAGGGCGTTGTTTAACAAAGCTTCCGCCAGCCGTTCCAGTTCCCGGCGTCCCCGGGCAGTTTCCAGAGCCCCAGCCAGTCCGTCAATGATCTGATAATCGTAAATCTTGGCCTTGATGAAATCCAGACTCAACCATTCGGTTTCCACAATAGAAATTATTCCTTCAATGATGCGGTCCCTATTATTAGGTATGATAGCCGTGTGGGGAATAAATTTTAAGCCCAGCGGGTACCTGAACAACGCCACCACCGCAAACCAATCGGCCAGGGCCCCGACCAGGGCGGCCTCACAGGCTGCAAAAAGCAGGCCTCCCCCAAAGCTGGCCCGGTAGGGCCATGCCGCCAGGGCTCCTGCCAGAGCCAGCGCGAACATGGCTGTAGCAACTTTCTTCATCCTGTTCATCTGTGGTTCCTTCCTGACCGGATAAATGCTTTTATACTACGGTCCTGCAATCTTCGGCAGCAACCACTTACTGGCTTTAAAATCCCGCTTATTAGAGAATGCCTTCATGGATCTGATCGCGTTTTACATCTATCAAGCGGGCGAAATGCCAGTTTTTCGTCTTGCTTCAAAGGCTTCATTGGCTCCCACGACGGCCTGAGCCATTTCCCGGTCTGAACAGGCCGGCCCGGGCGGCTGGCCGTCATTTAAGAATACATTATAAACCTTGATGGCCAGGATGGCCAGTTGAGATGAATCATGGGGCACTTTGCCCTCCGGAAAGCATTCTGCGTGTTCCCTTATAAACCGGGCAGCTTTTTGTACTGCAACATGTTGGTCCAGGTCTTGTTGCCCCGGATAAGAGAATCTCCAGCGCCGTATTCGTTCGTTAACCAGCGTTTTATGATCTTCTCCGGCGTCTATTCCGGCTGCGGCGAATATCCGGCAATCGTAAGCCCGGCAGGTCTTGGAGCGATGCTCATAGATCGAGCATCGCTCATCTACCAGCAATGGACACTGGCCGTTTTCAAAATAGCCCAGCAGCCGGTTGCCCCGGGGCAAACCCGGAACCGGGAACAACAGCTTTTTGTCAATCCGGCGCAGGGTCTCTTTTTCCTCCGGTCGAATATGGATAAAATACGAAGACTTGCAGCAGGCCTGGCAGCCGCCGCAGGGAACTTCTATTCCTCGATCCTGCAGCAGGACCTGGCGGATATCCTCGAGCCACACCGAAAAATCACCCGCGGGTATCTCCGGCTTTTCTATTTCGCTATCGGTGGGTTTTGTCACATCATTCATCAGAGCAGCGCCTTTCCTGCTTTTGTCCATTATACCTTATACTTATTAACCGGGCCGGCAGCCTATCCATGCTAGGCAGGGTGCAAATGTTTGGCGGCCACCCCCGGCGGTTATCACGGTCCAATTCGGTGTCTGTTATTAGTGCTGAAGGCCTCTATAAAAAAGGAAATCGCCCTGAATCGATTAATGTTAACTATCCTGGTATTTATCACCATTGTAACTTATATATTGCCTTTCATCTCCCCCTAAACGGCATGACCGGTTAAAGCAAATATTTTTTTCGTTATTCAGAATATTTTGATAAAATCGATCTTTTTGTTCACATGCTCACACCGTATTCGCAATAACATTCTCACTATTTTTTACCTATTTTTCGTTTTTCTGTTCCCATATTTGCCACAATTAACCTTACAATGCCGTGCTCAGTTATGCACCTGCCAATTAAATCCATATTTTACTTATTTAATTTAATTTGAGCTATTCAATATGGGCAGATTGGATGAAATTATTTGACCTTTTACCTTCTTACCTGTGTGGTACATTGGTACATAAGGGTTATTTTGTCACAGGAGGAAAAAACATTGATCGATAAAATGCTCAGCCAGGAGGAGTTAGAAAAAGAGTTGCTTCCCACCGGAAAAAAACTTGAAAATCGTGAATCGCGTTTTCCTGGAAAGCCCGTCGGTCAACACCCCTATCCCCTCTCCGGTCTTCACGACAATGAACCTCTATACCGCCACCTCATTGAACATATGAACGAAGGATTGGCCATAATCGAGATGGTATTTGACGAAAATGGTCTGCCGTTTGATTATGTGTATCGGGAAGTCAATTCGACCTACGAACAACAAACCGGTCATTCACGTGAACAGCTTGTAGGCAGAAGCCACAGCGGTTTTTTCTCACCGGTTGAAGGGGAATACTACCGCCCCTATTCAAGAGTCCTTTCCTCCGGCCAATTCATGAGGTTTGAAGAGTTCTGTTCAACCAGGAACCGCTGCTTCGATATCCGCGCCTATCCACTGCCCCGGGCCAACCATTTAGCAGTTATTACAACTGATATTACCGAACTGAAACAAGCCGAGGCGGCATCCATAATAAAACACCAGCGGGAGGAATTGATTTCTCATATAGCCCGGCGTCTTCTTACCAGTGCCAACCCCCGGCAGGTGATCCATGAGGTATGTAAACAAACCATACAGCTTTTAAATTGCGACGTCTTCATTAACTGTCTCTTTGAGCAGAATGAAGGTCGTATGCTTCTCAATGCCTGGGAAGGCCTCAGTGAAGAAGAAGCCCGAAAAATAGAAGCGACAGATAAAAGCGCTTCATTATGCTTAAATCTAGCCGGGCAGGGCAGCAACTCCATGACCGTAAACGCTGATGAGTCCTTGGAGCCGAATCTGGATTTGGTGAATTCTTTCGGCATACAGGCTTATATCTGCCATCCGTTGATTATGGGAGGCAGAGTTATCGGAACCCTCTCTTTCGGATCGCGCCGCCGTCCCTCCTTCACCAATGAAGAGCTGGGGCTGATGAAGGCGGTTGCCACGCATATTGCTATAACCATGGAGCGCACCCTGATCAACCGGCAGCTGCGTGAATCGGAAGAAAAATACCGGGCAATGGTCGAAAGGAAGAGGATGGAGAGCGCCATTTCCCGCCTGGAACGCCTGAATCTCATCGGAGAGATGACCGCCAGTATCAGCCACGAAATTAGAAATCCCATGACTGCCATACGCGGTTTTCTCCAACTGCTGGGCGGGAAAAAAAAATATAGCAATGACCGCATGTATTTTGAACTCATGATCGAAGAGCTTGACCGGGCCAATGCCATTATCAGCGAATATTTGAGTATGGCCAAGCACAAGCGGGTTGACCTGCAGCTTAAATCCCTGGATTCAATAGTTGTTTCTCTTTATCCAATGATACAATCCGACGCCAACCGCTATGATATGAACGTGGAGCTTGAATTAGGGCAACTCCCCCCTGCCCCGTTGGATCCCACCGAGGTTCGGCAGTTAATACTGAACATAGCTCGAAACGGCCTGGAAGCCATGTCCCCAGGGGGCACCCTCACTATTGGCACAACCCTTGATGAGGCGGAAATGATTCTATTTGTCAGGGATGAAGGACCGGGACTTGATCCGGAACTGATAGAGAAGCTGGGTACACCTTTTATTACTACCAAGGAAAACGGCACCGGGCTGGGCCTGGCCGTTTGTTACAGCATTGCCGCCCGCCACAAGGCGCGTATCGAATTCGATACCGGTCCTTGCGGAACTACCTTCTATATTAAATTTCCCATGCATAGCGGGAGCAGCCTATCTTTATAGGAACATCAAGCACCCCCAAAAGCGCCGCCGGCCTCTTTATTTCTGCGCCATGTTTCGCTCTCTGAACAACTAAACTATACTATACTCAGTTATTTCATTATTTGTCTTATAAATTTGATAATCATATATGGAGGTTTGCTTATGAACGCAGTGACCATGCGGCCTATTGGCATCGTGAAAAACAGCAATACAGTCACCGGCGAAATTCCTTTATGGGGGCAGGAAAAAACCGTCATAGAAGTATTCCCCGGATATGAAGGCGCCTTATTAAGGATGGAGGAACATTCGCATTTTTGGATACTATCCTGGTTTGATAAAGCCCGTCGGGACCTGGTATCGGTTCGTCCCGAAAGGATAAATCCCGACATACCGGAGTATGGAGTCTTCGGAATAAGGACCCCGGCCCGTCCCAACCCCATCGCCCTATCCCTGGTTAAGCTAGATAAAATTGAACGGAATAAACTGTATGTTATAGGCTTTGACGCCATTAGCGATACTTATATCCTTGACATCAAACCCTATTATGAACAGGATGTTATCTTTTCTCCCCGCGCACCCTTTTTAAGACCGGTGCAGTTCCAAAAACGCTATGACTATATGTTTAAACTGGCCATCAATCAACATCAGGAAGACTGCCTGGACCTGCGCCTGGCAATTCGCATGGGACTCATAGCGGAACAGGAATTTGGCAAACTGAATTCACCTGATTTATTGCTTGAGGTTACCGGCTCTCGTTGTCTGGGAGACGTTTTGCAGGGATTAAGCAGAGCGAGGCTTTCCAATCCCCCCAGGTTTTCTTTTACTGCTTCCAATGAACAAAATAAAAGCATTTGGTCCAGGGGCGATAAAAGGCTAAGCATTGAACTAAAAAAGGCCTCGGCATCACGCCACAATGAAATTAGCGATACAGAACTTTTCACTATTACAATTACTTGAAATGACACCCGTATTCACTCGCTCTTTCCCGGGGAGCTTATAAAAGAGACTGAAAAGCAAAATAATTGAAATAAAATAGAAAAAAGGATATCCTTGGTTTATTACTTGATCCGACTATAACCCAGTACTCTGTTAACCCTTATTTAGGAAGGAGTTGACCACCATTACTGAACGTCCGCCTCTCACTCCGGAAGAAGCCGCCCAGATACTGAAGATATCAAGATACACCCTTTATGAGCTTATAAAGCGGGGGGAAATCCCTTCCCGCCGCATCGGCAGGAAGATCAGGATTGACTATGATTCACTGATGCACTACCTGCAGGGCGATTCGGTTGATAAGCGGCCTTCAGTATCTTCAGAAGCTCATAAAGACATTCCTTTAGAACATGACTTTCGTTTTGTAGGGAGCCACGATCTATCCATTGAACTGCTGGCCGAGTTCTTGAACCACGCTTCCTCTACTTTTATCATGAAAACTGATTTTAAGGGTAGCATGGAAGGGCTGATCGCTCTTTATCATAGAGAAGCACAATTTACCGGAATTCATCTCTGGGATGAAAAAGCGCAGGAATACAATCTCCCCTTTATTGAACATCTGCTGTTCGGGGAGGCTTATACGGTAGTCAATCTCGTTCAGAGAGCCCAGGGCTGGATTGTACCTGCCGGCAATCCCGAGAATATCAAATCCTGGGAAGACATCACCAGGAAAGGGTTGCGCTTTGTCAATCGGCAAAGGGGTTCCGGCACGCGTTTGAGAATCGCCCAGTATCTATTTAACAACGAAATACCTGCCAAACAGATACAAGGTTATGACCGGGAAGAGAAGACTCACCTGGGAGTTGCCCTCAAAATTGCCAACGGCGAAGCCGATTTTGGCATTGGCATTCAATCTGCGGCCCAGCGGATGGGGTTGGGGTTTGTTCCCCTGTTTAAAGAAAGATTTGACCTGGTTATACTCCAGGAAACAGCAGAGAAACCGGAATGGCAGCAGATAATGACGGTCCTCAATTCGGCAGCTTTTCACCGGGCTATTGAGCAGCAAGTTGGCTATGACACGTCTCTCACCGGCAAGGTCATATATGACACTCCGCAGTTTTTCCGTGTAAAATCACGCCTGTAGCCACTTCGTGTTTAAAAGTCAAAGGGCAGGTGCAACTCATGGACATAAATAAGGGGGAAGATCTATAGATTTAATAAAAACCACTAATCAGTAAGAGGGAGTGGCTTACAGTGAATAATACCCAGCGGATTTTACTGGCCATTTATCTTCTGTTTACACTGCTGGTCACGACTTTGGACCATCTTTTTCCCGGCGCTGATGTTGTGCAGTATGTAAAATTCGCCACCATGGCTTCCCTCTTTATTTCGGTTTTGGTAATGCGCAAGCATTGCCGCGAACAAAAGGTATTGACTCTGGCCTTCTTTTTCATGGTCATTGCTGACTCTTTTTCAGTTTTCTCCACCGCCCTTCATTCCCTTTCCTGGAATCTAAAGCCTTTGGGAGCAGGGGGGTTTCTTTTGGCCTACCTTTGCTTGATTTATGTCTACCAGAAGCATTTTAAGATCGCATGGACCGAGCTCATAGTCGCTGTCCCGATTGCGGCGGTTTATTTAACAGCCCTGCTCCTGCTGCGCCATTACGTCGATGGAACGGTGTTTACGGCGACCGCGGTTTTCGGAGCGGTGCTGGGCTGGATGACCTGGAACGGGCTCTGCACCATCTTTCGAAATTACTATAGTATGAAAGTCTCCTGCCTGATCGCCATTTCCGCCAGTTTGATGCTGGTCTCCGATTTGGCCGTCGCCGTATCCTTTTTTGACCCGCAATACTCAGGGACCTTCATTCCCTGGCTCAAAAACATTGTCTGGGGTGCCTATATTCCGGCCTGGACCCTTCTAGCCGCTGTCGCCGCTGAAGAAAACCCCTTAATGCGATCAGGAGCCGATAGTAAAAACCCCCTGAGAAATCCCCCAACTCTGTAATTGATATTGTTCTTATAATGTTATATTCTCAACCAACACCCGCTAAGTTTCCCCTAATTTCCTCTACGTTCCCAGAAATCTGCAGCGGTGAGTAACGTTTATTTAAATGAGCCCCATGTTTTTTAGAGAATCGGTCAACCAGGTGTAGAAATAATCGCAGGCCGCCTCCTCGCTGGCAAAGACCTTCAACCCGGTCTTCCTGCCCCGCTCGCTGTAATATATCTCCCATTTGCCGTCATTTAGGCCCAAACAGCAGGCTTCATTGGGCAGCCCTCCATCCAGGGAATACTCGGCCCGGGGTATTTTCTCGTCGAATAATCTTTTTCTTAATTCTTCCCGGTTCATCTTCTTATCCCACCTTGATTAAAATTCCCGCCTCAATCAACTCCCGGATCGATCTGTCAAACACATACTGAACCCCCCCGCCCGGCTGGTCAAACCAGGGCGCTATTTCACCGGAAAGCACTTCGACCGATTTTTCGACCTCATAGACATTATAGGGCTTGGTTTCACTGCCTGGTGCCAGAGAGCGCATTTCATAGGGAACGCCTTCCGGGCAGACAAAAGTGCCGTATTCGCTGCCATAGCGATCGAGCCTGGTCCCCGGCGGCAGAAGCAGTTTCACCGGTTCCCCCTTGAATCCGTCATTGGCCGGCCATATTATATTGCCATCCCGGTCGGTCCATTGGGTGATCTTTATATACTTTACTTCCGCGCCCAGAGCCTGGCTGACAAAGCTCAGCGGAACCATGCTTGTATCGGCTTTTGCCTCCGGGGCCGTATCGATAAGGGTCTGCCCGCCGTTTATCAGCGCCACCCTATCGCCAATCTGTAATTGAATGGATCTTTCCGGATCCACCGTGGAGATCATTATATATGAGGCGTCCGATTTTACCGAGGCTCCCAGGGCTTGTGATACAAAATTCAATGGCACCAGGGTCCGGCTGTTTACAATGTACGGTTGCTGTCCGGCAAAATCAAAAGCAGTTCCATTAATTTTTACGATGATCGAATTGCTGTCGTCTAAAACTTCCACTGTCGTTTTGAGGCCGGTCTGACTGGAATCCTCAGTAGATACAGGCGAATTGCCGGATTTGTCCATAGAACCCAGGGCGAATCCGGTGCTCATTACCTGGAGTATTACCATTAAAGTCAACAGAATAAAAATACTTGATTTGCGTTTCATCATAGCCCTCCTTAAACCCCCATTAACACCTTTCAATCCCGTTTTTTCCACCATTGACATCACCTTAAGTATAATTTAGAATGATACAAAACTGAGTGCCATCTAGAATTAAATATCGTCAAAACTGAGCAGGCAATGAATCATTTTTGGTTCATGAAGCCGGGCTGGCAACGGCAGCAGATGAAAACATCTGTGGGACAGTAAAATGTTCTACAGGTGTTTTTTTAGCTTTAACGATAAAAATTTAAGCTGGAGGCATGTTGATGCAGTCATGGGATAGACGGTCTAAAGTCGCGTTATTATCAATAGTGTCAAATACCACCCTTATTATATTTAAGGTCCTGGCCGGTGTTTTAAGCGGCTCGGTAAGCATAATTTCTGAAGCGATTCACTCCGGAATGGATCTGGTTGCTTCTTTTATCGCCTTTTTTTCAGTCAGACAATCAAGCAAACCGGCTGACCGCGAGCACCCTTACGGACATGGAAAGATCGAAAATTTTTCCGGTATAGCCGAAGGACTTTTGATATTTGTGGCCGCCGGGCTGATCATAAAGGAAGCCATAGAAAAAATCTATAAGCCGACCGGCATCGAACAGGCCACTCTGGCCATAGCGGTTATGCTGGGAGCATCCGCGGTGAATCTGCTGGTTTCCCGAAAATTATATCAAGTTGCGCAAGAAGAGGATTCTATGGCTCTGGAAGCCGATGCCCTGCATCTGAAGACCGATGTCTATACATCTCTGGGGGTGGCTTTGGGTCTGGTGCTTATAAAAGCGACCGGAATAATAATATTCGATCCGATTGTAGCCATTTTGGTGGCCCTGCTTATCATCAAAGAAGCCTGGGAATTATGTAGAAACGCCTGCGAGTATCTGCTCGATACAAAATTGACCGATGAAGAGGAGGCTCAAATCATAGTCGTTATCGAAAAGCATTGTGACCAGTTCATAGATTTTCACAAACTAAAGACAAGAAAATCAGGCAACACGAAGCATATTGATTTTCATATAACGGTCAACTCCGATGCCACCGCCAAAGAAATACACGATACCATCGGGTGCATAAAAAAGGCCATGTGGGAAGAATTCGGCAACACGCGGGTAAATATACACGTAGACCCTTATGAGGAAACCAGCCAGGAAAACGAGACAGATATCCAAAAACTTGATTAAAAGGAGCGATTAATAAATGGCTTCCCAAGCAAAATCCCTAAAAAGTGGAACGGTTAAGCCCGTTTCCAATACAATTAATCATCCTTATTCAAGCCGCTCCCCAGACCCGATTGTTACTCCCGGGCCTCAAAAGGCCGTAGAAGGTATTAAAAAGCACCCTGGTCTACCCTATGAGAAATTGCTGGTGATTGCTGAACTGCTTAAGTAACGACCGGAACGTTGTACTAGTCAACCGCCGGTAAACCTGTACCCCGCGCCCCATACCGTCTCTAAATACTGGGGATTGGAAGGGTCTGCTTCAATCTTTTCCCTTATCTTGCGGATGTGAACCGCCACAGTAGTAAGATCACCGTAAGCATCTTCTCCCCAGATGCTGATGTATATTTGCTCCTTGGTCAGCACCCGGTTGGGGTTTTGAGCCATGAAGACCAGGAGGTCGAATTCCTTGGAAGAAAAGGCGATTTCCTGGCCGTTAAGCATTACCCTTCTGGAGCTCCGGTTTATAACCAGGCCTTTGATCTCGATTTCATCGCCGCTATCAGGCCTGAATCCAAGCAATCTTTCATGCCTGGCGATATGGGCCTTGACCCGGGCCACCATCTCCAGGGGACTGAAGGGTTTAACCATATAGTCGTCGGCCCCCAGTCCCAGGCCCCTTATTTTGTCCATGTCTTCAGTTTTGGCCGAGATTATGATAATAGGCACCGTGCTGTACTTACGTATTCGGCGGCATATTTCAAAGCCATCCAGCCCGGGCAGCATAAGATCCAGGACGATGAGATCGTAGTTTTTTTCCCGACATCGGCTCAAGGCTTGGTCGCCATTGCTCTCAATCTCAACCGTAAACCCTTCAATCTCCAAATAGTCTTTTTCCAGCTCGGCAATATTGAGCTCATCTTCAACTATCAATATGGTTTTCATTTACCGTCTCCCCTGTATTTTTGATGCTTCCCGTTCCGCTTTCAGCAAGCATCTTTTTCAACGTGAAAAACATACTGGTGCCAACCCCTATTTCACTTTCAGCCCAGATCCTGCCTCCATGAGCTTCAACGATCTGCTTGGCTATGGACAGCCCCAGCCCGCTTCCCTTGCTCGGACTGGTTCGGGCTGGATCACCACGGTACAACCGGTCAAATATATAGGGCAGATTTTCCTGGCTTATTCCCTGTCCGTTGTCCTTTATTTCAATAACCGCTTCGTCATCAGTCTCACTCAAAATTATCTGTAATGTGGCCGGTTCTTTACCTGGATCCTGGTGCTGTTCTACATTCACCATAATATTGTTCATTACCCGCTGCAGCCTTTGCCGATCAGCCCAAACCGGCGCCTGGCTAGGATAAGTGGAGGCAAAGCTCAAATTGATACCTTTATTTCCCAAATCATACCCTTTATCTTCTACGCAGTCATGCAAAAAATCTTCGATATTGACCGCTTCGAAATCAAAGGCCAGCTGTTTGAGGTCCAGCTTGGAGAAAAGGAAAAGTTCGTCAATCAAGCGGTCCATCTGCACCGCGTTGCTGTAAATAGTCTGAATGTACTTGCTCTCCTTTTCCGGGGTGCTGGCCACACCTTCCATAATACCTTGCACATAGCCCCGAATCGAAGTTATAGGCGTCTTCAAATCATGCGAAATATTGGCTATCAATTCTTTTCGGTTTTTTTCATAGCTCCGGCTGAGTCTCTGAGCCTCTTTCAACTGCAGGCGCATGGTTTCATACGACCGGCAAAGCTCTCCCACCTCATCCTCAGATGGTATTTCAATGGCATGATCCAGGTTGCCCCGGGCAATCTCAGTCGTAGCCTTATTCAGAGTCCCCAACGGCCTGATGATATTGGATGCTACCCGGTAGCTGATTATGAAATTAATGATCAAACCCATCAGCACGGCAGCGAAGAAAATCCACTCCACGCCGGGACTGCGCGGCCTTTCCTGGGTCAATAAGTAAATGCTTCCTGCGGTGTTATCACTAAACTGAAAATCACGGCATTTAATAAGGAAGTACCCGTGGCGGCCAGGATTTGTGCCGCTTTTTAATTGTGTTATAGAGGATATCAATTTCCCCCTGTCTATTCTATCCGGTACATAATCAATCCTGCCGGCTTTTTCTACAATTACAAACAGAGACCTCTGGTCCGCCTGTTGATTGAGCTTCTGTAAATAGCGGTTGTCTGCCAATTGAGCCGGGTTGTTGCTGATTACATTATCCAGTTCTGAAGTTATGCCGATACTCTGCTTTACAACCTCTTCTACTCTGAGATTCTGAGGAGCCTCATACTGGGTGTTTATCTCGTGCCATACCAACTCGGCTAATCCCAACAGTATTAATGGGATAATAATCATAGAAATGTGGGAGATGGCCAGTTTATATTTTAATGATTTGTTTTTTAGAAAAACGGACATGCTTCTTCTCCTAATGTAGAAAAATACAACTTTATATTAGCAACGAAATTTAAATACCGCTTTAATAGAAATTTAAATTTTTATAAATTGGCGGACGATTTACCTGATTTACGGCATTTAAATAAAATTTTCAGCAGTGTTAATAAATTCTTAAACTTTTACACCGTTAATTTTTTCCTTTGCCACCTATACTAAAATCAACACTGATGATAGGGAAGGCGAGCCATGAAAAACAGAGGCAAATGGAATACGGTACTAGACATCGTTTTATTTTTGGTAATGCTCGCGGTTTTCTGCATTAAGGGGCAGTATCATGAATCCCTGGCTTACACCGTCGGTGCTCTGGTTGCCCTGCACATAGGTTTACACTGGAAGCAATTCACCGTCATGATCAAGAAAAATATCGGCAATAAAAATGTAATCCTTGATATTTTAATGTTTCTGGCCATGCTTGCCCTGTTTATCATCGAAGGCGGCGTGCATGAAACCCTGGCGTGGACTATTGGCCTTCTTTCACTGGTGCACATAGTCTGGCACTGGAAACAGTTCAAGATCATGTACTGCCAGCTTTTACCCGATACGTATTACCGCTATCTGGTCGGAGCTCTCACCGTCGTTTTGTTGGCCGCAGTGCTGACCGCACCCACCTATCTTACTATAGGCAAAACCGGACACGGACACGGTGGACCTTCCCCCGGCTTCGCCGCCGGCGGCCCGCGAGGCCATCACTAGTAAGCGCCCTGGAGGCTCTTTTAGGCGGTAACGGACCGGGATCAAACAAAAGGGAGTGGTTAATGTGACAAGGACGATTTTGGGCAAATCCTTCAAGGCGCTCGGTTCAATTATCGCCATGATCGGTCTTTTAATCTTCGGGCTGATTTTTATCATAGCACCCGGTCTGCTTATAGACCTGGGATGCACCTTAATAAAGACCCTGGAATAAACCCAACTGCAGGAGGTGCTCATGATGAGCAAGCAATCGTTTCCCCCGAGAAGCTCAAAGCAGAGACCATTGTTTTTATGCCCCAAAGGCTCGCTTGCGTCCCGTAAAAACCTGATTAAAAAAACAGTTGGTCCTCCCGAATCAGTTGAAAATATACCGAAAAAGGATCTTCAACGGATACCATATGAGAAACTTATAGTTATTTCGGGATTGTTAACATGATATTAATTCCGGAAAACTGTTGCTAAAAATAGCTGTTATTAATTCACCCTATGAAATATAAGCCTACTCATCCTCCCGGAGGTCACGGCGCATGAAACTGGCGGCGTCAAATTCCATCCCCGGTGGATCAGCCGGGGCATCTGCCCAGCTTATTCTGAGACAAATAAGCATAATAAAACAAAAGTGAGGGCCAGCGATGATATCGTTTTTGATAATGGGCATGATGGAATTCGTCCGCGGAGCCCTGGTTTTGAGTCTCTTGCCCATATACGGGCAAAATTCATCCGGATTCAGCCTGGGTGTAATCGGAACGGCGATATCTTTGCATTACCTTGCCGACAACCTGTTCCGCATCCCGGCCGGTTGGGTCAATGATCGCCTGGGTGGAAAGTGGTTGTTGTTGTCCGGCACCGTATTATCCGCTTGTGGACTTGTTCTCATTTATTTTGCATCTGCAGCCGCTCCGCTCTGGTTGGGCGCCGTGCTGTTCGGCCTGGGCATTTCGCCCTTATGGCCGGTGGTAATATCAGTTGTTTCCGCAAAAATGCCATTGGAACAAATAAGCGAAGCGCTCAGCAAAGTATTTATTGCCTGGTTAGTGGGCAGCGGAGCCGGACCGGTTTTGATTAACTTTATTCTGGGCAAATCCTATACCCTCTCTTTCTTGGCCCTAACGATTCTACTAATATCGGCCGTACTGCTAATCCTGACCATGCCCTTCAACAGCCAGGAACGCTCCAAGAGTAAACCGCTTAAACTATTCTTCCTTGAACTGCTGCGCGAGTCATCCGACTTTAAAGCCCTGTACCCGGGGATGTTCGTCCAAACCATGTCTATCGGCATATTAATACCGGTTATCACTGTTTACGCCCAAACCGTTTTTGGCATCTCTTTAGAAGGTTTCAGCTACTTTTTAATTGGAGCAGGCCTTTTCACAGTTATTCTTTTGGTACCGGCCGGCAAACTGGCCGATCGCCTCGGAGTAAAAAGACCGCTGGTCGTCGGGTTGGCAGCGGCCGCGCTATTTTTAGCCTTGCTCCCCTTCCAGAGACATATCTCCAACGCTTTAATAACCGGAGCCTTCATCGGCATTTCTTATGCGTTTATACTGCCCGCCTGGAACGGATTAATTGCCCGGGTTATTTCTCCGGAAAAAAGAGGGGTAATGTGGGCCTGGTTTATGACCGTTGAAGGAATAGGTACGGCAGTCGGCTCATACATTGGCGCCGCCGTATGGGATGGAATCGGGCACCAGGCGCCCTTCTTCTTCAGTGCTTCGGTCCTTGCTATTATGGCCCTGGTATATTGCTTTATCGACATCAACACCCTGATCAACCGATATCATAAGTTTACTTAAAGGGGATGGTAGGATATGGAATGGTTAAGCAACCTGAACTATGGTGCCCCAGACAAGCAGGATAAAGCCCGGTGGCCGCGGCATACCTTTCCTCCTTTATAACCCCCCCTTATGTATTCTTAAATCCGCGGCAGGATTTTACCTAAAGCTTTAGAATATGAGCATTATATACTTCGCCAACTATTTTTTACCGAAAAAGCAGCACCTACATCTATAATCAGACCAGCATACAAACTATTTGTCCAGCAACAAAACCATTATAATTTAGGGGGGCGTTATAGTGAATGTTCATGAAGCTCTGATTAAGAGGTACACCTGTCGGGCGTTTAAACCGGAGCCGGTAAGTCCGGAGCTGGTTAAGGAGATTCTTGAGTGGGCGAACCGGACGCCGTCCTGGGGCAATACCCAGCCCTGGCAGATCTATGTGGCCGGCGGAGAGGTTCTGGAAAGCCTGCGACAGGGTTCGCTGGACCGTTTTTCCCAAGGGATAGCGGGAAATCCTGACCTGCCGGTTCCCCAGGATTGGCCAGAAGCGATGAAAAAACGCTATACAGCGGTTGGCAAAGAGCGGTTTGCACTCCTCGCCCAGGAATTGGACAAAGATAATATCGTTCAATCTATCCTGGAACGCAATTATGCCTTTTATGACGCCCCGGTGGTAATATATCTCTGCATGGATAAAAGCCTGACTCCCTATTCCATGTATGATCTGGGAGCCTTCAGCCAGAGCGTCATGCTGTCCGCCTCCGAACGGGGCCTGGACACCGCCCCGGCCATAATGCTGGTTCAATATCCGGACATGATCCGGGAGGCCCTGGGCATCCCGGACCATTTGGCCATAGTTTTGGGCATTGCTTTGGGATATGGAGACGGCGGATCCATTTACAACCGGCTCCGCACCAGCCGCCGCCCTCTATCCGAAGTGGCCGGTTTTAAAGGCTTTTAAAAGATAGGCTGGAAACAACTACTGCAACAGCCTTCTCAAAGGTGGCTCAGAACACTTTCAATACCCTTGCTGATTGAGTACGAAATCATCTGATACCCGGTGGAATTGGGGTGCAGCTTATCGGCGGCCATAAACCGGTCCAGATTGAGCTTGAACAGATCATAAGTGGGTATGAAAACCGCCTTTTGGTCTCCGGCGATGACTAACTGGGTTTGATAGTTCCACTCACTTATAAGCCTGGCGTTTTCATTCGCATTGTCCGCCGCCGTCGGGTCATACAACCCGATAATTATCAATACCGAATTATTATTCAGGGTGCGAATCTTTTGGGTTATTTCTTTCAATCCCGCCAGATACGCCGCCCGATTTTCCTGGTAGGCCGCTTCCCGGGAAACGTCTGTTAAGCTCTGTATTTCTCTGAGATCGTTGCCCCCAATCGAGATTATTACAAAATCCGCCGCTTCCAATGCGTTATCCATTCTGCCGCCTTTTACCAATTGAAGCAGGTCCGTTATTTTAGCGCCATCTATCCCCGCATTGTCGACTGCAATATCCTTGGAAGTCTGGCTCTTCATCAAGTCCGGTAGATAGCCGCCGATCCCTTTGAACTTTTCGTCCCCGGTTCCCTTCGCGATTGAATCCCCTATTATTAAAAGGTTGATAACATTGGCGTCCTTTACGGGTTTATTATCGGTTCCGGAAACGGCGGCGGCCTGAGGGGCCGGTGAACCGGTAGTGAATTTGACCGCTTGAACAAACCCAAAGACGATAAAAACAAGGGATACTACGGCAATAGCGACAATGCCATACCAGGCATAGCTCTTTGGCAACTTTAATCTCTCCTATCTACACCAGAATGTCCCGTTTGCTGAAATACCAGAAGCTTACCACGATAGCCGCCGCCATCCAGACCGCCAGCACGGTCAATGAAAAAGTCATGTTCATCCCTTCGATGGGACGCAGGGAACCTGATATATAATCGGTAAGCCTCATGTTTACCATAAACAGATAGCGGGGCAGGGTCCAATCCGCCAAAAAGCTGTTCAAGAATGAGCCGCTTACCAGGGTTGAAAGCATGATGCCGATAGAGGCCGCAGTGCTTTTCACCAAAACCGAGATCATAAATGAAACCGTTCCCACCACGACCATGACAAAATAGGCCAGGCCGTAGACCATCAGCAGGTACTGCCATTGCGGCACATTGACCACACTCGAGGTGACGAGCTGGCCGGCCGCAACCTGAAACCCGGTCGCCACCGGTTCCGTCCAGCCGCCATACCCAAAGAATATCCCGGACACCGCTACTGAGATCAAAAGGGTAAAGAACACCACGTTGAGCTCCAGCAGGAGAAGGGCCAGGTATTTGCTGAGCAGCACCTTCCAACGGGGCACCCCCCTGACCAGAAGCAGCTTGATGGTTCCCCCCGCCAATTCCCCGGACACCATATCCGCCGCCAGCAGTATCATTAAAAGCGGCAGAAAAAGATATATCGACTGTTCGATGAACCGGGTGGTGAACCTGGCCCCCGATATATCAACCGGATTGATATTGTTATCCAGATAATATTGAAGCTGCTCCATCCGCACCCGGGTGGTTGAGCGGTTCTGTTCATTTATATAAGGGCTGTCCAGCCGGCTCTTCATATCGATAATCTGCTGCTCGGCTATTTTCCTCCAGTCGCCGGCCTCGGTCATCCCGATCCTTCGGGTCAGCTGCTCCCGGGTCCGGTCCAGGGAATGATACTGGCCGTAAGCAAAGGCGGATATCATAACCAGCAGGATTCCCAAAACGATATAGAGGCGCTTCTTTTTCAGCATTTTGACGACTTCGTTTTGGACCAGCCTATACAATCTCATCACCCCCGGTCAGGTTTAAAAACAGATCCTCCAGGGTGCCGCCATGGGCTTCGCAATAGGCCAGCCTGATCCCTTCAGCAATGAAGGCCTGGTTGATATCTTCCGCCATCACCCGCTCTATCACCGCTCTGACCCGATTTTTCCCGGTCTGCTCGGCGGCAATATCCCACCGCTCTTTGAGCAGTTCCATGGCCAGGGAGGGCTTGTCCACCTGCCATTCAACCATCACATCTTTTCCGATCTCTTTGACCTTTAAGGTGTTTAAAATAACACCCCTGCTTATTATCGCCACCGTATCACAAATCTGCTGCACCTCGGCCAGGATATGGCTGGAAACAAAAACCGCCATACCTTCATCGTAGGCCAACCTTCTTATAAGCTGGCGAAGTTCCGCAATACCCGCCGGGTCAAGTCCGTTGGCCGGTTCATCCAGTATCAGCAGCCGGGGCCGGCCCATGATCGCCTGGGCTATTCCCAGGCGCTGCTTCATGCCCAGCGAGTAGGTGTCAACCTTGTCTTCTATACGATGCTGCAACCCCACCAGCTCCACCACTTCGTCAATCCGGTCCTGGGTGATGCGGCTGCTCATAGCCGCCAGTTGCTGCAGGTTTTCCATCCCGGTTAAAAACTTGTACATGTCCGGACTTTCGATAATGCAGCCCACCTGGGACATAGCCCTGACAAAGTCGCTGTCCAGGGAAAAGCCGCCGATCGTCACCTTCCCCAGGTCCGGCTTAATCAACCCGGCGATAATCCTGATGGTCGTCGTCTTGCCCGCCCCGTTGGCCCCTAGGAAGCCAAAAATCTCAGATGGATAAACAGACAAATTAACATCCCGCAAGATGTCTTTCCCTTTTATTTTCTTGTATATATTGGTCAACTGCAGTACCGGTTCGTTCATGAAAACACCAACCATTTTTATGTGCTGAAGGTTTAACGCTACTGATTCACAGCCGATTATAGCGCTCTTTCCTTGGAAAGCGCTTAAGCTTTCTTTCCGAAATCAATATATCTTTCATTATAACCCGGCCCGCTTCGGGATAAAGATAGTTACTGACGAGGCGCTCCGATCAAAATGAACATCACGTAATCGGCCCCGGCCTCGGTGCCGGATCCGTAGAATACGCTGATGCTCTGAAAGATAATGCGCAGCTTGCAACCGTTGCTATCCGCATCCAGGGTCAGTTGACCGGCATCCAGGGCGTCCTTGGGCTGGCTGCTCACCCCTTTAAGGGCGACGGCGAAGTCATAGAGGCCGGTAGACACCAGCTCGGTCCCGCCGGCAGCAGCCACCGATACCCGTACTTCATTGGGAGACAGCCGTTCCGTCCTGAGCTGATAGCTGACCCCGCGCACCTCAAAATCGTAAACTGTGCTTTCATTTTGCTTTATACCCCGATAGGCTTCGATTTGCAGCATAACGTCATAGCCGTCGATGTCCACCGGCTTTTTCATGTCGAGGTGGGCAAAAAAGCTGTCCATTCCTCCTATAGTATCATAGGCTGGCTCAAAGCCCAGGGTCTTTTGCATATCCCGTTCGGTTTGAAAATCCTTAGGCAGCCAGTTAAGGGAAGCCAGGTATTTCCTGTACTCCAGATAGTTTAAAATGCTGGTCGTCTCCAGACGCAGGGTCAGGTCAACATCCGACCGGGGGACGATCTTACCTTCCACCAGGACACCGGCGTCCTGCAGCATGCTTTCCAGCCGGGTCGTCTGGCTGTGGCGCGAGATGGTAAAAGCGTCTGCCGGGGGTATGACCGAAACGATGGCAAACCCGGCGGCCAGCAAGGCAATGAGGCCGTTTCTGGCTACCGGGCGCAGGGATAGCACTATACCCGCCACCACTGAAAAGACGCCGAACAGGGCCACATAGTAGCGGGATTCGGTAAACCCGTAGGCATTAAGGCGAATGTAGACCGAGATGAGCTGCATTATCACAACCGGGATCAAGGCTTTGGGAAATATGCGCTGGTAGAGGACGGCAAAGCGGTTTTCCAGGCGGCTGGCCAGCACATAGACCATAAGACCGATGGCCGAATAAGTCAATATCATGGGGCCCAATTGGCCGGAAGGCCAATTCACGGTTACGCCAATCTTGACGAAATAAGCCAGCAGGACCAGTGTGTAAGCGGCAATCAAGGGAATCAGTATATACGAAACCAGTATCTCCAGAACCCGCGGGTAGTGATTGGCCTGCTCCGTATACAATCGGTCGGCATCCTCTTCCGAATTGAACAGGGGTAAGAGCGACAGGTAATAGGTGGTGGCAAAAAGGATCCACACTACCGCATGGATATAGCCGAACCAGTCGCTGTTTACCCTGAACAGCAGGATATTGACGGCCTGCAGAATGGCAGTCAAACCCAGAGCCAGCACCCCGGAAAAGAGCAGCGAGGTAAAAAAGGACTTGAAATGAACCAGAGCCACACTGTTAAAGTTAAATTTACCACCATAGGAAGGCAGCCAGATAAAGGCGCAGAACATTGCAAACACCGCCACTGAGGTGCGCGCCCCCACCCCGTAGTCGATGGCCGGCGCCGGGGATATGATAAAATAATAACCCAGGGTGAGCAGGGCGGACAGCCCATAGATGCCCCACCGGATTTTGGCCAGGCCCGGGAAACGTTCACAGGCAAACTGGGCGGTTACCCCTAAAAATGAGCCCATCAGAAAAGTGAACATCAACTTTTGAATAAACAGATCGGGAGTTTTGTGCAGGGAAATCATGTAACAGGTCAGTGCGGTGGCGCAGATCAAACAGAGGACGGTTAATGGAAAACGCAGAACCGCCCTGGCAATAGCCTGAACCATCTTGACGACAGCTTCCTTTAAACGCTTCATTGAGCATCACCTCCATCTATTGGGACGGTTTTTAGGATAACAAGCAGTGAGTTGGGAGATGATTTATTCACCCACTCCTATCTTTATTGTACCAGACCGTTTTTAAGGATATTTCAACTTGAGCCAGGATTCAATTTTGGCAAGATGAATGTTTATAATTAGAAGTCCTGGATATAGTAACGCGGCAAGAGATCCTTGGCATGCAGCGAAAGCAACTTGCTGCCCTCAATTGACCATATGGTAATTTTCAGGAGATATTCAGCTGAAGTTTATAAAGAATTAAACTTTACCTGGTATAATGAGTCTATTCCCATATCTTAGGCTTAGGAGTGATCATTGTTGAAAAAGCTAAGCTACGTTAAATTAGCTATCGATATAGCTGCCGCGTTTACTTTCGCATTATTGTTCAATCATAGGATCTTCGGAGGAATGACTTTTCACGAAGTGGCCGGATTGGCAATATATACTGCATTTATAACCCATATCCTGTTAAATCTGCAATGGGTTAAAAAGGTAACCCTCAGGCTTTTTGATCGTAAACTACCTGGCAGAACCCGTATTTGCTACATTATAAATGTAGTATTATTGGTTCTTTTTACCCTGATAGTGATCGGTGGTATAGTGACTTCCAAGAGTCTGTTTCCCAATCTAAACCTGGGAAACGAAATGTGGTTTAAGGTTTCACACAAGGCGTTTTCATATCTTATCCTGATAATCGTGGGCGTTCATCTTGGCCTGAACTGGCAATGGGTAGTGAACATAATTAAAAATATATTTGCCATAAAATCTGTTAAAACTCCGTTGCTTATTGCTGCCAGGGCAGCAGTTATAGCCCTTTTACTGTTCGGCGGCTACCAAATCTATTCCACCAATTATTTTTCAAAATTGCAGAGCCTGGCCATGATTTTTAACCCAACTCAGCAGCAAATGGCGCCAATGGGACAGGGCAGGCCGCAAATGAGCTCCGGCCAAGTTGCGACAGGTGATTCGCAAGCAATGCCCGGGCGGCCTCAAGCTGGAATGGGCCGTGAAAAATCCGACTCAAATGTGTTGGGAACCATCGCAAGCTATACCGGTATAATGAGCGTTTTCGCAATAGCAACTTATTATCCGGATAAATTGGGGAGAAGAAGAAGAGCCGGTGATATGGCTTGCGAGTTAGAGTAATACACAGACTAAAGCATACATTATTTTTGCGGGTTTCCCGTGCGACACAGTCGCGGAACCCCGCTTATTGTTTGTTTATCAACATTTACTGTAGTAAGGAACGAAGGATGGATTGTCGGGAACGTTATGTTTTTCTATGGTATATTGCCGCTATATTTCATCCCTCTGGTCCCCCATGCAGATATTAAAATAGGCGCTATTCTTGACCTGGTTATATTCATGTGGCAAGATAAACAGGGTAATAGAGATATATACAGCCTAAAATTAGCAATGTCGAACATCAATCAAATGAAAAGAGTGAACCATGAAAAGCAGTTTTAGTGATCTGAGCATAACGCCCCCTATCTTAAAAGCCCTGGAAGCAATGGGCTTTGAATCTCCCACGGAGGTGCAGCACAGGGCAATTCCACATGTATTGAATCAGGAAGACCTGATCGTCAAATCCAAAACCGGCAGCGGCAAGACCGCCGTGTTTGGAGTGCCCATACTGCAAATGACCGATCCCCAGGCCGAAGGACCCCAGTGTCTCATCCTCACCCCTACCCGTGAACTGGCTGTTCAGGTGGATAATGATCTGAAATCGATGGCCAAAAACCTCAGCCACCAGACAGCCGCCGTATACGGCCAGCACAACATGGCCCAGGAAATCGAATCCCTGCAAAAGGGCGTAGCGATTGTTACGGGAACGCCGGGCCGGGTCTTTGACCACATCCGTCAGGGCAATCTGAAAACGAAGCACATCCGCTTTCTGGTCCTCGATGAAGCGGACCGCATGCTGGACATGGGCTTTATTGACCAGGTGGTTAAAATTATCAAAACGGTTCCCAAAAACCGGGTCACCCTTCTTTTTTCAGCTACCATCCCCCCGGAGATTCAAAGGATCTGCCGCGATTTTATGAAACGCCCCTCAACGATCGAGATCGAGTCCAAGACCGCCACCGTTGATACTACTGAACAGATCTACTACCGGGTAAACAACAACGAAAAGAACACGCAATTGAACCGCATCCTCCTAACGGAGCGCCCGGACAGCTGCCTGATCTTCTGCAACACCCGGATAAAAGTCGATAAAGTTCAGTTATTCCTGGCCCGAAAGGGCTATGCTTCCAAAGCGCTGCATGGGGACATCCCCCAGGCCAAGCGACTGAAGACCATTCAGCAGTTCAAGCGCGGTGAATTTCCCCTGCTGATAGCAACCGATGTGGCCGCCCGGGGTATTCACGTGGATGAATTGTCCCTGGTTATCAACTATGACGTTCCCCTGGAGAAAGACGGCTATATTCACCGGATTGGACGCACCGGCCGGGCCGGACACGGCGGAAAAGCCATTACCCTGGTCACCAGTGATGATATAATGAGCCTTTATGAAATAGAAGAACACATCGGGGCCATGATCGAAGAAGCCGAATGGCCTTCGGAAGCTGAATTTAAAAGTCACCGGGCTGAAGCCGAAAAATGGATACAGGCCCAAAAGGTGGCGGCTCCACGGGCAGCCTCGCATACAGACGCCGCGGACAAACCAAAAAAGAAATCCAGAAGCCGACGCAAAAAGCCGGCTGGGCAGCAGCCCCGGCCCAAAGAAAAACCGGCCCTCGAAACTGCTGCACGGCACGTCAAAGATACCGCTACGATGCGCGCTGCCCAACAGCGTCAACCGGAGCCTGCCAGAAGAGTAAGGCCGGCCGTATCGTCCCCATCTCGACAATCTGAGCCGGTGCCAAACAAGCCTCACCGGGAAGCGGTTCAGGGGCAGGGTGCCGCCGATGCCCCCGCCCCGAAGCCCCTGTTAAAGCGGGTTATACAGCGTATCCTGGGTAAACAATAAAAGCCCGGATAATAAGTAAAAAGCCGGAACCGTTGTTTTAAACAGCTCCGGCTTTAGTGTTTTTTTACCTGATCAATTGTTCTGCTTCCGTTTGGGCCGCTACCAGACTGGTTGCCCCGTATTTTTCCCGCAGGCGCGGCTTTTCTATCTTGCCGGTCGGGTTGCGGGGCACCTCATCGAAAATAACCGCCCGGGGGCGCTTATAGCGGGGCATGGGAGCAAAGAAGGCCTTTATATCCTCTTCGGTGCATTCAAAACCCGGTTTTAATTCCACAATGGCAGCCGCTATTTCACCCAAACGGCTGTCAGGCAAACCGATAACCGCCACGTCCTTTATGGCATCATGGGCGCGGAGAAAGTCCTCTACTTGCACCGGGTATATATTCTCCCCGCCGCTTATAATTACGTCCTTTTTACGGTCTACCAGGTATATAAACCCGTCTTCATCCATGCGGGCCATATCCCCGGTAAACAGCCAGTCTCCTTTAAGCACCGCGGCTGTAGCTTCCGGATCGTTGTAATAGCACTTCATAACCCCGGGCCCCCGAACAGCCAGTTCACCAACCTGCCCCTGGTCCACCTCAAGGCCGTTTTCATCGACGATTTTGGCTTTCCAATTGTATCCGGGTATCCCAATCGCCCCCACTTTATGAATATTATCCACCCCCAGGTGCACGCAGCCCGGACCGATGGATTCGCTCAAGCCGTAGTTGGTATCGTAGAGGTGGTAAGGGAAATACTTTTTCCAGCGGCGAATCAGGCTGGGAGGAACCGGTTGAGCTCCGATATGCATAAGCGTCCACTGGGATAGCTCGTAATCCTCCATGTCTACCTGCCCGCTTTCAATGGCGTCCAAAATGTCCTGAGCCCAGGGCACCAAAAGCCAGACATTGGTGATCTTTTCTTCGGAAACCGTTTTTAAAATCCACTCCGGCCGCACGCCCCGCAGCAAAACGGCCTTGCTCCCTGACAGAAGACTGCCGAACCAGTGCATCTTGGCTCCGGTATGGTAAAGGGGCGGAATGCACAAAAAATTGTCATTCCGGGTTTGGCCGTGATGGTTTTGCTCGGTATAACACGCCGACATCAGGCTGCGGTGGGTATGCAGGATTGCCTTGGGAAATCCGGTCGTCCCGGAAGAGAAATATATAGCCGCATCATCCTCATCACTTATTTCGATCCTGGGATCCTGGGAGGAACAATTGGCCGAAAGACGATCATAGTTTTCCGCAAAGCTGGGACGGTCCTCTCCCGCAAAAAAGAGGGTCTTTACCTGGGGTATCTGGTTGTAAATGGACTCAACCCGGCCTATGAATTCGGGTCCAAATATCAGAGCGATGCTGTCAGACAGGCCCAAACAATATTTAATTTCCTCGGCCGTATAGCGGAAGTTTAATGGAACCGCTATGGCCCCGGCTTTTAAAATGCCAAAATAGATCGGCAGCCATTCCAGGCAGTTCATTAAAAGAATAGCTACTTTATCACCTTTTTTTATGCCCCGTTTGATAAGCAGATTGGCCATTCGATTGGCTTTTTCGTCGAAAACGCACCAGGTCAATTCCCGACGGTACTCCCCGGCCGGGTTGTTTTCGATAAGCTCATACTCCAGCCAGGTGACATTGTGGCTTTCCTGAAGATCCATATTGATCTCGGTCAGGCAAATTTCCTCTCCATACAACTGGGCGTTGCGCGATAAAAACTCCGTAATAGGCATGTAAATCCATCCTCCCGTTCTACCCTTACGTTTATTTTGTTATGATTAATCCGCATCTTGTAAAAGAGTCAAAATACTACACAAAAATTATACGGCGTTATACAGCTATTTATCAATAATTTATTGTAAATTAAAAAAACCTCTACTTAATAATAGAGAGACAATTTTGCGATACCGGCACTCCCTGCCAGACACTTTTGGGAGGCTCTGCTATTAATTGCTCTGATAATCCTCTTGAATGCTGCCCCTTTTTAAAGAAAACGTTCCCCTGCTTTTGGCAATCAAATCGCCTTTTTCATTGTACAGAGCGGCTTCAGTAACAACCGTCCGGTTGCCGGCGTGAACGATTTTGCCTTCGGCTATCAGCTCATTTTCCCAAAAAACCGGATTGAAATAGTTTATATACATATCCACCGTCACGCAGTTGCGGCCCAGGGTTAGAATAGCCCAGCCCATAGCGGTGTCGGCAATCGTGGCGATTATTCCGCCGTGCACCCTCCCCCTAACCGTTGTATATCCTATATTCGGCTTAACTTTTACACCCACTTCTCCCTGGCCCAGATAGTTCAGCTTCATATCCATAGTCTGGTGGGTTGGAGCCGCTACCCAGCGCTTGCACAAGAGGCTGAAAAGCCCCTCATCGATTCCCCGGTTTTCAATACTCATCCCTTATAACTCCTCGCACAGGTTCATATATATATATATAATTATAGCTGCAATCGGTTTGATTAACATGTTATTTATAGACCTTTAGTCTTCCATGAAAGCCTATCCTGTTTAAGTATTGCATGATACCATAAATGCATAAGCTCTGCTTGGGAAGGTATTTCCATATTACGAAATTTTGCCGGAATCCTGCCAATAACCATGAATATGCAAGCTTTCGCTACCTTATTATGTATTACACAGTGAATATAGCATATCTTGGAGCTTTTTTTAGTAACACTGATATAATTGCTACCCTAATTATTTTGTGACAAAATGGAATTCAGGATTTGTGTCCAAAGCTTGGTAATGACTGTTCATTATTCTAATTTTTAAAGATTGCTGCCATCAAGCAAATTATATAGGAATAGACAGCCTATATCCAGGCGCAAATTAACAGGAAGCACTTATCCGCCCCATTATTCAAGATATAAAGTATTTTGCCTGATACAGGCCATAGGCAAGAATTGCGGGAAGGGTGCCCAAGCTCTCCCATTCCCCTCTAGTGTGTGTAGAACACCGCTGGCTACGGTCACCGGAAGAATCTTAACATTGTCTTTACACGGGCTTTACATAACCTTAACTGAAATGCACAGCATGATTTGTTAAATTAATATAGAGAAATGGTAAAGTGAGGTAGGTGTCAAATGTTTAGCATCGGTTTAGTCGTCTTGGTAGTGGCTTTGGCGCTTATCTTTGATTTTATCAACGGATTTCATGACACGGCCAATGCCATTGCCACTTCAGTTTCTACCAAGGCCCTATCACCGCGAACCGCGATTTTAATTGCCGCAGTGCTCAATTTCATGGGGGCTTTGAGCGGCACCGCGGTGGCAGCCACCATAGGAAAAGAGATAGTGGCCCCGGAGGTTGTCACCCCGGTTGTCTTAATTGCCGCCCTGATTGCCGCTATATTTTGGAACCTTTTTACCTGGTACTTCGGCATCCCCAGCAGTTCTTCCCATGCCTTGATCGGAGGACTTACCGGAGCGGTCATTGGCTCCTTCGGAATTTACCAGGTGAAATGGTATGGCTTCGGTAAGATCTTTGCCTCCCTGATCATATCCCCTGTCCTGGGCGTAATCATTGGGAGTATAGTTATGACCCTGTTGTTCTGGTTCTTTTCTGATAGGTCTCCTTACCGGGTTAACAACAGCTTCCGGAAACTGCAAGTGCTTTCCGCCTGCATGGCGTCATTTGCCCATGGCTCGAATGACGCCCAGAAATCCATGGGTATCATCACCATCGTTCTCATCAGCGGGGGTTTGATAGGAAGCTTTGAAGTGCCCCTGTGGGTTATGATCTGCTGCGCCCTGGCCATGGCAGCAGGCACCATGACCGGAGGCTGGAAGATCATCCGCACCATGGGCGGCAAAATATTTCGCATCGAGCCCATCAACGGCTTTGCCGCTGATTTGACCGCTTCCGTTATTATATGGGGGGCCAGTTTGCTCGGGCTGCCGGTGAGCACCACCCACGTGGTTTCGTCCTCGATAATGGGAGTGGGAGCCGCCAAACGCTTTAAAGGGGTGCGTTGGAATATCGCCAGCCAAATCCTGCTGGCCTGGGTCGTAACCATACCTTCCTCCGCGCTGGTGGCGATATGCATCTACAATCTCATTAACCTGTTCATACGCTAGCACCCATAATTAGAACGCTTAGCGTTATTTATCGTAGCTTGTATGCATGTTGCTTTATAAAGTACAATTGAGGCATAGAAAGGAGGATGCCACATGCCTGATTTTGGGCAGCCGTTTTCCGGTCTGGCCAAAGACCGCAAGTTAACCCATGCAGAGCTGGTGAGGGCCATTCGGTTTATGATTTCTGCCGAGTATGAAGCTATCCAACTCTACATGCAGTTAGCCGAATCCACCGACAATGAGCTGGCTATTGAAGTGCTAAAGGATATTGCCGATGAAGAGAGGGTTCACGCTGGGGAATTTTTGAGACTCCTCAAGGAGCTTGAACCTGATGAAGAAAAATTTTACGCCGAAGGCGCTCAGGAAGTTGAAGAAGAAATTGAGTCATTGAAAAAGTAATTAACCAGCCTTTAATAAGCAGTGAGGAGACGGCAAACCCGTCTCCTCACTGCTTTTGTCCTTACCGGGTAAATCAACTGACGGCCATTTTGTGGTAGCGGCGCCAGATGCCCTGGTTTTCGGCGCATTTAACCAGATCATCCCGGAAATCAGGATGGGCCAGGTTGATAAGGCCTTCCGCCCTCTGCCAGACCGTTTTACCCTTCATTTCGAATTTGCCGTATTCGGTTATTATATACTGGGCTACCGAACGGGGATCGGTGACAATCGCTCCGTTGGCCAGAGTGGGCACTATTCGTGACCGCGCCTTTCCGTCTTTATCCACCTTGCTGGACGGCAAGCAGATGATGGACTTCCCTCCTCTTGATTCATAACCGGCGACGACAAAATCGAGCTGACCGCCGGTGCCGCTTATTATCCTGGTCCCGGCCGATTCGGAGCATACCTGACCGTAGAGATCGACTTCAACCGCGTTGTTAATGGTGATCAGCTTGTCATTTAACGCGGCTATGGAGGGTTTGTTGGTGTAGTTTACCGGGTAAATGGCACAGCCCGGATTATCGTCAATAAAGTCATAAACCGCTTGACTCCCCAGGGCAAATGAATACACCATCCGGCCCGGATCGATGTTTTTTTCGGTGTTGGTCAAACGCCCGGCATAGTACATGTCTACATAGGCATCAACCAGCATCTCCGTATGACAGCCCAGGTTCTTTAAATCAGACACCGCGATCATCTTGCCGACCGCGTTGGGCATGCCCCCGATGCCCAGTTGGACGCAGCAGCCGTCACTCATTTCTTCTATGATCAAACGGGCGGCTGCTTTATCCACCTCGCTGGAGGGAATTGACGGCAGCTGCACCAGGGGCTGATTGTCACCCACCACGATGTAGTCTACCTGCGATATATGGATCGCTTCTTCAAAGCCTCCCAAACAACGGGGCATCCTTTCATTGACTTCTACAATCACGGTTCGGGCGCGGTCGCAGATCGCTTTACAGTGCGAATTTTGCGGGCCGAAATTAAAATATCCATGTTTGTCCATGGGGCCCACTTGCAGCATGGCGACATCGAGCGGTTCAATATGTTCCCTGACATAACGGGGCAGTTCGGAATAGCGGATCGATGAATAATAGACTGCTCTTCCAGTACCGGCTATTTTTCGGTCCAGGCCTGACAGATGCCAGCTGTTCCAGATGAATGACTCCCCTTCCGGATCGACTTCGACTATCTTGGGAGGTTTCAGAGTCAACAGACTCCAAACCTTGACATCGCGCAGTTCATCCTTTCTCCGGGCCAGAGCCTGGTCCAGAGCCACTACCTGAGCGTTGATCGGTCCATAGTCGATCCAGTCCCCCGATTTCACAACCTTGACCGCTTCATCAGCCGTCACTTGTTTTTTCAGGTATTCATCCATAAAGTTCATATACTGTTATTAAGCCTCCTTAAGTTGAAATTCCAGCACTTAGTACTCTGTTAACTCTAATTCTTATATTACTCGTCGGTTAAATTTTCGCATAACTGCGTTGTCGTCAATCGCAATACGTCCAGTAT